>NZ_JAFLVR010000041.1 GCF_017315985.1 Candidatus Enterococcus murrayae | reverse complement strand
TTGATTTGACAATTCAAGTATCAAAAAAACACCCAAACCCTTGCGGTGCAAGGACTTGAGTGTCTGTAAGAAGTCTTACATTAATTTGTTGTAGAATTCAACGACTAATGATTCGTCGATTTCTGGGTTGATTTCATCGCGTTCTGGTAAACGAGACAATGAACCTTCTAATTTTTCATCGTCGAAGCTTACGAAAGCAGGACGACCAACAGCTGATTCAACTGCTTCTTTCACAGTAATCATGTTTTTAGATTTTTCACGGATACCGATAACTTGGCCAACTTCTACTTCATAAGAAGCGATGTCAACACGTTTGCCATCGACAGTTACGTGACCGTGGTTAACTAATTGACGAGCTTGGCGACGAGTAGAAGCCAAACCTAGACGGTAAACCACGTTATCTAGACGACGTTCTAGTAAGATCATGAAGTTAACACCGTGTTTACCTTCTTTGATTTTGCTAGCGCGTACGAATAAGTTACGGAATTGACGTTCGTTTAATCCGTAGATGAAACGTAATTTTTGTTTTTCTGACATTTGCAAGCCGTATTCAGATTTCTTTCCACGGCTGTTTGGTCCATGTTGACCTGGAGCGTATGGACGACGTGCTAATTCTTTCCCTGTTCCTGATAATGAGATACCAAGACGACGAGATTGTTTCCATGATGGTCCTGTATAACGTGACATTAAAAATTCCTCCAATAAATTGTTTTGGAGTAAAATAATCCGTTGAAAAATTCATATCCGTGTAGTTCGTTCTTCAATCTTCACCTTTGCAGCCGCGGTTACACAATTGAACCAATGCTGGCAACGAACTGGGGACGGGCTATTATTCCTCTGCTGCATTATTTTACACAAAGGTCAGTATAACGGAAAAGACTACACCGAGTCAAGTTCAGCTGTTGCTTTTTTGAAAAAAATGTGTTAATTGTTGGGTGCTGACAAAAAACGATTCCTTTTTATCAAAGACAGCAAAAAGATTGAATGAAAATTACGGAAGAAGTTTTTGCAAATTCTCTGAAACTTCTCTACAATGAAGAGGTGAAAAGAGGTGGATCCATCAATGGAAGCGTTGATTTTTCCGTATCAACCGGATCATGCAGAACCGATGGCTCGCTATATGAAAAATCTCTTTCCGTTTTGCGGCGTTAAAAAACCGCAAAGGGCCTTGTTAGAGCGTCCTTATTTAAAAGAAAGCCTAGCGCTGCCGCTGTCGGAGCTGATTCAAGAGATTTTCCGCAACTACCGCAAGGACGAGCGGGAATACCAATACTATGCCATTGATTTAGCGCAGAAAAATATCCAACGCTTCTCACTGGAGGAGCTAGCCGCTTTGCTTCCTTTATTAGCGGAAAAGAGTTGGTGGGACAGTATTGATGCCTGGCGTAAAGTTTTTTCTACGTGGGTCTTGGCTCACCCTGAGAAGTTGGAGTCTGTGTACAGCTTCTTTTATCAGCACGAGAATTTCTGGTATCGGCGTATAGCGATTAACCTGCAGCTTCTATTTAAAGAAGAAACTGATACAAAATTATTGGCACAAGCAATCTTGGCGGATCTGACGACGGAGGAATTTTTCATTCAGAAGGCGATCGGATGGGCGTTGCGGGATTATAGCAAGGTGAATCCTGATTGGGTAAAGAGTTTTATGCAGCAGCATTCATTAAGTAAGTTAGCCCTACGTGAGGGCAGCAAATACATATAAATGGAGAGAGATATTTTGGAAAGAAAATTAATCGCACTAGACATTGATGGGACCTTGTTGAGCAGCCAAAGAAAACCTTTGGACAGCACGATGAAGGCGTTGAAAGCATTGCGTGAAGCTGGACACTTAGTGACTATTGCGACAGGACGTTCCCGCTTATTGGCTGGCGATGTGATTCATCAGTTGGGGTGTACGAATTACATCATTTGTAATGGCTCTGCCGGTTTTTTAGATCATGAGCAGGTTTATAAGCACACGCTTGATCGTGAAGCTCTGACTCGGATGATTGACTTTGCCAGTGAGCGGAAGATCGATATCATTCTCTTTGGCCTAGATTCCTTTGGGCGTGTCACGAATTTCGACGGAGCAAAAGTCAGCAATGCTATGTCTTCTTTTGGACAGCAGGCTCCTGCGTACGATGCAGATTATTTCTCTCAGCATGAAGTCTATCAAGGCTGTGCCTTTTATGACCAGTCCATGGATGAAGAATTTCAAGCGGCCTTTCCAGAATTTCGATTGGTTCGCTGGCATGAAAATAGTGTAGACATCATTCCAAATCCTGGATCGAAGGCCCAAACGATCTTAGCGTTAGCGAAGAAGGTCGGGATCAAACCAGAAAACATCGTTACTTTCGGTGATGGCAATAATGATATTGAAATGCTGAATTTGGCAGGGACAGGTGTGGCGATGGGCAATGCTGCTAACCATGTCAAAGAAGCAGCGAATCTTGTGACCGATACGAACGATCAAGACGGTATCTATAAAGCATTACGCCAATTAGAATTGGTTCATGAATAAGCAGATGTAAGAACCGGGATTTTTTCCCGGTTCTTTTTTGGATTAATTAACAAATAATGGAGGGAAAGGCATGGGATTTGTTTAATCCCCCTTTGGAACGAGGACTATGTTCTTGAGTTCTTCCACGAAAGACGATGTTTTTTTGACAGTGTTTCTCACAAATAAGAAACCGCTCGTGTTTTATTTATTTACTTGTGGAAAACAGAAAGGAAAATGACAAATTAAACAGATTTAAATATTATAAAATCTTTTTTTAACATTTTCATTTATTAATTCTATTTGTTTTTTTAAGTTTTCTCTACTTGTTGTTAATTTCTGTAACTATGTTGACGGAGGTGTTCTTTTTCGTATATCATATAGTCAATAAATGTTTTTTTATTAACTAAAAAAGTAGTACATATAGGAGGAGAACACATGAAAAAGTTTAGGGTGCTTAGCGGAGTGGTTTTACTGAGCAGTTTGTTATTAACGATGACTGCCTGCTCAGGCGGCGGAGAGACAAAAAAAGAGGACAAAAAGGAAAATACAGCGCAAACCTCCAAGGTTGAAATGAGTGTCGAAGGAGGCAGCTACATCATTCCTGATGGGGAAAAGGTTGATGATGAAACAGGCTTTTTAGCATTAGACATCAAGGTGAAAAATAAATCAAAGGACAAATTAGATGTTTCCTCTAGTGACTTTGCTTTATATGATGAAGATGGCAAGAAGGTTTCTTCCGAGCATGTCTATGATTCCAACGATAATTTTAAGGTAATGAGCAGTGAAAGCTTGTCAGAGGATAAGAGCTTTACCGAGCCGCTGGTATTTGAAGTCAAGAAGGATGCGGAATATGAGCTGCATTATAAACCGACATACTACACAGATGAAGACAAAGACGAAGGCATCGAGCTGAAACTAAACACGAAAAAATACAGCGATGACACTAAAGCAGTGCAGGCCTTGACTAGTCAATACGTAACGAAAGTCTTTTTCGGTTCTGACGAAGTGAAGGATGAAGATAAGAAGGCGGCTGGAAAGCTTGAGCTGGCCAATGATGTGGAAGCAGAACGCAAGACCTTCAAAGATGACAGTATCAATAGCCTGAAGGATGATTTCTCAAACTACGAGCCTTCCACGGCTGAATTGGAAAAAGTCATTACTCAGATCCAACAGACGAATGCTGAAAAAGGTAAAGTGACTTACAGCTTTAAAGAATTCTTCCCAGAATCAGCAGTAATCTATGTGCGTCCGGAAATGGTATTTTTAGATGATGTCGATACGAAATCGATCACAGATAAATTCGTTGAAGAAAACAAAGGCAAATATACTGATTATACAAGTGTTCGTCGTGATGCAGAAAAATACCTGTTACAGGAATTACCTGGAAAAATCAATGAAGCGCCAATCAATACTGATGACAATATGAACGGTGAAGGCTATCAAGTGAAGCTGGAGAAAAAGGATGGCAAATGGGAAATCAACTCATCCAACGAAAGCCGAAACTACTATTTCAAATCCATGAAAGCAGCCTTCAGAGGCGGACTGAATGACTAGAAAGACTGGAACGCTGGCAGTTATTGCGTTGATAGCGGTAATTGTTTTTGGTTCCATCAGCTATTCCAGTTATAAAAATAGTGAGGATGCAACGGTCGATCGGCTTGCGGAGGCCTTGCTTAAAAATGACCAGACGGAAATCAAGCGCTATATGCCAAGCTATTCGAACAAGAAAAAGATTACAAAAGATGCGCAAAAGGTTTTTTATCAGCATTTGAAGAAAATGAAGAAGGAACAAGTCGTCAAGCTATTGAAGGAAGATGAAAATTTCACGATTAAAGAAGGCTCTTCCTTTTTGAAGCCGGCGCAGATTTATCCGAATGCGCGTTTTTTAGTGATCGAATTGCCTAAAGGAACGGAGCTTCAGGCAACGATCCAAGCACAAGATATTTCCGGCGAGTATGTTGAAGAGTGGAACAAGTATACCTTTGGCCCATTCCTGCCGGGAAAATACCAATTGACCTATGAGATGGCCCATCCGAAATTCGGAGCCAAAAAGGACAAGGAGACCATCGATCTCAAAGCGGAAGACCAACGGGTGACGGTTGAAGAAAATAGTCTGTATGAAGGCAATCAAAAATTTCAAAAGCACCTGCTGGCTTCTGCAGTCAACTACTTCGATTCTTTCAACAAGGGCATTCGAGAAGGGCTGAACATGTCCCAATTGACTGCCTCTAAGCGGCACAAAGAAGAGATGCAGAGCAGCCTTGAAGAGCTGAAGCCGTACTTAAAAAGCTTTGATCAGCAATTTCAATCAGTTAAGATTGATTGCGATTCAATTTCGGTAAACAACGGACAAACAAAAGTACAATTAGATTTGTATATCGATCTTAAGCGCTCGATGCAATTGGTCGAGGAAGTCGGAATCGATGAGGCGCTGAGCTCAGATAAGCAAAATGCTATTGTGAGTCTAGTTTATGACGAGGATCAGAAAAAATGGCTGATGGATGAGCTGGATTTTAACACTTATCAGCAGGACCCAGAGACATGGGAGCATGTTCAAAGCTATCGTGCAGAAAGTGAAAAGAAAGCACATTGGGATAAAGAAGGAGCAGCCGAGGTTGTTTAACAGTTGAAAACTGTGGGTGAATACTACCCACAGTTTTTTTTATTTTTAAAATGCCTTCAGCAAGTTGAATGGAATCTTTTATTTTCAAGCAAAAACAACTATAATAAGACAAGATGCTTAACTAGAGAAGGGGAAAAAAAGTGCGCTTACTATTCATTGGGGATGTTGTTGGTTCGTTAGGTCGGCAAATGCTGAGCGATTATTTACCGCGATTAAAGAAGAAATACCATCCACAGTTGACGATCGTCAATGGCGAGAACGCGGCTGCAGGCCGTGGTATCACAGAAAAAATCTATAAGAAGTTTTTACAAGATGGGGTCGATGTTGTCACGATGGGGAACCATACTTGGGACAACAAAGCGATTTTTGAGTTTATTTCTGACGCGAAAAAAATGATCCGACCGGCGAATTTTCCGGAGGGTGCACCAGGCAAAGGGCATTTGTATGTGAAGGTGAATGAGTTGGAGCTGGCGATTATCAATTTGCAGGGACGTTCGTTTATGACCGATTTAGATGATCCTTTTCGTATCGCCGATAATTTGATCAAGGAAGCGCGGGAGCGTACCCCCTATATTTTTGTTGATTTTCACGGTGAAACGACGAGTGAAAAGCAGGCGATGGGCTGGTTTGCGGACGGTCGTGTTTCAGCGGTAGTCGGCACACACACCCATGTTCAAACCAATGACGCGCGCATCTTGCCTAAAGGGACTGCCTATTTAACGGATGTTGGAATGACAGGACCGTATGATGGTATTTTAGGGATGAAGAAAGAGCCGATCATTGAAAAATTCTTGACGGCGCTGCCGCATCGTTTTGAAGTAATTGAAGAAGGCCGTTCGGTATTGTCCGCTTGTGTGATTGATATCGATAAAAATGGCCATGGACAAAAAATCGAAACGATCTTGATCAATGAAGATCGTCCATTTAGAGAATAGAAGCAGAGGGATAAAATGAATCTAGCAAATGAAGCCGCCGTCGATGCGGCTTTATCTCATTTAACAGCATTATTAGGTGAAAATGAAGTGATCATCCGTTACCAGCAGCTCCAAAAACGAGTAGCAGAAAACGACACACTTCAGAAATTAGAAGAAGACATCAAAGCAGCGCAAAAGGATGCAGTCCAATTTGCCCATTACGGCAAACCGGAAGCAGAGCGCGAAGCCTTAAAGGAAGCCGATCGTCTGACAAAAGAGTTGAATCAGCATCCATTGGTGATTGCTTATCGTGAGCAGCTGTTTGAAACCAATGATCTGCTTCAGCATTTGACGACGATGATCCAAAAGGAAGTCAATAAAGCTTTAGAAGCAGAGGAATCTACTGGAGAAGGAGAGAACTAATGCCTCAAAAAACCAAAAATACGCCAATGATGGAACAATATTTGGCGATCAAGGAACAATATAAAGACGCTTTTCTATTTTACCGGCTAGGAGACTTTTACGAGCTCTTCAACGAAGATGCCGTCAAGGTTTCGCAGCTATTAGAATTAACATTAACGAGCCGCAATCGGAACGCCGACGATCCGATCCCAATGTGCGGAGTACCGCATCATTCAGCTCAAGGCTATATCGATACTCTAGTTGAGCAGGGCTATAAGGTCGCGATCTGCGAACAAATGGAAGATCCGAAACAGGCCAAAGGAATGGTCAAACGTGAGGTTGTCCAGTTAATCACACCAGGGACCTTGATGGAAGGCAAAGGCATTGAAGCCAAAGCCAATAATTTCTTGACCGCAGTCACTCAAGTCAAAGATAAATTTGGCTTCGCCTATGTCGATCTTTCGACGGGTGAGCTGAAGACCGCTTTATTACATGACGAAGAAGCCGTGATGAATGAAGCAACGGCGTTACAAACCAAGGAAATCGTTCTAGGCAGCGAGATTCCAGAAGGCCTGCAGAAGAATCTGGCAGAACGTCTGGGTCTGGTCTTCTCCCAGCAGGAAACGATCGAAGACAACGCGGAGTTCAGCTTCCTGACAGCGGATATCACCGACGAGCTGGAAAAAGAAGCGACAGGCAAACTGTTGACCTATTTATCGGTGACACAAAAACGCAGCTTAGGGCATATTCAGAAAGCAGAAGAATACCAGCCAGAGCATTTCCTAAAGCTGGATTATTTCTCTAAGACTAACCTGGAATTGACCCGTTCAATTCGTACCGGGAAAAAACAAGGGACGCTGCTGTGGTTGTTGGATGAAACGAAAACAGCGATGGGCGGACGTTTATTAAAGCAATGGATCGATCGCCCGCTGATTCAAAAGCGTCAGATCAATGCCCGTCAAGCAATGGTGTCCTCTTTATTGAATGCTTATTTTGAACGGATGGATCTAAACGAAACGTTAACGAAGGTCTATGACTTAGAACGTTTGGCTGGACGTGTGGCCTTTGGCAACGTCAATGGCCGCGACCTGATCCAATTGAAGACGTCATTGATGCAAGTACCGCAGATTCGTCAATTGTTAACGGGTATCAATCAAGGCGAGTGGAACGATCTCTTAGTAGACATGGAGCCGATGGACGATTTGGTTGACTTGATCGAAAAAGCCATCAATGACGAAGCGCCGCTGCAGATCACCGAAGGAAATGTGATTAAGGACGGCTACAATGAACAATTGGACCAATACCGCGAAGCGATGAAGAACGGAAAAACTTGGCTTGCTGAACTGGAAGCACGGGAGCGTCAAGCGACAGGCATTAAGACGCTAAAAGTCGGATATAATCGCGTATTTGGCTACTATATCGAGATCACGAAGTCGAACCTTGCTAATTTGGAAGAAGGCAAATACGAGCGGAAGCAAACCCTAGCGAATGCGGAGCGTTTTATCACTCCTGAGCTGAAAAAATTAGAAACCTTGATTTTAGAAGCCGAAGAAAAATCCGTTGCACTTGAATATGAACTCTTCCTAGAGGTACGAAACGAAGTTAAAAAGGCCATCACCCGTTTGCAAAAATTAGCCAAAAGCTTGAGTGCGACCGATGTATTGCAAAGCTTTGCGACAGTCAGCGAACGTTATCAATATGTACAGCCGACAATGGAAGTCGGTACCCACAATTTGCAGATCACTGAAGGCCGTCATCCGGTCGTAGAAAAAGTATTGGGACATCAAGAGTACATTCCTAATAGTGTGCATATGAGTCCAGATGAACTGCTGCTGCTGATTACTGGACCGAACATGTCTGGTAAAAGTACGTATATGCGCCAGCTTGCTTTAACGGTAATCATGGCGCAGATGGGCTGCTTTGTTCCAGCGGAAAGTGCTGAACTGCCGATTTTTGATCAGATATTTACCCGAATTGGTGCCAGCGATGACCTGATCGCCGGCCAGTCTACCTTCATGGTAGAAATGATGGAGGCCAATCAAGCCCTGCGCCATGCGACACCAAACAGCTTGATTCTCTTTGATGAATTAGGCCGCGGAACAGCCACCTATGACGGAATGGCGCTAGCGCAAGCGATTATTGAATACATTCACAAAAATGTCAAAGCAAAGACGCTATTTTCAACGCATTACCATGAGTTGACTGTGTTGGAAGAAACACTGCCGCAGCTAAAAAATGTTCACGTTGGCGCGGTCGAGCAAAACGGCGAAGTCGTCTTCCTGCATAAATTGATGGATGGCCCCGCTGATAAAAGCTACGGGATTCATGTAGCCAAGATCGCCGGCATGCCGACAGATCTGCTTTCACGGGCAGCGACGATTCTATCCGCGTTAGAAGCGGACACTCCTTCTCAGAAAAATGTGGAAATCGCTGAAGAAACGGAGCAGCTTTCCTTATTCAGCGAGGTTTCCACCGCCGAGCTCGGTGTAGTGGACAGCATCAAGAAAGCCGATTTACTTGAAATGAACCCGATGGAAGCTTTAAACTTCCTATACGAATTGCAAAAACGAATTTAAAATGCTGATAGGAGGAGTTCGATGGGAAAAATCCAAGAATTATCCGAACGTTTAGCCAATCAAATCGCCGCTGGTGAAGTAGTCGAACGTCCAGCGTCAGTCGTCAAGGAATTAGTTGAAAATGCGATCGATGCCAAAGCGACGCAAATCGATATTTTGATCGAAGAGGCCGGCCTGAAGAAAATCCAGATCGTAGATAACGGTGAAGGCATCCGGCAGGACGATGTTGAAAATGCCTTTAAACGACATGCAACCAGTAAAATCCACAATCGCGATGATCTATTCCGGATTCGCACACTGGGCTTCCGCGGTGAAGCTTTGCCATCGATCGCCTCAGTTTCTGAGATGACCTTGGAGACCGCGACTGCCGATGAGACACAAGGGTCTTACTTGTTCTTAAAAGGCGGCAAGATCGAAGAGCAGCGGCCCACTTCCTTGCGTACAGGGACGAAAATCACGGTCGAGAATCTGTTCTTTAATACACCTGCTCGCTTGAAGTATGTCAAATCGTTGCAGACGGAATTGTCAAATATTGGCGACATTGTGAACCGGATGGCCTTGAGTCATCCCAAGATCGCCTTTCGGCTTGTCCATGATGGTCACAAAATGCTAAGCACCAGCGGCAGTGGAGATTTGAAGCAGACGCTTGCAGGTATTTATGGAGTTGCGACAGCGAAAAAAATGCTGAAGGTCGAAGCCAAGGACTTGGACTTCACGCTAAACGGCTATGTCTCGCTGCCTGAAGTGACACGTGCAAGCCGCAATTACTTATCCGTGATCATCAACGGCCGGTATATTAAGAATTACGCGCTGAACAAGGCGATTATCAATGGCTACCAGTCAAAATTAATGGTGGGACGCTATCCGATCGCAGTGCTTGAAATCACGATGGACCCGCTGTTAGTCGATGTGAATGTCCACCCTACTAAGCAGGAAGTTCGTTTATCCAAAGAAAAAGAATTGATGGATTTGATCAGCCGCGGGATTGCTGAGAGTCTGCGTCAGATCAATTTGATTCCCGATGTTGGTGAAAATCCCAGCTTTAAACGCAAAGTCGAAAAAATTCAAACAGAGCAATTAGACTTGGCGCTAGAGGAACAGCCGAAGAAAAAAAGCGACTTGAATTACGATCCTAAGACTGGAATTTTTTATGTCGAAGCCAAACAACCAGAAGCAAACGAAACATCTGTCCCCTTGAAAGAAGAGAGGGTCGAGGAAACAAGGCCTGTTCCATTAGAGACCGAGCAGGAAAAAGCCTCGGTCGTGGAGGAGACCCCAGAGCCGCTGGCCGAAGAAGCCCCTCAAGTTGAAGAGGAGAGCTGCGAAGAGGCGGCCAATACCGATCACCCTGAGTTTGATCTCAGCACTCAATCTGGTGAGAAGGTAATCGAACAAGCTATCACGAAGCTGGAGCAAGAACAGCCAAAAGAACGGTTTCCAATGTTGGAGTATTTTGGTCAAATGCATGGAACCTATTTGTTCGCTCAAAGCAAAGACGGCCTATATATCATTGATCAGCACGCGGCTCAAGAGCGAATCAAATACGAATATTTCCGCGAAAAAATCGGAGATGTTTCCGATGATCTGCAGGAGTTGCTGGTTCCTTTTGTCTTAGATTACCCCAACAATGATGCGATCAAGCTGAAAGAAAAAACAGAACTGCTGCAGGAGGTTGGGATTTATCTAGAGGAGTTTGGTCCAAACAGCTTCATAGTGCGAGCACATCCAACCTGGTATCCGGCAGGCCAAGAAGAAAGCATTATTCGCGAGATGATTGACATGCTGCTGATCACCGGTTCTGTCAGTGTGAAGAAATTCCGTGAAGCGACAGCAATCATGATGAGCTGCAAACGATCCATCAAAGCTAACCATCATTTGAATGAAGCACAGGCACGGGTTTTATTGACGGATTTAGCACAATGCGACAATCCTTTTAACTGCCCGCATGGCCGTCCAGTACTGATCCATTTCAGCAACAGCGATATGGAGCATATGTTTAAACGCATTCAAGACCCACACTAGATTACACGAGGAGCACGAACAAATGACAGTTATTTTAGCTTCGCAATCACCTAGGCGCCGAGAATTGCTGCATTGGCTGATTGCTGATTTCACCGTTCAGCCTGCCGACATTGATGAAGAAGTCAAAGAGCAGTATGCACCGGTAGAGTACGTGATGGAGATGGCCCGTCAAAAAGCAGCGGTCGTTGCTGCTGACCAACCAGAGGCACTGGTTATCGCTAGCGATACAGTCGTTGTGCTAGACGATCAAATCCTAGGAAAGCCAAAAAGCCGAGAGGAAGCTTTTGGCATGTTGAGGGACATGAGTGACGGCAATCATTTGGTTTATACGTCTGTAGTGATCCGCCAAGGTGGGAAAACAGCAGAGAAATTAACTTCTGCTAAAGTAACCTTTTACCCATTGACCGATGAAGAAATCAACCGCTATTTAGATAGTGACGATTACAAAGATAAAGCTGGCGCATATGGTATTCAGAATGGGGCAGGTGTCTTTGTTGAAAAAATCGAAGGCGATTATTACAGCATCGTTGGTTTTCCGGTGGGTGCGGTAAATCAGATGTTGAAGGATTTTGAGTATTGATCGATGGAAAAGTATCCATCGATCTTTTTTTGAAATCAGTCTGAGCAAATTTATCGTTTCTTTTTCTTGATGGATGTATGCTTACCTTATTCAAAGCAATCGTGAAAGAGGGAATGAAGGATGGAAAAAGAAGAATTGAGACAGAAGCTTTCACCAATGGAATATTCGGTCACACAAGAAAATGCCACTGAGCGTCCATTTTCTGGCAAGTATGATGACTTTTATCAAAAAGGCATCTATGTTGATGTGGTCAGCGGTGAACCGCTGTTTTCTTCTAGCGACAAATATGATGCTGGCTGCGGCTGGCCATCTTTTAGCCGGCCGATCGAAAAACGCGGTGTCGCAGAGAAGGCTGATTTTTCCCACGGCATGCACCGAGTAGAAGTTCGCAGTAAGGAAGCTGATTCCCATCTCGGACACGTCTTCAACGATGGCCCACAAGATCAAGGTGGATTGCGTTATTGCATCAACTCAGCAGCTCTGCGGTTCATCCCATTTGAAGAGATGGATGAAGCAGGCTACGGAGAGTACAAAACGATTGTGAAATAAACCAAGCTGTGCCTTGTTTTCGGCACAGCTTTTTTGAATCATAAAGGAATCATAAAATTTTCAAATGAATAAGTAATTTTGCAGCAGGTCTATCCATGTCTGGCTTCACGAACTAGCTTTATTGCCGATAAAGCTGAGCGAGTTCGCGAAGCCCTTCTTGTAGATGATTAAGTTTAGACTTTCGCTATCGCTTTTCAGAAAATGTATGAAATTCCGACAAAACTTGGAGAGCGAGTGATTCTTTTTTCGCTATACTAGAACTATCCTATTTTTAGAAAAGGCGATAGTTATGAAAATGTTTAAAGAATTAAGTTTGTTATTACTCTATTCCATTATTGGGGAAGGCTTACGGCTGTTTTTTAAGCTGCCGGTTCCGGGAAGTATTATCGGTATTTTGTTATTATTTCTTTCTTTCCAAACCAAGCTATTAAAGCCTTCAGCGATTGAAGATACAGCAAACTTTTTATTGAATCATTTAACGATCTTATTTGTGCCGGCAGGTGTCGGGTTGATGCAATATTATGGAGCAATCAAATATACTTGGCCTGTTTTACTTGGAGCGGTGGTTGTTTGCTCATTCGTATCTCTTGTTGCTGTTGGTAAAACAGCAGAGATTGTCGAAAAGATCGGCATGAAGAGCACTGAGAAAAAGGATCGTCTGGTTGATCAAGTTGAAAAGATACGAGGTGGAGCAGATGATCTCAGCGCTGGCGAGTAATCCGCTTTTTGGGTTAGCACTTACGTTATTGATCTACACATTGATGGAAAAATTATTGACTAAAATTAATATTCCTTTCATCAATCCTTTGATTGCTAGTGTAATCAGTATAATCATCCTGTTGAAATTCAGCGGGATCAGCTATAAGGATTACAACATGGGCGGAAATCTATTCACTATGATGATTACTCCGGCGACAGTCGCCTTGGCTTTACCGTTATACCAAAATTTCGATAAGCTCAAGAAATACTTTTTGCCAGTTATTTTAGGCACTTTAGTCGGTGTCGTTTTAAATTGCCTATTAAGCGTAGGGATTGGCCGGCTATTTTCGTTGAATAAGGGGATCATCGTTTCTTTATTGCCTAAATCTGTGACGACAGCGATCTCTGTTGATCTATCTAGTCAGATGGGCGGCATTTCACCAGTAACGTTGGCGATCGTTGTTTCTACCGGGATCTTTGGTGCTCTGGTAGGAACAAAAGTCTTCCAGCTGTTCAATATCAAGAGTCCTGTAGCGCAGGGAATTGCTTTAGGCAGCACCTCTCACGCGATCGGCACGGGTCGAGCAATTGAAATCGGTGAATTGGAAGGGATTTTGGCCGGCCTGTGTATTTGTGTCAACGGAATAGTGACTGTGGCACTGCTGCCGATTTTGTTCCATTTGTTCGAAGGTCTTTAGTAGCTGCTCCTTGCGCTCTTTTGCTAAAATAGAGCGTGAAGGAGTTTTTTTATGTATATCAAAGCGCTGGAATTACAACATTACGAAAAAGACATCTATTTCGGTGTTCGCTTACTGGAGCTGTTAAGTGATGGAAAAATCCATAAGAAGCTTGACTTGGCTGAGGAAGTAGGGCTAGATGCCCGCAGTGTCCAACGATTACTGGAGGAATTGAGTAAGAACTATTGCCGCTTCACAGAGACGGAGATTCCCTTATTTGAAAAAGAAGGGAATAATTATCGCCTGTTAATTGCCGATCAAATCATGGAGCAAAATCAATTTTTAGTTGATTTGATTCGCCATTCCTTGTCCTATCGGCTATTGCATTTATTGATTGCTGGAAAAGCCCGAACGATCAAAGAACTAAGCGAAAGATTATTTCGCAGTGAATCGACCATTCGGCGCAAATTGAAAGGCTTGTATCAAGAACTGGCGCCGCTGCAGTTAACGATTGAACGCGGAGAAGTATTTTTTCAGGCACCGGAGCCAGTCGTTCGGATGTATCTATCGGTTTATTATTGGCGCCTATTTCGAGGAAAGGATTGGCCCTTCGCACCCTTGCAGCACGAGCTCGTTGAAAAAATCAGTCATGGGATCCAACGCTTTTTTCAGGTAGCCTTGAATCCTATTAAGGAGCAGCGCCTAGAATATTTAGTAGCGGCTCATTTGTTGCGAGAAGTCCAACACTACTCATTAGAACCAAATTCAATCAGTCAGCAGACACTAGCCGGCGATTCGCTTTTTAAAGAGTTTTATCAGCAACTAAAGCCCGTGATGCCGGCCTATTTCCGTACACAAGCCTCTTTAGGAAATCTATTTTTGAATCTGCTGACGCGGGAGGAATACTACCACGTACCAGACATTACCAAAAAAATTCATCGATTACTGGCAAAGAAACCATTTCTTGTGATGGCTGAGATCGATGAGCGGTATCGGATTTTAGAAAAGAAGATCAATAATCATGCGGCATGGGAAAAATTTCAAGCCTTGCAGGCAGAAAACTATTTAATCAGCGGACATCTGTATCATCGGCTGTTTCCAATGATTCGTTTTAATATTAATGGTAAAGCCTTCTGGACGAAGATTACCCAGCAGCAACCCCAACTAGCCGCTTTTGTCTCAACTGTTTTAGCGGATCAAGGTGGTACTGAATCGATTCTTTTTGGTCGTTATCTTTCTGTTTTGCGGCGCTTGCCTGAGCTGACCATCCAACCGGTTGTGCGGATTTTTCTGCAGACAGATCTGCCAGAGTTTGAAGAAACGATTTTAAAAGACGATCTGCGCCGATTTTTGACGAATGATTTTCAAGTTGTTTTTTCAGCGACATTAGAAAACAGCGATGTATGTTTAACAACGAATCTGCTTTATGAGGATGAGGAAGTGCCGACATTAGCAATCACTCAGGAATTACGGATGACAGATTATTTTGCTTTATTACAGCTATTGGAAGGATTCGGCGGTAAGAGTTTTTAACCGCCGCCATTTGTGCTAAAATAATGAGAACATATGTGCATATATGCGGTTATGTATATGCAGTGAGAATAAAGAATTGTTTTCTTAACCAAAGAAAGGATCAACTATGTACGAATATATTACAGGTCGATTGACCTTCATCAGCCCTAGCTATGTGGTGTTGGATGTAAATGGGATCGGCTATCAAATCGCGTTAGGCAATCCCTATCGCTACAGCAGCAAAATGGAGCAATCTGTGACGATCTATGTGCAGCAGATCATTCGCGAGGATGCGCATTTATTATACGGCTTTGAGACATTGGCTGAAAAAGAATTGTTTTTACGACTGCTTTCAGTATCTGGTATTGGACCCAAGAGCGGCTTAGCGATCATGGCAAATGAGGATCATCAAGGCTTGATCCAAGCCATTGAAGCAGGCGATGTGACCTATTTAACGAAATTCCCAGGTGTAGGGAAAAAGACTGCCCAACAAATGGTCTTGGATTTAAAAGGCAAGCTCACCGAGCTCGTCGAGGATCCAATGTCCTTGTTCTATGAAGGCAATGATGATACGGCTCTGGCTGAAGCAATGGAAGCCCTACAGGCATTAGGCTACAGCCCGAAAGAAATCAAGAAAGTCGAAAAAGTTTTGGAAAAAGAAACATTGCAAAATACCGACGATTATTTACGAGCAGCTCTAAAATTAATGATGAAGAAGTAGGAGGACGAGTTAGATGGATGAAGAACGTTTGCTTTCACCAGATGCGGATGAGAGCGATAAAAGTTTAGAAAAATCACTGCGTCCTCGATACCTTGCTCAATATATCGGTCAAGACAAGGTTAAGCAAGAACTGTCGATCTATATTGAAGCAGCGAAAAACCGCCAAGAAGCATTGGATCATGTTTTGCTTTATGGGCCGCCGGGTCTGGGGAAGACCACGATGGCGATGGTGATCGCTAATGAAATGAATGTGCAGATTCGCTCAACCAGTGGACCGGCAATCGAACGTCCGGGGGATCTAGTAGCGATTTTAAATGAGCTGGAGCCGGGCGATGTACTATTTATCGATGAAATCCATCGATTGCCGCGAGTAGCAGAAGAAACCTTGTATTCAGCAATGGAGGATTATTATGTAGATATCATGGTGGGACAGGGGCCGACAGCTCACCCAGTACATTTTCCATTGCCGCCGTTTACTTTAATCGGAGCGACTACACGGGCAGGGATGCTATCGGCGCCACTGCGTGATCGATTTGGAATTATCTCTCATATGGAATATTACGAAGAGACGGATTTGCGGGAGATTGTGCTGCGCTCGGCCGATATTTTTCAAACTGAGATCGTGGAAGAAGGTGCGGTGGAGATTGCCCGACGCTCACGAGGAACACCGCGGATTGCCAATCGTTTACTGAAGCGGATTCGCGATTTTGCTCAGGTTCAATCGGATGGTGTGATCGATCGGAGAATTGCGGATCAGGCATTGGTGCTGCTGCAAGTTGATGGGGCAGGCTTAGACCACATTGATCAAAAATTATTAAAAACGATGATTGAACTGTATCATGGTGGACCGATCGGGCTGAGTACACTAGCGGTTAATATCGGTGAGGAACGTGAAACCGTGGAAGACATGTATGAACCGTATTTGATCCAAAAGGGTTTCATTAAACGAACACCGCGAGGGCGCATGGCGACCCCGTTAGCTTACGAGCATTTTGGTTATCCTTATCAACAAGTATAGAAGGTGGAAAAATGGCGGAAGGAAAAGCGACCAAAGAAACATTTGTTCAAGCGTTGATCGCGTTGTGCCAAGAAAAAAGTTATGAAAAAATCACTGTTCAAGATATCAGTCAAAAGGCCAGCTTAAACCGCCAAACATTTTATTATCATTTCAAGGATAAAAATGATCTGCTCCGTTATGCGTATTATCAACGCGGGCTGCAATACCTAATCTCGAACGAGCTGGTGTTGACGAATTGGGAAGAATCCGTTTTGAAGATGTTGAAAGAGATGCAGGTCTGTCATCAATTCTATTTGAATACCGTGGAAGTGACCCCGGAAGTATTAACAAAAGAGTTCAATGAATTGGCCCAACGTTTATTCGTTCGTTTATTTGACGAAGTCGATCAAGAAGGAGAACTCTCTCAAACAGATAAAGAATTTTATGCTCGTTTTCTTGCACATGGCTGTGGCGGGATTTTGATCGACTGGCTATTAGCCGGGGCAGATCAGCCGCCAATCACGATCGCGGCGCAATTATTTCGTTTTGCTAAGGATATCGAATTCTTTGCTTATCGTTTATATGAAAAAGATTGGAACGAGCGCTAAGCTCGATCCAATCCGTTTACGATATGCTTGATTGCTTTTCCTTCGAAGAGAGCAATCGCATTTTTAGCGACGATCTCAGCCATTTGATCTCTGGCTTCTACACTGGCGTTGCCGATATGCGGTGTCAAGATGACATTCGGCAGATCCTTTAAGCCTTCAGTGACCTCTGGCTCGAATTCATAGACATCCAGGGCGGCTCCTGCAATCTTCTTTGCCTTTAAGGCTTGAAGCAAAGCGGCTTCATCAATCAATGGTCCGCGGGCTGCATTGATCAAAAGGGCGCTGTCCTTCATTTGGTCAAAGGTTTTGCTCGTCAGTAAGTGTCTCGTATCCTCGGTCAATGGTGCATGGAGGGTCAGGATATCCGCTTGTTGAATCACTTCAGCTTGAGGATAATAGGTGGCATGTAATTTCTCCTCTAGCTCAGAAGTTAGCGGATGCCGCTGGTTGTAGAGGATTTTCATACCAAAAGCCCTCATCATTTGTGCTAAAGCTTGACCAATTTGGCCCATACCGATAATCCCTAAGGTCTTGTTCTTTAACTCATGACCTAAGAAGAATAGGGGAGCCCAGCCGTCAAAGCCCTCATCATGCATCAAATGATCGCCCTCAACAATTCGGCGAGACAAGGCAAGGATTAAACCAGCTGTTAATTCCGCAGTCGCATTAGTCGAGACTACCGGTGTGTTTGTTACATAGATATTTTTTTCTTTTGCATAAGCAGTGTCGATATTATTGAAGCCGGCTCCGAAGTTCGCGATCAGTTTCAATGCTGGTGCAGCATCGATGACGTCGCGATCAACCTGTGTCGATAGAGGACAAATCAAGGCTTCACAATCAACGATGTTTGCGATCAGCTCTTTTTTCGAAATTAACCCAGCTTTTTCATAGACTGTATATTCAAGCGCAGCTTCTTTTAACAATTTTGTGCCAAGCTCAGGCAGTTTGGCGGACAGATAAATTTTACTCATTTACGATCCCTCGTTTCATTTCGATAAATTGACTATAGCACAGGAGGAATGACATGAAAAAGATTCTATTTGTTTGCATGGGAAATATTTGCCGTTCACCGATGGCGGAAGCGATATTTCGGGATGCTTTCCAAAAAAAGCGAGAAAAGCAGTTTCAAGTTGATTCAGCGGCGACTAGCCGTTGGGAAGTCGGAAATCCGCCACATCAGGGGACACAGAGGATATTGTCGCAACACCATATTTCCGTCAAAGGAATGCGTGCGCGTCAAGTAACCACAGAAGATTTTTATGATGCAGATTATATTATTGGGATGGACAGAGACAATGTGTCCGACTTGGAATCAATCGCTCCCCACGGTACTGAAGATAAAATTTATTTGTACTTAGATCGGGTACCGGGACACGCTGGTGAAGGGATTCCAGATCCCTGGTATACAGGTGATTTTGAAGAAACCTATGATTTAATTCAAAAAGGTTTAAACGAATGGTTAACTTTTTTTGAAATGGACTAGATTCCTTGTTTTTTCTCTTGAATTTAAGTAAAATCATACTACATAACCATGCTCTTGATAGGAGGAAGCTGAATGACTAAAAACGAGAAGCCTAAAAAGAATTTAATCAAGCTGTTTTCAAATTCATCATATCGTTTCATCTCGGATTTTTTGAATGATTCTGCTGAAAAACGTGCCCAAGAGCAAGCCAATGAGAATATTTTTCTCAAACTAAAGATGGCGGCTCTACAAAATAGTTTAGTAGTCATTCAAGTTCAAGATGAAAAAGACGAAGAGAAATTCCAAACGATCTCAGGCTGGTTGCCCAAAGTAGTAACAAATGAGTCCATTGTTATTCGCACTCAGGATAATCAATTGGTGATGATGACAATTGATCGGATCAAAAAGGTAACGACCTTGTCACCAAGCGGAGATCAAGAAAGTATTTCACGATAAAAGTATTTCATACCTTTACGGGCGGACAGGCATCTGTTATACTCTGAGGGTATCAAAAAATAGAATAATACTGTCGCAAAGGGGAGCCCTCGGGCTGAGATTGAGATGACTCTAAACCCTAGTACCTGTTTCGGTTATTCGAGCGTAGGAATTGTGATGAAGTAATGATAATTACTTCTCCTTTGTGGACTGTATGTTCAAAAGGAGGAGTTTTTTTATGTATAGGACAAAAATTTTAGTAGAGGGCACGGTGGTGGCAGCTCTTTCGCTGGTACTGTCTTTTATTCCAACGACCATCGGCAGCAGCTTTTCAATTTCATTAGGGATGATCCCGCTGACGTTGTTTGCACTGCGAAGAGGCTTCAAACCAGCTTTGATGTCCGCGTTCATCTGGGGGATTTTACATTTTCCTGCAAGCCAAGTTGTTTATTTAAGTGTGATTCAAGTATTGATTGAGTATCCGATTGCCTTTACTTTTGCCGGATTTGCTGGATTGTATGCAAAGAAAGTGCAGCAAAGTCTAGTTGATCAAGACCTGCGGAACGTGCGCAAGAATATTATTTTAGGTACTTTTGTTGGTACAGGAGCAAGGTTTTTCTGGCATTTTATTGCAGGAGTGGTTTTCTGGGGAAGCTATGCATTATGGGGAATGAATCCTTGGATTTTCTCGCTTGTCATGAATGGTGTCAGTGGTTTGGCGACAGCGATAGTGACAGCGATCGTTGCGATCTTAGTAGTGGAAAAGGCGCCGCAGTTATATTTGCCAAAAGATGGCGCTCGTATCCACAAACAAAGTCACCAATAACTATCAAGAAAGGCTTCGCGAACTCACTTAGCTTATTGCCGATAAAGCTAGTTCGTGAAGCCGGACATGGATAGACCTGCTGCAAAGCGATTTATTCATGTGAGAATTTCATCCTTTCCTTGTAGCCAGTTAAAAAAGCATTTGTCCTCATCAATCGGACAAATGCTTTTTTCAATTAACGAAATGAGAATACAGGATCATCATTTTCAACTTCCAACGACCATAGCTGTTTGGCAGTATCATAGGTAATCTCTGCGATTTGTTGTTCTTTTTTATAATTTCTTGGACTGCGCCGCCAACCTTTTTCATCAGACAAAAAGATGGGGATGCGGTAAAGTTTATTTTTTAGTTCCGATAAATCAAGGCAGAAAATTGCCCCCTCTTGTAAAATCGGATATAATTCCTTCAATAGTTCACCATCTAACGGGGGAACAGAGGAACCTTTGCGGAAAAATGAACGACGATCATTGACTTTCTCCAAGACGATCCGTGTTAATTTGCTGGCAAGGATGCGATAAAATTCATCCAAGTAGCGGTAATATACGCGCATCGTGTCGTTGCCTAGATTGAAATAAACAAAATTATTTTGCAGCTTATAAAAAAAGGGAGAATGCAGGTGTGTCCGCATATGCCCAAAATACAGCAATTCTGAAATTTCTAATGGAGTCAGTTCTTTTAACATGGCCAGATCATTAAAATCGATCCATTTCGTTCCCTTTGAATGGGTGAAGGCTTTATTGTTAAAAAACTGTTGGACTTGTTCATGACTATTAATGATCTTTAAACCCGTATGCGGTTCATATTCTCCGACTTCTGCAACAGGGTCTAGCAATAACAGATGTTTAGGTTGATGAACAATTCCGTCAACAAAATCGTTGGGTGAAAAACCTTTTGAAAGCACAGCATTACTTGTGGAATCAATATATGCAAATAACGTATCTGGCACCAAAATTCACCCTTTCTAATAGTCGTCACAATCATTTTAACTCAATAATAAAAAAAAAGCTCGTATCTTTTATTTTAAAATTAGATTACAAAGGTCTTAAAAACTGCAACATAAAGACGCTTTTTTAACAATTAAAATCATTTTAATAAATAACAAACTTCTAATGCATTTATTTCTTTTTTTAATTTTTTCTCTAGTAAGTGAAAGTAGTATCACTAGAATTAATAGAATATGATATGATTAGCGGGAGAACACGGGAGGATTAAGATGAAGAAAAAAAGGAACTGGCTAATAAATATTTTTCTTTTCTTGTTGCTGTTAGTAGGTTTAGCTTTGATATTCAACAATCAAATCAAATATTTTTTGATGCAATATAATGGCGAACGTTACGCTGTAGCAAAAATGGAACGAGCTGAGATCGACAAAAATATGGAAAAAGAGGCTTCGTTTGATTTTGATGCGGTGCAGCCGGCCAGTACCGAAGCGGTACTTCAGGCGCAGCTAGACAACAAACAATTGCCGGTTATCGGTGGTATTGCGATTCCATCAGTTGAAATCAATTTGCCGATTTTTAAAGGTCTATCAAATGAAATGCTTTTGTATGGTGCAGGAACCTTGTCGCCAGATCAGAAGATGGGAGAAGGCAATTATGCCTTGGCAAGTCATCGTGCAGATCGTCCGGGCTTGTTGTTTACACCGCTTGAGAGCATCAAGGAAGGCGATTTGATCTATTTGACCGATTTGCATAATATCTATACCTATAAGACGACGCTAAAAGTTCGTGTTCAACCAACAGAAGTGAAATATTTGGATGTCCACCCAGACAAACAACAGGTTACTTTGATTACCTGTGGGGAAATCGAAGGTGTGACACGAATCATTGTACAAGGTGATTTAGTAGCTATGACACCAGTCAACAATGCAACTGGCACGATGCGCAAAGCGTTTGAAATGGAACAGCGAACATACTAAATGACAGCTAATTCAAAAACTTCAAGGCAGGTCTGTCTTGAAGCTTTTTGTTGCGAGAAAATTTCTGCTATACTGAAACAAGCAGGTTGAAAGCAATCGTTTCACAGTAAATCAGGGAGGAAGCGATGGAACTAAAAAGAATGTATAGATCAGAGTTGTTAGCAGCTTGGGATAAATTTCAGCGTTCACAGTTGCTTTTTCCTTTTTATGACTCTCATAGTCAAGCACGGACAGGATTTCTGTCAGCAGTTAAACGAGGGAACGGTTATTTTATAGAACGAAAAGCACAGTGGCTGTTAGTAGAGAAAGTTGATGAAGGCGGTACATGGCGGATCAATAATTTACTGATCTCAACAGATATTGGCTGGCGAACAGCCTTTTTATTATTGGAAAATGCTGCTCGACAAAAGTTTAAGCGTGCCCTGCAATTGAAGCTCAAGGCAAATTTCATTTTACAGCAATGGTTGATTGCACAAGGCTATCAATTTTTAGATGGCATTTGGCAAAAAGAATTGGTCTATCATACGGGCTTAGTATTGGGCGGCGGCGGTGCTCGCGGAGCATATCAGATTGGTGTCTGGAAGGCGCTGCTAGAAAAAAATATACAATTTGAAGTAATCACTGGTACCTCAGTTGGTGGTTTAAACGGGGCGTTGATCACGCAAGGTGACTATAATCAAGCGTTAGCGTTGTGGGAAGAAATAGAGACCGATAAAGTTTTGGATATTACCTTTAAAGAGGTGGAAGAGATCGATTTTGCAGCTCAGGTTGATCAGCTTCGAACCTTTCTTCGAACCTCCTTGCAGCAGCGAGGCGTTTCTTCAAAGCCCCTTAGACGATTGTTGGAAGAACGGCTGGATGTACAAAAAATCCAGAATGGGTGTCCCTTATATGTTGTCACGACGAAGGTTCCAGCTTTTCAAGAAGTCATTGTTCCGCTTAATGAGTGTAGAAAAGAGGAAATCATTGAATGGTTACTAGCTTCCGCAGCGTTTTTTCCCATGATGGCGATGACAAGAATCAAGGGCGAGAATTATGTAGACGGAGGCTATCGCAATAATTTACCAGTAGATATTACTTTACAAATGCCGATAACTGAATTGATTGTGGTGGATGTACATGGCCCTGGTTTGGATAAAAAATACCGATTGCCTGATGAGGTAACTGAGTTAGTATTGGCAAGTCCTTGGAACTTAGGAGATTTATTGCTATTCCAAAGCGGCCGGTCCTCTGAGAATATTGATTTAGGGTATTTGGAGACTAAACGGATATTCGGCGAGCTGCAGGGGTATCGTTACTTTTTCAGCTGTCGGGCTGATTTTGAATCGCTGACGAAGCATTTTTTTGTTTATCTAAGAGACAAGCTGAAGATTAATATGAGCTCGCTCTATCCAGAGCTTAGGAGATTTTTCCGACAAAGTGTACCAGTGGAAATACTTAGTTTGGCATTCTTAGAATTCTTTGCTTATTGGGTGAATGTCTCGCCCGTGAAGGTTTTTACACCTGAAGAATTCATTGAGACGATTTTAAAGCATTTTGAAATGCCGATCAAATTGGATGCAAATTTCTCAGTTCAAGAACAAATTGAAGATTTTATTGAGAATCACAATGTTTTTTCAAATTATTACTTGGTCTTACAAATTTACCAACTCGAGGGATCGTTGGAGGCGGCTTATCGTCGTTGGCCGATTCCAACGTTATTAGCACTCTTTTTTAGATATATTCACAATGAGAAGTAAACGTACTTTTTAGTAAACAGGAGGAGATACCATGGCTGAATTTAATTATGAAATCGTCGAAGAAATCGCTGTCCTATCAGAAAATCCGAAGGGCTGGCGTAAGGAATTGAACTTGGTGAGCTGGAATGAGCGGCCGCCAAAGTTTGACCTGCGCGATTGGGCACCCGGACATGAAAAAATGGGCAAAGGCGTTACTTTGAGTAACGAAGAATTTGCTGCGTTGAAAGAAACGCTGAAGAATATGTAGGGCAGTGAGTGATTTTTTTCAAAAGAAGGGACTAAATCAAATGAAAAGTATGACAGGATATGGCCAAGCGCTTCAAGCAAATGAGGCCTATGAACTGAATATTGAGTTAAAAAGCGTCAATAATCGTTTCTTAGACTTGCAGATTCGCATGCCGAAAGAGCTAAATCCTTTTGAAGCGCAGATTCGCAAAATCGCAAAAGATAAAATTCAACGAGGCAGAGTAGATGTATTTATTAACTTAACACCGTTGAAAAGCGGCAATAAAAAAGTTTCGGTTGATTGGGAACTTCTACAACAGTTAGTCAAGGAGCTGCAAAATGGGGGTAAAGAACATTTTGGACTTGTGGATTTTCCAGTAGAGCAGGTTCTGGTCAAAGCGATGGAGCAATCTGATTTCGTAACATTGGTGGATCAACCGACTGAGGAAGAAACGCTGGAGGAATTAGTTCAAACGACTGCTAGCGAGGCCTTCACGCAATTAGCGGTTAGTCGTGAACTTGAAGGTGCAGGAATTCAAAAGGTACTAGCAGAATACAGTGAAAAAGTTCAGACTCTAGTGACAGAGTTGAAGGGATTCGTAACTGATTATGAAGCAGATTTCCAGCAGCGCTATCAGGCAAAATTGGAAGAATATTTAGGAAACACCGTTGACCAAGACCGTTTGCTGACAGAATTAGCGATTTTATTGGAACGCGGTGATATTCATGAAGAGTTGGATCGCCTGACCATTCATTTAGAAAAACTAGTAAAACTTTTAAAAGCAACCGAGCCTGTTGGGCGGGAACTGGATTTCTTGTTGCAGGAAATGAACCGTGAGGTCAATACGATCGGCTCAAAATCAAGCCCAATTCGAATTAAGGATATCGTCGTTCAATTAAAGACGATCCTAGAAAAAATTCGCGAACAGATTCAAAATGTTGAATAGTTAGGTGAAATTTCTTATGAAATAAGAGCCGAGTTCACAATACCTCTTGAAATATTCACAAAAAAAGTGCACAATAGGCGTTAGCTAAAAAGAGCATGAAAGGGCGTTAGTATGTCTGAACGAGGACTGTTGATTGTATTGTCGGGACCTTCCGGAGTAGGAAAAGGAACGGTCAGAAAAGCCATTTTTGAAAGAGATGATAATGAGTTCCAATACTCTGTCTCAATGACCACCCGTCCGATGAGGGAAGGGGAAGTCGACGGTGTTGATTACTATTTCCGCACGAAAGAAGAATTTGAAGCAATGATCGAAGCGGGAGAAATGCTGGAGTACGCCGAGTATGTTGGAAATTATTATGGCACACCGCTAACTTATGTAAACAAAACATTGGATGAAGGCAAGGATGTCTTTTTAGAAATCGAAGTCCAAGGTGCCCAACAAGTAAAAGAAAAAGTACCAGATGGTGTTTTTATTTTCCTAACACCGCCAGATTTAGCGGAGTTAAAAGCACGGATCGTTGGACGTGGTACCGATAGCCCTGAAGTGATCGAAGAACGGATGCGGGTTGCGCGCCAAGAAATTGAAATGATGGCACTCTATGATTATGCTGTTGTTAACGATCAAGTATTAAAAGCTGTTGATCGTATCAAAGATATTATCGTCAGTGAACATTACCGAGTTGACCGAGTAATTGGCAAATATATAAAAATGTTAAAGGAGATATAAGCTTATGATGTTAAAACCTTCAATTGATACGTTGTTAGACCATGTAAATTCAAAATATTCTTTAGTAATTTTAGCTAGTAAACGTGCACATGAATTAGATTCAGGTGCTCAACCAACCTTGGACTCATTTGAATCTGTTAAAAGTGTTGGGCAAGCGCTAGAGGAAATCGATGCAGGTGCTGTAATCAATGATCCTCATCCAGAAATCAAACGAGAACGCTTGAAAATGGAAGAAGAAGAACGTCACTTGCAACGTGAACGTGATCAGCGCGATTTAGAAGAACGGATTCGTAACGAACAAAACTAAGCGGAGAATTGTTTTCGCTAATGAAGCGTAAGTGGGATTGTACCAAATACTTTTGGCGCAGTCCCTTCTTTTTGTGTTAAAGATTTATTTACGCAATTTCATAAATTTAGACGTACATATATAAAATTTAGTACACTGTTAACGAATGGAGGCGGATAGAATGAAATTAGCGCAAGTGATTGTAGATGTGCCGACGATGCAGACGGATCAGCCGTTTAGTTACTTGATCCCGCCTCAATTAGCGGTAGAAGTCGGGATGCGAGTAGAGGTCGGGTTTGGCCCGCGACATGTTCAAGGCTTTGTAGTCGGCTTTGAGACGGCACCAGAACCTCTGCCAGATAATTTGAAACCGATTATTAGAGTATTGGATCTAACCCCTGTTTTAAATCAAGAATTACTGGCGTTGGCTGATTATATGAAAGCGACCACCTTTGCCTTCAAAGTGACGTGTTTGCAGACTATGCTTCCTAGTGTAATGAAAGCCGATTATCAAAAACGCTTGTATCTAGTCAACGATGATCCAGCGATTCGGACCAAATACTTTGGTGATTCAGAGTCGATAACTTGGGAAGAAGCAGAGGCTCAGGCCTGGTTGAAAGAATTGGCGGCTTTACGTGAACAAGGCAGCATTGAACTGCGTTATGAAGTTCATACTAAAAATAAAATAAAGACTGAACGCTATATCAAACGAACCTTTGTACCGGAAAAGGTGGAAGAATTGAAGGCAGAGCTGCGGAAAAATTCCTATAAGCAAGAGCAATTATTGGATTATTTAGCAGAACTTACGGATGATGCTCTGATTTCTGTTAAGCAAATGAAGGCAGAAGATTTCACGGCAGCAAATTTGAATCAAGCAAAGAAAAAAGGCTGGTTGGAATTTGTTGCGGTAGAAAAATATCGTGATCCTTATGCTGAACGAGAAATTAAAAGAACTTCAGCATTGGATTTGAATGCCGAGCAAAAAACTGCGTATGAAGCCATCAGTCAAAAGAGTGCAGCCAATGAGCATCAAGTTTTTCTATTAGAAGGTGTGACCGGCAGCGGCAAGACTGAAGTATACTTGCAGGTTATTCAAGATGTACTGGCAAATGGACAGACGGCGATGATGCTGGTACCGGAGATTTCTTTGACCCCACAGATGGCTACGCGTTTCAAAGAACGGTTTGGTAGTGAAGTAGCCGTCCTACATAGTGGATTGTCGCAAGGGGAGAAATACGATGAATGGCGTAAATTAGAACGTGGTGAAGCCCATGTAGTTGTAGGAGCTCGCTCCGCTATCTTCGCTCCGCTTGAAAATCTTGGTGTGATTATTATTGATGAAGAGCATGAGACAAGCTATAAACAAGATGAATCCCCGCGTTATCATGCTAGAGATTTGGCTATCTGGCGCGGGAAATATCATAAATGTCCAGTCGTGTTAGGTAGTGCGACACCTTCCCTGGAATCCCGTGCGCGGGGACAGAAGGGTGTTTATCACTTGTTGAAGCTGACTGAACGAGCGAATGTTCAGGCCAAGTTACCGACAGTTGAGATTGTTGACATGCGAGAGGAAATGCAGCGGCGCTTGAATTCTTCTTTTTCTGAAGCGTTAGAAGTAAAATTACGAGATCGTTTGGCCAAAGGTGAGCAAAGTGTCCTTTTACTAAACAGACGGGGCTACTCTTCGTTTGTCATGTGTCGGGATTGTGGATTTGTCTTGCCATGTCCGAATTGCGATATATCGTTAACGCTTCATATGGATACAAAGACAATGCGCTGTCATTATTGCGGACATGAAGAGAAAATTCCTCACCAGTGTCCAAATTGTGGGAAAGACAAGATTCGCTACTTTGGAACCGGAACAGAAAAAGTTCAAGAGGAATTAGAGCAGCTGATTCCAGAGGCGCGCGTATTGCGAATGGATGTTGATACGACTCGGCGCAAGGGAGCCCATGAAAAAATCTTAACAGCTTTTGGCGATAAAGAAGCAGATATCTTGTTAGGTACACAGATGATCGCAAAAGGGTTAGATTTTCCCAATGTGACTTTAGTAGGAGTGTTAAATGCGGATACAGCATTGAATCTACCAGACTTTCGTTCCAGTGAAAGAACGTTTCAATTGCTGACGCAGGTCAGTGGACGCGCAGGACGTGGTGATAAAGCCGGTGAAGTAATTATTCAGACGTTTAATCCAGAGCATTATACAATTCAACTAGCGCAGCACCATGACTATGAACGTTTTTTCCAGCAGGAGATGCGCATTCGGCATCAAACGGATTATCCGCCCTATTATTATACGGTCAAGGTGACCGTCTCCCATCAAGAAGAGATGCGGGCAGCTCAAAAAGCCTTCCAGCTAGCGGAACAATTGCGGAAACAATTAAGTTCGCAAAGTATTTTGCTAGGGCCTACTCCAGGAGCGATCTTGCGGATTAAAAATCGTTACTATTACCAAGTAATCATCAAATATAAAAATGAACCTAAATTACAAACGACCTTGGAAGATATTTTACAAGTGAGTCAAAAAGACCAGCGTCAAGGCTTATTGATCGCTATTGACAACGAACCTATGTATTTTATTTAAGAAGTCGCAACAAGGAGGATGTTATGCGTTATCCAATTATTCTTCACCCTGATGACCGTCTATTAAAAAAAGCTGAGTCTATTGAATACATCACTGACGAGGTTGTCACACTGCTAGATGATATGTATGAAACGATGGTAGCCCATGATGGGATTGGGCTTGCGGCACCCCAAATCGGAAAAAACTTACGAATCGCTGTCGTGGAAGTTGAAGAAGGGGATCGTTTTGATTTTATCAATCCTGAGATCATCGAACGTAAAGGAACGAGTATTGATGTTGAAGGGTGTCTCTCGATTCCAGAAGTTTATGGAACAGTTGAACGCGCCGACGAGGTCACTGTACGTTATTACGATCGTGAGGGTTCAGAGATGGAAGTCACAGCCTATGGGTATTTAGCTCGTGCTTTTCAACATGAAATCGACCACTTAGACGGCAAATTATTTATCGATCAAGTAATTGATAAGATCGAACCTGAAGATTTAGAACGTTATATGGAGGAACATGCTGATGACTAAAATTATATTTATGGGAACCCCGGCTTTTTCAGTGCCGATTTTAGAAAGCTTAATCGCAGCTGGTTACGATGTCGCTGCTGTTGTAACACAGCCTGATCGCCCAGTTGGACGAAAAAAAATTATTACACCGACACCAGTAAAAGAAGCAGCATTGAAGCACGATTTATTGGTGTTGCAGCCAGAAAAAATCAGTGGTTCGCCTGAAATGGAGAAAATCAAAGAATTAGCACCTGATTTATTAATCACAGCTGCTTTTGGTCAATTTTTACCGGAAAAGTTGCTGCAGGTTCCTAAACTAGGTGCGATCAATGTTCATGCTTCCTTATTGCCAAAATATCGTGGGGGTGCACCAGTGCATTATGCGATCATGGAAGGTGAAACTGAAACCGGTGTAACAATCATGGAAATGATTAAAAAAATGGATGCAGGCGGTATTTTCAGCCAACAAAAAATTGCGATCACTAAGCAAGATGATGTTGGAACGATGTTTGAAAAGCTAAGCCAAGTGGGAAAAGAGCTGTTGTTAGCAACGCTGCCTAAAATCATCTCAGGTGAACTGAAGCCGACTCCTCAAAATGAAGAAGAAGCGACTTTCTCACCAAACATCAGTCGTGAGCAAGAGGCAATCGATTGGCAGAAAACAGCTGAGGAAGTGGATAATCAAGTGCGCGGAATGCATCCTTGGCCTGTAGCCTTCACAAGCTATGAAGGCGTTCGCTGGAAAATTTTCCATACGACACCGTTAGAAGAAACAACGACAGCAGCACCTGGGACGATTGTTGCTCGTACGAAAAAAGCTTTACATATTGCTTGTGGAAACGGTACAGTCCTGGCAGTAGATGAGCTGCAGCCAGCTGGCAAAGCAAAGCAAACGATTCAAGCTTTCTTAAATGGCAGCGGGCAAGCAGTCGCTGAAGGGCAGCAGGTGGGTTAGATGGCAAAGATTCCAAAGAAATTACTACACTCTGTCCGCTTTACGGCTCTCGAAGCCATTGAACGCATTAATCGCGGCGGTGCTTATTCAAATCTGTTATTAAACGAGCTGATTCAAAAAAATCAAGTTGATGGCAAAGACACTGGACTATTAACAGAGCTTGTTTATGGGACGATTAGCCGTCAGCTGCTATTGGCTTACGAGGTAGAACCATTTATTAAAAAAGCTAAGAAAGTAGATCCGTGGGTCAGAAGTCTATTGCAACTATCCGTTTATCAAATGCTTTATTTGGATCGTGTACCGGATCATGCCATTATCAATGAAGCGGTTGAGATTGCCAAAGCCAAAGGAAACCCAGGTACCGGAAAATTCGTTAATGGTGTCCTGCGCTCAATTCAGCGTGAAGGAGTGCCTTCGTTGGATTTAATAGAGGACCCAATAGAACGTTTAGCAACAGAAATCAGTTTGCCAAGATTTTTAACTGAAAAATTTGTCACCGAGTTGGGCGAAGAGGAAACACGAAAGCTTGGTCTATCTTTACTTGAACCGAGTCGAGTGAGCGCAAGGATCGATCTACGCTTTTTAACACGGGCAGAGGCGATTGAAGCATTGGAAGAAGACGGAATTGAAGCGCGTATCAGTGACCTTACACCTTATGGCATTGTCGCTGATAAAGGTTTTTTAGCTGGTAGTGAATTGTTTGAAAATGGCTGGCTGACGATTCAAGATGAAAGCTCCATGCTTGTTGCTCAAGCGCTGCAAATCAAGCCAGGTCAAAAGATTTTAGATGCGTGTGCTGCTCCAGGTGGAAAAACTACCCACATCGCGGCTTTGCTGCAGGATGAGGGGTCAGTCACTGCGTTAGATATACATGATCATAAACTGAAATTAGTTCAGGAAAATGCAGAACGGTTACGCGTGGCAGATACAGTGGTGACAAAAAAAATGGATGCTCGAGAAGCAGCAAATAATTTTTCGCCAGAAAGTTTTGATCGTATTTTGGTGGACGCACCTTGCTCCGGTTTGGGTTTAATGCGTCGGAAACCAGATATCAAATATCAAAAAAGACCACAGGATTTTGTTCAATTGCCTAAAATCCAGCTAGAAATTTTAAAGAATTGCGCTCCCACATTGAAATCTGGTGGGATTATGGTATACAGTACATGTACGATTGCTAAGGAAGAAAACCAAAAGGTGGTTGCAGAATTTTTAGCAGCACAGCCTGAGTTTGAAAAAATCGATTTAGATTTAGAGACGAAATTACAGCCGGCGATCCATGAACAAATGTTGGTTTTATATCCAGAAATGTTTATGACGGATGGCTTCTTTATTTGTGCAATGCGGAAAAAATAGATAAATGAGGTGGACAAAAAAGATGGAGATCCAATTTCAATCAGACATCGGTAAGCGGCGCAACATGAATCAAGACTATGCAAATGTTTTTACTAATCAAGCAGGTATGTATTTGGCGATACTAGCCGATGGCATGGGTGGTCACTTGGCTGGCGATGTTGCTAGCAAAATGGCTGTTGACGGTTTAGGCGCTGCTTGGTCGACCTCGACTATCGCGCAGCCGGAAGAAGCTTCCCAGTGGTTTTTAGAAGAAATTCAAAAAGTGAATGAAGCGATTTACCAAGAAGGTGTTGCTCATCCAGAAATGCAGGGAATGGGTACAACGATTGTCAGCACTGCTTTGTTAGATGAGAAATTTGTATTGGCTCATGTTGGTGATAGTCGTGCGTATTTGATTCAAAACAATGAATTACAGCAGTTAACGGATGATCATTCATTAGTCAATGAGTTATTGAAATCTGGTGAGATCACAAAAGAGATGGCAGCGATCCATCCACAAAAAAATGTGTTAACACGTTCAGTAGGAATAGCTGGAACGATTAAAACAGATGTTTCAGAACATGAATGTCACCAGAACGATTATTTGCTATTGTGTTCAGATGGTTTGACAAATATGGTGAGTGAAGAAAATATTCTCGCAATCGTGGAAAGTGATCAAACATTGGAAGCAAAGACCAAGCAATTGATCAATGCGGCTAATGATGCTGGTGGTGCGGATAACATCACTGTCTTGTTGATTCATTTTGAAGAGGAGGCTCGTCCATGATAGAAATAGGCAAATTGGTCAATGGACGGTATAAAATTATCGCCAGTATCGGTAGTGGCGGTATGGCTAACGTCTTCTTGGCCCACGATTTAATTTTGGATCGTGATGTTGCCATCAAAATATTACGTTTTGACTTTCAAAATGATCAAACTGCGATTCGACGTTTTCAGCGTGAAGCGTTGGCAGCAACAGAAATGGTGCATCCGAACATCGTTGGTGTATACGATGTAGATGAAGAAAGCGGTATGCAATATTTGGTCATGGAATACGTGAAGGGAATGGATTTGAAACGCTATATTCAAACGCGTTCACCGATCCCTTACGGAAAAATTGTAGATATTATGGAGCAAATCCTATCTGCAGTAAGTTTGGCTCATGCACATGGAATCATTCACCGTGACTTGAAGCCGCAAAATATTTTGATGGACCAGTCAGGTGTAGTAAAAATCGCTGACTTTGGCATTGCGATTGCCTTATCTGAGACTTCTTTGACTCAAACGAATTCCATGTTGGGTTCCGTGCACTATCTGTCACCAGAGCAAGCACGAGGCAGTATGGCAACAAAACAATCGGATCTTTATGCTTTAGGGATTATCTTGTATGAAATGATTACTGGCAGTGTGCCCTTTGATGGAGAATCAGCTGTGACCATTGCGTTGAAGCATTTTCAAGATGAGATGCCATCGGTAAAAGGTTTTGATCCAGAGGTTCCTCAAGCGTTGGAGAATATCGTTATGCATGCTACTGCGAAGGAGCCGGCTGATCGCTATAAAACAGCAGATGAGATGGCGGCCGATCTTTCAACTGCGTTGTTGCCAGAACGATCAAATGAACTGCCTTGGCGTCCAACAGCGATGTTAGATGAAACAAAAGTGCTAACTCCGATTCAGCCTGAAGATATTCCAGTTGAGCAGCCGAAAGAAGAGCCTCCGGTTTCTGAGGAGAAGCCGAAGAAGAAAAAAGGCAAAAAACGATTTATTGCTATTTTTTTGTTGCTGATGTTAGCAATTGGCGGAGTAGTTGGATATCTATTAACCAGCTCAGCCGAAGTTTCAATCCCGCAAGTTGAGGATATGACTGAAGCAGAAGCACGAACGACATTAAAAGCGGCAAAATTAACCATTGACAGTAAAACAGATGAAGTAGCAAGTGATACGATTAAAAAAGGGCGTGTTGTCAAAACGAGCCCTGGAGCAGGAACGATGTTCAAAAAGAATCGCCCTGTCCGTCTGTATATTAGCTCTGGCACAAAAAAAGTGACCCTGAAAGATTATGAGGGGGACTCGATTGAAGATGCGAGAGAAGAATTGGAAAAAATTGGATTTTTAGAGAAGAACATTCGCATTAAAAAGGTTAACGATGAGTCAGCTCCTGTGGATCAGATTTTGACCCAAAATCCTAAGGAAGGTACAAAAGTTGATCCAAAAGAAGACGAGATTACTTTTGAGGTTTCAAGTGGTCCTGAGACATTCAAAATTGGCGACTATTCTCAGATGACTTATGCAGATGCCGAACAGCGATTGATACAACTTGGACTTACAAAGAATCAGATCAATCGGGTAGATGTATCAAGTGAGACAGCACCAGCAGAAGAAGTTATCAGTCAAGATCCAGTTAGCGGAACTGCTCTGACTTCAAAGGATACGATTACTTTGAAGGTCAGCTCAGGGTCTAGCTATGTTGAGTTAGATGATTTAAGCGGTCAGGATAGAGCTGCTGCAGAAAGTAAAATTTCGAGTTTAGGATTAATTTATTCTGAACAACAGGAATTTTCTGATGACGTGGAAGCCGGCAAAGTCATTCGAACAGATCCCGGCGCAGGCTCAAATTCATTAAAAGCTGGTGATACTGTGACAGTGTACATTTCAAAAGGTCCTGAAAATAAAGAAAATACTTTTGATGTAACGATTTCGGCTAAGTTTACAGGTTCTGAAGGTCAACAAGATACTATTACTGTTATGCTGAAGGACGCTAAAAACACGAAATCAGCACAGGTCTTGAATTTTAAATTGGATAAAAATACTCCTTCGACAACACAGAGCATCTCTGTAACGACTGCCGAGGGGGGCTCTGCTACTATTGAAGTTCAACGTAATGGAAATGCGGCAGTAACAAAAACCGTTCAAAAAGCAGAAACAATCACTGTCCCTTAGACAAAACCTTTCCTAATTTTTTAGGAAAGGTTTTTAGGTTATTTGTACTGTAATTAGATTTGAAGTATGCTACAATAAAATTGAAATTAAAGGAGATGAGCCGGATCGAAGGACAGATTCGTAAAGCCCTCAGCGGTTTTTACTATGTTGCTAGCGAAGGAAAGATTCATCAAACAAGAGCAAGAGGAAATTTTCGTAAAAAGAAATTGACACCTTTAGTCGGAGACGAAGTAGTTTTCAGTAGCGAAGAAAATAGTGAAGGCTACATTCTTGAACTGCTGCCTAGAAAAAATGAATTGATTCGACCGCCTGTTGCTAACGTAGATCAAGGAGTAGTCGTGACAAGTCTTGTTGAGCCAAATTTTTCTTATAACTTATTGGATCGCTTTTTAGTGACGTTAGAAAATAAATACATCCATCCAATTATTTATTTGTCAAAAACGGACCTGGTTACTGATCAAGCATTGGTGGAAGAAATCCGTTCAGTTTATGATCCCCTTGGTTATCCGGTAATTGACGGCGAACAAGACAAGCAAAAATTAACAGATTTATTCGCGGACAAGCTGACAGTTTTTATGGGGCAGTCAGGCGCTGGTAAGTCTACATTATTGAATGATGTATCGCCAGATTTAAATTTAGAGACTGGCGAAATTTCTGATTCATTGGGAAGAGGACGGCACACTACCCGACATGTAGAATTATTAAATCTGTTTGGTGGTTTGGTAGCTGATACTCCCGGATTTAGTTCAATTGATTTCTTGGAGATATCTGCTGAAGAGCTGCCTAAAGAATTTCCTGAATTTCGTGACGCTGCAGCAGAGTGTCGTTTTCGCGAATGTCGACATGTTAAAGAGCCTGGCTGTGAAGTGAAACGACGCTTAGAAGAAGGTAAAATCGCGAAAACACGTTATGATAATTATTTGCAGTTTTTGCAGGAAATTGAAAAACGTCGACCTGTTTATAAGAAAAATAAATAATTATAAATTAATATGGAAAAGGAGTACAGACTATGAAAATTGCACCATCGATTTTAAGCGCAGATTTTGCACGTCTAGGTGAAGAAGTGAAAATGGTGGAGGATGCAGGTGTTGATTACATTCATATTGATGTGATGGATGGAAACTTTGTTCCGAATATTTCTTTTGGTCAAGTAGTTGTGAACGCATTGCGCCCAGTTACTAAGCTGCCATTGGATGTGCATCTGATGATTGCTAATCCCGAAAATTACATCAATGATTTTGTTAAAGCCGGAGCAGACATCATTATGGCACATGTGGAAGCGACTCCTCACATTCATCGTGTCGTTCAAATGATTAAAGCCGCAGGGGTTAAACCAGGTGTTGTTTTAAATCCAGGGACGCCAGTGGAATCGATTAAGTATGTTTTAGCTGATGTGGATCAAATCTTGGTAATGACCGTAAACCCAGGTTTCGGCGGACAGTCATTTATCGAAAGTACTGTCGAAAAAATTGCAGAACTTGATCGTTTGAGAAAAGAGCATGGTTATCGCTATGAAATCGAAGTGGATGGCGGGATTCAACCTGAGTCTGCCAAAAAATGTGCAGCAGCAGGGGCAGATGTTTTTGTTGCTGGCTCATACATTTATGACGCAGAAAACCCGAAGGAAAAAATCAATGCATTGCGGGCTGCTATTAACTAATGAAAATTTTACTTGTTGCAGGCGGTGACCCAAATCACTGGCCTGCTTTTTCTCATGAATTTGATAAAATTATCGGTATTGACCGCGGCAATCTATTTCTTTTGCGTCAAGGAATAGTGCCTGATTTGGCAATCGGAGATTTTGATTCATTGAATGAAAACGAGAAAAAAGAAGTCTTTAATGCGGTTGATGAAGTGGTGACTTCTCCAGCGGAAAAGGATGACACGGATACACAATTAGCATTAGAAATAACTTTCAGACGATTTCCCGAAGCAGAAGTAACGCTGATTGGAGCAACTGGTGGACGCTTGGATCATCTATTAGCCAATCTATGGTTGGGCGTTGAACCACGTTTTTCACCGTTTCTGTCTCAAATAAAGATTGCTGATAAAGGAAATGTTGTAAGTTATATTGCATCAGGAAGTCATCAAATCCCCAAAATTTCTGATATGAAATATTTGGCTTTTTGTTGTTTAACATCTGTTAAAGAACTGACATTGAAGAATGTAAAGTACGAACTTCTAAATGCAGATTTTTTACAACCAACTAGTTTAGCCAGTAATGAATTTTTGACTGGGAACGCTGAAGTCAGTTTTTCAAAAGGACTGATTGCTGTGATTCAAAGTCGAGATGTTTAAAAACGGGCAGCTAAGATTCGTTTTTTTTGAAACGAATCTGCTGTTCTTTTTTTATTTATAAGAGATACTAAAATTCTTTAAAATCAACCGTCCACGCTTTTTAATCCCGGCGTTTAGTGGTAGAATTTATTCTATATTATAGCGTTCAGAGGTGCCTAAGTGAGAAAGTTTAATCCAAATAAGAATATTATTATTATATTAATTGTTGTTATTATAGTTGTGGCAACTGTTTCGATTACTGCTGCAAATCGTGCAAAAGACAGTGATACGAACGTTGTTCAATCAGCTGTGAATGACACTATAAGTGTTGTTGATAAAGTAATTACAGCACCTGGACGTTGGCTTAGCAGCGGTGTTCAATCTGTTTCTAACTTGATTAACACTTACGATGAGAATCAAAAGCTGAAAAGTGAAGTCGATCAATACGATGAAGTGAAGCAACAAACGAAGAATCAAGCGCAAGAAATAGAGCGTTTAAAAGATGAACTTGAATTGAACCAAACACTGACCAGTTATGAAAAGGTGACTGCAAATGTAATTACGCGTTCTCCAGATACGTGGCAGGATATGCTGATCGTTGATAAAGGGAGTGCAGATGGGGTAGAAGGTAACATGGCGGTCATGTCTCAAAAAGGGCTGATTGGTCGTGTAATGGAAGTGAATGCTCATTCATCCAAAATTCAATTATTAACATCAGATAATAAAAGCAGCAATCATTTTCCGGTAAAAATAAGTTCCGAGAATGGGAATTCCTTTGGTCTTTTGAATAAGTATGATACAAAGGAGCAACGGCTGATTGCGGAAACCAACGATAAACAGGAAATTAAAGAAGGTGATATCGTTCAGACTTCTGGTTTAGGCGGTAATTCACCTGCAGATCTTGCTATCGGCACTGTTGAGAAAGTAAAATCAGACAGTTTTGGCTTAAATCGCGAAGTGTACATTAAGCCTTATGCGCAGATGTATGATATCTCAGTCGTAACGATCATCCAAAGAATGGCGGGAGCGACCGAATGATTAGACGGAAAACCTTAAAATACATCACGCCCTTCTTACTGTTTTTCTTATTTTTGCTAGATGCGCATGTGACTCGGATCATTGCATCTTTAACAGATAATGTTTATGTGGCGAATGCACATTTAGCACTGTTGGTGCTAATGATCATTTCAAGAGTTGTAAATGAGCGTTTTTTACTGGGCACTTCCTTGGTTTTGGGGATTTTGTATGACCTATACTATATTGGCGTTATTGGAATTTATGCTGTGATTTTTCCGTTGCTAGTTATGCTTCTTTGTTTCTTTAAGAAAACGATTCAGCAAAATATTTTGACACTCTTTTTTACAGTTGTAATTAGTGTTACTATCTTTGAGCTGATTAGCTTATTACTGCAAACTATTTTTGGTTTAACTGGGGTTAACAGCGACTTTTTTGTTCCGCGATATTTAGGTCCGACACTGCTTCTTAATATTTTGACTTTTGTAATTTTAATCTTTCCATTAGAGAAAATTTTGATTGGTCCTTCAGAAGAAGAACTTGGTATTTAAAGGGAAAATAGAACCATTTGAATGAAGGTAAAAAACAGAAGAAAAAATCTTCTGTTTTTTTGTGCGCTCGATTTGTAACTGAAAAATAGTGAAATGAAATGTTTTTGTAACAAAGCTATTATATGGATGACATACAGCTATGGTAAACTCATGAATGTGTTAGAAAAAAGTCTAATAAAATTTTAAATAAAACATTTAAGTAGTCGGAGGACATTAGAGTGAAAAAAAGTTTGTTATCAGCATTAATGGTATGTTCAGTAACATTAAGCGCATTAGCAGCTCCAGCCGCAGCTTCTGCCGATGAATTTGATAGTAAAATTGCTGATCAAGATGCAAAAATTTCAAGTTTACAAAACCAACAAACTGATGCACAATCACAAATCAGTGCATTAGAAGGTGAAGTTGCTTCAATTAACGATAAAGCGCAAGGTCTATTAAACGAACAAGCATCGTTAAAACAAAAATCTCAAGAATTGCAAAAGCAAATCGAAACATTGCAAAAACGGATCGAAAAACGCTCAGAAGCAATCAAAGAGCAAGCACGTAATGTGCAAGTAAAACAGTCATCAGCAAATGTTATTGATGTGGTATTGAATGCTGAATCATTCACCGATGCTGTTAGTCGTGTTCAAGCAATGTCAACGATCGTGAAAGCAAACAACGATTTAGTTGAACAACAAAAAGCAGACAAAGCTGAAGTTGAGAAAAAACAAACTGAAAATCAAAAACAACAAGAACAAATCACGGCAAACCAAGCAACATTGGAAAGTCAAAAAGGTGATTTAATTGCTAAACAGGCAGATCTGAATGTTCAAACAACGACATTGGCTGCTGAACAAGCGACTGCTGAAAGTGAAAAAGCAAGTCTGAAAGAAAAACAAGAAGCTGCAATCAAAGAGCAACAACGTGTTCAAGAAGAAGCACGTAAAGCTGCCGAAGCACAAGAAGCAGCTCAAAAGGCAGAAGCAGATAAAGCAAAAGCTGATGCGGATGCTAAAGCAGAAGCAGATCGTAAAGCACAAGAAGAGGCTGCTGCAAGTACTACAACTGAAAGTTCAACGGTTGAGTCTTCGTCTACAGTAGAATCTTCATCAACAGAACAACAAACAGAATCAAGTACAACAGAGTCTTCAACAGCATCAACTAGTGAAGATAATTTCCAAGGCGGCGGAGCAACACCTACACCAGCGCCTACGACGCCATCAACACCGGAGACACCAGCTGTACCTGAAACACCGGCTCCAACACCAGCGCCAGCACCATCTGGTAATACTGGAGGAGTTGTTGCTGAAGCAATGAAATATATCGGCACACCTTACGTGTGGGGTGGAAAAACACCAGCAGGTTTTGACTGCTCTGGTTTTACATCATATGTGTACCGTCAAGCAACTGGTCGTGAAATCGGCGGATGGACTGTTCCTCAAGAATCAGCTGGAACACGTATCTCTGTTGATCAAGCACAAGCTGGAGATTTATACTTCTGGGGTAGCCCTGGCGGTTCATATCACGTAGCTATTGCAATGGGCGGCGGACAATATATCCACGCACCTCAACCAGGTGAAACAGTTACAGTAAGTTCTGTAAGTTATTATGCACCAAGCTTTGCGGTTCGTATGTAATCTAACTTAATCAATCATGACCGGTACGAAATTCGTACCGGTTTTTTTATGGAGGAAAAGCAATGCAGAAACAGATAAAAAACGGTAATTTCTACTTTGGACTGGCCATTTTGATGATGGCGGTTTTATTTATTAGCTCTTCTATGACTTATCAACAGCAAAGCCAGGTCTCATTAATTGAAAGGATATTGTCAAATGAACCGCTGAAAGGTTTTTTTAGTCAAGTATCATTTAACTATGCCGGTAGTGAAGTAAGTATAGCTGCAAAAGGCTATGTTAAATTTGTTGAATTCTTTATTCGCAAGGCAGCCCATTTTATGACTTATTTTATTTTAGGCGGTAGCCTATACTTAGGATTATTACCCAAATTGAAGCAAAAATCATCGGTCTTAAGTCTGTTTTTCGCTTGGTTAGCTGCAACTGGTTATGCAGCGACAGATGAATTTCATCAAATGCTGACTGGCGGTCGTACGCCATTATTCCAAGATGTGATGCTGGATTCATGCGGCGCATTGACGGCCTGTTTGATTATTCTCATTTATCGATTTATTCGTAAGAAGCGTTGATTGGGGATAATTCTTGACGAAAAATGGTTTCAGACGGAAAATATAAGGGATCAAAATATATAGGAGGAATGTAATCATGTCAGGACATAGCAAATGGCATAATATTCAAGGGCGGAAAAATGCTCAAGATGCAAAAAGAGGAAAAATTTTTCAGAAGATGTCGCGAGAAATTTATATGGCAGCTAAAGCTGGCGGTCCTGACCCGAGTACGAATCCTGCCCTGCGATTAGTGATTGATAAAGCTAAATCGGCCAATATGCCAAATGATAATGTTGATCGAGCAATTAAGAAAGCAACATCCGCAGGTGAAGGTGAGCACTATGATGAAATCACTTATGAAGGATATGGTCCTGGAGGTGTAGCAATTTTGGTTCATGCACTAACTGACAATCGAAATCGAACAGCGACAAACGTTCGTGTGGCGTTTACTCGAAATGGTGGTAATTTAGGAGAGACTGGTTCGGTAAATTACATGTTTGATCGAAAAGGGTACATCGCCATTGAGCGTGAAAACTTGACTGTGGACGAGGATACGATGTTTGAAGATGTGTTGGAAGCCGGTGCAGAGGACATGGAGATTTTGCCGGAGGTTTTTGAGATATATACAGCTGCTGAGGATTTTTCTAGTGTGCGGGATCAATTGGAGGCAGATGGGTTTACTCTGGCGCAGGCAGAACTAACAATGATTCCCCAAACGACGGTTAGTCTGAATGAGGAGCAACAGGAAAAACTGGAGCGTTTAGTTGAGAAATTAGAGGACGATGATGACGTTTCAGAAGTATTTACTTCGGCTGAATAGAGCTTCAAGCATTAAACAAAATCGAAACTATCTTTATAAAGTAAAAACAACGAATTGTACCGCCCCCCAAAAGTTAGACTAAAAATCGAACTTCTGGAGGTTGGTATTTTTTATAGCTTGAATTGTCAAATCAAGTGCAACACTTTATCAAAGAAGCCAGAAATAAAGTCAGATAGACAAGTGAAAGGTTGGATCATTGCTTATCGAGAATTCGGAAATGAGGGGGTTCTTCGAAAACGACAAAATCAAAGTTATACTGTTTTATTTAAGATAGCTGCGAAGTTATATCAAACAAGTGAGTTATCTTACCGTGAAGCGACTTAGAATAGAATCATCAAAAAAGCAAAGAAAAACGGAGTGGATTTCTCCACTCCGTAAAAGTCTATTTTTGTCGATACATTTCACTGTTTTTTACTAAAAGACCAATACAGGTGTCCCGACTTCTACCATATCAAAAAGTTGGGCCATTACAGCTGGTGGTGTATTCACACATCCATGAGATCCGCGGGTTTTCCAAAGTTCGCCCCCATATTCAGGTTGCCAGTCAGAATCGTGAAGTCCTACACCAGTCCAATCAATCGGCATCCAATATTTAACGGGACTTGCGTAATCTGACCCATCATCATTTTTTCCTCGTAGAGTCTTGTTGGTTTCTTTTGACCAGACATAATCGACACCAGCAGGAGTTGGTGAGCTTGGTTTTCCGCTGACGATATCTGTTTCTAAAGCGACTTTACCATCTTTGTAATACCACATATGTTGATTTTGCAAGTCTACTTCAATATATGTTTTATCTATTAGCGGTTTATCTGCTGTTGTTGCACCAGTAACAATTGGTGAACGTGTGAAGTCTTTTCCTTCTAATATCTGTTTCGTTAAAGCATCCACTTCTTCAGAAGTATTGATTGTCCAACTATACGTACCTGATGGGACTGAAACCTTTCCGCGACGAGTACTATTGAATTCGGTTGGTTTAGAACTTGTGTTGTATTTTTCGCCTAAGTTCGTAACATAGGCAGTCACTTTATCTTTATCAAGTGACATCGTGCCATTTTCATCGATTAACCAATTATTGATGTCTGATGAAGGAATTTGGAAATTTTCTCCATTGATACTATAGTTTGCTTTGATTTTTGCTACGGCATTCATTTTTTCCATAGTTTTCTTTAAATCAGCATCATCTTTGGTAATAGTTGGTTTGATAAGATAATCATCAAAATCAATATCATGTTTGCCATTTTTTGCCGCCTCTTTAAAAGCAGTTACGGCAGCATCGACATCGATCGTGTTCCCTTGTTTTTCAGGAGTGATCTCAAAACCATCATTTGACCGAGTGACCTTCGCATTTTCTGTTGCAGTTCGAGTTGAATTGGCTTGAGTTAATTCTGCACGAACTGCTTCGCCAACAGCATTCAATTTATTTTCATCTAAAGTGTTGCCGTCGACATCTTTTGTATCTGCTGCGGAGACTAGCTGCATACCCCAGCTAAATGGATTTTGTTTTTTCTGCATCTCTTTTAATCCAGGCAGATAATTATTTTGCCAGCCTAAATCCTTGCGATTGATTTCTTTCCAATTTTCTTTGTCGATTTTAATTAGGAAAGGGGAATCTGTCAGCTCGCGAGTAATCTTTCGGTTGGCTTCACTCACCGTCAAATTATTAATTTTTACTCCATTCACTACCGTGTTGGGAAGGAACCTTTGAGCATAATATGTACTGCGAACAGTGTATCCGCCAATTGAAACTACCAATAAACCTAATACAACAATCACACCGATTCGCGTTCGGCTACGAGAATTTCTTCTTTCATTTCTTGTCATCGAAATAACTCCTCATTGCATTTCCTTTTATTTGGTCTTCATTAACTATCGAAGTATTTCTATTTAAAATAATAGTCGATTTTCAAAATGATATACCGAATATAAATATACCACAGAATGGTTGAAATACGAGTAATATGTTTTGAAACGTTAGCAAATATTAAAAAAGGCCGCAAAGAATATTCATATTCTTTACGGCTTAAGAATTCTTTATTTTCCTTCAGCTTCAAGATCAGCGAAAGCTTTTTCCATAACTTCTTTAAGTTCTTTAGCAGAAGCATCCATACGATCTTTTTCAGCATCAGTTAATGGAATTTCAATGATATTTTGGATTCCTTTAGCATTGACAACTGCTGGAGCACCAATGTAAATATCATTTTGTCCATATTGACCTTCTAGGTATACAGATAGTGGGAATACGGCACTCTCATCATTTAAGATAGCACGAGTAATACGAGCTAGGGCAACGGCAATACCATAGAAAGTTGCCCCTTTTTTCTCGATGATTTCGTATGCAGCATCACGTACACCAAAGAATAGATTAACAAGGGCTTCTTCATCAACTTCTGGATTATCTTTTACCCATTCATAGATTTGTAAACCAGCAACATTAGCATGTGACCAAACTGGGAATTCTGAGTCGCCGTGTTCCCCTAAAATATAAGCGTGGACATTACGAGCATCAACATTAACCAATTCTGCGATTGCTTGACGGAAACGAGCTGTATCTAAAGAAGTACCTGAACCAATAACACGTTCTTTAGGGAAGCCAGAGAATTTCCAAGTAGAGTAAGTTAAAATGTCTACAGGATTTGCTGCGACTAAAAAGATACCGTCAAATCCAGAGGCAACAACTTGCTCTACGATACTTTTGTTGATGCGTAGATTTTTACCGACTAAGTCTAAACGAGTTTCGCCTGGTTTTTGTGGAGCGCCAGCAGTAATGACAACTAAGTCCGCATCGTGACAGTCTTCGTAAGAGGCTGAATAAATTTTCTTAGGTGACGTAAAGGCCAATGCATGAGATAAATCAATTGCATCTCCTTGTGTGCGATTGCTATCGATATCGATAATACCGATTTCTTGAGCGATATTTTGATTGACTAGAGCGAAGGCATAACTTGAACCTACTGCGCCGTCTCCGATTAACATTACTTTTTGATGGGTTTTACTAGCTGCTGTTGCAGTCATGTGTACCAATCCCTTCTTATATTTGTTTTTCCAGTGGAATGATAACACTAATTAATGAAACTTGTCACGTATTTTACTCATTAATAATACAGTTATTTTTGCTGTTTCAAAAGAAAACGCTTCATGTACTAACAGCTCAAGATACTGGTAACATAAACTTTTTTCAAAAATAACAGAATCTTAATGGAGTCTTAAAGCACTGAAAACGGTCACTACAGGGGAGTTTGTGTTATACTGTATAAAGAAAATTTTGGACTGGGTAGTCATTTGACTATCCAGCATTTTGTCATGCGGATGAAAATCAATTGAATTTCAATAAATAATAGCAGAAGAATTTATTTAGAAGAACGAGGCGAGATAGTATGAAAATGATCGTGGGTTTAGGAAATCCAGGGAAAAAATATGAAAATACAAAACATAATGTCGGCTTTATGGTCGTGGATCAATTGGCGAAGGAACATGGAGCTGTCTTTAAAAGAAATACATTTGAAGCAGAAGTAGCTGATTATTTTGTGAATGGTGAAAAAATTTTATTGGTCAAGCCATTAACTTTTATGAACGAGTCCGGCAGAGCAGTGGGTCCGTTGATGACATATTTCGGTGTTTATTTAGAAGAGCTGGTAGTGATTGCTGATGACTTGGACATGGAGCTTGGAAAATTACGATTGAGGCAAAAAGGCAGTGCTGGAGGACATAATGGATTGAAAAGCATTATCTCGCATATCGGGACGCAGGAGTTTAATCGAATTAAAATTGGCATTGGTCGACCAAATGGGAAGACGGTTGTGAACCATGTATTAAGCACCTTCAGTAAAGAGGATACAGCAATCATTGCAGACAGCGTTGCACGTGCTGGTGAAGCCATAGATGATTTTGTCTCAAGTAAAGATTTCCTGCAAACGATGAATAGGTTTAATTAATGCGAACTTTTTATAAATAAGCTCGTTGAGTTTGGCAGTTTAAATGGAATATATAAGGAGCAAGAAAATGAACTTGATTGAATTTATAAATCAGCTGTCATTGGTTAAAGAATGGCAAAATAATTTAAATAAACAGGCGAAGCGACAATTGTTGATCGGACTTTCTGGTTCGGCGAAGGCTTTGGTAATGGCCGCCACACATCAGGTAAGTCAGAAACAGACGGTGGTCGTTGTGCCAAATCTCTACTATAGTAATCAATTAACTGATGAGCTGAGGAATATAGTTGACGATGTTCATCTGTTTCCAGTAGATGAGGTGCTTTCTGCAGAAATGGCCTTCGCGTCACCAGAAGCAAGAGCAGAGCGCGTGTCGACATTACAGGCATTATCTCAAGGAGAGAATGGCATTTATGTAGTGCCAGTGGCGGCATTGAGAAAATATTTACCAACGGCTAAAACGTGGAAAGAGAACCAGCTGCATTGGAAAATTGGCGGCGAGGTTGATTTAGAGAACTTGGCACAACGGTTAGTGTTGATGGGGTATGAACGTCAAACGATGGTCGGTAAACCGGGTGAATTTAGTATGCGTGGAAGTATTGTTGACATCTATCCATTGACGACAGAATACCCTGTTCGAGTGGAGCTTTTTGATGTAGAAATTGATTCACTGCGCTATTTTGAACCAGAAACCCAACGCTCAGTAGAAAATCTAAATGAAGTTTTTATTACACCAACTACAGATCTTGTATTCTCTGCAGAGGATCTGACTCAAGGTGCTCAGAAGGTGAATCATCTTTTGCAAAATCGCTTAGCGGTTACGAAAGAAAAAGAAGACTATAACTTTTTGAACGATTACTTTGGTCAATTGATCGCTTCCTGGGAAGACGGAATACCGACAGAGCACGCAAAATATTATACGGATCTATTATATGAAGAAAAAGTTTCGTTATTGGATCATTTTTCTAAAGATGCCTTACTGTTTGTAGATGATTATCCTCGTATGATGGAGACACATCGTGAAATGGAGCGGGAGGAAGCTGAGTGGCATACTCAAAAAATTGAAGAGCTGCGCGTTTTTTCTGAACAGAGCTTTAGCATGAATGCACATGAGCTGATTAAAAAGACTAAGCTTATTACAAGCTTTTTCTCACTATTTCAAAAAGGAATGGGAAACCTGCGCTTTGAAGCGATCCATAATTTCCAGTATCGTTCGATGCAACAGTTTTTTGGTCAAATGCCATTGCTAAAAACAGAAGTGGATCGTTGGCAAAAACAAGAGCAGACGGTTTTATTTCTTGTATCAGACCAAGAACGACAAGAAAAGTTGACTCAGGAGTTTCATGACGTAGATATCAAAGCAGTCCAAACGACACCTGATCGTTTATTAACTGGACAAACACAGATTGTTACGGGAGCTTTAACAAATGGATTTGAATTACCGCAGGATAAATTGGTTGTAGTGACAGAACGAGAGATTTTTCAAAAAGTCACTAAAAAACGTGCTCGCCGACAGACGATATCAAACGCAGAACGTCTGAAGAGCTACAATGAGTTAAAACCTGGGGATTATGTAGTTCATGCTAATCATGGGATCGGTAAATATATCGGGATGGAGACGATTGAAATTGATGGTGTCCATCAAGATTATATGTCGATCATGTACCAAAAAGACGATAAGCTGTTTATTCCCGTTACGCAATTAAACTTGATTCAAAAATATGTTTCTTCTGAAGCAAAGCCGCCGAAGATTAATAAACTGGGCGGCAGTGAATGGACCAAGACAAAGAGTAAGGTTTCGAAAAAAATTGAAGATATTGCAGATGATTTGATCGAGCTATACGCAAGACGCGAAGCAGAGCGTGGTTATGCATTTGGGCCAGATGATGAGTATCAAAAGGAGTTTGAGGATGCCTTTCCATATAGCGAAACAGATGATCAGCTGCGAAGTACTGCGGAAATCAAGCATGATATGGAAAAAACTCGTCCAATGGATCGTTTGTTAGTGGGGGATGTTGGTTTCGGTAAGACCGAAGTAGCATTGCGGGCGGCATTTAAAGCAATCAAAGAAAATAAGCAAGTTGCTTTTCTCGTACCAACGACTATCTTGGCGCAGCAGCACTATGATACGATGACGGAACGTTTCGAAAATTTCCCCGTAAATGTAGCCATGCTGAGTCGATTCCGTACAAAGAAACAGCAAAATGAAACAATTGAGCAGATTCGCACTGGGCAAGTTGATATTGTGGTAGGTACGCACCGTCTATTGTCGCAAGATTTACAGTTTGCAGACTTGGGATTATTAGTCATTGACGAAGAACAGCGTTTTGGTGTGAAGCATAAAGAGCGTTTAAAACAATTGCGTTCCCAAGTGGATGTGCTGACTTTAACAGCAACACCGATTCCCCGAACGTTGCATATGTCTATGTTAGGTGTGCGGGATCTGTCTGTGATTGAAACCCCGCCGGAAAATCGTTATCCAATTCAAACGTATGTGATGGAGACTAACCCAGGAGCGATTCGCGAAGCAATTGAGCGTGAGATGGCTCGTGGAGGACAGGCCTTTTACCTATATAATCGAGTAGAGACAATTGAACGAAAAGTCGAAGAACTGCAAATGTTGGTTCCCGACGCAAAAATAGGATTTGCACATGGACAGATGACGGAAGTTCAATTAGAAAATACATTGATGGACTTTATTGATGGGCAATTTGATATTTTGGTCACCACGACGATTATCGAAACGGGTGTAGACATACCTAATGTGAATACATTGTTTGTTGAAAATGCTGATTATATGGGCCTGTCAACTTTATATCAATTACGTGGACGGGTTGGACGAAGCAATCGGATCGCTTATGCTTATTTTATGTATGAGCCGCAAAAAATACTGAATGAAGTTAGTGAAAAACGTTTGCAGGCAATCAAAGATTTTACCGAATTGGGTTCCGGATTTAAAATAGCGATGCGAGATTTATCCATTCGTGGAGCAGGGAATCTTTTAGGTGCACAGCAACACGGTTTTATCGATGCAGTCGGTTTTGATATGTATTCACAAATGTTGTCTGAAGCAGTGGATCGCAAACAAGGGAAAAATACTCAAGTTGAACGAACTTCAGTAGAAATCAATTTAGGAATCGATGCGTATATTCCAGGAAACTATATTGAAGATGAACGACAAAAAATTGAGATTTATAAACGAATCCGCGAGTTAGAGAGTACGGAGATGCTGGATGAAGTAGAAGCTGATTTGGTAGATCGTTTCGGAGACTACCCTGATGAAGTAGCAAATCTATTAAATGTTGGACAAATCAAAATGGATGGTGATCGAGCGTTAGTCGAAAGCATTCAAAAACGCCAGCAACAGATTATTTTTACCTTAAGCAAGGTTGGAACGAAAGCCTATAAAGTTGAACAGCTTTTTGAGGCGTTGAGCGCTACGAAAATGAAAGCAACATTAGGTGTTGAAAAGGATAAAATGGTTATCAAATTGACAATCGCAAATAATATGGATGAGGCTGTTTGGCTACGAGAAATTAGTAAGTTTGTCCGTGCGATGCGAGAACAAAAGTACAAAGAATAGGCGGTGGAGGCACTGGCGAATAAAGAAATGCGGATCATGATGCAAGGAGCCTTCGTCTTGACTGCCGCGTCATTTGTAGCAAAATTACTAAGCGCTGTTTATCGAGTGCCGTATCAAAACTTCGCTGGTGATGAAGGATTTTATGTTTATCAACAGGTTTACCCGATTTATGGCATTGCTATGACTTTAGCTTTATCAGGCTTGCCCCAATTCATTTCCAAATATGTGGCAGAGCAAAAGAAACCACGGGAACAACGTCAAGCGTTGGAGGAACTATTTCCTTTGATCAGTGGTTTTGGATTGATTTTGTGGGCACTGTGCTTTTTCACAGCGCAACCATTAGCTAATTGGATGGGAGATGGTGAACTGGCACCATTAATTCGTGTAGTATCTTTCACCTTTGTAATTATGCCGTTTCTTTCAATTACAAGAGGAGAATTCCAAGGGAAATTACTAATGGTACCAACTGCGGTATCGCAAGTAGTTGAACAGCTGATTCGAGTAGCAGTAATTGTATTTGCTGCTTGGTCGTTTAAGCAATTCGGATGGAGTGTTTATCGCACGGGAACAGTAGCGATGTCAGGAGCCTTAGTTGGCGGCATCGTTGCGGTGATGGTTTTATGGTACTACCGTCGGAAAGTATTTGGTGCAAGTATCGTACGAAAGTTGCCTGACCTTGGCAACATTTCGTGGCCCTTAGGCAAACGTCTAGTACTTGAGGGCGGCCTGATGACGATTTATAGCGGATTGTTGATTTTGTTTCAACTAATTGACTCTTTTACCGTTAAAAAAGCGTTAGTTGATTTTGGTTTGAGTGAGCATGGAGCAAAGCTGGCCAAAGGGGTCTATGATCGCGGACAACCGTTAGTGCAGTTAGGTCTAGTAGTAGCCTTGGCAATGAGTTCAAGCTTCTTACCTCTATTGACACGCTATCTTGTGAGTCGTGATCGTAGGATGTTTATTAAAACCAGTCAAATCTTTTTACGTTTGACTTGTGGGATTGCAGCAGCAGCCTCGATTGGCTTGGCAATGTTGCTGCCTTATGTAAATTATGCATTATTCAAAGACTATAAAGGAAATGAGACGCTGGTTTTATTTGTGTTTGCTATTTTTTTTATGGCAATGGTGCAGGCTTATCAAAGCATTGCTCAAAGCCAAAATGAATATCGGAGCTCGTTACAAGCTGCCGGAGCTGGTTTGCTATTGAAAATAGTTGTTACCGGCGGATTGACAAAACATTTCGGGACGGTCGGTGCGAGTCTTTCAACTTTACTTGGTTTGATAACGGCCTTGTTCATTTTACATCTTTCTTGCGATCGTGAAACACGAACTTATGGTAGTCAACGTCATTTTATACGCAATCTACTCATTTGTTTAGCTGGCATGGTCGCCGTGTTATTATGTTATTATGGCGGTATCAGTATTGTTTTTGGAGTGGTCCAAAAAAGAAGTATTGCATTGCTAGTGGCAATTACAGGTGTATTCATTGGCGGAAGTGCCTTTTTGATTTTAGCTATTCAGTTGCGTTTATTAACAATTCGTGAATGGTTGATGCTGCCATTCGGTAGTAAATTATTGAGATTAAACTGGAAAAGAGGGTAATTTATGCGTTTAGACAAATTTTTAAAGATTTCACGGATCATCAAACGTCGGACAGTGGCGAAAGAAGTTGCTGATAAGGGACGGATTCAAGTGAATGGAAAATTAGCAAAATCTTCAACAGATGTGAAAGTTGGGGATCAATTGAGAATCCAATTTGGAAACAAAGTTCTAGAGGTCGCAGTAGAAGAGTTGCATGAATCTACAAAAAAAGACGATGCTGCGAAAATGTATCGTATCATTAGTGAGACTCGTGTGGAAAATAACGGGAATTAGGGATAATTCAAATAGACAATTATATCCTGAATTGATATAATAGTAAAGAATTTCATGGTAAGGAGCGAATAGGAATGAATGAAAACGAGACGCAGAAAATTGCTTCGTTAGATACGCCGTACGCAAAAGAGCAATATCGTAAATTTCAAAAGCAACATCGTCAGTTAATTTTTAAACGTCGTCGTTTAGCAGCACTTTTTGCTGTCGCAGCCTTTGTCGCAATTGTCATGGGAGTTCAAATCTTTAACGAGCAACGTCATTTGAGCGAACTAAATGATATTAAAGTCAAGACAGTCGCAGAATCTGCTAAGGTAGATGATCAGGTGGACAGTTTGAAACAAGACGTTAAATTGTTAAAAGATGATAACTATGTGGCGAAGTTGGCCCGTAGTCGTTTCTATTATTCAAAAGACGGCGAATTGGTTTTTGTTTTACCGGATTCAGCGAATACGCCTAGCAAAGATAAGCAATCTGCTGACGAAGTAGTAAAGTCCGAAACTGTCAAATAGGTTTAGAAGCAGTTTTAAAATAAATTGGAAAAAAATTAGGAGGAACATTTTTTTTATGTCAATCGAAGTAGGAGCTAAGCTGCAAGGAAAAGTATCAGGAATCACCAATTTTGGTGCCTTTATTGACTTGGGAGAGGGTAAAACGGGCTTAGTCCATATCAGTGAAATATCTAATGGTTTTGTCAAAGACATTCATGATGTTTTGACTGTTGGCGATGAAGTGACGGTAAAAGTAACTTCTGTGGGAGATGACGGAAAAGTCGGTCTTTCAATCCGTAAGGCCCAAGACCAGCCACAACCAGAAAAGAAACCTTTCAAACGTGAGTTTCGAGATAATAGTCGTCCGAAACCAGCTGCCAAAGGCAAACCCCAAACTAGCGGCAAACAAGACTTCGATTCATTGATGAGTTCCTTTTTAAAGGATAGCGATGATCGTTTGTCATCGATCAAACGTAATACCGAAGGAAAACGTGGAGGCCGTGGAGGTCGCCGTAGTTAAAAATAGAGAAGCTGAAATTCTTACAGGATTTCAGCTTTTTTTATCGAAATGAAATATAGGCTCAGTTCTTTATTTTTCAATACAGTAGTAATTATGTGCGAGGATGCTATTTTTTACTGAGAAAAGGACTAGTCACGAAGGGTAAGGAGTGTAACATGGAACGAGCATTTTTTCATGAGAATCCCGAGTTGATGACAGATCAGAAAATTTTACTGGCAGTTTCAACAGGTGTTGATTCAATGGTACTGTTACATTTGTTAGAGCAGCAGAACGCAGATATAGGTGTGATTCATGTAGATCATCAGCTGCGTCCAGAATCAAAGAAAGAAGCAGCTTTTTTGCGGGATTATTGCGAAAAGAAGCGTTTGCCGATGTATTCGAAGGTTTGGGAGCATCCTGCAAAAAGAAATATTGAGGCCGAAGCAAGACGGGTTCGCTATGATTTTTTTAAAGAAATCATGGAGCAAGAAAAATATGATTTTCTCTTGACTGCTCATCACGGCGATGATCAGCTAGAAACGCTATTAATGCGAATGGTTCGCGGCGGTTCTTTCGCAGGTCATAGCGGAATTGCTCGTCAGCAAGATTTTGGTCCAGGGATTTTGCTGCGCCCGCTGCTTTCGTTTTCGAAAGAAGAAATTTATTGTTACGCTAAAAAAGAACGATTGATCTATTTTGAAGATGCCACAAACGAAACGCAAGACTATTTTCGTAATCGCATTCGTAAGAATGTCGTCCCTGAACTAAAAAAGGAAAATCCACGAATACTAGTCCATGCTCAACAGTTTCATCAGCAGCTGACTTGGGCTAACCAGATGATTGAGCATATGCTAAAAGAAAATTTAAGAAATATCGAATTTGACGGACAGCGTTGGTCTTTTTTGTATGAAAATATGCCTGTTGAAGAGGGAGCTCGTTATTATTTTCTTTCTGCTTTCTTTCAGCAAATAGAAGAACAGACAAGCTTAGTGGCTTCTCAGCGACAGCTATTTTTGATCCTAGAGCAAATGGAACGTTCTGTTAGCCAATGGTCTATAGATATTGGAGAGAATTGGCAATTTATGCGAAGCTATCAACAATTCTACCTTAGCAAGAAAGAATCAATCAGTCGTGGGATATTTACTCTAGGGGAAAACGAGCAGATCGTGTTGTCCGATGGAGGGACAATCGCATTGAGAAGAAGTGATGTATATTCAGAAAATAATGGACTACATGTATCGTTACCGCTCTCAGTGAAATTGCCTCTAACAATTCGACGAAGATCCGCAGGGGATCGGATTCGATTGACAAAAACGTTATTTAAACGAATCAATCGTTATTTTATCGACAAGAAAATTCCAACTGATCAACGAGATCAAGCATGGGTAGTGGAAGATTCTGCGGGAGAAATAGTAGCGCTTTTACCTTTTGTTAATTCCTATTTGAGTATTACAACTGAAACTGATAGAATACACTACATACTTGACTATACGCTTCAAGTAGCGAAATGAAAGGAGTTTCTACATGCTAGCAAAAGATATTGAAAAAGTATTGATTACTAGAGAAGATATTCAAAAACGTTGCGTTGAGTTAGGCGCACAATTAACTACAGATTATACCGATAAAAATCCTTTGGTGGTTGGTATTTTAAAAGGAGCCGTACCTTTTATGGCCGATATCGTTCGTGAGATTGACGCACAGCTTGAACTGGATTTTATGGATGTATCAAGTTATGGCAATCAAACTGTTTCTTCAGGTGAAGTAAAGATTATTAAGGACCTAGATACGAATGTTGAAGGACGTGATCTATTAATTGTGGAAGATATCATTGATAGTGGCCGTACATTGGGTTATTTAGTCGATTTATTTAAATACCGTAAAGCCAAATCAGTGAAGATCGTCACATTGTTAGACAAACCAGAAGGACGTGTAGTAGATATTCACGCTGACTATGTTGGGTTTGATGTACCGAATGAGTTCGTGGTCGGTTATGGGCTAGATTATGCGGAAGCGTATCGCAACCTGCCATACGTAGGTGTATTGAAGCCAGAAATTTATCAATCAAATTAGTGACCGAAAAAATCACAGTATGATATACTTAAAAGGTCAAAATTGATAAAACTTTTTTAACAAGCTAATAAGCTAACAAGCGCGAGGAGGACGCAGATGAACAAAAACAATAAGGGAGTAAAAAATGCTCTCTATTATATTCTCGTCATCTTGGCTATGGTCATGGTTGTTTATTTCCTTTTTGGAGATAACAAATCAGCTTCGCCAGATATCGAGTATTCAACCTTTACAGAACAGATGCAAGCAGGCAAAATTAAGAACGTCAAGATCCGACCTGCTGGTGGCGTATATAAGATCACCGGTGAGTATAAGGAAAAACAAGAGGTTTCAAATTCTGGCGGCTTAAGCATCATCGGTGGTACCGAATCAAAAACCACTAACTTTTCAACAATTGTTTTGCCAAATGATTCGACATTGAGTCAAGTAACTGACTTAGCAAAGGATAATAAGGTAAAGACAACAGTTGAAGAGGAATCAAGCAGCGGTATGTGGGTTACTTTACTAGTAAGCTTCCTACCAATCTTGATTATGATTTTCTTCTTCTATATGATGCTAGGACAACAAGGCGGCGGTGGCGGCGGTAATGGCCGTGTTATGAATTTTGGTAAATCGAAAGCCAAAGAAGCTGACAAAAAAGCCAACCGTGTACGCTTCTCTGATGTTGCCGGAGCAGAAGAAGAAAAACAAGAACTAGTCGAAGTAGTAGAATTCCTAAAAGATCCGCGCCGCTTTGTAGAATTAGGTGCTCGGATTCCTGCAGGTGTTTTATTAGAGGGACCTCCGGGAACAGGTAAAACTTTATTAGCGAAAGCTGTAGCTGGTGAGGCAGGAGTGCCTTTCTACTCAATCTCTGGTTCGGATTTCGTGGAAATGTTCGTTGGGGTCGGAGCCTCTCGTGTACGCGACCTATTCGAAACAGCTAAGAAAAATGCACCGGCGATTATCTTTATCGATGAAATCGATGCTGTCGGTCGTCAACGTGGTGCCGGCATGGGCGGAGGCCACGATGAACGTGAACAAACCCTGAACCAATTGCTAGTTGAAATGGATGGATTTGATGGTAATGAAGGTGTTATCGTCATTGCCGCAACGAACCGATCAGATGTTTTGGACCCAGCGTTATTAAGACCAGGTCGTTTTGACCGTCAAATTTTAGTTGGTCGCCCAGATGTTAAAGGTCGTGAAGCGATTCTTAAAGTTCATGCTCGTAATAAACCGTTGGCAGATGACGTTGATTTGAAAGTTGTTGCTCAACAAACACCAGGGTTCGCTGGTGCTGATTTGGAAAATGTCTTGAACGAGGCAGCGTTGGTTGCTGCTCGTCGGAACAAGAAAAAAATTGATGCTTCTGACGTGGATGAAGCTGAAGATCGCGTAATTGCGGGACCTGCTAAGAAAGATCGTGTCATCAGCAAGCGTGAACGTGAAATGGTTGCTTATCATGAAGCGGGACACACTATCATCGGAATGGTCTTGAACCGTGCTCGTATTGTCCATAAAGTAACAATTATTCCTCGAGGACGTGCCGGTGGATACATGATTGCTTTACCAAAAGAAGACCAAATGTTGATGTCTAAAGAGGACATGTTTGAACAAATCGTTGGTTTGCTAGGTGGGCGTACCGCTGAAGAAATCGTCTTTAATGCTCAAACGACTGGTGCATCAAATGACTTTGAACAAGCAACTTCATTGGCTCGTAGTATGGTTACTGAATACGGGATGAGTGATAAGCTTGGTCCAGTGCAATACGAAGGGAATCATCAAGTCTTTGTTGGTCGCGACTATGGTCAAACAAAAGCATACTCTGAACAAGTGGCTTTTGAGATCGATGAAGAAGTTCGCAGTATCTTGATGCAAGCTCATGAAAAAGCACGTGAGATCATTGAAACTCACCGTGAACAACATAAGTTGATTGCTGAAAAATTATTGGAATTTGAAACCTTGGATGCTAAGGCAATCAAGTCGTTGTTTGAAACAGGTAAAATGCCAGAAGGTAAAGATAGTCTTTATCCTAGTGAAAAAGCTCAAGCGCAAACTTTTGAAGAAGCAAAACGTGCTTTGGAAGAAAAAGATGCTGAGAAGCAAGCAGAGGATAAAGCGCCTGAACATAAAGACTCAGACGATAAAATTGAACCTGATGACACAAACGATAATCAAGAATAAAAATAAAACGGTATGTCCTTGGAGACATGCCGTTTATTTTATCTTTTTATATTAGCTGACAGAGAATGATCCTAGTCAGCCTAAAGAGGGGTAAAGATGGAAGGAAAAATTAGATTATGTACATTGGAAGATTTAACAAAATTACGGGAAATTAGTATAGAAACCTTTAGTGATACTTTTGCATTGGATAATAATCCAGCTGATTTGCAAGAGTACTTGTCAAATGCTTACGGGTTAGATGAATTAGAAAAGGAAATGCAGAATCCTGAATCGCGCTTCTTCTTTGTCTATTTGACAGATGAGTTAGCTGGATACTTAAAATTGAATACTGGAATCGCGCAAACGGAAACATTAGCTAAGAATGGATTAGAAGTTGAGCGAATTTATATTCGTAAATCTTTCAAGCGTCATGGATTAGGTCGGCAATTAATAGATTATGCTTTGGAACTGGCTTGTAAAGAAAGACGCGATAGCATATGGCTAGGTGTGTGGGAAAAGAATGTGAATGCTTTGCGATTCTATCGAACATTTGGTTTTGAAAAAGTTGGTGCACATGATTTTACTGTCGGAAAAGATAAGCAAACTGATTTGATTATGATGAAGCCCCTTCTTTAATTGGTGAAGCGACTATCACAAGCTAGAGTATTAACGAAGAATAAAAGCGTGCCATGGTGTTCAAGAGCTTTTTGTGGAAATACATAAATTTTTACTAGCAGTATAGTTTTTAATAAGCTGGGATTGGCTTGCTTGTTCTCTACTAGCTATACGGGGACGTTTATTAAGCTTTTCTATGAAGCTTATACAGAGAAGTTGAAAAAAGTTGGAACACCTAGTATGATGCAATCACGAGTAAATTAGAAATAAGGAGCAGGTAGATGAATGATTATTTAGTAAAAGCCTTAGCCTATGAGGGCTTTGTCCGCGCGTATGCGATAAATGCAACAGAAACAGTAGCAGAGGCACAACGACGTCACGATACATGGAACACGTCCTCTGCGGCTTTAGGTAGGACGATGATTGGAGCCTTGATGTTAGGAGCTACTCTAAAAGGCGAAGATAAAATGACTGTGAAAATAGAGGGAAACGGACCTGCTGGGGCTATTGTAGTCGATAGTAATGGTAAAGGTGAGGTAAAAGGCTACATCAAAAACCCTCATATCAGTCTGCCCTTAAATGAGATTGGAAAAATCGATGTACGTGGTGCGGTCGGTACAGAAGGTATGTTTACCGTTATTAAGGATCTGGGACTAAAAGAACCATTTTCTGGTCAAACTCCGATCGTCTCAGGAGAAATCGGCGAGGATTTTACTTATTATTTAGCTGTATCAGAACAAATACCATCTGCAGTTGGTGTGTCTGTCTTAGTTGATACAGATGATTCTATCAAAACAGCTGGTGGCTTTATGATTCAGATTATGCCAGGAGCCAGTGATGAGATTATTGATCAAATCGAAGAACGGCTAAAAGGAACAGCTCGTATTTCCACACTATTAGATGAAGGTAAGACACCAGAAGAAATTCTGCAAAATTTGTTAGGTATTGATAATGTAGAATTTTTAGAAACGATGCCAGTCGGCTTCAAATGCGATTGTTCAAAAGAAAAATTTGCTTCAGCTATCATTACGTTGGGAGCAGAACAAATTCAAGAATTGATTGATCAAGACCACGGTGCAGAAGCAGTCTGTGCCTTTTGCAACAATAAATATGAGTATAGTGAAGCTGACTTATATGATTTGAAACAAGAAATTTTGGGGGAATAATAGTGAAGCCGTTAAATGGTACATGGAGAATTGGCGATGTTGAAGTACCGAATCGAGTTGTTGTAGCACCGATGGCAGGCATCACGAATGCTGCATTTCGTGTGACAGTGAAAGAATTTGGGGCTGGATTAGTTGTTTGTGAGATGATCAGTGACCAAGGAATCCATTTTAGAAATAAAAAGACACTGGAAATGCTGTATATCGATAAACGCGAACACCCATTGAGTGTCCAAATTTTCGGAGGTAATAAGGATTCGTTAGTGGAGGCCGCACAATTTGTTCAAGCAAATACAGAAGCTGATATTATTGATATCAATATGGGGTGTCCGGTAAACAAAGTCATCAAAGCTGAGGCTGGAGCAAAATGGTTGTTGGATCCAAACAAAGTTTATGAAATGGTCGATGCCGTCTCTTCAGCAGTGGATATCCCAGTTACTGTCAAAATGAGGATCGGTTGGGATGATCAGCATATATTGGCTGTAGAAAATGCTTTGGCAGCTGAAAATGCAGGTGCTTCAGCCATTGCAATGCATGGTAGGACGCGCATTCAAATGTATGAAGGCCAAGCAAATTGGGAGATTTTGAAGGAAGTAGCAGATAAGATTACTATTCCATTTATGGGGAATGGCGATGTTCGCACACCGGAAGATGCTAAACGTATGATTGAAGAAGTTGGTGTCGATGCTGTAATGATCGGTCGGGCCGCACTAGGAAATCCGTGGATGATCCATCGAACACAGCATTACTTGGAGACAGGCGAGCTGATCTCAGAACCCAGTGCTGGAGAAAAGATTGAAACAGCTAAGTTGCATTTAGAGCGTTTGATTAATCTAAAGGGTGAAAAAATCGCTTGTCGTGAATTTCGCCAACATGCCAGCTACTATCTAAAAGGCATCCCTCGTGCAGCAAAAGCTAAGGTCGCAATCAATCAGACGGAAAAGAAACAAGCCATTTTAGATATTTTAGATCAACTTGCAGAAAAGACTGAATTAAGAGAGAAAATTAGCTAATATTCAAGCCGAATGAGGAATTCGGCTTGATTTTTTGCCTATTCATTGGCATTATAAGTAAGAGTAATTACATACTGAGGAGGAACATTCGTGACTGAGGAACAAACAAATTTGACAGAAATGAACGACCAGATGCGTGTTCGCCGCGAAAAAATGGAACACCTTCGTGAAGAAGGAATCGATCCGTTCGGCGCACGTTTTGAACGTACAACAAATTCAAAAGAGCTGCATGAAACATATGATGCTAATACTAAAGAAGAGCTTCTTGACAAACAATTAACTGCAAGTGTAGCTGGTCGTATGATGACTAAGCGTGGAAAAGGAAAAGTTGGTTTTGCCCATCTACTAGATCGTGAAGGGCAAATTCAGATTTATGTCCGAAAAGATGAAGTCGGAGAAGAACCTTATGCTATTTTTAAAAAGGGAGACTTAGGTGATTTCTTTGGTGTAACAGGAGAAATAATGAAGACGGATACTGGTGAAGTATCAATTAAAGCAAAAGAGATTACTCTCCTTTCAAAAGCATTACGTCCGTTACCAGAAAAATATCATGGCTTGACGAATGTTGAACAACGCTATCGCCAACGCTACTTGGATTTGATTAGTAATCGCGAAAGTTTCGACCGTTTTACTAAACGCAGTCAAATTATCAGTCAAATTCGCCGTTATTTAGATGGATTAGGGTATATCGAAGTAGAAACGCCTGTCTTACACAATGAAGCTGGAGGTGCGACTGCACGGCCGTTTATTACACATCATAATGCGTTAGATATGGATTTGTATTTGCGTATTGCTCTTGAATTACATTTGAAACGCCTAATCGTTGGCGGAATGGAAAAGGTCTACGAAATTGGACGAGTGTTCCGTAATGAAGGGATTGACACTACTCATAATCCAGAATTTACTATGATGGAAGTCTATACTGCGTATCAAGACTTTTTAGATGTTATGAATTTAACAGAAGGAATTATTCGTGATGTAGCGCAGAATGTTCTTGGCGAGACGACTCTTTCTTATGATGGGCAAACGATTGATTTAGGCTCTGAGTTTAGGCGTGTCCATATGGTAGATGCTATCAAAGAACAGACTGGTGTAGATTTCTGGCCAGAAATGACTATCGAAGAAGCGCGGTCATTAGCAAAAGAGCATAACGTTGAAATTAAAGAGACAATGGAAATTGGACATATTATTAATGAATTCTTTGAGACGTTTGTTGAAGAAACACTTGAACAGCCAACCTTTGTTTTTGGACATCCTGTGGAGGTATCGCCGCTTGCGAAGAAAAATAGCGAAGATGGAAGATTTACCGATCGTTTTGAACTATTTATCGTAGGGCGCGAATTTGCTAATGCTTTCACTGAGTTGAATGATCCAATTGATCAAAGACAACGATTTGAGGCACAGGAAAAAGAACGCGAGCAAGGAAATGATGAGGCGCATGGTGTAGATGAAGACTTTTTGGAAGCTCTAGAATATGGGATGCCGCCAACTGGTGGATTAGGTATTGGAATTGATCGTCTTGTAATGTTGCTAACAGATGTTCAGTCAATCCGTGATGTTTTACTGTTTCCAACGATGCGTTAAAATTAAAAAAACTAGTAAAAAAAGATGTTCAGCTTGGCTGGATGTCTTTTTTACTAGGGTTTAAACAAATTATTAGAAAATGATGTCAGCCGCCAGAACAAAAAACGATTGAGTCGTTTGTGAAAAGGTAATTTTCATTCAGCTTTCATGTTATTTACGAACATTTACATGGAGGATAAAGAACAATGGTCAGTAATGGGAAAAACTTCAAAAAACTCTCTATTTTTGATTGACCAGACAAGATAATGTTGGTATATTATTTTATGTTCCAAAGCGAGCAAACATTGCTCAAAAAAACTTAAAAATTGTTATTGACAGATAGCTGATTTTCAGTTATTCTATCAAAGTCGCATGAAACAAGGTTAATAACTTCTTCGAAAAAAACTTCAAAAAAGTTATTGACATCAACTTGGCAATCTGTTATGATTTAAAAGTTGCTGAAACAAAGCGACGAACAATGTAGACCTTTGAAAACTGAACGAATAAAACAAACCAAATGTGTAGGGCGTTTCTATTTAAATAGAAACAAACAACATA
>NZ_JAFLVR010000040.1:1990-5124 GCF_017315985.1 Candidatus Enterococcus murrayae | reverse complement strand
GGCGACGTCCTAATCTCACAAGGGGCAACCCCTCACTACAATCGGCGCTAAGAAGCTTAACTTCTGTGTTCGACATGGGAACAGGTGTATCCTTCTCGCTATCGCCACCACACTATTTTCTTTTTTGAGTAAACGTCGTTCACTCAAAACTGGATCAGAAACGTCTTTTAAACAACCTCAAATCAATTTTTGGTTAAGTCCTCGATCGATTAGTATCAGTCCGCTCCGTACATCACTGCACTTCCACTCCTGACCTATCTACCTGATCTTCTCTCAGGGATCTTACTTTCTTAAAGAAATGGGAAATCTCATCTTGAGGTGGGCTTCACACTTAGATGCTTTCAGCGTTTATCCCTTCCCTACATAGCTACCCAGCGATGCCTCTGGCGAGACAACTGGTACACCAGCGGTAAGTCCATCCCGGTCCTCTCGTACTAAGGACAGATCCTCTCAAATTTCCAACGCCCGCGACGGATAGGGACCGAACTGTCTCACGACGTTCTGAACCCAGCTCGCGTGCCGCTTTAATGGGCGAACAGCCCAACCCTTGGGACCGACTACAGCCCCAGGATGCGACGAGCCGACATCGAGGTGCCAAACCTCCCCGTCGATGTGGACTCTTGGGGGAGATAAGCCTGTTATCCCCAGGGTAGCTTTTATCCGTTGAGCGATGGCCCTTCCATGCGGAACCACCGGATCACTAAGCCCGACTTTCGTCCCTGCTCGACTTGTAGGTCTCGCAGTCAAGCTCCCTTGTGCCTTTACACTCTGCGAATGATTTCCAACCATTCTGAGGGAACCTTTGGGCGCCTCCGTTACTCTTTAGGAGGCGACCGCCCCAGTCAAACTGCCCATCTGACACTGTCTCCCACCACGATGAGTGGTGCGGGTTAGAGTGGTCATAACACAAGGGTAGTATCCCACCAGCGCCTCTGTCGAAACTAGCGTCCCGACTTCTACGGCTCCTACCTATCCTGTACATGTGGTACAAACACTCAATATCAAACTGCAGTAAAGCTCCATGGGGTCTTTCCGTCCTGTCGCGGGTAACCTGCATCTTCACAGGTACTAAAATTTCACCGAGTCTCTCGTTGAGACAGTGCCCAAATCGTTACGCCTTTCGTGCGGGTCGGAACTTACCCGACAAGGAATTTCGCTACCTTAGGACCGTTATAGTTACGGCCGCCGTTTACTGGGGCTTCAATTCGTACCTTCGCTTACGCTAAGCACTCCTCTTAACCTTCCAGCACCGGGCAGGCGTCAGCCCCTATACGTCATCTTTCGATTTTGCAGAGACCTGTGTTTTTGATAAACAGTCGCTTGGGCCTATTCACTGCGGCTGATCGTTAGATCAGCACCCCTTCTCCCGAAGTTACGGGGTCATTTTGCCGAGTTCCTTAACGAGAGTTCTCTCGCTCACCTTAGGATTCTCTCCTCGACTACCTGTGTCGGTTTGCGGTACGGGCCATTGGTTTCTCACTAGAAGCTTTTCTCGGCAGTGTGACATCGGGAACTTCGGTACTATTATTTCCCTCCCCATCACAACTTGTCCTTAAAGAAGCAAGCATTTGACTCACTTCAAGACTCATTGCTTGGACAGACATTTCCAATCGTCTGATTCCTTAGCCTCCTGCGTCCCTCCATTGCTCAAACAAAAACAACGGGTACAGGAATATCAACCTGTTATCCATCGCCTACGCCTTTCGGCCTCGGCTTAGGTCCCGACTAACCCTGGGCGGACGAGCCTTCCCCAGGAAACCTTAGTCATTCGGTGGACAGGATTCTCACCTGTCTTTCGCTACTCATACCGGCATTCTCACTTCTAAGCGCTCCAGCAGTCCTCACGATCTGCCTTCAACGCCCTTAGAACGCTCTCCTACCAACACACCTAATGGTGTGCTCCACAGCTTCGGTAAACTATTTAGCCCCGGTACATTTTCGGCGCAGGGTCACTCGACTAGTGAGCTATTACGCACTCTTTAAATGGTGGCTGCTTCTAAGCCAACATCCTAGTTGTCTGTGCAACCCCACATCCTTTTCCACTTAATAGTTATTTGGGGACCTTAGCTGGTGGTCTGGGCTGTTTCCCTTTCGACTATGGATCTTATCACTCACAGTCTGACTCCCAGAGATGAATGGATGGCATTCGGAGTTTATCTGAATTCGGTAACCCGAGATGGGCCCCTAGTCCAAACAGTGCTCTACCTCCATCATTCTTACTCTGAGGCTAGCCCTAAAGCTATTTCGGAGAGAACCAGCTATCTCCAAGTTCGTTTGGAATTTCTCCGCTACCCACACCTCATCCCCGCACTTTTCAACGTACGTGGGTTCGGTCCTCCAGTGCGTTTTACCGCACCTTCAACCTGGACATGGGTAGATCACATGGTTTCGGGTCTACGACCACTTACTCATTCGCCCTATTCAGACTCGCTTTCGCTGCGGCTCCGTCTTTTCAACTTAACCTCGCAAGTAATCGTAACTCGCCGGTTCATTCTACAAAAGGCACGCTATCACCCATTAACGGGCTCTAACTTGTTGTAGGCACACGGTTTCAGGATCTATTTCACTCCCCTTCCGGGGTGCTTTTCACCTTTCCCTCACGGTACTGGTTCACTATCGGTCACTAGGGAGTATTTAGCCTTGGGAGATGGTCCTCCCGGATTCCGACGGAATTCCTCGTGTTCCGCCGTACTCAGGATCCTCCTAGGTGCCAGTCAAATTTTGTCTACGGGGCTTTTACCCTTTCCAGCAGACCTTTCCAGGTCCTTCGACTATCTCACTGAACTACCATATCGGAGTCCTACAACCCCAAGAGGCAAGCCTCTTGGTTTGGGCTTTTCCCGTTTCGCTCGCCGCTACTCAGGGAATCGATTTTTCTTTCTCTTCCTGCAGGTACTTAGATGTTTCAGTTCTCTGCGTCTACCTCTAATCAGCTATGTATTCACTGAAAAGTAACATCCTATAAAAGATGCTGGGTTTCCCCATTCGGAAATCTCCGGATCAAAGCTTACTTACAGCTCCCCGAAGCATATCGGTGTTAGTCCCGTCCTTCATCGGCTCCTAGTGCCAAGGCATCCACCGTGCGCCCTTATTCACTTAACCTTATCCTAACTTGCGTTAGGGGTTTGATTGTT
>NZ_JAFLVR010000040.1:0-1890 GCF_017315985.1 Candidatus Enterococcus murrayae | reverse complement strand
ACCTCTCAAAACTGAACGAATAAAAGCAAGCCTGTGTAGTTTCCGTAACGTTCATCTTAGATGAACTGATTCCTTAGAAAGGAGGTGATCCAGCCGCACCTTCCGATACGGCTACCTTGTTACGACTTCACCCCAATCATCTATCCCACCTTAGGCGGCTGGCTCCAAAAGGTTACCTCACCGACTTCGGGTGTTACAAACTCTCGTGGTGTGACGGGCGGTGTGTACAAGGCCCGGGAACGTATTCACCGCGGCGTGCTGATCCGCGATTACTAGCGATTCCGGCTTCATGTAGGCGAGTTGCAGCCTACAATCCGAACTGAGAGAAGCTTTAAGAGATTAGCTTAGCCTCGCGACTTCGCGACTCGTTGTACTTCCCATTGTAGCACGTGTGTAGCCCAGGTCATAAGGGGCATGATGATTTGACGTCATCCCCACCTTCCTCCGGTTTGTCACCGGCAGTCTCGCTAGAGTGCCCAACTAAATGATGGCAACTAACAATAAGGGTTGCGCTCGTTGCGGGACTTAACCCAACATCTCACGACACGAGCTGACGACAACCATGCACCACCTGTCACTTTGCCCCCGAAGGGGAAGCTCTATCTCTAGAGTGGTCAAAGGATGTCAAGACCTGGTAAGGTTCTTCGCGTTGCTTCGAATTAAACCACATGCTCCACCGCTTGTGCGGGCCCCCGTCAATTCCTTTGAGTTTCAACCTTGCGGTCGTACTCCCCAGGCGGAGTGCTTAATGCGTTAGCTGCAGCACTGAAGGGCGGAAACCCTCCAACACTTAGCACTCATCGTTTACGGCGTGGACTACCAGGGTATCTAATCCTGTTTGCTCCCCACGCTTTCGAGCCTCAGCGTCAGTTACAGACCAGAGAGCCGCCTTCGCCACTGGTGTTCCTCCATATATCTACGCATTTCACCGCTACACATGGAATTCCACTCTCCTCTTCTGCACTCAAGTTTCCCAGTTTCCAATGACCCTCCCCGGTTGAGCCGGGGGCTTTCACATCAGACTTAAGAAACCGCCTGCGCTCGCTTTACGCCCAATAAATCCGGACAACGCTTGCCACCTACGTATTACCGCGGCTGCTGGCACGTAGTTAGCCGTGGCTTTCTGGTTAGATACCGTCAAGGGATGAACATTTTACTCTCATCCTTGTTCTTCTCTAACAACAGAGTTTTACGATCCGAAAACCTTCTTCACTCACGCGGCGTTGCTCGGTCAGACTTTCGTCCATTGCCGAAGATTCCCTACTGCTGCCTCCCGTAGGAGTTTGGGCCGTGTCTCAGTCCCAATGTGGCCGATCACCCTCTCAGGTCGGCTATGCATCGTTGCCTTGGTGAGCCGTTACCTCACCAACTAGCTAATGCACCGCGGGTCCATCCATCAGTGACGCAAAAGCGCCTTTCAAACCGAAACCATGCGGTTTCGATTGTTATACGGTATTAGCACCTGTTTCCAAGTGTTATCCCCTTCTGATGGGCAGGTTACCCACGTGTTACTCACCCGTTCGCCACTCCTTTTCTTTCGGTGGAGCAAGCTCCGGTGAAAGAAAAAGCGTTCGACTTGCATGTATTAGGCACGCCGCCAGCGTTCGTCCTGAGCCAGGATCAAACTCTCATATAAAGTGTTTGAAACAGTCGTTAAACTGTTAAGCTCAATTGTATTAATTGACTTGCTAGCATATTGCTTGCTATGTTGTTTGTTTCTATATAAATAGAAACGCCCTACACATTTGGTTTGTTTTATTCGTTCAGTTTTCAAAGGTCTACATTGTTTGTCGCTTTGTTTCAGCAACTTTTATATCTTAACAGGTTGCCGAGTGAATGTCAATAACTTTTTTGAGATTTTCTTGTTATTGATTAACGCAACCTAGATAG
>NZ_JAFLVR010000004.1 GCF_017315985.1 Candidatus Enterococcus murrayae | reverse complement strand
ATATTTAATCCGCTAACATTTAATCAAATTACTTCAAAATAATTTTTGGTGAAGCTGAATGATAAAAAAAGCAGGATGAAAAAAATTGAAAAAGGTCAGATTTTCACAAAAAAGGCACAAACCAAGCTTCTTACTTAAAAAAAACTTAAAAAATATTGGGCAAATCTAATTATAATCATTATTTAATAATATGTATTGGCGGAAATTAATGAATTATGTATCGGGTTTCAGCAACGTTAGTTATTTTACATTTTTATTTTTTTTGGATTTGTTATATCGTTATTCTTATTTTATATTGTTATTGTTGCCGGATTTTTAATGAGTTTGGGGTTGATAGTAATGAATAAATACAAATTACATATTATTTTGATCTTTTTCTTTATGGTTTTTAGTGTTTGTTCTTTGGAATCTCCTGTACAAGCTGAGCCAGCAGACATTGAAGTTGTGGAACCAGAAAATACTCAAGAAAGCTCTTCAACGCAAGCAAGTGTAACTGAGAATAATGAGATTGTTATTGAGAATCAAAAGTACGAGGAAGCATGGCTGATTGTTTCTACTGTTAGTGAGTTGCAGACAGCACTAAAAAATAAAGAGCCATACATAAAGCTTGCTGATTCTACAGAAATTTTTGATTTTGGGAATACCGCTATTCCAATTACAGGAGATGTGACTATTGATGGAAACAATCGCCAGATTTCCTATAACGGCGGGAATCTAAATTCAAATAAAGGACTGTATACAACCGTTGGCGGGTTAACGATTAGATTGCAGAATATGACGTTTGGTTCAACAGATTATACGGTACCTGCTTTGGGACTTTATGGAATTATGCAAAGTAGTGCTGCTGTTCAATTACATATTGAAAACGTTAATTATTATTCGAATCAAAGTGCACAGCCTTTTTACCTAAGAAATCTCAATAGCAAGATTTACTTTTATGGAACGAATCAATTTATGCAGCAAAATCCAGACGGCTCTACAGCTAATGGTCAAGAGTTTGCTGAAACCAATAATCTTGAGTTTACAGCAGGCAGTCATACGACGATCGTCCAAAATACAAGCGATGCTTTAGGCAGTGTATGGATGCCTGCAAATCCTGCTAGCATCACAGTAGGAGAAGAAGCCGAGGTCGATATTACCTCGAACCACAATTTCATTTACTCTGATGGAGCAAATAATGGTGTGATCACATTGGATAATAACTCAAAGCTTTCAGTAAAAGGAACGAATTCAGCAAAAGGGGATTTCTATTACTTTAATAAGCCGGCGTTTTTAACAGTTGGTGAGGGTGCAGAGTTTTCGATCAGTTATCCAAACAGCATCAAAATAGCAAATGGCAGTATGTTTAAATTTCTTCCTGATTCAATCGGACATTTCTCAATCAGTGATAGTGAGTCCGTTTTTAATCGGTCAGTCGGTGCAAATTCAACCTTTGAAATTGATAATGCACAACAAATTACTTTTCAAGGAAAGCCTGGAACTACCTATAATCCCATAGGCTTTGTAGGAGGAACGAATAAATTTATCTATGCGCCATTTAGTGAGAGGACGCGGGGATACGGTGTAATGACAGAGGATACTTCGTTGACCTCACAGCTAGATGCTGGAACTTGGCATATTGCTTCTACTGATATCTCTCGATCTGTTCAGACGAATACGCCGGATTTTACAGCTGCTGAAAAAACAGCATTGAAAAATACTAACAGAATAAGTTTGACACGGTTAAATCCACCAGTAGAACTGCTGGATGTGAGTCAGGATATACAGGTCAATGAAGCAAGCTTTCAGCTAAAAGAGTATCAGTTGAACAACAATGATGAAATGGTTAGCGGTATGGAGTTTAAACTGTATTCAAAAAAAGTTGCTGATCCTGCGAATGACGAGACAGGACTGATCGAGCAGCAGTCGTTTTCCAATCTAACTGATAAAGGGACGTTTTCGAATCTTAAGGAAAGAACGGATTATTGGCTTTATGTTCGAATCGTTTGTGATCCGGATAGTCAATCAAGTGATTGGTTGGAGGTGCCGTTTAAAACACAGCAAGAAATGATCAATGTCAGCTTTCCAATTGAAGCAGCCTTTTACACTGAAAAGAAAGCTGGACAGCAGGCAGTCATTCCTGCAAATACGTATTCAATCGATAACCACAGCTCCTTTGCGGTGGCGATCCAAGCTACGGATATTCAAGAGCTGTCAAATCCGGCCGGCATTCGTTTATTACAGGAAGAGGATGAAACAAATCAAAAAGATTTATTTTTGAACCTGACAGAAGGAAACAGAAGTTTAGGGGCATTGACTGAGCAGCTCCATGAGTCTCCGTTGTCATTTGCTGAATTAGCAGGGAATGCTTCAACGACCATGGGCTTTTCGGGCAAGTACTATGGAGAAGTAAAAAAAGCCCAACAGGTTCAATATCGGTTGACATTGACTGCTGCAAGAAAGGAATAAAAATTGATGGAAGAAAAACAAAAAAACAAAAGAAAATGGCTAATAGTTTTATTACTATTATTGGCTTTAGGTGGAATAGGCGCCTATTTTCTTACTCGAGAAGCGCCAAAGCCCGTCTCTATGATCAGCGGTGATTTCTTACCAGATAATAAAGACGCTAAGGAAATCAGTGATGCTGAATTGAAAAAAATGGCTCAGCAAAAGGTCGACCACAGCAAATTCAATATGGTGATTGCACCGGAAGCTACGTTTGAAGCCGGTGATAAAGCAGGCGAACTGATCATTCAAAATCCAGCGCATAATGCCTATCCAGTCAATGTCGAGATCACACGAAACGATACTGGAGATTTAATTTATACTTCTGGAGCGATTCAACCAGGCTATGAAGTCAAAGAAGCAAAATTAGAGGAGAAATTATCGAAGGGAGACTATCCGGCGACGGCTAAGTTTTCTTTATATGATGATAAAACGAAAGAAAAGAAAGGTGAGGTTGCGGCTAAAATTACGATTCATGTCAAAAATTAATTGCAGTAATACAAAAACATACGAAAAGGGAGAAGAGAGAATATGAAGAAAATTTTAAGCGGATTATTGGTAGGAAGTGTTTTATTTGGAGGGGCAGCAAGCATTTATGCGGCTGAAGAGAATGTCAATGGAACGAATTCAGCTTCCATCACCGTTAATGGATCATTAGGACAAGACAACACAGATGAAAATGGACCGAATATTGATGAAGGATCAGAGGACTGGATCAATGTAACTGTAGATACAGCAAATATTTTTTATACTACAAAGGATACAGAGCATAAAACTATCACCTCTCCATATTATGCGATCACCAATAATTCTGGACGCGGGGTGAAAATCTCTGTTGCTGATTTTACTGTAGATTCTGGAAATTTAGATAATGTTGAGGCATTAGAAATCAGCGGAAAAGACTATTCTGCAATGGATAAAACAGTGGATTTGAAATCATTTGCGGCAGGAGAATTTTTAGTTTTAGCCAATAACCAAGGAAAATTGAACGTCGATACAGATCCTTCTGGTGGGTATACTAAAGATACGCTGTACAAATATTCAGGTACGACAAAGGATGAGTATTATAAGGGAAATGCTGAGCAAACATCACATACTTTGACTTTGGCATTTGAAGCATTAGGAAAAGATGGAAATCCAGTAACGCCTTAAATTAAGGAGGCGAATCTATGAAAAGCGAGATTCAAATTGAAGGAATGTTGGGCTCTTATCAGGAAACGACCACTAGTTCTTCAAGCAGTCCATCACCATCTAAGGAGCAAATCGTCAATGTACAGGTAGCCTCAGGGTATCCTAAAACAGGTGAAAGCCAAACCTATTATCTGTTTTTTTCAGGGCTCTGTTTATTGCTTATACTATTAGTTTTGAAAAGAAAGAAGACATCCGATTAGCGATGTCTTCTTTTTCGTATTGGCAGTAGTAAATGATAGTGCATAGCTTTAGACTGACCAAACGAACACTGATAAACTATAGGGAAAATCAAAGGAGGATATTATGACTGTTTTAATACTAGGCGGTGCGGGATATATTGGCTCGAATGCTGTCGATGGTTTAATTATGCGAGGTTATGAGGTAGCAGTTATTGATAATCTTTCTACAGGACACAAACGTGCGATCCATAAAGCAGCTCATTTTTATGAAGGAGATATCCGTGACAAAGAGCTCCTTCGTAAGGTATTTAAAGAAGAAAAAATAGACGCGGTAATGCATTTTGCAGCACTTTCATTAGGTCGAGAGTCCGTCGAGCAGCCGCTCAAATATTTTAGTAATAATGTTTACGGGACAGAGGTAGTTTTGGAGACTATGCAGGAGTTTGAAGTGAAGTCGATTGTCTTTTCGTCATCGGCAACAATTTATGGCAATACGAAACAATCTCTTGTCGATGAGACAACTGAGGCGGCTCCGATCAATCCTTATGGTGAAAGTAAACGAATGATGGAAACGATCATGACTTGGCAAAGCCAGGCATCAGAAATGAATTTCGTCGCTTTGCGCTATTTTAATGTTGCCGGAGCAAAGAAGGATGGAACCTTAGGAGAGGTTCGGCCACGGTTGATTCCTGTCATTTTGCAGGTGGCATCTGGTGAAAAGGATACGATGGTGATTTTTGGTGATGATTATCCGACCATTGATGGAACCTGTGTACGAGATTATATCCATGTATTGGATCTTGTCGAGGCCCATATCTTAGCTTTGGAATATTTACAAAGGGGCGGGGCTAGTCAGATTCTAAATGTAGGATCTGCAAAAGGGTATTCCAACCTTGAGGTCGTTAATGCTTGTAGAGAGGTTACTGGACGAAAGATTCCATTAGAGATCCGACCTGGTGCAAAGGGCGATGCTGCTAGTTTAGTTGCATCGAATGACAAAATAAAAGAGGTCTTGGGCTGGTCAGCAAAACACAGCGATATCAAAGAGATTATTTCTGATTCTTGGCGTTTTCAAAAAGACTATCCCAATGGCTATTGATACTATAAATAATTTTGCAGGAGAAGCGAGGGGCTCTCCTGTTTATTTTTGATTTCATCACTGCCCCTTTTGTAAATCGATCAAAAAAATTAGTTGGTAATAATCGTTATTAGTAAGCTTAACTTTAAAAGGATTCGATTTAATATTTAAATCTATTTTTCGGATTTGTTTATTTTAGCAAAAGAATAGTTAATAAACTGTCGGATAAAATTTATATATTGTTTTTTAAAATAATGGATTAATAAAATAAACATCATTATTTATCGGTTATAATTGCGTTGATTAAGCGATTCTTTTGTGTTATCTTCTAATGAGAAGTTGCTTTTTGTATGTACTTTGTTGTTATTTTTATGCATCTGGTTATTTGCTATGAACAGAGGCGTGGATGGTGTTCCAGACTAAAATGGCTACTAGTACCAATTTTGGTTTAGAAGCAGCTTAATAATGGAAGAGTACTGTATCAAATGTATGAAAAGGAGAAAAGATGAAAAGAAAACAATTAACATGTGCAGCGCTTGCAGGCTTGTTGGTACCTGCATTACTTGCTGCGCCAACAGCACTGGCAACAGAAGGACAGCCAGCAGTAATGAGTGAAACTGTCAAGAAGGCTGAGGAAACAACAAAAACACAACCAAGTGTTTCCGCACCAGTAAAAGATAAACCAACAGTTCCAAGCTCCACACCTAAAGTACCAAGCACTACAACAGGGAGCAGTCAGACAACTGAAAGCAAGGGAACTCAGGCGACAACTGAAAGCAGTACAGTGAAACCAGCTGAAGCACCAAAGACAGAAGTACCAGCAAAAAATGAGGCTGAAAAGACGACTTCTTCAACTGGGGAAAGTGCTAGCAAAGTGGAAGTAAAACCTTTAGATGTAGAAGAGTTTCCAGCAAATGAATCAACCGATACACATCCGGCAATCAATATCCTGCCAACTCAAAGTATTCGTAAAGGCAGCAGCTTTGATCCGATGAAAGGTGTTAGTGCCACAGATAAAAAGGATGGAGACATCACCGCAAAGGTTAAATGTTCAGGTACGGTTGACACGAACAAAGTTGGGGACTACTTATTGACGTATACAGTAGAAAATTCTCAAGGAAACACGGCTACACAAAGAGTGATCATCCGTGTTATTGAGGATGATATTGGCATGTATACGATCGAGATCGGTGATTTTAGCTTACCAAAGGGCAGTGATCATATTCAAGCGATCCGTGAACGTATTGTAATCAGAAAGCCAGATGGAACGATTGTGCCGACAGCGACAGCGAATATTATAGTAGCAGGCAATCATTCAACGGATCAACCAGGGACATTGGCGGTTGAAATTGCAGTTATTTCAGAATACTTCACTATCACGAAAAAAATCGTGAACATTACGATCGTTGATACGAAAGATACGATCAGAATGGATATTCAGCCTTCCCTGAGTCTTGAAGTAGGACAGGCATTTGATCCATATAGCTTTGCGCAAGCGTATGTGTTGAATCCTTCAGGAAAAGAAGAAAAGCTTGCAAAAGCAAGTGCGGCTGGCGGAGTCGGTGTTTGGGCAGAGTCAAATGTTGATACTGCAAAAGTTGGTGATTATAAGGTTACTTATACAGCATTGGCTTCAACAGGTGCAACAATCACCAAAACGATGGACGTAAAAGTAGTCGAAAAAGCTGAAAAACGTGCACCAAAAATTTTAGTCGACAATAAAGTAATGTATGTCGGTGATAAATTGAATGAAGACATGATTATGGCTTGGGCAAAAACAGAAAATCCTGACGATACGATTGATGGATTTAAAGTAACCAATGGCGATATCAAAGTAAAAGTGGCAGACAATACATTAGTGGAGACTGGTGAACACAACATTGAGTTTTACGCGTCTACTCCAGAAGGGGAAACCAGTACTAAGGCGATTACGTTAAGCGTAAAAACTCGAGCAAATGGTGATCCTGCCTCAAGTGGAGATACAAAGAATGTAGGGAATGCTGGCAATGGCACGACGAATAAGAGTATCACCCCAACACGTACAGCAACTCAAGGCAAGCAATTACCGAAAACCGGTGAAGAGTCGAGCAGTCTGTTCGTTACACTAATTGGCGGATTTATGGTTTTATTCGCTTTTGCTCTTAAACGCATGAAAAAAGTAAACTAAAGTTTAAAAGCTTCCTTCATTGAATAAAATGAAGGAAGCTTTTTTGTGCTAATGTTGGTTTCTACGCCCGTGTTTGATGATCCACTCCTGCGCTTTGCTTGAGGGTGTTTTTCGCCACTCTTCGATAAGAAAATCCGCTTTTTCTGGCGCCTCTTTATAAAGATCGTTCAGATTATTACCAACGCTTTTTTGAACGAATTTTTCCGGATCATCCTTTAGATTCGTCAAAATTTCTGCATACCGATCAAACTCCTCTAAGGCGACATCGATTTTTTCTGACCATGGCAAACGAATTCGTACGCCTTCGCAGGCTAGCCGGCGTACATGAACATTTTCATCTTTGCTCCACTGGATCAATTCATCCATAACCTCCTGCGGGTGTTCCCTTAATAAAGGGCGAATTGCATACTCGCCAGTAAAGCGTTTGGTCAATTCCTTTAAGAAGGCTAGTGAAACTTCCCAGTTTTCATTGCCATGACGTTCGACATAGCGGCCAATTGGCCATAACCACCAGCCAAAACTAAACATTCCGGTTGCTTGCTCTAGTTCTGGACCAAGCATTTGATAAAAGGTTTGGATGGTTTCATCATAGTCTCCGCTTAAATTTTTTTCTAACGCATCAACGATAAAATCAAAGCGTGCGAACAATTCCTTCTCTTCTAAGTTGCCGATTAACTCAGTAGAAAAATTTTCACTGTTAAAGTCAGGCTGTACATTAGATAATTTTTCTGACAGTTCTAAAATGTATTGATCATTATAATGGTCTTTGTGTTTCAACTGCATCCGCCTCCATCTGATTCTTTGTTTTGATGATACCATACATTTAAGTGAATTTTTAAATAGTCAATATCTTCCAAGCGGTGGAGAAAGAGCCTTGGTACAATAAGAAAAGAAAGGGGGCGAGACGTTGAATCAGAAAATTATTTGTTATGACAAGGACTTAGGGATCGAGGCGTATTCCTTTACGGGAGTGTCACAGAATTTTCCAAATCACTTCCATGATTATTATGTAATTGGCTTGATTGAAGAGGGAAAAAGAAATTTGGTGGTCAATAGTCAAGAGTACAAGCTTGTTCCTGGAGACTTGTTAACGTTCAACCCTTATGACAATCATAGCTGTGAAGGAATCGAAGGCGAGCGTTTGACGTATCTTTGTATCAATCTAAAAAAAGAAATATTTCAGCCTTTCACAGGAGCTGATTTGCCTAAATTTCTTGCACCGATGCAGGCCCAAACAAAAGTTGCGGAGGATTTTCGTCAGCTGCACCAACTGCTCATGAATGATGGCGATGTGGAAGAAAAGGAAACGCTGTTTATCTTACTTATTGAGGAACTGCTGCAGCAATATACTCAGACAGCACAGTCGATACTAACAGATGAGCAGGGAACGATCGCTGAGGTTTGCAGCTACTTAGAGACACATTATGATCAGAAAATTACTCTGGAGCAGCTTTGCAAGATTGTTCATTTAAATAAGCATTCTTTGGTTCGCCTATTTACGCGAGAAAAAGGAATTACGCCTTATCGCTATCTTGAAACATTTCGAATCGTTAAAGCAAAGGAATTACTGGAGCAAGGCTATAGCTTGACCGAGACGGCTGATCGAACAGGTTTTTATGATCAGAGTCATTTTACAAATTATTTCAGCCGGTTCATTGGCTTGACCCCAAATCAATATCGAACAATTTTTGAAAAAAGAAAAGAGGTATAAAATGTCAGCCGATGAGTTAAAATGTGTGATGGTAGTGGATGAATCCATGCCGTTAGGAATTATTGCAAATAGTACAGCTGTGATGGGGGTAACAATCGGAAAGCTTTTCCCTGAAGTTGTAGGCCAAGATGTCATTGATCAGAGTGGTTATCAACATCAAGGAATCATCGAGTTTCCGATCCCTATTTTAAAAGGCAATCGAGAGTTTCTGCGAAATATGCGGGAACGCCTATATGAACCAAATTTTGAAAAGCTGACGGTCGTCGATTTTTTCGATGTTGCACAAGGCTGTAAAACCTATAACGAATATATCGAAAAGATGAGAGAAGTCCCAGAGTCTGCGATCGATTATTTTGGAGTAACGCTTTTTGGTAATAAAAAACAAGTTAATAAATTAACTGGTAGTCTGCCATTGTTGCGTTGAGGAACATCCCTAACAAAATCATACGGTTATTTTCATGCTATTTTCAGCAAAAAGTGGTATTTTAGATGAGATGATTTTTTAGGGGGGAGTAGTGACATGAGTATTGAAATTATATCGAAGGTTCTTTCGATTATTGTATTAAATTTGGTATTAAGCGGTGATAATGCAGTGGTGATTGCATTGGCAACGCGAAAATTGCCTACAGCTTCACAAAATAAAGCGATCGTGATTGGGACAGCAGGCGCAGTCGTATTACGAATTCTTTTGATGCTGATCGCAGTCGAATTATTAACCGTTCCATATGTGAAAATCGTTGGAGCAGTCCTGCTGTTTTACATTGCCTATGATTTATTGCGATCCAATGGAGAAGAGGCAGCTGTTAAAAGTGAAACCACACTTCTATCTGCGGTTCGTACGATTATTATTGCTGATCTTGTGATGAGCTTGGATAATGTATTGGCGATTGCAGGTGTTGCAGATGGTCATTTCATGTTGGCAGTCTTAGGGCTGATCATCAGTATTCCGATCGTGATTTTCGGGAGTCAGGTCATTCTGAAGCTGATGGATCGTTTCCCTTGGCTGATTTGGATCGGCGCGCTGTTGATTGCTTATACCGCTGGATCGATGTTGGTGGAAGATAACTTTATTCATCATCTTATCCGTGGATTGAGCAACGGACATATTGTTTCTATCGCTTCATGCGTCTTGTTAGTAGGTATGTATTTCCTCTTTAATCGCAAAAAATCTTAGTCTCTTTTTTTAGAACTTGAAGAAAAACTGCCGCAAATCAGTTGCAGCAGTTTTTTTGTTGTCAAAAATTGCTGAAGCGTGTATAGAAGTGAGAACGATTCTCTTTTGGAAGTCTTGCGGGGGAAAAATCCCTTCGTTATACTTAGGGAGTAATTGTAAGTGTTTGCACAAACTTTAGGATGGGGTAAGACAACATCCATTGAAAATGTAAAGAAACACATCTGGAGGTGGAAATAATGTTTAAGCGATGACTATGAATGCCACAAAACTTAGAGGTTCTAAGCGCGTCGATCAATCATTTTTCCTCCTCGGATAAGTTAAAATAAAAATTATCCAGGAGCTGCCTTTTTTTGGTGTGCTCTTTTTCTATTTGAGGAAAAATGCTAATTTACAAGTGGATTATTATGCTTCATGGAAAATAGGCGATAAAAAAAGAAATCCTCAAAATGAGAAAGGAATGGATAGTGTGGAATTAAGAACAAGTTTACCAGAGATTTTTGATGAATTCGGCGAAGCGAGAAGACAAGGGTTTTTAACTGTTAAGGAAATCAAGGAAAAAGGCAAGCCGGTCGTTGGTGTGTATTGCACCTTCATGCCAGAGGAATTGGTGCTTGCTGGCGGTGCGATCCAAATCAGCTTGTGCTCAACTTCGGATGAGACGATTCCAGATGCTGAAGAAGATCTGCCGCGGAACCTTTGTCCATTGATCAAATCAAGTTATGGTTTTGGAAAAACGGATAAATGCCCGTATTTCTATTTTTCTGATTTAGTTGTAGGGGAAACGACCTGTGATGGCAAGAAGAAAATGTATGAATACATGGAAGAATTCAAAGATACTTATTTGATGCAGCTACCGCATATGCGCGATACGGAAGAAAGTAAAAAATTATGGTATAGCGAATTGGTTCGTTTCAAGGAAAAACTAGAGGATTTCTTAGATGTCAAAATTACTGATGAAAAAATTCGAGAAGCGATCGTGTTAAAAAATCGCGAACGCAAAGCGAAACAAGATTTTTACCGACTAGGCCAGTTGAACCCGCCGGCAATCACCGGTCAAGAGATTTTCCAAGTGATGTACGGCTCGCAATACAAATTCGACAAAGAAGAAGTTATCCAGATGCTAGAAGAAACGACTGCCAAAGTCAAAGAAAAATATGAAGCTGGCGAACGTTTGGATAAAAAACCACGGATTTTAGTGACGGGTTCACCGATGGGGGGAGTTACAGAAAAAGTGATTCGCGCGATCGAAGAAAACGGCGGATTAGTAGTAGCTTATGAAAATTGTACGGTCGCAAAAGCAGTGGAACGCTTAGTTGATGAAACAGAAGAAGATGTTTATCAAGCGTTGACGGACAAATATATCAATATCGGCTGTGCCTGCATGTCCAATAACCAACCCCGTAAAGAATTATTGAGTCAAATGATCGATGATTATCAAGTAGATGGCGTGATCGACATGGTGTTGCAGAACTGCATTCCGTTTTCGGTGGAATCATTGAAGATCAAACGTTTCTTGAATGAAGAAAAACAGATTCCCTATATGTATTTGGAGACTGATTATTCGACTTCAGACATCGAACAAATCAACACACGTGTAACCGCGTTTATCGAAATGTTAGAGGAAGAGGCTGTATGTACACAATAGGTTTAGATTCTGGCTCTACCACAACAAAAGGTGTGCTTTTCTCCAATGAGGAATTGATCGACAAGTATTTGATTCCAACTGCTGGGAATCCCAAGAAAGCCATGTCAGATGTGGTAGGCTATTTCAAACGAAAGTATGTATTAAATGATTTGAAATTAGTAACGACTGGCTATGGCAGAAAACTGCTGCCTGCAGATTTAGTCATTACAGAGATCACTTGTCATGGCAAAGGCGCCGATTATCTATCCCCTGGAGTGAAGCAAGTTATTGATATCGGTGGGCAGGACTGTAAAACGATTCAGTTGAACGGCAAAGGCAATGTTGTGGAATTCAGCATGAATGATCGGTGTGCCGCTGGAACCGGGCGTTTTGTGGAAGTGATGATGCGAACATTAGGAGAAGACATTACAGATTTGGATCAGTTTGTGCAGGATGCAGAACCTGTTACGATCAACAGTATGTGCACCGTTTTCGCTGAATCAGAAGTGATCAGCTTGATCTCAAAAGGTGAAGATCGAGAAGATATTGCGCTGGGAGTTCTCCATTCTATCGCGCAGCGGATCAGCAGCCAATATTCAAAGCTTAGACCCGCTCGAGGTGAAAAAGTACTATTCACTGGTGGCCTTTCCAAAAGTGCGACCTTTGCAAAAGTACTAGAACAATATGTTTCAGCACCAGTTAAATGCGACGAACTGTCTCAATATGCAGGAGCGATCGGAGCTGCGCAGATTGGGATTAAAAAATTAGGATAAGCAAAAAGGTAGGGCAGAAGGGTTTAGCTTCAAGGAATAAGGTCCAAACAATAACTGAGAGACAGAAAGTTTTCACTTTGATATTGAAGAGGTCCTACTCAGTTTTAGTGCCAAGACCAAATAGTATGGAACCTAAAAAAGGGCTGGACAAATGAATGTCTCAGTCCTTTTTTCGTTTGCGCCATTACAAAGTTCTCTTTTCTTCATTTACTTCCTAGCTGTCTAAAAGCGATACTAAGTGCTGGCAAGTATAAGAAAAATAGCGAAAGCCGCTGCCAAAATCCGCGAGTGGATGTCAGCAGAGGACCGATTATTGGCAAGTAGTAAGCGGCAAATAATAGCAGTGCTACAATCGATCCGAGTAGACAGACGGAATAGAAAAGCCAAACATTTTTTTGCTGTTTCAGCTTTGCCCGATAGGCTAGCAGCAACGGAACAAACATCATCGCTACCATGGATATTCCTGAGAATGCTGCGTGTAAAAAGTAAGCAGGGCTAAAGAAACTGGCTGAATCATTGATTTTTACTAATCCAGTTAAAATACAGTCGCCAAACCCATATAGTGCGATAGCGCCAGCTAATATCTGAGCCAAACGTTTTGATTTTGATTGAAAAAAGTCATAGACACCTGGAGTTGATAAGATAAACAGGCTGCCGGTAACGATGGAGCCATTATTGAAATAGACTTGTACAGGGCTAGTGGACTCACCCAGTTGACTGATGATCATCGTTATCTGATCGTATCCAGGATAGGAGAGGCCCAAATAATAGGGTAATGAAAAATCCCCAAAAACGGCGAGGGTCAGAAATAGCGGAGAAAGTTTTTTTAAAATAGTCATCGACGACTCCTTGAGAAAGTTTTCTTCATCATACTTTATTTTTTGTTCAAATTCGAGAAATATGAGGTGTCATTATTTCTATATTATAGAATCGTTCACATAATGAAAAACTGCGACCTCAACCAGGTCGCAGTTTTTCAGAGATCGCTTATAATCGTCATTAAGAACATGCCTTCTTCAGCTAGAGCACCAAAAAAGAGGATCAGACTATCGACAAAGAGTACGCTCATATTAGCACCGAACATAACAGCCAATCGTTCTAAGTTATCCACGATCTGCTTTTCTTTGAAATAAACGTAAAAAAGATAAAAATTGACCAGCACAAGTAGTGCAGCTGAGAGAAAAATAGCGATCTTCATGAGCGTACTCCTTCATTTGATTAAACGTAATCGTTTTTCTATTCTTCATTATACTACGCCATAAGTAGAAAAGAAGAAGAAAACACTAAAGATTAAAACCGTTTTTTAAAACTTAACTATTGATAATAGCTAAAAGAAACCGCCTTCTCAAAAGGTTGATATTTTAGTCAAAATAGATTATTGTTATAACAATAGAACTTTTAAGGGGTGATAGCTTGAACGAAAAATTAGCAAAAGGGAAAGGTGCAAGCCCTTTGTATAGTCAAATAGCAGATGATTTGCGTTTTAAGATCGTTTCAGGAGAGTGGGGAGATGGCGAAAAAATTCCACCAGAACTAGATTTGTGTGAGATCTATAATGTTAGCCGAATCACGATCAGAAAGGCGATCGATGAATTGGTTCGTGAAGGACACTTGTATCGTGAACGAGCAAAAGGAACCTTCGTTTTATCAATGGATCATTCAACTGAAAAGGAACACTACACAATGGTGCGAAGTTTTACTCGGGAAATGGAAGAGCTGGGGAAAACGGTTAGAACATTGCAAGCCCAAGTCAGCTTAATCGAGGCTTCTGAACGAATTTCTCAGCAATTAGGAATCGAAAAAGGCTCAAAAGTCCTTCAACTTAGAAGAACCCGAGGGGTGGATGACGGTAAAGCATTTGCCTATTTTGTTACGCATATTCCTTATACTGAAAAATTCTCACTAGACAGTAAAGATTACTACGGCTCATTGTACGATTATCTGAAAACATTTGACATCGTTATGAGTGAGAGCAAAGAATACGTGGAGGCGCTGATTGCGACACCAGAGATTCAAGCAGTATTGGATGTTCCCGAGAATACTCCGATTTTGAAAAGAGTTCGGATGGTCTCAAGATCTGACGGACAGTACAAAGAGATCAGTGATTGCTACTATATTGGCGACCAATATCGTTACTATGTTGAAATTTAGATATGGGTAAAAGTGCAAAATAATTTCGATTATCTTGCACTTTTTTTAAAAACTATAAAGAAAGCGTTGTCTTTTTAATTGAAATGACATATAATCAATTTGTGCTATTGTTATAACAAAATAACATAAAGAGAATAGGAGTGTAAAAAAATGGCAATATCGTTTATTCGAATTGATGACCGGATTATTCATGGACAGGTAGTGACGCGCTGGATGAGTGAAAGAGCATGTGATGGTGTCGTAGCAGTTGATGACCCTTCTGCAAATAATCCAACTCTATCAAAGGTGCTCAAAGGAGCTGTTCCAAAACCTCTGAAAGGCTTTGTTATGACGGTGGATCGTACAGCTTTGAAGTGGGAGGAGATTGTTGGGAGTAAGAAAAATTATTTTCTAATTGCTAAGACACCTGAGACCCTTGTGCGTTTGTATGAAGCCGGAGCCGATTTTATTGCATGCTATCCGATTTTAAATGTCGGACCAATGAGTGCTCGAGAAGGAGCAGAAAAAATCGGACCAAATGTAGCGATCACTGAAGGCGAAAGAGAAGCCTTTGAACGGTTGGATGCATTAGGAATGGATATTCAGTTTAAATTAGTACCGGATTCAAAAGGCTTTACTTGGAAAGATATCAAAAAATAAAGAACGGAGGAACTTATTATGCTCTTTTTCCAAGCTGTATTGATCTCATTACTTTGTTACTTGGGCGCTTTGGGCACTCCCTGGCTAATGGGATTGACTGGCGGATGGTACACTATCAGCCGACCGTTAGTATCGGGATTTTTGATTGGACTTATTTTAGGTGATGTGACACAAGGAATTATTATTGGTGTTGCTATTCAGGCAGTATACATCGCAATGGTGACGCCTGGTGGACAGATGCCAGCTGATTTGAACTTTGTAGCATATCCGGCAATTGCTCTGGCCATTTTATCTAATTCGTCGACCGAAGTCGCAGTGACTTTAGCAACAACGATCGGGGTTATTGGTACGATTGTATTTAACTTTTTCCAAGTGGCTAATTCGTTTTGGAATCATCGCGCACAAAAGGCAATTGAAGAAGGAAACGAAAAAGCATTTCACTTCAATACGATCGTTGGTCCGCAGCTGTTGAGTTTTGTTTTGCGCTTTTTCCCTTCCTTTTTAGTGATTTATTTTGGTTCAAGCTTTGCTAAAGAATTACTAGCGAGTATGCCGCAATACTTGATTGACGTAATGGGCATTTTGGGTGGTGCTTTACCGGCTATCGGGATCGTGATGCTGCTGACGGCAGTTGTTAAAGAAGACATTATGCTGATATTCTTCGTTTTTGGTTTCATCTGTGTTATCTTCTTGAAATTAAATATGATCGCTTTGGCAGTAGTGGCCGGTGTGATCGCGTATATTTACTTCCAAGCAAAGGTTAAACCAGCAGTGAAGATCGCGACAGAGGATGGTTCGTATGACGATTTCGACGAGGAGGAGGAATTTTAATGGAACAAAAAAGATCGTATCAGCTTTTAGATAAAAAGACGCTGAATAAATCCTATATTCGATGGATGATGTACAACTTAGTAGCGACTAGTTTTGAATTTTTAGAAGCTTTCGGGTTCGCTTTATCAATGGAACCGATTGCGAAACGGTTATACAAGGATGATCCTGAAGCACAAAAAGCGATGCTGAAAAGACATTCGGTCTTTTATAATACGGAACCGCAAATAGGATCGCTGATCAACGGTGTGGTAGTCGGGTTAGAGGAGCAGCGGGCGCTAGGGAAAGAAGAAATCGATGATGAGTTTGTTAACGGATTGAAGGTTGGATTGATGGGACCTTTAGCTGGGATCGGGGATTCTATGATTCCTGGGATGCTGATTCCGATTTTGCTTTCGATTGGGATGGGCCTATCCGAAAATGGAAGTATTTTAGGTCCGATTTTCTATATTGTTGCCTATAATACGATTATTATGTTAGGCTCTCGTTTCTTATTCTTCAAAGGCTATGAACTTGGGGCCGAATCAGTCGATACATTCGTTGGAGAAAAAGCACAGCAAATTACACAGGCTTTCTCTGTTTTGGGAATGATTGTCATCGGAGGAGTCGCCGCAAGTTATGTAAGCTTGAAGCTGCCGATCGTATTGAAATTCAGCAGTGCTAAAATCGATATCCAACAAATTTTAGATGGTATTTTCCCGAACCTATTGCCGTTAGTCTTGGTACTTGTCTCATGGTATCTGATGGCGAAAAAGGGTGTCTCCGCCTTAAAATTGATCGGCCTCTATTTTGTGACGGCCTTTGGTGGCGTGGGAATTGCTTATTTGATTCAAACGATGTTCTAAAAATAATGAATAAGGAGCAGCAACTATGATTGGAGTTTTATTGGTAAGCCACTCGAAATTGGCTCATGGCATGAAAAAAGCTGTAGAGTTCGTGGCTGGCGAACAGAAAAGTTTCTTTTCACTAGGACTAGAAGAAGCAGGGATAGCTAGCTATCGAGAAGAACTGGAAAAATTGGCTGACCATTTGCCTACAGAGATTAAGCAACTGCTGATTATTTGCGATATCCCAGCAGGTTCTCCTGGAGCGAATGCGTATGATGTCTTTTCGCAAACAAAGCTTGAAGTTGAAATGTTGTCGGGTATGAACCTAGCCATGCTATTGGATATGATTTTGATGCGCGATGGAAAAAATTTTCAGGATTTGATTACAGATGGGCTTAAGGCCGGTAAAGAAAGTATTGACCGAATGGATTTCTCAGATGGAGATGATGACGAGGAATTCTAATGTCATATCATTATGATTTTTAAAGAGGGGTAGAAATGACGTATAATTTGCGACCAGAAATCAAGATTAAACAGGATTCACAAACATGGACAAGCTATGATCAAATTGCTGAGGAATTAAATCAGCAATTTGTCGCTGGAAAGAAAAAGATTACATTGGAATGTTATCCAGGTGTAGATTTATCTGAACTGGAACAGCAGCTATTCAGTAAACTGACAGATGTACGATTAGTAAAGGCCGATGACTATGCTTATGATGCTGAAACCGTAACGAAAAAAATTGCGGCGAATTTAACTGAAGATCGTGTCTTTGGAATTTTGTCTCATGCGACTTTAGATGAATTTTATCCAGAATATGAAGTAAAGCAAATCCAACAGGAATTAGCAAAAGAGCAGAAGAATATTGTTGTATACGGGACAGGAGCTACAATCTTGCTGCCAAATCCAGATATTTTATGTTATGCCGATCTGACTCGATGGGAAATTCAAAAACGTCATCGAGCTGGGATGCCGAACTGGAAAGCAGCGAATGAGCATGAAGACAACCTTAAAAAAGTAAAACGCGGCTTTTTCTTTGAATGGCGTGTCGCTGATCGATTGAAACAGAAATTAACGGATCAAATGGATTATTTGATTGATACGAATGTTCCGAACCAAGTGAAAATGGTGGATGGCGAAAGTTATCGTACAGCATTGGATCAAATAGTAGCACAGCCATTCCGGCTGGTTCCTTATTTTGATGCCAGTGTTTGGGGTGGACAATGGATGAAGGAAGAGTTCAACTTGGATTCTGAGAAGGAAAACTATGGCTGGGCTTTTGATGGTGTACCAGAAGAAAATAGCTTATGTCTGAACTTCTCAGGAACAAAAATTGAGATTCCTGCTATCAATGTTGTGCACCAGCGTCCAATTTCTTTGCTTGGTAAAAAAGTCCATGCACGCTTTGGAAATGATTTTCCGATTCGATTTGATTATTTGGACACTGTAGGTGGCGGTAATTTAAGTTTGCAAGTGCATCCGCGGGTGGATTATATTCAAGAGAAATTTGGCATGCCCTATACACAAAATGAAAGTTATTATATTTTACAGGCTTCTGAAAAATCAACAATCTATTTAGGGGTAAAAGAAGGGACCGAAAAAGCAGAGTTATTTGACGAATTACACCGAGCAGAAAAAGGCGACTATCGTTTTCCTGATGAAAAATATATCAATTGTTTTCCTGTAAAAAAACATGATCATTATTCGATTCCTGCAGGTACGATTCATTGCGGCGGTCCGGATACCGTGGTATTAGAGATCAGCCAAACACCCTACATTTTTACTTTTAAATTATGGGATTGGGAACGCTTAGGTTTGGACGGAATTCCAAGACCCGTTCACTTAGTACATGGCGAAGCGAACGTAAATACGGACTATGACACGGCTTGGGTCCAAGATAATCTGATAAATCCTTTCGAAACACTTTATGAAGATAACGAAGGTCGTGTTGAAAAGACAGGCTTGCATGAGTTAGAATTTATTGAGACACACCGACATTGGTTTAAGAAGGAAGCGAAGGTAAAGGTTCATCAAAGCGTTAACATGTTGAATTTGGTGGAAGGGGAAGAAATCACGGTGGAAAGCTTGGATAATAGCTTTGCTCCATTTGAGATCCACTATGGTGAGACCTTTATTGTACCAGAAGCGGTTAAAGAATATAAATTGGTCAACCAAGGAGATCCGGCTAAAGAAGTCGCGGTAATACAAGCTTTTGTTAGAAATTTGGCATAATCCAAGGAGGAAGAAAATGTTTGAAACTGGGTTAGGAATAACCTTTGATGAAACCACTCATGAGTTTGTTTATCCTACTACTGTTTTTGGTCCTCCTCGGGCTGAGCAGCGCTATTTAAAGGATATTCTCCACAGTATGGCGGATCATGAGGCAAAAGGTCCTGAAATTGTTTATTCGATTGCGATGGATGTCGGGTTAAAAAAAGATCGTGTAGATTTAATGGCACGCGAGCTGCTTTTTGGAATTGTCGCATATGCCGATGGTTCGATCGGTGAAGAGCCGGTCAAAAGCCAAGGTCATATTCATGCGATTTCTAATTCCTGTCTGATGTCGACACCTGAAGTCTATGAAATCTGGTCAGGCGAAGCAATCATCTATATGCAGGAAAGAGCAACAGATAATCCTGGACGCTGCTATGCCATTCATGCAAAGGCTGGGGAAGTCGTGATCGTTCCGCCAGGATGGGCGCATTGTACGATTAATGCATCAAAGACGGAACGGATGATTTTCGGAGCATGGTGTGTACGAGATTTCGGTTTTGAGTACGCAGACGTTAGAGAACATAACGGTTTAGCCTTTTATCCAAAATTTGATGCTCAAGGCACGATTATTTGGGAACAGAATCCAAGTTATCAAGTAGAGAAGTTGATAGAAAAGAAGCCACGGGAGTATTCAGAGTTCTCAATTGATACAGAACGACCGATTTATCAACAATATGAGCAAGAAACAGCCAAATTTGATTTTGTTGTTCGACCAGATTTATACAAAAGTAAATGGTTGAATTATATTCCGTGATGAAAAATAAGGAGAAGAAGCTGGGATGATTAAAAAGAGTGATGTTATATACAATAACAAAACCTTCAAGTTAGAAGGCAGTGGTATCCAAGAGAAGAAAACACGAGCAAAAGATTTGGCGGGCTACTTTTCAGATTCAGCAGCTTATCAGGCGCTAGATCCGGAAACAGTAATGTATCGAGTAGAGTATCAGGATAATAATCTAACCGAAGGAACGCCTGGAGGACTATATTTTGGAATTACGCACTTGTATCCAGGAGTTGTAGGCAAAGAATATTATTTAACAAAAGGACACTTTCACGCAAAAAGAGAGACCGGTGAGTATTATTTTGGTTTGCAGGGTCGTGGACTATTAATGATGACTCAAAATAGTGAGACTCGTTTAGAAGAAGTCGTTTCTGGATCGGTTCATTATATTCCTGGAAATACAGCACATCGTCTGATCAATACAGGGACCGAAGTGTTATCGGTTTCTGCCTGTTGGCAAACAGAGTCAGGTCACGATTATGCGTCGCCAGAAGAAATGTTCCCGCAACGAGTAATTTGCGATGCAAAAGGGGAGCGTGTTATTACATCTAATGAATAAGGATGAGCTGAATCGATTTTATCGATTCAGCTTTTTTAAAGATAGTTTTAAGGTGAAGCAGCTTTTTTTGCGAATAATTTAAATAGACTGACATCTGTCTTCTGCTCCGCTATACTAAAAACTGAGAAGTTTATGAGGGGAGGACAAGTCGATGAATTTTGCTGCATCCGATTTTGAGTACTATGAACGGACCATCAGAATCATGTATCAGAATTATTATTGGAAACGTATTGTTATCTGCGGAGCTGCGTTAATTATCATCATGGCGTATAGTGGAATTTTTCAAGATAATTTGTTTTTGAATATTTTACTGATGCTGCTGATTGTTGGACTGGGAGTCTATCTTTTTTTAGAAAAGCAAAAATTTTCGGAGGTCTACCAAGCCTTTCTTGAAGAGAACCAGCCTGAGGTGCAAATCCATAAAATTCAAGAAGAAGAGTACAGTTACAATGTGGTAGATGATGACGAGAAGGTTCGGATCAATAAAAAAGGTGTGCGAAACTTGCCTTCTAATAGTAAGCAGTACACACTGATGGTTGGCTTTTCCAAAGCTTTCTTTTCTCGAGAGCCATTGCAGATTGTGTATTATGACATGCTTGATCTCACCTATGAAGAAAGCTTTCGATTGAAACGTAATGGCTATAACTCCATGCCGCGTTTCTTAAGACGCTTTACCTTGAGCAACCTTAAGGCCAGTGCAGGTAATGCATTCAGCTTTATTTTTGGAAATATTTTCCTCTTATTCATTTTGTTTCGCCTATTGCGTTACTTGTGGTCATTCTTAAAAATGTTCTTCTAATAGTCTTTAAAATCACTTGAGAGAAACATCTCAGGTGTTTTTTTATTTAACGATGAGTTGTAATTATTCATTTCGTAAAAAAATATGAATGATTTTGAGTTATTTTTTTAAGTCCGTATAGATAATTTTTACTTTTTTTGGAGTATCTTATTTTTGAAGCTATGAAGAAAGTAAAAAATACAAATTATATACGGAGAGGAAGAAATTAATGCAAACGAAAACATTAGGTCAACGACAAATTTTTGGAATGAAACGAGAATCTTTACAAGGGAAAGTACAGACTTTTTATCAGGATACACAAAATACAGCTGCGGTAGTGGAATATGCCATTGCGGTCATGATAAGAAATGCCTTCGTGATCGGAGATTTCTCACTGATTTTTGCAGAGCTGATACACGAAATATACCTTCATGCAGAGCTGATACACGAAATATACCTTCATGCAGAGCCGACAGATTTACTGCGCCGTTTCTGCCCATTCTTTGAAAATTACTTTGATCGTGGAGAGTGGAAACTGGTCAAAGCACGGATGTTTAAAAACGTCAAAGAATACCATAAGGTGGATACATCTCTTCGTTTATATAAAAATTATTTACAAGAAAAAACGACTCCTGTAGAAGAATTAAACGGTCAACAATATAAACTCATTTCGGTTTTTGAGGACGCAAATGGTAAATTGCACACTTGGAATTTAGGCGACGCTGATCCCAATATAGCGATAGAAAAGGCTGATGCGCTATTAGAGCTTTTGACGACATTGACGATTTTTAAAAAAGCCGGGGTTAGAAGGTTTGTAAAAGTAGAGAAATCGGATATTGTGAATTGCACACGCAAATCGCTTGTACAAAAGAAAAAGGTACAGGAGGAAGCGGCAGTAGATGAACACCCTTCAACAGAAAACAAAATAGTAAACAGCGACTCTCACTCGACAAATACTTCAAGTGAAGTCGAAAATGTTAGTCAAGCATTGGGGAAGAAAGCGAATTGTGAGCGGTTGCCTGAAAAGGTAGCAGAGGTCGGTGCGTTGTCTGAAAAAAATAGTAATTCAACAGCACTTATGACCGAAGAACAAGCAACTTCCAGTCCTAAAAAGCAAGTGACGGCATCTGCACCATCTCAGAAAACTGTTTATAAAAAACCGAAGAGTGAAAAGCAAAAGAAACGGGAATATAAGGATGAATTGATCAAAGAGACGAAGTATGGAAAAAAGAAAAAAAGTGAATCGCGAAAAAAGAAGAAAAATAAAAAGGAAGACAAGAAAAGAAAGAAGCGTAGATAATTTTTGTCCAATCCTGTTTTTTGGAAAGAGGGTTCTTTGTTGCGGTAATTTAATGATTATTTACTTCCTGCCCATGGTAAACTATTTTTGAAATCGTTTTACTAATTTGTAGGAGGAAAAAAATTGATCAAAACAATTATTATTGGACCGCGTGGAAAAATGGGACGCTTGATTACACAGATTGCAGCTGATAGTGAGGAATTAACACTGGTTGCCGGTGTTGGTCCAAAGGGGCGCGACTATATTGGACAAGATCTGGGTCAGGTGACAATGCTTGGGCGTGATCTTGGCGTGTCGGTGGTGGATGATTTAACGGAAGTCATTAAGGACTGTGATGTGATCATCGATTTTTCCACAAAGGAGATGGGTCTGGAAACTTTGCGTGTAGCAAAAGAATACAAGAAAGCTTTGGTCTGCGGGACAACTGGCTTTAGTCCCGAAGAAAAGGAGCTGTTTCGACAAGGCGGCAGGACGATTCCGATGCTATATGCCGCGAACACCTCTAAGTTGGTAAATGTTATGAATCGACTGCTGCAATTGGCAACTTCTGCAATAGGACAAGAAACAGATATCGAAATCATGGAGATGCATGATCGTTGGAAAAAAGATGCTCCTAGTGGTACGGCAAAAGAAATGGGAGAGCTGATCGCTCATGAATTGGACGCGAAACTTCCTGAACTAGCAGTTTATGGTCGGGAAGGAGCGGGAGAACGTAAACCGGGATCGATCGGATATCATTCCGTGCGCATGGGAGACACTCCTAGCAGTCATACTGTTTTTTTTGGCGGCTTTGGAGAGCGGTTGGAAATTAGTCATCATGCGACGGATTGGCGCGGTTTTGCCAAAGGCGCTTGTGATTGTGCGATTTTCTTAGCCAATCAGGAAGCCGGCTACTATTCTGTAGCAGATGTTTTAAAACTATAGAAGATTAACTGGTTTTTTTGAACTGCTTTTCAACTTAAAAAAGTTGATTTTGGAACCAGTCTTTTTGTGCTGTAAAAAAATAGAACTCAGTTATTTTAAAAAAAATTGTGAATGAATTGATTGACATCTTATTTTGTTAATGCTAAATTGAGTGCAATCAATTAAGGAGGTCAGGACTCATGGCAAACAGCATTGCAAAACGTAATCTTCAAACAGTTGAATCAGCATGTTGTTGTATGGTGCAAAAAAGCAGCATACGAATTTGTCATGCCTATTAACTGTTCTGAACTCGTTTGAAAAGAAGAAAAATTCTATTTTTTTGACGAATCTAAGAGGTGCAGCTTTAATAGCTTGCACCTCTTTTTTTATACACAAAATTTGAGATAGGGGGAGTTGTAATGTGTTGTTGCTTAACCGGTGAACGAAAAAAATAGAACTAACAGGAGGAAAAACGATGCAGTTATCAACTAAATTGATTCATGGAGGAATTAGTGAGGATCCGTTGACAGGAGCTGTCAGTGTACCAATCTACCAAACCTCGACTTACCGACAAAAGAAATTAGGTCAGCCAGGAGACTTCGAATATTCTCGATCCGGCAATCCCACACGTTTGGCATTAGAAGAATTGATCGCTGAACTAGAAGGTGGTGTGAAAGGTTTTGCGTTTAGCTCCGGCTTAGCTGCAATTCACGCAACGCTATCATTATTTCAACCAGGAGATCATCTAATTTTAGGCGACGATGTTTATGGTGGAACTTTCCGTTTATTGGAAAAAGTCTTCAAGCCGTTTGGCCTTAGTTACACGATGGTAGACAGTCGTGAGCTATCACAATTGGAGAATGCGTTAACGAACCATACCAAGGCACTTTATTTAGAGACTCCCAGCAATCCCTTATTAAAAATCATTGATTTGGAAAAAAGTGTGGTATGGGCAAGAGAACACGAATTAATAACAATCGTTGATAACACCTTTGCTACACCTTATTTGCAGCAACCATTGATACTAGGGGCGGACATTGTGCTTCACAGCGGTACTAAGTATTTAGGTGGTCATAGTGATTTGGTGGCAGGTTTTGCAACGACTAATAATGAGAGTCTTGCTGAGAAAATAGCATTCTATCAAAATTCGATAGGCGGTGTTTTAGGCCCACAGGATAGTTGGTTGCTGCAACGGGGAATCAAAACTCTAGCAGTTCGAATGGAGGCCCATCAAAGGAATGCTGGAATACTTGCTAGCTATTTAGCGGCTCATTCTGGTGTAGCTAAAGTCTACTATCCAGGTTTAGCTGATCACCCTGGTCATGAAGTCGCTGCAAGGCAAATGCGCGGCTTTGGCGGTATGGTAGCCTTTGAGTTAGTGGATGAAAGCAGGACAGCGGAATTTGTTGAGTCACTAAAAGTAATCACGCTAGCGGAAAGCTTAGGCGGTGTTGAAAGCTTGATCGAAGTTCCTGCAGTCATGACTCATGCTTCGATTCCGCAGGAGAAACGGGAAGCATCTGGAATCAAAGAAGGATTGATCCGCTTATCGGTCGGTATTGAAGACATTACAGATTTACAAACAGATTTGGAACAGGCTTTTGCGGCAGCTCTTCGTGAAGAGACAGCGGAATAAAGCTTTACTAAAAGTAAGAACAATTTTGAAGGGAAATGAAGACAATGAAAAAATCAATTATTGTAGTTGCCAGTATGTTAGTCATTGGGGTGCTATTTTTAGCCGGCTGCCAGTCAAAAAACAACAGTGAAGCTAGTTCAAAAAATATTTTACGTGTTGGCACAGAAGGAACTTATTCACCGTTTTCTTTTCGAGATGAGAATGATAAGTTGACTGGTTACGATGTAGATGTGGCAAAAGCTGTTGCTAAAAAAATCGATTACAAAGTCAAATTTGTAGAGGCTCCATGGGACTCAATGTTAGCAGCCTTTGATGCTAAGAAGACAGATGTAGTGTTTAATCAAGTAGCAATCACACCTGAACGAGAGGAAAAATATTTGTTCAGTACACCGTATTCTGTTTCTCATCCAGCGCTGATCGTAAACAAGGACAATAATGAAATCAAGGATTTCGCCGATTTAAAAGGCAAAACCTCAGCTCAGTCATTGACTAGCAATTATGCGCAAATGGCAGAAGGGCTTGGCGCAAAAATCTCTAGCGTCGATGGTTTTAGTAAAGCTGTGGAATTGGTTGCTGATAATCGTGCAGATGCCACTTTGAATGATGATGTGACGTATTATGATTATCTAAATCAAAAGTCGGATGCACCAATCAAAATCGTTAAGACCTCAGATGAAGCAACCGAGGTAGCGGCAATGTTCCACAAAGGCGACGAAAAGCTAGCCAAAAAGGTCGATAAAGCGATCAAAGAATTAGAAACGGACGGCACATTGACTAAGCTGTCAGAGAAGTATTTCAAAAAAGACATTTCTAAGTAGAGGGAAGGATTAAGTAAAATGGAACGAACGATTGATATCATTCAGAGCTCAGCGCTGCCGCTATTTTGGGCATTGCTAAAAATGACGATTCCTTTGACATTAGTCTCTTTTGCTTTGGGGATGGTCTTGGCATTGATTACGGCTTTAGCTCGGGTCTCAAAAAATCGCCTAGTGAACGGAATATTTTTTCTATATGTTTGGGTATTTCGTGGGACACCGTTGCTGGTCCAGTTATTTATCGTCTTTTTTGGACTTCCTTCAGTAGGAATTCAAATGGATGCATGGACAGCTGCGATTTTGACCTTTTCACTAAATACTGGTGCGTATGCTTCTGAAAACATTCGTTCCGCGTTACTAGCGATCCCACAGGGTCAATATGAATCTGCAGCATCCTTGGGGATGAGTCGTTGGCAAATTTTGTATCGTATTATCGCGCCTCAGGCCTTCAAGATCGCACTGCCGCCCTTATCCAACAATTTTGTCAGTCTTGTCAAAGACACTTCGTTGGCAGCCAGTATTACGATTGTTGAGATTTTTATGACAGCTCAACGGATCGCTGCCCGTACTTACGAACCATTACTGCTGTATAGCATGGTGGCGGTCTACTATTTGATCTTTTGTACCTTCTTGAATTATCTGCAATCCGTGCTTGAAAAACGGATGGTCTATTAGGAGGAAGAGAAATGTTAACAATCGAGAAATTAAATAAAAGTTTTAATGGCAGCAAAGTCTTGAAGGAAATAGATTTGACCTTTCATCCAGGTGAAACTACAGTCATTTTAGGTCCCTCTGGTTCAGGAAAGAGTACTTTATTACGTTCAATCGATTTATTGGAGACGCCCGACAGTGGCAGAATTAGAATTGATCAGGACAATCTTTCTTTTCCCCAGAATTTGTCTTTTCGCCAGTTGAAGGAATATCGCGGACACTTCAGCATCGTTTTTCAAGCATATAACCTTTTTCCCCACTTGACGGTGATTCAAAACGTTATGGAAGGACCAACACAGGTAAAGAAGGTTTCAAAAGAGCAAGCAAGAAAGCAAGCGGAACAGTTGCTGATTAAAGTTGGCTTGTTGGATAAAGCGAAGGAACACCCAAAGCAATTATCAGGAGGTCAAATGCAGCGGGTTGCTATTGCACGAGCATTGGCTATGGAGCCGGAGTTCATGCTTTATGATGAACCAACGAGTGCTTTGGATCCGGAGCTGGCACAAGAGGTGCTTCTGGTAATCAAGGATTTGGCTGAATCAGGTAATGGGCAGATCGTTGTGACTCATCATTTAGAATTTGCCAGAAAGGTTGCTGACCGTATTGTTTTTCTAGAAGAAGGACAGGTTACTTTTGATGGCAGCAGCCAAGCCTTCTTTGAAAGTGATCATCCGCGGATTCAACGATATTTACAACAATTTTTATAGCTCAAAAAGAGGCAGCGCCAACTTGGCGCTGCCTCTTTTGGGGTTTAGCATTTATTCAATTGTGTATTTGGTTTTGGCTCCTGCCCCGTCACTAAAATCAATTTAGTGATCTCCATCAATAAAACAGCAGAAGTTGCTAGAGCCAACGCCAAGCCAATTTCCTTTAAAGCAAAGGCTGTTGGAATAGCAAAGACTTCACGCAGTCCCGGTAGTAAGGTCAGACTGAATAGCCCGGCACAGACTAGAATCGCAAGCAGGACCATCTTATTGGAGAACAACCCAACTTGCAGGGACGTTTGTGTATTTGAACGAGCGGCAAAGGTTTGCAGAGTTCTACTTAGGATCAAGGTAGAGAAGGCCATCGCAACGCCCATTTCAGCTGATTGGTAATTTCCGATCCATTGAGCAATGATCACAGCTAATGCAATCAAGATTCCACGGTAAGTTACAGCTATCAGTGTTTTACCAGTAAAAATTCCGCTGTTTGGATCACGTGGTTGGCGGTTCATAATCGTTGGTTCTGCCTTTTCCATCCCCAATGCAATCGCAGGCAGGGAGTCATTGACTAGGTTGATAAAGAGAAGCTGCAAAGCCGTGAAGGGATTCGACCAGCCAATCGCCAAGGCAAAAACGATAGCGATAATCGCTCCTAGGTTTCCAGCAAAGAGATAGGCAACCGCCTTTTTGATATTATCGAAGACATTTCGTCCGACTTCTACTGCTTTAATGATTGAAGCAAAGTTATCATCTGTTAGTACCATTGCAGCAGCATCTTTTGCTACATCTGTCCCTGTCCCCATTGCGATACCGATATCCGCCTGCTTCAAAGCAGGGGCGTCATTGACACCATCACCAGTCATGGCAGAAATCTTTCCTTTATCCTGCCAAGCGCGTACGATTCGGATCTTGTTTTCTGGTGAAACGCGAGCATAAACGGTAATTTGTTCCAGTTGGTCAGCGAGTTCAGCTTCACTCAATTGATCTAGCTCAGCTCCAGTTAATGCAAGATCTCCTTGCTGGAAGATACCAATCTCTTTAGCAATAGCAACCGCAGTTGTTTTATGATCGCCTGTAATCATCACTGTTTGAATACCTGCAGAGTTTGCATCGGCTACCGCTTGGAAAACCTCCTTCCGCGGGGGATCAATCATTGCTAACAAGCCGACTAACACAAGTTCTTCTTCGTCATTCAATACTAAGGAATCAGTTGAAACTTCTTTGTACGCAAAAGCTAAGACTCGCAGTGCGCGTTCAGAGAAGGCTTCGTTCTGCTTTTGGAAGCGTTCTTTAAGCTCCGAGGTGAACTTAACGACTTGTCCATCAAGTAAAACTTTCGTACTGCGTTCGAAGACAATATCTGGCCCACCTTTAGTAACCATAATTTTTTTCCGATTCATCGTATGGAGTGTTGACATCAGTTTGCGATCTGAATCAAATGGCAGTTCTGCTTCACGTGGATACTTTTTCCGCAGTTCACGATACGATTGATTTTGCTTTTCACTGTAGTCAATCAATGCGATCTCGGTTGGGTCACCTAATTTTGTTCCATCTTCACTGATCGTTGCATCATTAGCCAGTACGCTGATCTCGATCAGTCGTTGTTCATCTGCTTGCCATTGCTTCGGATCATTTGAAAATTCGCCGCTTTGCCCATCCGCTAAGAAATGGTCAACGACTGTTATTTTGTTTTGTGTCAAGGTTCCGGTTTTATCAGTACAAATGATGCTAGTTGAGCCCAAAGTTTCTACCGCGGGCAGCTTACGAATAATCGCATGCTGTTTTGCCATTTTTTTTGTTCCTAATGAAAGAACGATCGTTACGATCGATTGTAGTGCCTCAGGAATCGCAGCGACGGCTACAGCGACAGCAAACATAAAGGCATTTACGATATCTTGTGTCATATCTGTCGAGCCATCTAAGAAGACACGCAGTAATTGAACGCCTAAAATGACTAATGACAAAATCAAAATCGCAAAACTTAGTTTCTTGCTGAAGTGTTCCAGACCACGCTGAAGCGGAGTTTTTTGCTCGGTTGTAGATTCTAATAAACCGGCGACTTGACCAATCTCAGTATTACTGCCGACAGCAGTCACCAAGAATTTTCCGCGTCCATAAGTCACGATCGTTCCGCTAAAAACCATATTGATACGATCACCAATGGGGGCATGATTATTCAAGCTCACAGTTTCTTTTTCAGCTGGCGTCGATTCGCCTGTCAGCATGCCTTCATCAACTTTCAATGAGCCAGCTTCAAGTAAACGACCATCAGCTGGGACATAATCACCAGCTTCTAAAATGACGATATCGCCTGTCACGATTTCTTTGGCTGGAATACTCTGCTCTTGTCCTTCGCGAAGAACACTAGCATCTGGGGCAGAAAGTTTTTTCAAGGCATCCAGCGAGCCTTCTGCTTTTTTCGTTTGAATCACACTTACGATCGAATTCAATAGCAGTACGGCGAAGATGACGATCGATTCAACATGTGCTCCCATGACCATCTGTACGACAGCGACAATCAGCAAAACGATGACCATTGCATCTTTAAAGGTTTCTAAAAATAAAGTCAGTGAGGATTTTTTCTTTGCCTCTTTCAGCAGATTCAGCCCATTTTCTTGTAGACGTTGTTTAGCTTCTGATTGACTTAGACCCTCAGGTGCAGTAAGGAAGTCTTTCATCAATTCATTTGTTTCTTTTTGATACGCTTGTTTTGTCAATTTATATCCTCCAATAATTTTTATTCACTTGATTCGGCAATCTTTATGGCAGCTGATCCACTAACATATTAAGAGTACGAAGTTGAAACTCGCAGCTAGCTCATCACATGATGTGAAAAAACTGACAAAAAAAGACCCAAGGCAAGTATTTAAACTTGTCTTAGGTCTCACCATTTCATACGATACCAGAAAACCATCACTGGTTTACTTACTGTTGATATCACAACAACAATGTTGCCGGTTACTCCCCTAAGGAGTTATTAATATAATTAAATCCTAACGGAAAACAATTCCGATTGCAAGAAAAAAGCTGAACTGACGGAATAAAACCTTCAAGTTAGCTTGAAAAGCCTAGATAGTTCCTTATTTTCATAGTTATTTATTTTTTATTAAGAGCCTATTTTCCAGCAATGATCGTCTTGATGGTGCTTTCGTCCAAGCCTTTTAAAACCTGGATCAGCATTTCTCGTGCGGCGTCAAAATCAGCGATATTGAACATCGTTTGATGGGTGTGGATATAGCGTCCGCAAACTCCGATTACTGTACTTGGAATCCCTTCGTTCGCAGTTTGAGCAGCACCAGCATCTGTTCCGCCTTTAGAAACAAAATATTGGTAAGGAATGTTGTGGGTTTCTGCAGTATCTAATAAATATTCTCTTAAACGAGGAAGTAAGATCATTCCAGGATCTTGGATACGTAGCAGCGTCCCTTCTCCTAAGTGACCAAAGGTTCCATTAGTCGTCACTAAATCGTCTGCGGCTGAACAATCCACTGCGAAGAATAAATCCGGTTGAAATTTTGTTACAGCAGGCTTAGCTCCTCGCAAACCAACTTCCTCTTGCACATTTGCGCCTGCAATCAAGGTATAATCCAAGGTTTCTTTTTGCAATGCTTCTAACGCTTCTAAGACAACGGTACAGCCATAGCGATTATCCCAAGCTTTGCTAATAATATTTTTTCCGTTTGCGGTCTTGACCGTTTCTGTTTGAGGAACGATTGTGTCACCGGGGAGGACCCCATAAGCCAATGCTTCGTCTTTTGACTCAAAGCCGGCATCAAAAAGAATATCTTCGACCTTGATCTGTCCTTGTCCATTCGTTCCTCTTAATAAATGTGGTGGTACGGAAGAGGAGATACAAGGATAGTTTCCTTTGCTGGTTTTTAAAGTAAAACGTTGAGCTGAGACGACATAAGGGTTCCATCCACCTAGAGGCACCACCTTGAATAATCCCCGTTGAGTGATCTCTGTCAACATGAAACCAACTTCATCCATATGCGCTGCGGCCATCACCCGCGGTTTGTTTTTCTCCGCTTGACGAAGTCCGAAGATACCGCCCAAGCCGTCTTGCTGCACCTCATCGACTAGTGGTGTAATCGCGTTGCGCATGTAACTGCGAATATCTTCCTCAAATCCGCTGGTTCCGGCGAGCTCTGTTAATTCTTTGATTCGTTGAAATGTTTGTTCTTTCATCGAAATTCCTCCTTAAATGTTAAAAGCCGTGTTCATTATAAGTCTTTGGTACGCGAAAATAAATCAATTCAAAGACAAGAAGTTGCTGATTGTTCTTTTGCTGTGTCGCGTTAAAGGTGTTTTCTGTGATTTGAGCCAACTCAGCTGGCGAAAAATCAGTTGCAAAGTACTCTTGAAAGAATTCGCGGCTGATTCGTTCATATTTCGTATAAGCAAATCGTTTGGTCCGATAAGGAATCCGCAGTTCCTTTAGAAAAGTTTGATAGCGTTGATTTAATAACAAATAAGGATTTTTTTCTTCATATGGAGAAAAGAGCTGGTCCTCATCTTTTATCACTCGTAAAAGTAAACACCAATCAGTGCTGGCCTGGCAAAGCGCCAATAGATTTTCTTTGGTTTGTAGAGCGGGATTCATTGCTGAAAAAACTAGTTCATAGTGCTGCTTGTTTTGATTTAAAAAAATTTCTTGCGCTTGGTTGATTAACTGGACATGCTCACCCGCTTTTTCAGCAGCGAGCTTCAGCATTTCCTCAGAGATATCTACTAAGTCGTATTTTTTTACGTCGTTCTGCAGTATAGATAAATAACGGCCTGAGCCGCCTGCAAGATCCAAAAAGGTCCGACAGGGGAGAATCTTTTCTTGGATTAAAAAATCCCGCAGTTCTTCAGCAATCGGAAAAGAAGATTCTTGTTGGATCGCTTCATATTCCTGGGCAAAATCATTCCAAAATGTTCTGAGGTCATTCAAATAGTCAGACATAAGAGCCTTCTTTCTATGCATCGATTGTATCTAGTATACACTTCAAAAAAGTGAATTTGAACTATAGTGATTAGTCCACTCTTCCTGCCTACAATCAGTAAAAAAACTATCTTTTTGCCTAATTTGTTTTAGACAAAAAGATAGAGGAGGGAAGAAAGTAGTTAGGTTAATTTTTGCTGTTCGCGTTTTGCGATCATCGGCAAGATCATACCAAGTAGGATCAAGACGATTGGAGTGACGATATTCGAGACCAATTGAAACATCCAAGAGCTAGGGTCGGCCGCATAATCGACTTTTGGCAGCATTCCCAAGATACAAGCGAGAATGGTGAAGGCAAAGCACCAAAAGCCAACGAAGAAGCCGAGCTTTGGATTTTTGATAAATTTATATTCCGAATGGAATTTTTTATATTGTGCATTCAACATCATATAGGCGAAGAATACCCAGATATACCGCATCGGCATGACGATGGAATTTAGATTGGTCAGCCATTGGACCAGAATGCTCATACTCTTGATCCCGAAAATTGGTAAAATAATGATAATACTTACAAGAAGTCCAGTCAGCAAATAGCCATTGACTAAAGTGCCTTTTTGATTTTTCCTGCGCAGCCATTGAGGAACATACTCTGGATCTGCGTCCGATAGTAAAATTTTCAACGGCGCATCGATAGAAAAAGCCAGAGCCGAGGATTGAACCGCTGTTTGAGCCAGCCCATACACGATCATCAAAAGATTGCCCACACCTAAATGATTGCCTAAAATTTGGAAGGCGCTGTAAGCACCATTGGCCATCAGGTCATCGGGAATATTGTTGCTGTCAAACAGCATTCCCATGGCTACGGAGCCTAGGACTGCGCTTAAGCCAATCATTGTTGCCATAAAGATCATAGCTTTTGGGAAGTTCTTTGTCGGATGATCGATCGAGTTAACATAAGGAGAAATCTTTTCAGCACCGCCGACAGCAAATACCAGCATGGAAATGGTAGCGAAATAGTTTAGATTGAAATTAGGGATGTAGGTTTTTACATCACCCATATTTGGTGTAGCTGTCTTAAAAGAAGGATCGATAAATGGAACAGTGACAGCTAAAATGATGAACAGGATCGACATGATCAGCATACCTGAACCAGCCACACTCCCGATGACTTTTAGCGTGGTCAGCCCCTTAGTAGAAAGAAATAGAAAGATCAAAAAAATAATCAATGAGATGATAGCAACAGTTTGAACACTCATGTCGGTGGCGACCTGACCATTTCCTTTAAATACCCAGCCCAGAGCGATCAAAACAGATTGGGGCTTTTGTGCTAAATAGGTGATGTGGACGACCCAATAGGTCCACGCGGCGTAATACGCAATCTTTCTTTTTCCAGTGGTCTCCTTAACCCACGAACTGACCCCGCCGGAACTTGTTTTAAAGGTGGAGCCCAATTGTCCGACGATCAATGCGTAAGGGATAAAATAAAGGAGCATGATCAGTATCCAGGATACCACGACGGAGATTCCCTGCTGGGCATAATTATTAACGACATTACCGAATCCCCAAACCATACTAAAAGCAATCATTGAGACAGTGAACCAGCGAATCTTCTTATCAGCCATTTGTTGTTCTTCCCTTCTGTTTACGTGCAAAATTTCACATGACATTAAAATAGAGCGCTTACATTTCTTCTTATAAGTATAGATAAGATGTTTTGCAAAATATTCCACTTTACAGATTTCTAATGGACTTTTTTTTATTTATCATCTTTACTTCATTATTATTTTTTTGCTTTTACGAAAAGCATGGTAAAATGGCTGTTGAAACGGATATTTTACTTTAATCAAATCATTGGCGAATTTTCATGTTAGAAGATTAAACAGAACTGGAAGTGAGAAGTTGGAAATTAGAAAGAGTGAGAAAGAGGCACTGATGTCTTTTTTAGATAAAGTTTTTGAGCAGCAGCATGCGCATCATTTTGTGGATAATCAGCTAGAAACTTGTGAAAAGACACTAGCCTTCGGTGCTTGGATCGATGAGCAATTAGCGGGCGGTATTGTAGGCAAGCAGCAGTACGATACGCTGCATATTTCATTGCTTGGAGTCAGCGATAAGCATCAGCATTTAGGTATCGGCTCTGAACTGCTGCAAGCGATTGAAGAGCAGGCGCAGCAGGAAAAAGTAAAAACTATTACTTTGACAACGAAGGCTTATCAGGCATTAGGGTTCTATTTAAAACATGGCTATGAAGTTTTCGGTGAGCTGGAGGATGTACCCATGGTCGGTACAACGAAATATTATTTAGTCAAAAGAATAAGCAGATAAAGGAGCGCAGCAAAGCGCCTTTTATCTGCTTATTGTTTCGTTTCCTCTTATGAGCTAGCTCGCCTATTTAAAAATAATAATATTGAACGACCATAATAGTGATCAAGACTAAAATTCCGGGTAAATAATTAGAGACACGAATTTTAGTTAGCTTCATTACGTTCAAGCCGATCGCTAGAATCATCAATCCGCCGATTGCACTGATCTCATTCATGAGACTATCTAATAGTTCCTTTGGTAAATAGCGGACGATCACACTAGCAAAAATCGTAATAGCTCCTTGATAGATCAATACCGGAAAGGCTGAGAAGAGGACGCCGATCCCTAGAGAAGCCGTCAACATGATCGACATGAAGCCATCCATCACCGCTTTAGTGAACAATGTCTGGTGACTACCAGTAACACCGCTTTCGATGGCACCGATGATTCCCATCGATCCGATTACATAAATCAAGGTTGCAGTCACGAAGCCTTCCGCAAAATTACTATTGCCGCGGGCGAAGCGATTTTCCAGAAATAATCCTAAACGAGTCATCGAGTCTTCGATCTTTAAAAATTCTCCAATCATCCCGCCAAGACAAATACTAATGATAATTACGATAAAGGAGCTTGCCTGCATCGACATTTGGATTGCTAAAGCAACAACGCCTAATGAGATTCCTTTTGTTACCGTATCCTTTGTCTGTTCGGTAATATTTCGCAGAACGATACCAGAAAAACTCCCCGCCATGATCGCGAGACAATTCACCAATGACCCCAACAACAACATAACACTCACCCGTTTCTATGATTTCGATTAAAGAATAATTAAACATTGTTTAGACATCATCTTACCACGAGTCGAAATCTTTTTGAATAGCAATAAGAAAAGACTGAGCTCTCAGCCTTGAAAAGGGCTGGATCGTCAGTCTTTGACAGTCTTTGATACGTACAAAATAATGATTATGCCGTTTTTTCTCGTTCACGTTTGGCTAAGCTGGGCATGATAAAGCCTAAACCAATCAAAACGACGATTCCGACAATATTGATAATCAACTCGTGCCAGAATAGGCTGGAACCGTAAGGGGCGTCTTGCGGTAAGATGCCGAATAAGGTAGCAACAATAGTGACGACTAAACACCAGCCGCCGACAAAAACAGCCATTCGATCATTTTTGATAAAAACATAATCTGATTGGAATTTGCGGCTGTTTAAACGAATTCGGATGAAAGCGTAGAAGATCCAGCAGGTAACACCAGGAGAAATAATTCCGTTCAGGTTCAATAACCAGTTGAAGATATCGTTCATTTCAGGCAAAAAGACGCCTAGCAGCAGAATGAAGGCACTTAGAGCGGTCGTTAAAATATACCCATTGATCGGTAAACCATCCTCATTCAATTTGGTCAATTTTTGTGGCATGAATTGTTTCCCGGTATCAGAGATCAGCATGCGTGTCATAGCATCCAGCAAAACAGCAAGAAGAGCACACATATAAATGATTTGAGTAACAGCGAAAATATACATCAAGGCATTGCCTAAATGGAAGAATTCCCCTAAACGTTGGAAGGCGTAATAAGATCCGTTCATTTTCAAATTATTTGGCAAGTGATGCGCATTGAAGAAAACGCCTAATGAAAAAGAGCCAAAGACCGTCAAGAAAATTGTCATGACTGTCAGCATGATCATCGCCTTTGGAAATTCTTTTTGCGGTTTGCGCATCCGAGTTACAAATGGTGCAACTAATTCTGCACCGTTGATGGCATAAATCAATAGCCCAATCGTCGTCAAATAATGGAGATCAAATTTTGGTATGACCGCACCAAGGTTCATCGGCTGTGTTTCTATGTGCCCGTTTGGCATAAACAAGGAAGCAAAGGTCATAAAGACGAATAAGATCGCCATGATGAACATCGCGCTGCCTCCTAAAGTGCTCAACACTTCCAAGGATTTCTTAAAATGACGCTGCAAGAAAATAAAGGCTAGGAAAACACAGAAAGTCAATAAAGCAAACATGGAGTTAGACATTTTGTCCTCCATTGAATCATTTCCGTTGATCAGCCAGCCGAAACCGACAACAACAGCATTAGCTGTATCGACTACGTAAGGGATTGACGCTGCCCAATAGGTCCAAGCAGTAAAATAGCCTAAACGGTCGCCGCTGGTTCCTCGCACCCACGAAGTCAGACCGCCCCCTTCATGATTAAAAACGGAACCTAATTGTCCAACCATTAAAGAGTAGGGGATCACATATAATAGCAATAAAATAATCCAAGAAGTGATGACACCCAGACCCTGGTTGGCAAAGTTATAAATAATATCATCAAAACCGATGACAGTAACAAACGACATCATGGCTAGTACTGGCCATGAGATAAAACTTTTCTTTTCCTCGCTCATGTAGCATGCTCCTATTTCATATGAATGTATTCATTTAATTAAATAGATAAGAGTAATTCCTTCAACAGAACAGCTAATGATGGCGGCTTATTTCGATAAGTCACGAAGATCTCCTTTCTATTCGCAAAATACGATCTATCATCCCATAAAATACAAAATAGTGCCACTAAAAAACGTTTCTAGGAGTGAGTGTACCATAATTTTTCGTAAGTAATAGCGCGTTCCAGCTTAAAACGTACTTATTTAAAGTGCTCTTTCTATCATTTCTGAAGTTTTTTGGCTATACTAGAATCATGTGAAAGCAATAGAAACTGAGGAGGCATTTTAGATGAATGAATTTTTTGCTAAAGAAGAAAAAGAAGAAACAGAAAAAATGGAAGAAAAGAATCCAATGCTGCTAAAATTATTAAACCAGCGGACGATTTTAATCTACGGAGAAATCACTCAAGAATTAGCGAAGACAGTAACAGAGCAATTGCTTTATTTGTCAGCGATCAATGATGATCCAATCACGATGTTTATCAATAGCCAAGGTGGTCATGTGGAATCTGGCGATACGATCCATGATGTTATCCGTTTCATTAAACCGAAAGTAAAAATGATCGGTACAGGCTGGGTAGCCAGTGCAGGGATTACGATTTACTTAGCTGCTGATAAAAAGGACCGCTACAGCTTGCCAAATACTCGCTACATGATCCACCAGCCAGCCGGCGGTGTACAAGGACAATCTACAGAGATCCAAATTGAAGCCAAAGAAATCCTGCGTATGCGCAAACGTGTGAACAAGCTGATTGCTAAAGCGACAGGTCAAACGCTAGAAAAAATCGAACAAGATACCGATCGTAATTTCTGGCTTTCAGCAGAAGAAGCTAAGGATTATGGAATCGTTGGAAAGATCGTTGAATCTGATACGGCAGTAAAATAAAAAATGATTTTTGAGACGGACTTAGGTCGGTCTCTTTTTTATATTAATCAAGACATTTCCCTTTTTTTGAATAAAAATGAATAGACAATAAATCATGAATCTGCTAAGGTTAGAAGAAAAATAAAATTTGATGTGAAAATTTTAAGGAGGGACGGATTTGGGTGCGAAATTGAAAGAGTTGTTAAGCTTACCCTCTCTGCGTGATGCTCAACTGATTAGTGGACAAAATTGTTTGAATCAAACTGTTACTGCTTTATCTTTCCTAGATATTTCCGATATGGATGATTGTGCAGCTTTGTTTGATACAACTGACTATCGTTCGGGAGAGTTGATGCTGACATCTTTTTTTAACATCAAAGACGATATAGCCAAACAGTGTGAAACGATTTGCCGTCTGCATAAAATGGGTGAGTTGGGCATCATTCTTTATTATGTAGGGATCGTACTTCCAAGATTAGACCCGGAAGTGATCAAAACAGCAGAAGAACTGGATTTTGTTATTATTCAAATGCCGAAGCATCAAAGCCAGATTCGTTACAGCGAAGTAATCGTTGAAGTAATGGCAGAACTATTGAAGGATCGCCCGACTGAAAATATTGTGAATGAGGTTTTGGAAAAGGCCTCACTTCTGCCAGAGCATTTAAGGACCGTCGAAGTGACGTTGAAGCTGCTTTCTGATTTTTTAAGGACAAATATCATTTTGACAAATGCTGACAACGAAGTCATCAATCAAATCAAATGGCCTCGTAATTCTTCTGTCGATTTGGAGCGAGTCTTGCGTCGGGTTGCAGTGGATGATGGTCAACAGGTCCACAAAAATGAGTTCGCGATTTTTTACAAAGAGCTTTATCACAAGGAAAATGGCGTACTGCGCTTTTATTTGTTGAAGGAGCATGAGCTGCTAACAGAAGTCGAATGTGCCCAGTCGGTGGAGCTGCTGCAAGTTGCGATGAATCTGTGGGGGAAAAAGCATGGTGAGATCAGCGAGTATGCATTAGTGCAGGCTATTCTAAATGATGAAAGCGAAAAAATGTATCGTTTGGCTAATCAGCTGAAGATCGATGTCAAAGGGATTGGATTAATGTGGCTGCTGCAATTAAATGACCTGAGGGAAGAAAAGAGATTAAAAGAAGATATTCTGGCTTATGCTTCGAAGTATTATAAAACCTGTGTCGCACAATTAATCGACGATCAGCTGATCGTATTATTAGGCAATTATTGCCATAGTGATTCAGAACTAGATTTAGGGGAGGAATACCTGCAAATCAGTCCTTATCAGGAAATGATCGATAGTATCGTCCTATGTCCGCGATTGCGTAACACGACGGATGTGCGAGTGACTTATCAACTAGTCAACAAAGTGGCTTTACAACTGCCTAAGCTATTCCATGGGAAGAAGAGCTTTTCTATCAGCGAGATACGTCAAGTCGTCCATGTGAGTAAGCTGATTCAAACTGGCGAAGCAGAGGTTGAAGAAACCCTGAATGTATTGGCTCCAATTATGGACAGTAAAGAGCAGCTTATGACTTTGTGCAGCTTTCTCTTGGATGCCGGTGCGGATTATCAGATCTGCAGTGAACAGCTGTTTATTCATAAAAACACTGTGAAATATCGGATCAAAAAAATCAGCGAAGTATTGGGCTACAATGTTATGCGTTTTTCTGAGAGCTATGAATGCTATGTGGCTTGTTTAACCTATCGTTTAATTAGTTTGTAAACTTTACCCAAAAAAGAGCGGCTCGAATCTTTCGAGTCGCTCTTTTTTCTATAGAAGTGTCAATAAAGCATCAACATCAGCTTCTTTTGTTGCCCAGCTAGTAGCAAATCGAATCACTGTGTGTTCGTCATCGTATTGCTCCCAAAAGCTAAAAGCAACCTCTTTCTTCAGCTTCTCCATTTGACTATTTTCTAAGATAATAAACTGCTGATTGGTGGGGGAGTCTAAATAAAAGCGGTAATTTTTTTCTGTTAAGCCGGCCTTTAATTTCATCGCCATTGCGAGTGCATGTTCACTGATTTTAAAATAGAGTTGTTCGGTAAATAGGGTATCAAATTGAAGTCCAAGCAGTCGGCCCTTTGCTAATAGAGCCCCTTGCTGTTTCATGTGGGCAACAAAATACTCTGGTAAATTATTTTTCGTAAAGACGATTGCTTCACCTAAAAAAGCGCCAACTTTGGTTCCGCCGATATAAAAAACATCACAATATTCAGCAATCAAAGGCAATGTTAAGTCGGCTTCTGGACTAGCCAAGCCATAACCTAAACGGGCACCATCCATAAATAAAGGGATCTTATACTCGTGACACACCTCTGAAATGCTTTTCAATTCTTCTTTGGAATAAAGTGTCCCGTATTCTGTTGGATGGGATAAATAAACCATTCCTGGAAAGACCATGAACTCTCGGTTATCGTCTGCCCAAAATTGTTCGAGATAGGTGCGAATCTGTTGAGCGGAGATTTTTCCGTTTGTTTGAGGCAGGCTTAACACCTTGTGTCCAGAGAACTCGATTGCTCCAGTCTCATGAGTGGTGATATGCCCAGTCTCGGGAGCGATAACACCTTCAATTTTCTTTAGTAGAGAGGCAATAACTAAGGCATTGGTCATCGTCCCTCCTGCGATGAAGAAGACCTCGGCTTCAGGACATAGACACGCTTGACGGATTTTTTCGATTGCTGAAGTGGAATACTTATCACGACCGTAGCCGCTTAACTTTTCCTCGTTTGTTTCAATCATGCGTTGCAATATTTTCTCATGGGCACCTTCTAAATAGTCGCTTTCGAAATTTAACATAGAAAACTCCTTTCTCAATTTGAGGAAAATGATGAATTAGAGCTGGCTGCTCTTAATGCTAAAAGTCAATAAGCTGAGCATTCTAAAAAGCAGACAGCAGCCCCGCTTCTCTTTCATCTTATTAATTCTCTCTCATTGTAGCAGATTAGAAAGACCAAAAAGAAGCTTATGAACAAAATGTTGCTCATAAGCTGGATTATAATTAAATGACAATTGATTCTCCGACAGCCATGACTTTGCCGACATTTTCGGGCAGCAGCTTAACGAAGGCTTCGGGGTCCTGTTTGATAACCGGGAAGGTGTTGTAATGAATCGGTACGACTTTTTTTGCCTTCAATCGCTTAGCTGCACTAGCAGCTTCGTGGGGGCCCATCGTAAAATTATCGCCAATCGGCAGGAAGGCGATATCGATATCAAAGGCTTCGCCAAACAATGACATGTCGCCGAAGTTCGACGTATCACCGGCATGATAAATGGTTTTTCCTTCCGCTTGCAAAATAAAACCAGCCGGTTCACCCATGTAAAGGGTTTGGCCGTTCACTTCATATCCAGAGCTGTGCTGTGCGTGGACCATTTTTACACGGCCGAAAGGGAAATCAAACTTTCCGCCAATATTCATCCCATGTGTTTTTTTCACACCGTTGTTTTCCGCAAAGGTACAGATTTCTACAATACTGATAATTGTTGCATCATTATTTTTAGCGATGGGAATCATATCTCCAATATGATCGCTGTGTCCGTGAGTGACTAAAAGCCAATCAGTTTCTACTTCATCCGCGTTTAAATCGGTCAAGGAGTTTCCAGTGATAAAGGGATCAAACAATAGTTTTTGCCCGTCTTCCATGACGATCGATAGAACTGAGTGACCATGGTAAGTGATTTTCATAGTAGGCACCTCTTTTCCTATACCTCCATTATAGCGAAGACCTGCGAGAATAAGTAAGCTTTTGCTTTTGGGTAGAATCGTTTAAACTATAGGAAAAGAACTCGAGGAAGACATGGAGGGAAGAGCATGCAGCTTACGATCGATCCGAAAGTAAAAGAACAAGATGTATCATTGGCCTATAGCATGATTGAGTTTAAGAATGAAGCTCATAGTGAGAAAATCTGGCAGGAAGTACTAAATCCGTTGCTTCAAGAAATCGAAGCAGAAGATACGTTGGACAGTATCAAAGAAAACAGTCAAATCATCGCGACGAAAAAAGTTTATCGAGTCTTAGGAAAAGATCCTGCTCGATTTCGACCATCATCTGACAGCCTGTGGCGGCGGATCGTTCAGCAAAAGGGGATGTATCAAATCAATTCACTTGTTGATTTAAACAACTATTTTTCCTTAAAGTGGAAGTTGCCGTTTGGTGCTTACGATCTTGGAAAGGTAACAGAACCCATTCGATTAATTGTTGGACCAGCGGACAGTCGATATGCAGGGATTGGTAATAAATCTGTCAACATCGAAAATCTGTTAGTGTTAGCAGACAAGGCAGGCCCATTTGGCAGTCCAACGGCAGATTCGACACGCGGAATGATCTCAGAAAAAACGACACGAGCACTGATTGTAGGCTATCAATTTGCAGATGATTCAGTGGTTGATCAAGTAGAGGTAAAAAGAATTTTAGAAACCTATTTGACGGATTGTCGAGTTGTTGAACAAGGAATCATTTAAAAAAAACGAGGCAGAAATTCTGTCTCGTTTTTATTCCCAATTTTTACAGACATCGATCCATTGCTTGAACTGAGTATATTTTTCTAATTCTGGTATGGTCAATTCGATCGCGTTGTTTGAACTGCCGCAAGCGGGATAGACACTCTCAAAGCGTTTCAATGATTCATCTAAATAAACAGCGATACCTGGCTTGATTCCGAAAGGACAGACTCCGCCTACTGGATGCCCAATAATCATCTCTACCTCATCTGCCTTCAGCATTAACGCTCGTTCGCCAAAAAAAGTCTTATATTTCGCGTTATCGATTTTGGCATCACCGGCTGCGACAATCAAGAGACTTTTATCTGCCTTCTTGAGTTTGAAAGATAAGGTCTTGGCGATCCGCTCAGGAGCACAATCCAACGCTTGCGCTGCCAGCTCGACCGTTGCACTGGAGACAGGGAACTCTTGGATGCGCTCAGCCATTCCATATTGTGAGAAATACTCTTTTACAGCTTCAACAGACATTTTGCTTCCTCCTTGGTTATGCACTTTTTGAACAAAACATGCGATTCTTTCTTAGATCATATTCAAATGCCGCCTGTTTCTACCGATAGTTTCACTAAGATCTTTTTTAGAGCTTGCTAAAGCAAAACGAGTGAGGCAACATTTGAGTTTGAATAATTATTAATGATACACGCTTTGTTGAACGCCGTAAATGATATTTTGTTAGAATAAAGGAAGAGGGCTCTTACGGGAGGAAATGGACATGAAGGAAGATAAGAAAAAATTATTAGCAAAAGTCGCTTATATGTATTATGAACAAGAATTGACGCAGGCACAGATCGCTAAAGAATTAGCTATCTATCGGACAACAGTCAGCCGAATGCTGAGTCAGGCGAAATCAGAAGGAATTGTGGAAATCAAGATCAACCATTTTGATGCGAGTCTGTTTGAATTAGAAGAGCAGCTGAAGCACGCGTTTGATTTATCAGCTGTTGAATTAGTCCCGACAGAAAGAGATGCCAGTGAGGAAGCAAAGGAGGAGCAGCTAGCAGAGGCGGCTGGTGCCTGGATTCGCCGTCAATTATCTGATGAGATGGTTGTAGGCTTGTCATGGGGAGCCAGTGTCGGCAGAGCAGTCAATAAAATCGATCCCAAACAGCTATCTGACGTGTCTGTTGTGCCAGTAGTTGGCGGTCCGAGCCATATTAATTCACGCTATCATGTGAATACACTGGTTTATGAACTGGCGCGTAAATTAAATGGTCACAGCCTATTTGTGAATGCTACAGTGATTCAAGAAACTAAAGAATTGGCGGAAGGGATTTTTAATTCAAAATATTTTCATGACTTAAAAGAATATTGGAAACGTCTGGATTTAGTCATTGTTGGTATTGGTGGCCCTTTAAGCTATCATAAAAGTCAGTGGCGTGATCTATTGTCGCCGACAGATTATGAAGAATTGAAGCTGCGTGAAGCGGCCGGCGATTGCTGCTGCCGTTTTTATGACAGTTATGGAAAACTATTAAATGGCGCATTGAATCAGCGCACGATCGGTTTGTCTCTGGATGAGCTTGCGGATGTTCCTCAGTCAGTAGGAATTGCCCGTGGGATTTCGAAAGCTCGTTCGATCGCCCCGTTGTTGGAAAAAGGTTACCTTAAAACATTGATTACGGATCAGGAAACTGCACAGGAGGTTTTACGGTTACATCAGCGAAAGTAGTTTCTTTTAAAAAAATGCACATTTGTGCGATTGTTAAAAAATGTGTATTTGCGAAAGGCTTGCTGTAAAGCTTTTCGCTTTTTTTATGAAGAGAAGGCAGAAAAAATTTTTTTAAGGTGCTATGCTTATTCTATAAAAAAAAGTAAGGGAGTTTTCAAAAATGGAATTTATGCTAGATACAGCCAATATTGCTGATATAAAAAAATTTGCCGACCTTTTGCCAATCGCTGGTGTCACCTCAAATCCTTCGATCGTTAAAAAAGAAGGAAAGATTGATTTCTTCAGGCATATGAAAGAAATTCGCAGTATCATCGGTGAGCATCGTTCGTTACACGTACAAGTTGTTGCGACAGATTATGCCGGAATTATCAAGGATGCAGAAACGATTTTAGCAAGCATCGATCAAAAAGTGTTTATCAAAATTCCAGTCAATGAACCTGGTTTGAAGGCAATCAAAGAATTAAAGCGACGTGGCATCAATGTTACTGCTACTGCTATCTATACAAAGTTTCAAGCATATTTGGCTATAGCAGCTGGAGCTGATTATATTGCCCCGTACTTCAATCGAATGGAGAATCTGAACATCGATCCTCGTGAGGCGATTTTTGAAATGGCGGAAGAGATTGCCCGCACAAAGAGCGATACGAAAATCTTAGCGGCCAGCTTCAAGAATGTGGGCCAAGTCAATGCCGCTTTAGAAAATGGCAGTCAAGCAGCAACGATGGGTGTTGAGATCATTCAACAGGCTTTGGCAATGCCGTCAATCGCACAAGCGGTGTCAGATTTTACTGACGATTGGGAAGCAATCTTTGGTGAAGGCTCAACGATTGCTGATTTATAGTATATTCGAAAAATATTTTCAGACTGTAGACAATAAGTTTGCAGTCTTTTTTCTGTCACAACTAGGGAACTGTGAGCCTCTTACTTTAATAATTGTATTACCAGATGTTAAGCTTATCGGTGAGGTGAACGCGATGCATGTGCTTCAAAAAGAATGGGCCCAGTGGAAATATTTTGTCATGGCACGTTCGCAAAAGGAATACTTAGCTATACGTCAGCTTTTTTCCGGCAATCACTGGTCAGAAGAGAAAAGAGAACAATTTTACCTGCATTTGAATATAGTGAAAAAAATGCCGATCGATTTAAAAGCACAGAGAAATGCCTATGAACATGTTTGGGGGTATTTCAAAAAAGTTGCAGCACCAGAAGAGAAACAGCAGTTTTTCATTTTTCTGAATCAGATGACGGAAATAGAGGATAATGCCCTTCCGTATCTAAAAGCATTGGCCAAAAAATATCAAGTGGACTATCTATTAACGTCCCATCTATTTGATTAAAGCAAATCATTTCCGATTTTCAGATAAGACTTTTATAATGGATCGATATGGAGGGATGCACGAATGGAAACACGCGCAGTTGTAATAGAAGAATATGGTCATACGGACCAATTAAAAGAAAGTAAAGTAACATTACCAGAGCTAGGAGAGCATCAAGTTTTAGTGAAGGTAAAAGCTGCTTCCGTTAATCCAATTGATTGGAAGTTGCGTGAAGGATACTTAGCTCAAATGATGCCTTGGGATTTTCCGATCATTTTAGGTTGGGATGTTGCCGGTGAAATTGTAGAAGTTGGGTCAGAAGTGAGCAAGTGGCAAGTAGGACAAGAAATTTTTGCTCGTCCAGAGACGACTCGTTTCGGTACATATGCAGACTATACGATTGTTGATGATCATTTATTAGCAAACAAACCTGATTCTGTTTCCTTTGAGGATGCGGCAGCCGTACCGTTAGCAGGTTTAACTGCTTATCAAGCATTAATCACTCATGGAAAACTTAAAGCAGGTGAAAAAGTCTTGATTCATGCAGGTGCCGGCGGTGTAGGTATTTATGCTATCCAGTTAGCAAAAAATGCTGGAGCAACCGTGATTACTACGGCGAGTGAAAAGAATCATGCGTTGTTGAAAGAACTAGGTGCCGATCAAGTGATCGATTATCATACCACTGATTTTTCTGAAGTGTTAAAAGATATCGATCTAGTCTTTGACACGATGGGCGGCGATGTTCAAAAGGACAGCTTTAAAGTGTTGAACGAAAACGGCCGATTGATCTCGATAGTTAGCCAACCAGATGAAGAATTAGCTAAGAATATTGCTGTTGCAGAGAGTATTTGGCTTAAACCGGATGGTGGACAATTACAAGAGATTGCTGACCTAATGACTGAAGGAAAAGTAAAAAGTGTCGTTGGACATACGTATCCTCTTACAGCAGCTGGGGTGAAAGAAGCACATGAATTAAGTGCGACCCATCATGCAAAAGGAAAGATTGTTTTAAAAAACGACTAATCACTAAACTGTGCCAAACTTTCGGCACAGTTTTTTTTTGACTTATTAGGTCGGAAAAGCGATCTCGTCAGCTTTGAGTTAGCCGTGATTTGACAGAGGAAATGTTTCTAGGTATCGTTAAGTAAAAATGAAAGCGTTATAGTAAGAGCGCGAGGAGGAATAGTATGAGTGAGATTACGAACAGTATCGCCTTTTTAAAGAAGCAAAAATGGGTAGATTTGAGTCATAATATTTATGGCGGGATTCCCTACTTTCAATCGTTTCGACCGATGCAGGAAAAAACGTTAGTGACCGTTAAGAACGACGGTTTTTTTGCAAAGGAGTATCAGCTGGTCACGCAATATGGCACCCATATTGATGCTCCAGTGCATTTTGTGGAAGATCGAGTGTCTGTGGATCAATTGCCGATCAAAGATTTTTTGCTGCCCCTAATCGTCATCAATAAAGAGAAAGAAGTTGAAGAGAATCCAGATTATTCTGTAACGGTGGCAGACATCAAGGATTTTGAAGCTGAACATGGGGAAATCCCCGCGAACAGTTTTGTAGCATTTGCCAGCGGCTGGTCAAAACGTTGGGATGACCCTGAGGCTTTTTATAACGTGGATCAAAATGGACAAGCTCATACGCCTGGCTGGTCACTGGAAGCTTTAAAATATTTACATGAGGAGCGAGATGTGACGGCGATCGGTCATGAAACCTTGGACACAGATTCGGCAATCGATTGTACAAAAAATTCAGGATTGATCGGAGAATTATATTGGCTGCAGCAAGATAAATTTCAAGTGGAAGTATTGAATCGGTTGACGGAGCTTCCAGCTGTTGGCGGAGCGATCTCGATCGGGGTACCAAAAGTCAAAGACGCTCCTGGATTTAATGTCCGAGCGGTTGCGATTGTCCCAGAAAAATAAAAGAAAACAAGGCCTCGGTTAAAAAACGAAGCCTTGTTTTTTTAGAAATTCAATAGTGTCTGAGCGTCGCGGATATTCAAAATGCTGACGAACTTTTTCCGACCAGTTGGTTTCTTGGGTGTTACTGCTGCGTTGTTGATAATAAGCAGTCGTCTTTTTGTTATAGCTGTCGATCATATCGGGTGTCAGTGTTCGATAAGTGTTTGTTCCAAGTACGGCATTGATTGGCAGCCGTGGCTTCACTTCATTTTTTTCAGCGGGATAGCCTACGAATAATCCAAAAACTGGATAGGTCAATTCCGGCAGATCAAGCAGCTCCTTGATTTGGAACAAATTATTACGTATACCACCGACATAACAGATACCTAGACCAACGGATTCGGCGTAAACAGCCATTGATTGCGCAGCTAAAGTTGCATCAACAACTGAAACTACCAATGATTCCATTGTTCGCAGGTGATCGATAGAATCATTGTTTAAAGTTAAGACCTGTGCGTGTTTATTCAAATCTGCGACAAAAATATAGAGCTCGCCCTTATCGCCATTATCAATGGGAAAATTAGCAATTTCTTCAATCTGTTTTCTTTTTTTTATATCAGTGATTTCAATTATCGAGAAGGCTTGCAAAAAATTAGAGCTGCTGGCGCTTTGAGCAGCTAAGGTCAGTTGTTCCTTCAAATCTTGAGAGAGCTGTTGCTGAGTAAATGAGCGGACCGATGAGTGTTGAAGCATTGTTTCAAAAAGTTCCATAAAAAAGCCTCCTATTTCTATTTTACTGATTAGTCATCCTAGTGAGAGATGGTAATTGAATCAATCATAGAAAAAAAGAGCTAAGAAGTAAAGAAATATAGGGTGAGCGGCAATTATCGGGTGGGGGAGGTTGATTATGAAGCCTATTTTTGGTCGTCTGTGATTTTGTCAAAAGGGTTACTCTTCCATTTTTATAAAAGTATAACTAACGCTTAAATTTAGGAAACAGCGAGAAGCTAAATAATCAGAGTGTAAAACACGAACGTTTAGTGAAAAATATTCGATTTAATTCATAATTTTCTAATCGTTTTGCCATCACTGTGCTATAATGGGAAACAATTATCTGAAGGGAGTTATGCAAATGCGTGGCGTAGTAACGGTTATCGGAAAAGACAAGGTTGGCATCGTAGCTGGTGTCAGTCAGAAATTAGCGGAACAAAAAATTAATATTCTCGATGTTTCTCAAACAATTATGGGGGACTATTTTACAATGATGATGTTAGTGGAACTAACCAATGCTACAGTAGATTTTGAAGGAGCACGGGAGCAGCTTCATGAACTGGGAGAAACTCTGGGTGTAAAGATCAGTATTCAAAATCAAGAAATTTTTGACACGATGCATAAATTATAAGGAGGGCTCTTTTTGGAAACCAATCAAATACTGGAAACGATTCGAATGATCGAAGAAGAAAATCTGGATATTCGGACGATTACCATGGGGATATCTTTACTAGATTGTATTGATAGTGATAGTGATCGCGCCTGTGAAAAAATTTATCAAAAAATCACAACAAAAGCAAAGGACCTTGTAAAAGTAGGAGAGGCGATCGAAGCAGAATATGGGATTCCTATCATTAATAAACGTATCTCTGTCACACCAATCGGTATCATTGCCGCTGCTACTCCAGACACGGACTATGTAAAATATGCGAAAACATTAGATAAGGCTGCAAAGACTGTTGGTGTAAACTTCTTGGGCGGCTTCTCCGCACTAGTTGAAAAAGGATACCAGCACGGCGATAGGATTTTGATTGACTCCATTCCTCAAGCTTTAGCTGAAACAGATTTTGTCTGTGCTTCTGTCAACATTGGTTCGACAAAAGCTGGAATCAACATGGATGCTGTCGCACATACAGGTCGGATTGTTAAGCAAACAGCAGAGGCTTCTGATCTAGGCTGTGCGAAATTAGTAATTTTTGCTAATGCAGTGGAAGATAATCCTTTCATGGCTGGAGCTTTCCATGGTGTAGGCGAAGCGGATTGCGTCATTAATGTCGGAGTCAGCGGGCCTGGTGTGGTGAAACGTGCTTTAGAAAAAGTGAAGGGGGAGTCCTTCGATGTTGTAGCAGAGGTTGTGAAGCAGACAGCATTTAAAATTACACGGATGGGTCAAATGGTAGGGAAGATCGCTTCTGAGCGTTTGGATGTGCCCTTTGGTATCGTTGATCTGTCATTAGCTCCAACGCCAGCGGTCGGGGATTCGGTTGCTCACGTATTGGAGGAAATGGGCTTAGAAACAGTTGGGACCCATGGAACAACCGCCGCTTTAGCATTGCTAAATGATGCAGTGAAAAAAGGCGGGGTAATGGCATGTAACCATGTTGGTGGATTATCTGGAGCATTTATTCCAGTGTCAGAAGATGCGGGAATGATTGATGCAGTCAATAATGGGTCATTATCGCTTGAAAAATTAGAAGCGATGACGGCGATCTGCTCGGTGGGATTGGATATGATTGCAATCCCTGGTTCTACACCAGCAAGCAGTATTTCGGCGATGATTGCCGATGAAGCTGCTATAGGAGTAATCAACCATAAAACAACCGCTGTTCGAATCATTCCTGCTAAGGGCAAGGAAATTGGCGAAATGGTAGAGTTCGGCGGACTATTAGGACGAGCACCAGTGATGGCTGTCAATGCGGCAGGTTCAGCTGACTTTATTGCTCGCGGCGGTCGTATCCCCGCTCCAATCCATTCATTTAAGAACTAAAAAAGTAAGTAAAGTCGAGTTTAATAAGAACAATGCGAAGGTTTCTGCTTTGGCATTGTTCTTTTTTTCCGAATTTCTCCTACCAGTCATTAAATTGATTTATGTTAAAATGATAAGGACGAAAAAACAGGAGCAGGCAAATGAAAAATAAAACCTATTTTAAGGCAAGTTTACGTGAAATTATCTATTCTAAAGGACGCTTTATCGCAATCGTTCTGATTATTCTATTAGGGACATTATTATATGTTGGAATCAAAGCCACAGGACCGATCTTAAATCATTCGGCTAGTCAATTTGTTGATAAGCAGGAATTATCAAATTTGCAAATTGTTTCTACTGGCGGACTGACAGAAGAGGATGAACGATTAGCAGCCAAGATTCCTAATGCTGAGGTTGAAAGTGGTCATCAACTTTTTTATGCGGATAGTAAAAAGAACCAAGTGGCCAAGCTTTATTCATATGATAAAAAAAATCAACAAAATAAATTGATCGTAAAATCAGGACATTTACCTCAAAAAGAAAATGAGCTTGTGTTAGATGAAAAGGCCAAGGAGGAAGGTTATCGCCTAAATCAGACTTATCGAATCGATCAGCCGGATCAACTAAAGCGGAAAAATTTTAAGATCGTTGGCTTTGTCCAGTCTCCAATCTATATAAGCACGGAAGAACGAGGGCTTTCTAATGTTGGAAATGGGAATGTTGATTTTTTTGCCTACCTGCCGGAAAATAATTTCTCCAGTAAAATTAAATCGATCATCTACGTGCGTTTTGCAAATGTTAAAGGAAAAGAAACCTATGGCAAAGCTTACGAAAAAGCCATGGATAAAAACATTGAGAAGACCGAAGCGCTTTTCACCGATCGGCCAAAAGAACGAGCAGCAGAAATAAAGAGCGCTGCGCTAAAGAAAGTACAGCCTAAAAAAGCAGAGGTGGCTGATAGTCTAGCAAAATTAGAGACTGGTCAAAAGGAGTTAAATCAGGCTAAAGTACAGTTAGAGCAGCAGGCAGCATTGACATCAAACGAAAATCCTCAGCTGGAACAAGCCAAAAATGACCTTGAAGAGCGTCAAAAAGAACTGAACAGCAATCGTGAGAAATTATTGACCGCTCAACAAAAACTCAGTGATAGTGAAAAAGAGATCAACGATGTGAAGACACCTAGCTATTCTTATGATCAGCGAGCGGATAATCCAGGTTTTCAAGAATATGGCGATCTTTCTGAACGAATCGCCGCGATCGCCAATGTTTTTCCGGTCTTCTTCTTTTTCATTGCTGCGTTGATTACCTTTACGACAATGACACGAATGGTAGAAGAAAATCGTCGAGAAATTGGTACGTTAAAAGCTTTAGGCTATTCACGTTATGAAATATCGATCAAATATATCATTTACGCTGTATCTGCAGCAGCAGCTGGGATTATTTTAGGTTCTGTGATCGGAACCCATACACTGCCGCGCTTGATTTTTGAGCTTTCAAGTGACCGCTATAATTTTCCTGGAGTGAAAGCTTTCTATTTATCACGACCAATCATTCAAGCGACAATTGCCTTTTTGTTTGCCAGTCTAGGTGCGGCTTTGCTTGTCTTGCTGAAAGAACTGCATGAAAAACCAGCTGAACTTTTGCAGCCTAAAGCACCCAAGCCGGGACAGCGAATTTTTCTAGAGAGAATCACACCGATTTGGTCTCGCATGAGTTTTAACTCAAAAGTCAGCTATCGAAATCTATTCCGCTACAAATCGCGAATGATTATGGCGGTAATTGGTATCGCCGGTTGTGCAGCTTTGATGGTTGCAGGCGTTGGGCTGAAGGATTCATTAAGTTCAGTCGGACAGAAGCAGTTTGGTCCGATCATTGATTATGATGCGATCGTTACTTTGAAAGATCAGGCGGATAATTCAGCAGTTGAAAAGCTTTTTTCTAAGAATAAAAAGCTTACTGCTAATTTAGCTGTGATGAATCAAACAGTTGAACTAAAGCAAAAAGGGCAAGCTAACCAGAAATTGACAATGATGGTGCCGGAGGATCGGGAGGTGTTTAAACAGTATCTTCATTTGAAGAACAAGGGAGCGGGCTTCACGCTGCCCAATGATGGTGCTGTAATTACACAGAAAATGGCTGAGCTCTTTAATCTGAAAAAAGGCGACAGCTTGACGGTCTATGATGACGATCAGCAGACTTTCAAAGTTAAGATTGCGAATATCAGTGATAATTATTTGGGGAATTTCTTGTATTTATCAAAGGAATATTATCAGAAAGCCCGCGGAAACAATTTTGAAGCGAACAGCTATTTACTGAAAAGTAAAAAAATGACTAAATCAGAAGAAGAGAATTTATCGAAAAAGCTCTTGAGCTCAGATCAGGTGATAAATACTTCATTCATGTCTACCCAAATCGAGACCCAAGAAAATTCAATGGATAATTTGGATGGAATTGTTTGGATCTTTGTGGTGTTGTCAGGTTTACTGGCTTTTATCGTGTTATACAATTTGACGAATATTAATGTATCTGAACGTTTACGAGAATTATCGACGATCAAAGTGTTAGGTTTTTACGATCGAGAAGTGACTTCTTATGTGTTCCGCGAGAACTTCGTTTTTACGATTTTGGGAATTCTTTTTGGCTATGGTCTAGGGGTCATTCTAACGAAATTTATTTTGGATCAAGCATCGATGGAGACCATTACTTTTCCGCTAGTTATTCGTTCAGGGTCGTACCTTTTATCTGGCGGACTAACGATCCTGTTCTCAGTTATCGTGATGCTTGCGACTCATTTTCGTTTGCGGCATATCAATATGATCGATGCACTAAAATCAAATGAATAAACTCATAAGAAAAAAGCGTTGACAAAAATTTTGTGCAAGTCTATGCTTTAATCAATAGTAAAATGCAGTGAGAAGGACAACATTTGTTTTATTGCTCATCACAAGAGAAAGAAGCCGTGGCTGGAAGCTTCTGATTGAGAAAAGCAGATGACTCCCTTTGAGTGGCCGAAAACGGTCCGGATGATACCCGTTATGTGTCTCACGAGCCAAGAAGTGTAAGCTTTTTGGGAACTTGGGTGGTAACACGTTTATTCACGTCCCTATTTTTATAGGGACGTTTTTTTAATTGAAAAGCCTTCAGCCCTTTTGTTAAAATTAAAAGGAGAAGGCATGCAATAACAAATTTTTTATTGAAAATGCGGATCGGAGTTGAGTTGGATGTCAAAGGAAATCGAAATTGTTTTACCAGATGGAAGTAAACAAAAGGTGGCAAAAGACACCACATTGTTCGAGATAAAAAATCAACTGATGGAAGAAGCGGTCGTCGGCAGTATCGACGGCGAGCTTGTCGACTTATCAACTCCAGTTACGGAAAATGCAGAACTTGCATTTTATGATTGCGCATCGAAAGAAGGAACGACGGCGATTTGTCAGTTAGTCAGTCTGTTATTGCAAGAAGCAATCAAAGCTTATTATCCAGAAGCCCTTTTTGCAAAGGCTCAGCGAGCGGATCAATCGATCTGGGTGGATCTACGTGTGAAGCAGCCGTTGAGTGCTTTAGTTTTAAAGGATTTAGAGCATCATATTAAGAGACAAATCAAAGCAAATGGAGCAATTGCAAGCACTACGATGATTGTTTCAGAGGCTAGAGAAGTATTCAAGGACAATGAGTTGAAGCTGTCTGCACTGTCAGAGTTGTCTGCTGATCAAACTGTTTTCATTTATACCTTTGGCGATGTGACGGAATTTTTCTTAGAGCCGACTGCTTTGGAGCTGACAACTGCCAAGTATTTCTCTTTGTTAAAGGTTTCAGGTGCCTACTGGCAGGGAAATCCTGAAAATGAAATGCTTCAGCGTGTAACAGGAGTAGTCTTTGCGGAGAAAGCACAGCTTTTGGCTCACTTAGATTATTTAGAAGAGTCAGAAAAACGCAGCCATCAAAAATTAGGCAAAGAACTAGACTTATTTATGTTTTCCGAAGAAGCTCCAGGGATGCCGTTTTATTTGGAAAATGGCCTGATCATACGAAATGAATTACAGAAGTTTCTGCGAGAATTGCAGGCTAAATATGACTACAAAGAGGTTAAAACACCGTTGATCTTAAATCAGCGATTATGGGAGCGTTCAGGACACTGGGAACATTATAAAAACAATATGTATTTTACGAAAGTCGCCGATGAAGACTACGCATTGAAGCCGATGAATTGTCCGGGACATTGCTTGATTTACAAGGACCGCAAGCGATCTTACCGTGATCTGCCAATGCGAATGGCGGAGTTTGGACAGGTGCATCGACATGAATTTAGCGGGGCTTTGAATGGTCTTTTGAGAGTACGAACCTTCTGTCAGGATGATGCGCATATTTTTGTACGACGGAATCAGATTGAGCAAGAGATCGCATTGGCACTAAAAATTATTGATGAGGTCTATAAGATTTTTGGATTTGAATATGCTGTAGAATTATCTACCCGTCCAGATGATTTTATGGGCGAGATCGAGCTGTGGGATGAAGCAGAGGCTTCGTTAGGAAAAGTTTTGACCGATCTGGGTTATAAGTACAATATCAATGAAGGCGATGGTGCCTTTTATGGTCCGAAGATCGATATCCATATCAAGGATGCTTTAAATCGCAGTCATCAGTGTGCGACCGTTCAATTGGATTTTCAAATGCCAGAAAAATTTGATTTGAGTTATGTGGATGAAAATAATCAGGAAGCACAGCCAGTGATGATCCATCGAGCAGTCTTTGGTTCATTGGATCGTTTCTTGGGTATCTTGATCGAGCACTATGCGGGAGCATTTCCGTTTTGGTTAGCGCCGAAACAGGTAGCGCTGATCAATGTCGCACAGCCTCATGAAGCGGGGGTAGAGGAATTATTCCAAGAATTTCATGCCGCCGGTATTCGGGTAGAAAAGGACCTGCGAAATGAAAAACTAGGTAAGAAAATTCGTGAAGCCGAGCTGCGGAAGATTCCGTATATTTTAGTCGTTGGCGATAAGGAATTGTCTGAAGATACTTTTGCAGTCCGCAAACATGGCAGTGACAACGTTAAGCAAATGTCAAAGGCCGATTTCATGAATCTGCTCAAACAGCAGGCACTAGAAAAAAATCATCAATATTATTAAGCAGAAACGCTGAAATAAACTTCAGCGTTTTTTTCATGACTTTAAGCAATTGCTAAAAGCTCAAAAACAATTAAAACCAACAGAAAAGCAAAAATAAAGCCGCCGTTGAAACTTTTAGTGTCTATGATTTTGGGGATACTATCTTAAAGTGCTATTTAGTAGTGAGCAGCAGCGAGTGAGGTACGCGCCCGAGAAACTTTTAGTAAAACAATAGTTGCTATTTTCCTTGTTTCCTGTGTATGATAATCAAGTTGCCAGTTCTACTTTTCGCCGTATACTAAATTTTAGAAATTTATTTTAGAAAGCAGGGAAACCATGGATATTTATTTAAAGAAAGCCGCTCTCCATATTGTCGATCGGGAATCAGGCGATCCGATTTATAGTCAGAGTGAATTAGATTTGACGAAAGAGTATATTCGGGAATATTTGACAAAAAAAATTCAAAAATTATCTTCAGCACAAACCAAGACAGGGACGTTAGCGGAGGATTCTACGTTTGCCTTATTAAGTCAACAGGCAGAACATGATTTTCTGCCAGCTAGTGAAAAAATTGTGACTCGCTGGTATGAAGCATATAAGGAAAGTGAAGAGGCACCAAGTGCGGATGTTTTTATCGCTTTATATGAAGAAGACACACAAATGTATCTAGCTTTTTTAAAAGTGAATTACCATGAAGGCTATACCCATATTGTTGATTCAGATGAAGCAGGTTTGAAGAATGAATTAATCGTGCATCGTGCATTGCTTTCGAGTAAATCACAAAAAGCAGATGAGGGAATTGTAGTTAATTTAGGGAATTTGAGCTATGAAATGATCGAGAAAAAATACCCGTTTTCTGGTGAAAAGCGCTTATATTTTTCAACACAAGTAATCGAAAGTCGACCAGCTCCTTCACTGGAAGAAAATGTTCGTGTCATTAAAAAGGTGGCGGAAAAAATTGGCGCTAAATTTGAAAATCAGAAGCATGATGTGATCGCTGATGTAAAGGAAGCCGTTTATGACGTGGTAGAAGAGAATGGTCAGATCGATGCGAAAATCGTCGCACAAAAGGTCTTTAGGGACAATGTTTCCGCTCAAGTGGCGTTTCAGGAGGAAGTCGTTGAAAAGGGCTATGTGGATCAAGCACCTTTATTGAGAGAAGTTCGTGAAATTACGGAAAAGAAATATGGCAAACAGAAATTAAAACTATCGAACGGCATCGAATTGATTGTTCCATTGGATGTTTACCGCAATCCTGAACTGATCGAATTTACGAATAATCCTGATGGGACTATCTCAGTGACGATCAAGAATGTTGATGAAGTAATCAACCGCCTATAAAAGGTGGTTGATTTTTAGTATAAGCATTAACGATGTTCAGGCTTAGGTAAAGGCACGCTTAATTTGAAATTGAGCTGATTAAAAGAATAGGCTAGAATGGAGAAAATGAGCGGAGGAACAAGATGGAAAACTATCAGGATTTTTTTCGTATAGGTCAATATACCGATACCGAAGCGATGACCGGCTGTACAGTCATTCTTTGTGAGGATGGTGTAACAGGCGGTGTTTCTGTTCGCGGCGGTTCGCCCAATACAAGAGACACGGATGCATTAAAATCAGAGAATAATCGAAAATTTGTCCACGGAGTAACTTTATCCGGCGGCAGTGCTTTTGGATTGGCAGCAAATGCTGGCGTCGTTGATTTTTTGGAAGAAAATAAAATTGGAAGGGATATGGGAATCACGTTTGTTCCGAATGTTGTTGGAGCGAGTCTTTTTGATTTGCGGATCGGCCGCTCAGACGTTCGTCCAAATTATCAGGCTGGTCGTAAAGCTTGTGAAGAGGCCTTTAGTGGACAGAAATTCCAAGCGGGGAATTATGGTGCTGGAACCGGCTGCAGTGTTGGCACAATTAATGGCGCAAAGAATGCCATGAAGGGCGGGATTGGCCTTCACACAATGCGTCATGAAAACTTGTGGGTTTCGGCTGTCATTGCAGTCAATGCCGTAGGAGACGTCTTTGACGAAGAAACAGGAAAAATTATCGCTGGCGCTCGCAAAGCTGGCGAAACAAAAATCGGTTTTTCCGAAGCGCTTTTCCTGGAATATTATCAAAATGAAGAAGCGTTATTTGATGGAAATACAGTGATCGGCTGTGTAATGACTAACGCTACGTTCCCAAAAGCCAAAATGAACAAGCTGGCTGATATTGGTCACAATGGCATTGCACGAGCGATTCGTCCATCGCATACAACTTATGATGGTGATACATTATTTGTTTTAGGAGCCAACCAGATTAAAGCCAGTTTTGAAGCAGTCTCAATCTTAGCAGTTGAAGCTGTTCGACAGGCAATTGTAAAAGGAACTCAAGCCGCAGAGACATATCAGGATTATTTAGGATACAAAGAAATATAGTTAAAAAACAGCCCGGACAGAATATGTCTGGGCTGTTCATTATCTTTTATGAAAAGACTAGTCAAAGTTCGGCTAGTCAATGGGGAAGATTGGTTTATTGTACGCGTGGTTCAGATTCTAAGTTGTCGCCGATTTTATCAGCTTGATTGCTCATAGCGTTTTTCGCGCGATTTGTTTGTTTTGATGCGAATTTTCCAGTAGTTTGAGCAGCGCTAGTTACTTTATCCTGAACCGTTTCGCTGTCTTCTTCGTACTCCTCGCGTGTTTTGATATCAACAACATTCACGTTGACTTCAATGACATCTAAATGAGTCATTTTATCCACTTGTTCAGAAATCAATGCTTTCATTTCATCATAAATGTTTTCGATATCTTTGCCGTACTCAACGACTACATCCATATCAACAGCTACTTGTTTTTTACCAACTTCAGTGCTGATACCGGAAGTTACATCGTCACTGTTAACTAACTTGTCTTTGATGTTAGAGAAAAAACCGCCGTCTACTGTCAATAGTCCGTCTACGTTTTCCAGAGCAATTCCGATAATCTTTTGAATTACTTTGTCCTCATAGGTTAATTCACCTTTAACATCTTTTTTTGGTTCTGTAGGTTTGATTGTTGTGTTTTCCATAATTTTTTTCTCCTCCTGAGTGTATTAATATATGATTTTTTACATTTGATTGAGGTGACTATTTTTTCAAATAGTCATCTAAAATATGATTGTTCTTTAGGTAAATACCAAGAACTACTCCGATAATTGTGATCAAGATCAGTAAAATCGTTTTAAAAAAGCCGATGGTAAAGAATAGTACAGCTAGGATAAAACCAAGGATACCGAAGATCACAGGGAGCTTGTCTCGTGTTAAAAATTCTTGCATCGCTGTTCCTCCTATTCTACTCGCGGCCGCGTACGTGTTACAGTTGTGTCTGTTGGTGCTGGTTCAAGTGCTTGAAGTTTTACTTTAATAGAAACTTTTTCATCTGGGCCTAGTAATTCCCGAATTTTTGTTTCTACATTTTTGGCCCAGCGATCCGTTTGACCAACTAAACCAGATGTTTTCTTCAATTGCCCGCGAACATTCACTCTAATTTTATTTTTCGTCGCCGTCACATTGACCTTGGGGTTATCCATGAAGTCTTCCTGTTTGATACTTGTCCGGACATACCCTTCAATCGCTCGCTTATCCAAAGCTAATTTTCCACGTTCTTCCTGTAAGACGAACTTGGTCACCCTCTTTGGATAGAATAGGATTATGAAAATCCCGATTACCGTTAAGATGGCTAAAGCTGCTGCTACCCAGAATAAATATACTTGAGCGTAATTATTTGTTAAGACAAACTGTTGCAAAGAGCTTAAATCTAACGGATTTGAAGCGATAAAGTAGTAAATTGCTACGACGGATAGGAAAATTGAAAGTAAAACCAGCGAAAAAATAGTTAAGATGGTTTTAAGAACTTTATTCATATCGCACCTCCTCACTTCAATATTTTTAAATTGTTTACAGTAAAATAATAAAATGTTACCCCTTTTTTGTAAAAAAAATTGCTTATCTCTTTGCCAAAAAAACTTTTTTTATATAGGTTAAGCGAGGATAAGCCAAAGAATAATAATTTTTTCAACGATTTTTCGTTTTTTTTATTACTGAAGAAAAAAAAGAGTGAGCAGGAATTTTGTATAAAAAAATGAAGTGTGCTAAATGATGAGCACACTTCTCAGTCTGAAATAGGTTGTTTAGCGTTCTTTCCATTTGCGGTAGCGTCGATAGAGACTCTCGACAACTAAGAAAAGGATTGAAAGAGCGGCAACCGAATAGCCAAAAATTCCCAAGTCAGAAATAAATGTATCACCTTCTGATGAGGTTTGGACCAATAGCGATGAACCGATGACTAGAGCAGAAAGAATCAGTCCGATTACCAGGCGGTTGACCATTGCTTCTGCTCGTTCTAATAAATTTTTTTGATTTTTCAATTCTAGATTTAGTTTGCCTTTGCCTTTTCCGAAGGTATCTAAAGCATTCAAGGCATGGCTTGGAATTTTTGGCAGGGCCTTTAGTGTGGACAAATAATCCAAACCTGTTTCCTGCAACTCATCCTTTAGATTCAATTGCTGAAGGAAATATTTTTGTGCAAAAGGAGCAACAACTTCAAATAATGATAGGTCAGGATTCAAATCCTCGATCACTCCTTCTAAGGTACCAAATGCTTTGATAAGCATTGTTACCGAATCATCGATCTGCAGATTATTTTCGTGACAAATGACCACGACCTGCGAAAAGACTTTTTGCAGATCAATTTCTTTAACGGGTAAATTCAAATAGCGATTTAAAAATTCGTCTAGCTCGTAGGTGAATTTTTCTTCATCGAAGCTGCCGACCTGCTTGCAAATGGCATGGACCGCGTTGGTGATTCGTTGATTGTCTTTACTGTAAATAGCAATGATCACATTGCTCATCTTTGCCTGCATCTCACGACTGATCGTTCCCATCATTCCAAAATCAATGAAATTTAAACGAAAAGGGCGAAGACTTTCGTTTTTAGAATAAGTAAATTTGTAAGGCAGGCGGCCGATTTTCCCTTTATGATCTTTGGTTTTTAACTGTCGATCGTTTAAATTCTCTTCCTCACTCATTAGCTGTAATAAAATATTCCCAGGGTGGGGATCAGCATGGAAGAAGCCGTCTTCAAAAACCTCCTTCATAAAATGTTCGATCAATAATTCACTGATCGTTTTTTTCAAATCCTTGTAGGTGGTTTCTCCTTGAACGGTTGCATCGTTATCCGCATTGATTAGTTCTTTTAAATTGGTCCCGGGCATTAATTCCATCACAATAACTTTTTTGGTGGAGTATGCAGGCTCCATTCGAGGGGAACGGACTTCTTTCCAGCCATTGTTCAAGCGATAGAATTCTTCAGCCAACACTAGCTCTTTTTGAAAATCCAATTCATTTTGTAGAGATACGCGGATCTCTTTCAAGATACTTTTGAGATCGATCACTTTGCTTTCTGGCACCCAATTGGCGATCGGTATTGCTTTTTCAAATAAAGATAGATCCAATTCAATTTCAGAGGCAATTCCAGGATGCTGGACTTTAGCGACGACCTGCTGCCCATTTTTCAGACGCGCGTGATGTGCCTGCGCAATTGATGCTGAAGCAAAGGGCTGTTCATCAAAGCTTTCGAAAATTTCTGTTAAGGGGAGCTCCAATTCTTTTTCAACAAGTCGTTTAACAGATTCAAAGGAATCCGTTTTAACATCGTCCTGCAGCTTTCGCAGTTCTTTGGTAAAGGATAGCGTGAAAATATCGGTCCGAACCGACATCATCTGTCCTACCTTAATGAAGGTAGGGCCTAATTCTTCAAAGGCTTTACGGACCTCTTCAGGATTTTTTTGTTGCGTGATGTTTTTTACAACACTATAGTGGTTAATGATTTTTACGATTTGTCGTAAGCGAGTGGTCTTGGATTGTTTAGCCAATGGTGTCACCTCCTAATTAACTGGTTATGATTGAATAGCCACTTTTTCGAGATAAATCTGAGTAGACTAATTATGAAATGTAAAAAATAGTAGCTGTCATTTCTATCTTACAAGAGAATTTTACAGGATACAAACAGCCCCTTATTTCAAGTGAAAATAAGGGGCTGTTACGCTTAATGATTCGTCATGACTTGAATGACCTGCATGATGCAATAGGTGATGCCGGCAGCGATAACCGGACCGGCAGCAACACCTTTCAAGAATACGACTCCCATGATCGTACCGAAAACCAGAGCAACAGTAACTTCAGGCGATTGATTAATCAGCCCGACTCCTTTTGAGGATAGGACAGCAACAAGTATGCCGCAGATTGTCGCTACCCAGCCGAGCGGAGATTTTAAGGTATTTAGTAAATCTTTCAAAACAATATCACCAGTCGCAATCGGTACTAAAATCGTTGCCGAAATCAAAGTGACCCCCCAATTGATTCCTTGTTTATTTAAAATGGCTAAAAATTTATCTGAATGAGGGATCAATTTCAAAACCAAGATAGCTAATGTTGCGATTAATAAGCTTTGATTCTTTGCGATAAACGCGATTAATAAGATTACACCTAAAAAAAGCCAACTTTCCATGCCTACACTTCCTGTTCTAATAATAAATTATTTTTTTCTAGAAAATTCCGCTTTTTACATCGTATTTACTATACAAGAAAATTCATGAAGTTGCGACTTTTTTCCCGGGCGACTTTAGTGTAAGCTTTTATAAAGAAGGAGGATACAAATGAAGATAGGATTACGTACAGTAAAGACTGCTGTGGCTGCGCCCGTTGCTTTGCTGCTAGCCACCGGATTAAATCTAGAATCAGCTGCATCAGCTGCTATCATAACAATCCTGACGGTTACGAATACGAAACGTTCGACGGCTAAGACCGCTTTGAATCGGCTATTTTCTTTAACGCTTGCGACAGCGATTGCCGCTGTTTGTTTTTCATTGTTGGGATTTCATCCACTAGCTTTCGGGTTGTATTTATTGCTATTCATTCCGCTATCGATTCGTTTTGATCTGACAGAAGGAATCGCAGTTAGCTCGGTTTTGATTACCCATTACTTAGCTGCCAGTGAGATATCAGTGAGCCTGATTATCAATGAGTATCTATTAATGATTATTGGGGTCGGCTGTGCTTTAACTGCTAATCTATATATGCCAGACACTGAGAAAAAGATTCAAGAGGATCAAATGGTCGTCGAAGTTTCGATGAAAAAAATGTTATCTCAGATGTCTACCTATTTGAATCAGCCTGCCAAAGAAGAGCTGTTGCGGCAAGAATGTCTGTCATTACGGGACTTTGTTCGCGATGCTCAGATTCAGGCACGAGAATATGAAGAAAATCATTTCTTTTCTGGAAACAGCTACTACTTTGAATACTTTGCGATGCGTCGACTACAATTGAACGTTTTATCTGACATGCTGAAGATTTTGAATCGACTAAATGCAGAATCAGAGGATGTGCAGGAATTACGAGAGTTGTTTGAGTTTACTGCACGAACGTTGGCAGAGGAGAATGATGGCTCAGATATTTTAACTAAGATTGCTGAAACAGATCAACGCTATCAGCAAAAAAAATTACCGGAGAGCCGCGAGGCTTTTGAGGAACGGGCGATGCTCTTCCAACTTTTTCAGTTATTTCAAGATTTCATTGAGATCAAGGCGGGATTTAATCGGAATAAATAATGACAAAGAATCAGTCTTTTGTCCCATGTAAACGATTGAGAAATTCTTTATGATGAAGATAAGAAAACAGATGAGGGGTAAAAAAATGAAAAAAATAGTTATTGGGTTGATTTTAGTTGGGGCAGCAATTGTAAGCATGAGTAGTATGTTCTTCCATAATCGCATGAGTAATGAGACATTTACTACATCAAAAGCGGTTGAAAAATTGATCGTGGATGATCGTAATATGCCGATTGAAGTCGTTGGGGTATCTGGAAATAAGACACGTATCAGTTACAAGAAAAGCAGGGATATCAAATACAAAATCAAGCAGACAAGCGATAGTTTGAGCTTTGAACGTAAACGAAGTATTGGCTTTAATTTTAGCTTTTTCAATTTAGGTAAACGAGATCCCAAAGTAACCATTGAGATTCCTAAAGCTAAATTGAAGGATCTGCAGGTTGAAACGTCTAACGGTAAGCTATCAACAGAGAACCTAACTGTGAATAATCTGGATTTGGAAACAAGCAATAGCAAGATGATCATAAATAATGTTGATGCGGATACTGTCGATGCAGAGACAAGTAATGGCAAAGTTGAATTATCGCAAATGACATTTGACGACGGTTCCTTTGAAACAAGTAACAGTAAAATGGACTTACAAAATCTTGATTTTAAAGAAGGAGAGTTCCAGACTTCAAACGGCAAGATCAATTTAATGAATTTGAAGCCAGCGAAATCGCTTTCGCTTGAAACAAGCAACTCAAAGGTAAACGGAACGATTGTTGGTGATAAAGACGATTTTTCGATAGTTACTAAGACAAGCAATGCTTCAAACAATTTGGGTAATCATGATAATGGATCAAAAGAGTTAGAGGTCAAAACTAGTAATGGTGATATTGATATTGTGTTTGTTCGTTAGATAAATTTCTCGTAGGGGAGGAAACGGAATGGTCAGTAAAAAACTAAGTAAGGTGCTGCTCATTATTTACTCGTTACTGTTGATTTGGATTTTACTGTTTAAATTACCATTGTCTTTCTCAGAGGTGGCTTCAAAATTAGAGCATCCTATGCGGTCGATCAATTTGATTCCGTTTCAAGGATCGATGATTGTGAATGGGAAGATTGCACTAAATGAGATTATACTAAACGGAGTCATTTTTGCTCCATTGGGCGTCCTTTTAGGGATTTCAGCAAAAAAATGGTCATTGTTAAAGAAGCTGGGATTTATCTTTTTATTTTCACTTTTCATCGAGAGCATGCAATTTATTTTAGGCATTGGTGCGACAGATAGTACCGATCTTCTCATGAATTTTGCCGGAGGACTTTTAGGAGTTATCCTTTACCAAGGTCTGAAGCAAGTAATTTCAGAGGAAAAATTAGATAGACGACTGATTATAATTGGTACGCTAATTGGCATTTTATGTTTCGGGATGGTCTTACTGTTGATTCTTTTAAATCGTTAGCAGGACAAAGAAATACTCTTCAGCGTTTGCTGAAGAGTTATTTTTTTTGTAAAATATTCGTATTTCGTTGGAAACGCCAGACTAAAAACGTTTCGGAGAGTGCTAAATATAAGAACAATCCTGCGATAATCAAGACAGCATTGGTTTTAAGCATACGATAAGAAAAAACGGAGACAATCGCACCGGCAATGAACGCTAAGACTACTAAAAGAAAATGAACGAAACGTGTTTTTGCTCTAGGGTCTTTTGTACTCAAATAATCATAAAGGTTTGTGGCTACTCCCTTGAGGTTGCCTGTCGTGAATAAGTTTGTGTAAGCAAGGCCGTTGATCTTATCAAAGGACACCCATTGAATAGCTGCGGTAAAAGCGATTATGATCGTGATAATTGCAGGATGCGGTTGCAGAAAGCGCAGACTGATAATAAAAAATATGAAGGCTTCAAAATAAAGCAAGAACAATCGCCAAAAGTGAAGCTCTTTCTTTTTAAAGTAATCAATCAAGAACTTTGCTAAAAGTATGCCCATAAAAAAGAACAGGGTAGAAAGCAATTTTTTTCCAACCATGTTCCATTGACGTTCGTAAGCTTGAATGATTGCCAAAATCAAATTTCCAGTTTGAGCAGAAGCGAAGGCTTCGTAGCGAATATACGTATAGCTATCGATCATTCCCCCGATAAAAGTCAGCAATAAGCCTACTGAGCGATTCTCATGAAAACTATTTTCCATTTGTTATTCAACTCTTTTCGCTGACTATATTACCATATATTTTCAGGAAACTGGTAATTAGATTTCTGGCTATTTTCTAAAAAGTAGTTGTATTTCAGAATAATTCAAGCTTTGAAGGATAGGAAAAGGTGTAAACATACATGAAGTTTTCATAAGAAAACTTTAAAAGTTTCCTCTTTTTAATCGTACAAAGCAAATGATCCATCCATCTTTTTAACTATAATTCGGTTTATTGCCGAGAGCGGTCTCTTATGTAAGAAAAAATTGAAAGTAATTAAGTGTTTTACGAATAATATAGATAAAATACTGAGGAAATAAGAAGCTTGTTGAGTGCTACTTTTTTCTAAAGAATGTGTTAGAATGAAAATGCTTTTTATCCTGTGAACGTGAAGGGAATTGAGAACACACCATGCCTGTAAAAAAAAGGACACCATGGTTAGAGGCATCATATGCGGCATTGCCGCTTTGTTTGAGTTACATTCCGGTTGGTTTAGCATGCGGCATGTTGTTGCAAAAAGCGGGATTTAACATCTTATTAACTGCCTTGCTTTCGATGCTTGTTTTCTCTGGAGGCGCCCAATTTTTAGTCGTCTCGATGATAAGTGTTCATGCATCATTTGTGTCCACAATCTTAATGGTTTTTTTCTTGGAACTGCGTTATGCACTATTAGGTTCCAGTTTGTCACAGTTTTTCAAAAAAGAGAAACGCCCATTCATTGCACTGTTTTCTCAGTCGATGAATGACGAAAATTATGCAGTCAATTATTTGAAGTATTCTACCGATCCAGAATGGAACCGGAAAAAGGCTTTATACGTGAATTGGTTTTCAATGGCTTCTTGGACAACAAGTACTGTTTTGGGCACAATTTTCGGTTCTGTGATCCATGTTGATACTGAACTGGTTCATTTTGCTCTAACAGCGATGTTTATTTTTATGTTCATGATGCAGTTAAGTAACGGCCTTTTATTAGCTACTGGTTTATTATCTGGCGGCTTGGCGGTCATTTTTATGTTAGTATTCAAAAATACTTTTGGTTTGATTTTAGCGACATTACTGGCTTCGTTCATCGGCTATTTGATTGAACGGATTCGTAAGACTGCCAATACAAATAATGACGGCCCAGATCATTATGATCTGACCGGTGGGGAGGTCCACCATGAGTGATACTTCTTTGCTGTTGCTGATTCTTTGTCTTTTTGGTGCTTCCTACTTACCACGGCTTTTTCCAATGCTGTATTTTTCGCAGCGGCAGGTCCCTCAATGGTTCAGCGATTGGATGAAATACGTGCCAATCTCATTATTTGCCGCTTTGGTATTCAAAGACGTATTCATTGCTGAAAATCATTTTGATTTGATCGGTAACGTGCGGATCATTGCGATGTTTTTAGTTGCAGGAGTTGCCTATAAAACTCGTTCGATGGCAATATCCGTTATTACGGGTTTGGTTGCTGTATTTTTATTATCAATGATTTAAGAAAGCAGACTGATTTATAGTCTTTTTGAAAAAAATTCAACAAAATAAAAGCGAAGGAGCAAATGCTATCGATTATGATAGGACTTGCTCCTTCGCTTTTTACTATTCTTTATTCTTTTTTATGCTAGTTCTGATATTCAGCAATTGGTCGATAGGTCAGAACCTGCATTTTTCTATAAAACTCAGCAGGAAGATTTTTCCACGATTGCAGCAGGTTGTGGAAAAATCCTCCATCTGCGTTGATAATGTATTCATTTAATAAAAGGCCAAACGATTTTTTTGGCTGTTCTTTGAGTAGTTTTTCATAGACTTCGGTTGCTTGTTCTTGATTATCAGCGACAAAAAGCGTATTAACTTCAACATATGCACCCTCGATATTTTGCGTTTCTTCTACAAAATACACGGATTTAGTAACTTTTTGTTCCTTCACCATATGAGTCACCCTTTCTTTAAGTTACTCATATCTTACAAAAGAAATATTAACTATTGATGAATTAATTTGCCTTTTACGTCAAATAATTATGAAGTTTTTAAGCGATTTGGCAAATATATTTTAAAGTTGCTGCCTTTATTTGGCGAACTGTTGACTTTGATCGTTCCATGGTGTAGTTCAACGATTTGTTTAGCTAAAGCCAAACCTAGACCATTGCCTTTGGTTTTTCTGCTTGTATCACTTTGATAGAATTTATCAAAAATACGGCTGGCAACTTCGTTTGACATACCGATGCCCTCATCGCTGATGGTAATAATTTGTCCATCCTCTTCATTGCTTAAATGAACATGGATACTGCTGTCTTTTTGACTATATTTAATAGCATTATCCATTAAATTCAACCAAACTTGATAAAGAAATTCCTCATTCCCAAAGTAATTCGTACGAGGCAGATCCAAGTCAAGTGTCAAGTTCAGCTGTTCCCATTTTGGCTGGAGAAATAAGATCACTTGACGAATTTGTTCATCTAGTCGAAAATTTTGAAAATCCAATCCCAGTCCTTGATTTTCAAGTTTGCTCAATTTCAAAATATTATCAGTCAGATGTGTCAGCTGTTGAGTACCGTCCAGCATACGCTCCAAATAGTTTTGTCTTTCTTCCTTGGATAGTGAATCATTTTGCAATAGCTGCACATAGCCTTTAATCGTAGCAATAGGTGTTTTGAACTCATGAGAGACCGTGGAAACAAAATCATTTCTTAAGGTTTCAATACTGTTGAGCTCTTTTACCATAACATTGAAATCATGATAGAGCTCTTCAACATCTTCCATTTGCTGCTGTTCGTCAAGTTGAACTGTAAAATCGCCTTTTGAAACTTTGCTCATAGCCTGTCTTAGGTTGCCGATTGGCTGCAAAATACGTTTACCTACAAAAAATGAAAGTGCTGCTCCAATCACTAGACTTAAAAAAATGATGAAATAGAAAGGAAAAAGATGTCCTTCTCTCTCCGGTGTTAATAGCTGGTAATGATTAATCATAAAAAGCAGACCGACGAAGACGGATAATACGACGAACATCATCAAAAATGTAATTGCAGCGAAGTATATCCACAGTTGGGAAAAAAGTTTCTTTTTCATGAGTGGATGACCGCCTTATAGCCCAATCCACGAATTGTCTCGATGGAAAAGTCAGCATTTTTTTCTAACCGAGTACGAAGACGTTTAATGTGAACATCGATTGTACGCTCGTCGGTATCCGAGTCTAACCCCCAGATTTCATCCATCAATTGCTGGCGGGTAAAAATTTTATTTGGGTAGGCGAGCAATTTATATAGAAGTAAAAATTCCTTTTGCGGCAGATTCTCGGTCAGAGAAGGTGATTTGATCTGATAGGTCTCCTGATCAAGCCGGGTATTGCCAATGATCAATTCTTTTGTGTGTACGATCTGAGCTCGGCGTAATAAGGCATCGACACGCAGGAGCATTTCATTTACATCGATCGGTTTCACCATATAGTCATCTATCCCAATTGTAAATCCACGTTTTTTATCTTCAAAAGAATCCTTAGCAGTAATAAATAGGATAGGAAGATCATAATCTGCTTGACGCAGACTATCGGCCAATTCGTAGCCATCCATATCCGGCATCATAATATCGCTGATAATCAGATCAATAAATTGCGTTTCTAAAATTTTCAAGGCTTCTACACCGTTCATCGCACGAAATACTTCGAAGCGTTCGTTTTTTAGCGCTGATTGATAAAGTAATGATAAATTTTCATCATCTTCCACGATAAGTATTCGATTCATTTGCGTTGCCCTCCCTTTTACTTAATAATAGTAGCAAGTTACTGTGAACCTAACATGAATTTTTGTTCATTTTGAGTTAATAATGCCATGCTATCTTGGCAAAGTAAACTAAGAGAAAAAGGGTGACGCAATGTTAGAATTAAAAGATATAAAAAAACACTATCATGTGGGAGAGACGACTACAAAAGCTTTAGACGGTGTATCTGTTGCATTTCGTCGACAGGAGTTTGTCGCGATCCTCGGTGCCAGTGGTTCTGGGAAGACTACAATGTTGAATGTAATCGGAGGTCTGGACAACTATGACTCCGGTGATATGATCATCGATGGTAAATCAACGAAGACCTTCAGAGATGCAGATTGGGATGCTTATCGCAACAATTCAATCGGTTTTGTCTTTCAAAGCTACAATTTGATCGGCCACTTAGGTATTATCGACAATGTTGAACTTGGAATGACATTGAGCGGTGTTTCAAAGGAAGAAAAACAACAACGAGCTGAGGACGCGCTGAGACGTGTCGGGTTAGCAGATCACATGCACAAGAAACCAAACCAGTTATCTGGCGGACAGATGCAGCGGGTGGCGATTGCGCGAGCGCTGGCGAATGACCCGGATATTTTACTTTGTGATGAACCAACAGGGGCATTGGATACAGAGACCAGTGTGCAGATCATGAACCTGATTCAGGAATTGTCGAAAGAAAAATTAGTCATCATGGTCACGCACAATCCAGAGCTGGCAAATAAATATGCAGATCGGATCATCGAATTTTCTGATGGTCAAATATTGAATGACTCACATCCGCATATTGAAGGAGAAAAAGGCGAACAATTTCAATTAAAAAGAACAAAAATGAAATTTATGACGGCCTTGAAGCTCTCTTTTAATAACCTGCGAACAAAAAAAGGACGAACATTCTTAACGGCGTTTGCTTCAAGTATTGGGATCATCAGTATCGGGATCGTACTTTCTTTATCAAGCGGCTTCCAGAAGCAAATTGACAGTACTCAAGCGGAAACGATGGCAAAGTATCCCATTACGATTTCAAAAACAACTACAGATCAGACTGCCAATCGAAATCAAGCATTAGGCTCGGACAAAGCCAGCGGAGCAAGCAAGGATAATAAGAATAACATCGTTGCAAAGATTAGCGATGAAGATAAAGCGCAGCACACAAATAAAATCAATCAGGATTATGTGGATTACATCAATGATATTGATCCAAAATTAAGTAATAATATTGGTTTTACTCGTGTAGTTGGAATGAATCTTTTGCGTGATGTAGAAGGGGAAGTCAAACCTGTTAAGTTATCCAATGAAGCACCAGATAGTGGCCCTTCTATGATGAGTGCGATGTCCACCATGACAGGAATGGGCGTATCATCTTTCCCAACTCAGTTAGATAAAAATTCTGGCAACTTTTTAGAAGATAATTACAAACTATTATCCGGTGCCTATCCAAAAGCCGACACAGATGTCGTGTTGATTGTGGATGCAAATAATAGTACAAATATCAACTCATTAAAAAATCTAGGTTTTGATGTCAAAGATGGTGAAAAAATTGATTTCAGTAAAATAGTCGGTACAGAATTTAAACTGATCAACAATAATGAGTATTACACAAAAATCCCGACTGGGAATTTTATTCCAAATAATGATTACAAAGCAATGTACGATAATACCAATAACGATACATTGAAGATATCTGGGATCTTGCGAGTAAAACAATCTTCAACGATGAATCTCTTGGCACCGGGGATCGCCTACAGTAACGAGCTGACCTCGAAAATTGTTAAAGACAATGAAAATTCAGAAATCGTCAAAGCACAAAGAGACACTGATACCAATGTTATGACGAACGAAAAATTAGATGATGCGACAAAGGGGAGTACACTGGCTTACTTAGGCGGTGACAGTATTCCAAGTAGTATCATGATCTATCCAAACAACTACAAAGATAAAGAAAAAATCTTGAGCTATTTGGATGATTATAACAAAGGGAAGAAGAAAGAAGATAAAATCATCTATACAGACTTAGCCGGAACGATGACTGAATTGACTGGCGGCTTAATGGATGCGATCACCTATGTATTGGTGGCCTTTGCCGGAATTTCACTAGTGACTAGTATGATTATGATCGGAATTATTACTTATACGTCAGTAATCGAACGTACAAAAGAAATTGGTGTTCTAAAAGCCTTGGGAGCACGTAAAAAAGATATTACTCGTGTATTTGATGCAGAAACGTGCATTTTAGGTATCGCTTCAGGTACATTGGGCGTGGTTATTGCTTACTTAGCAACATTCCCAATCAATGCGATTTTGTATAATATGACTGAACTAAAGAATGTTGCGCAATTAAATCCTGTCCATGGGATCATCTTAATCGTTGTTTCAACAGTATTAACAATGATTGGTGGACACATTCCAGCAAGAATGGCAGCGAAAAAGGATGCGGCAATCGCATTACGAGCAGAATAAAAAAGAGGAATGCCAGCGAAATTCGTGGCATTCCTCTTTTTATCTGCTAGCCAACAAAAAAATAATTAATCACTGCTAGAGCTGCAAAACCTAATGCAATGAGCGCGCAGACTACTAGGTGAATGCGTTTATTCATTAAAGCTACTGCGATAAATTCTCTAAGAAAAGCATTAGGCAAGTAGTAACGCGCAGTTTTTGAACCGATTCCATCAATCTTTAAACCAACATCTTCAGCGTACATTCCGGCTCTGAAAATATGATAATTGTTAGAAGTAAAGATTGCGCGATAGCCAGAAGGTTTTTCTCGCTCCATGATTTCTTTGCTGAATCGCATATTTTCAAGAGTATTTGTTGATTGAGCCTCCATCAGGATATCTTCGGCAGGAATACCTTGCTCCAAGGCATATTCACGCATTGCCTGAGCCTCGGGAATTTTTTCATCTGGCCCCTGTCCACCTGACATCAAAAGTTGCGGTGGGGATAACGTTTCTTCACTTTGTTTACGATAAAATTGAATCGCGCGATCAATTCGCTTTGCTAACAAAGGCGTGACTCTTTCACCGCCAATTAATCCAGCACCTAGTACAATAACGTAATCCTGATTGAGTTTTGGCTGGTTAAGCTGATAAAGCAAGGAGATCGATAAGAAATTCCAAAAAACAATGAAAAAATAAAGTGCAATGGTTGTCGGAATTGATAATAGAATGACTGACCAGCTTGGTAAGATTTTTGGCCCAATCACCTGTAAGACAATTAATGCAATAATTGCAAGTCCTAAAATTAGAGTTAATAAATTTGGCAATCTGCGTGATTCATGACGCAAAACAATAAAGCTGTTGCCGATTAAAAAAATAATCGCTGCATATAAACCAAATAAAATTGTGACCAAGAACAAGACTGCCAATATACCTAAGATACCCGCACCGATCAAAGAACCGTCAGTGGCAGACACAAGTGCTACATATCCCATAAAACTAATTAAAGCAAGATTGAACAGCCAACCATTTCGTAAACGGCATTTTTCTTTAAAATAAAAATAGCAAAACAACAAAAAGAAAAACAACGGAATCAAAATATAGAATGTTTTATTTTGAATTTCCAATGTACAAAAATATAAGACTAGAAAAATAATAGACCATAATAAAAAATTACTGAATTTCTTTTGTTTAAAACGAACCAACAAAACAATCAGTACGATAAAATAGAGTGCTAAAGCAATTAAATCTCGTTGTATGTCCATCCCAACACACCTTTCTCATTAAAAATTATTCCAAATTGCAAGCTGCTTATCGTTTCGACAAACGCTTCAACAGGAACCGTGCCTAGCTCCTTGTAAGTATATCAAATAAAAGGTCAAATACGCAGGTAAGAACTATTAGTTGGTATTCATTCAGAAGATTAGTAAAATTATGAGGAGGAGGGATGTAGATGAACATCAAAGGAGTCAATCGTGTGGATATGCCGACACTATTTGTAGTTGGTAAAGAAGGAAACGGTTTGGCAGAAGAAGGACCATCATGGGTTCCGTTATTATGGGAACAGATGAACAGTCACTTTGAAGAGATAGTTGGACTTTTGGCTAGTCAAGAAATGAAAGATTTGCATTTATGGGGATTGATGAGCGATAGTGAAAATTGGCTAGCACCGTGGCAAAAAGAGGGACGCTACCTAGCAGGGGTACAGGTACCAGAAGAGGCAGAAGCACCAGAAGGTTGGGTACGATGGGAGTTACCGCCAATGAGCTACTTGACAGTCAAAGCTAGCGCAGAAAAGATTGAAGAAGCGACCAACCTGATGTTGGGAGAAATTTTCCCTTTAGAAAATGTAGAGCTTGCTGGCGCGATCCATGAGCATTATTTGCCACATTTTGCAGAGGGAGAAGTAGAATTATATTTTCCTTTCAAAGCCAAATAATAATAGAAAAAACTATAGACGGTGTCCATTTTTTTTTGGACACCGTCTATAGTCTGAAGCTTTCGACTCAAATCGAAGGTTTTTTTTATGAAAATAATCCGGTGATTTTTTGCCAAATCAATTCGAAAGTGCTAGCCTTTTGAACTTCATTTTTTGTTACAAGATCTGCAGTTGCTCCTTCATTTTTCTGAACGTAACCTAGAGTATCTTGAGTCAGCGAGACACTGACAACACCGATTTTTTCATTTTTATGAACTGGGGCAATGATCGCATTATCGTCCAGTAAAGACTGATCCAAGGTTGTTTTGATCGTTAAATCATTTGGATCCATGTCACTTCGTATCCAAAGTTTGACCGGTTTTTCCATAGCTAGAGCAACCGTTTTTTCTTTGCCTTCTGTGACTTTCAATTCCTTTTTATCCGTCGGGGTTTGCCCAGCAACTGTTACATCCTGTTGACTCCAATTGTTCAAGCAATAATCCATCAACTTACCTGTTTCTGTAAATCGAGCATTTTCGTTATTTGGCTGGTCTAGAGCATTTAAAATCACAGTAATGACACGACGACCATCCTTTTGGATCGTTCCGACAAAACAGGCACCAGCTAGATCAGTGGTTCCAGTTTTCAAACCGTCGACGCCTTCTTTATAATTTGGTCCATCAAACAGCATGACATTCCAATTTTTCATTTCATCTGGTTGGGATGAATTAGGTGCGAACGTTTTTTCTTTGATTTTTGCTGTTTCTAAAACTTCAGGGAAATCTTTGATCAAGTGCTGAGCAATAATCGCTACATCGCGGGCAGACATCAAGTTTTCGTCATTTTCCTGTGTACCCGGATACATATGATCCTTTAGATAAACATTGCTTAAACCAGAAGCATTGATGATTGTCGCGTCTTTGATATCCCATTTGTCGAGCTGTTCCCGCATTTGATTGACGAAAGTATGTTCATTGCCGGCAATTAATTCGGCTAAAGCAACCGCACAAGCATTCGCTGATTGGACAATCATGGCCTCGAAAAGATCCTTGACCGTGTATTTTTGTCCACGAACTAATGTGACATTCGACAAATCAGGAACAGTACTCAATTTTTCTGCGTACTCTGAAATCGGTACCTCTTGCTCCCAAGTAATCTTCTGCTGTTTAATTGCATCTAAAACGAGATATGCCGTTACCGTTTTAGTGATGGAAGCAATGCCTTTGGGTGTGTCGCCATCCTGGTTAAAGAAAACTTTTCCTGAGTCAGCGTCAATGGCATATCCCGCGTTTGCATTGACAGAAAAATCGTCTGCCGCTTGAGCGGTGATTCCTATGAGGCTTTGGAAAAAAAGTACTAGGACAACCAAAACAAGGGGGAATCTTTTCTTTTTATTCATTGATAGGCTCCTTTACTTCTATTAACCATAAAAGTTTAGCAAAATCATAGGGTGAATTCAAGAAAATACAAGAAAACACCAGAGTTTTTCATTAATTTTGAAAGACTCTGGTATGTGATGATAACATTTTTTATTTTATTTGTTTAAAAACTGCGTCCGCCACCGCCAAAAGTACCACCACCGCTTGAATTTGTAGTACTTCCGCCACCACCGCCACTGTTGTTATTGGAGGGTTTGGGGATTCGGCGAGTTGTGACAAAAGAATTGATCAATTGATCTTGCCGCTCAGTTAAATCCAATTGAGCATTTTGACGATAGGGGTAATGATAGTTTCCAGTTTTTAATTGATAGCGCAAACGTACGAACAAAAAGAACCCAACAGCTGCTGCCAGTGCAGCGACTAAACTGATTGCCATTTCAACAGGGGTGATTGATTTATAGTAGGTAATCTTTCCGGTTTTTTCATCTTTTCGATAAGATCCTCCAGGAACTCCTGCATCAACAAATTCTTTAGCGTTGGTTAAATAATTAAGAGTGGCTTGGTAATAATTTCCGTCTTTCATTGCAGCAGTTACATCGTCCAGAAGTTTATCTCTTCGTTTATCAGTAACATAGTCAATCATGTTTCCAGAAGTTGAAAGATAAATTTTCCGCTGATTCATATCTAATAAAAGAAGCGCACCATTGTTGTTCTTTCCGACCCGAGACATTAATTGCTCGTTGGCAAATTTTCGAGGTTTTTCTGTGTTACTGTCAGTCGTCACGATAAAGACTTCACCTTTGATTTCTTTATTGATGGCATCGGCCTGTTTTGACAAATCTGTTCTTTCTTCTGAAGATAACAGGTTTGCTTGGTCGTCCACCGTATCTGAGGCTGCAAGAACTTTCAATGGACTGAACAGTGCAAGAAAACCTAAAAGTAAAAGAAATTTCTTCATAGAAAATACCCCACAATCATAGCGATGGCCAGAACTGTCGCGAATATTCCACCAGAGAACAAACCTAAACGCTTGTTACTAATTGGCAACACACCGCTTACTTTGCCCGTCTGTCCATTCATGGCATAATAATACGTTCTATTCGATGCATCTTGATAAGTTACTAACCAAACTGGCAACAGCATATAATGATTATCTTGCTTTTCAACATCAACAGATTGATTACTTGGTGTAAATGTTGTGTAACCAGAAACTGTATCACGCAGTAGGTCCTCCGTATATTCAGTCAGCTCATGATCGATTTGTTCAGCAAGCTCCTTAATTTCAATATCGCGCTTTTCTGCTTGGAATCCTGACAGGTATTCTGTGTGAAAGTCTACTGCTTGATTAATCGGAAAAGGTTGGACACCTTCAACCATTTTTTGCTGCAAGTTTTTCTTTAAGGCATTTTTAGTCAGATGATTAATTTTTGCTTTTCCCTTGCGGAAAATCTGATAAACCTTCGTTTCAGTGTATTCAATTTCACCGACGATCCAGACTCGCAGGGAAGTTCCTTTGCCAGTCAAATTTCCTGACGTTTCTGCATCTACCACCCAATAAGGAAAATAGACACCCGTCATTTTTTCAATCTGCTGTTCGCTAAAAAAGTCCTTTGGTATGAAGTGTTTCTTCTGTGTCCATGTCAAAAAGTCGGCGATTGCCGCTTTACGATCAATTTTAAAAGGTAAAACTTTATTTGGCAGAAACGCCCCGGTCAAACGTTCCGATAAGACAACAGGGTTATGACAAAAGTAACAATAAGTGGCGGCGGTAGTGTGATCAGTAACAATTTGAGCACCGCAACTGGGACAGAGAAATAAATCCACATCGCTGGTCGTTTCATCAGTGTTGAGCATTTCAGACTGTGTTTCTGAAACAGATTCAGGATTTTTGGTCTCAAATTTTTCGATGTCTTCCACAGTAAAAATACTTAAACAATAATCACAGTGAAATTTTTGATCACTTGGATTAAAAGTCAACGGACCGCCGCAGTTGGGGCAATGATGTGTTAATACATCTGCCATTTGCAGACCTCCTATTTCAAAATAATGGGTTCATTTAAAAAAAGAAAAACAAATTTGTATCTCAACACGTACACAGCTGACGCACCGTACACTATAAACCCTGCTCAATGTGGTGCAACTGATAGTTTAGTCTAACGGCACAGCTTTAAAGGGCTTGCCGCAATGTGGACAGAATTTTGGTACACCATTGCTTAAATCGACAACTTCTCCGCACTCACTGCATTTCATTTGTATTTTTGCGGTGGCAGCCGGAGCGGGCTTTGGTTCCCCGCAGTTGCTGCAGAATTTACCAGTATTTTCTTCTCCGCATTTTGGACATGTCCATTGATCGCCAGAAGATTTTTGCTGAGCTTGTTGGTTCTGCTGGATTTGTTGATTGTTTCCTTGGGACGCCTGATTAAGGAAGTCACCATTTGCATTCATCCCCATGCCCATACCGAAGAAACCAGTGGCGGCCCCTGCATCATTTTTACCAGCAGCTTCCATACCGCGTGCAACTGAACCTTGTACATAACCTTCACGTACATTTGGATCACCTAGCATAGCTCCTTCATTTCGCATATTGATCAACTTAGTAGAGTCATCCGTATAAGAGATGCTGGCCACGGCAACCGAAACGATTTCCATGCCACGTAATTCTTTCCAGCTGTCATCTAGTACGTTAGATAAATATTTGCTTAATTCCATACTTTTTGATGGTACATAAGAAATCCGTTGGCCATCAGCAGACATTTGATTGATCGATGCTTGTAGACCAGTTAAAAACTCTTGCAGGTATTGTTCATTTATGTCACTGATATCAACCTGATCCATATTTCGAGGAATGGCATTAGCGAAAAATAGGATCGGATCAGTCACTTTGATGGAATAAGTTCCATGAGCTCGTAGAAATAGCTCTGCATTATAAAAATTATCAAAGTAATTTAATGGTGTACTGGTACCAAATTTGATTCCCTTGATCTCTTGTAGATTAATATAGAAAACTTGTTGTTTCTGAGGTGTCGCACCGCCAAACTTGAAGCGGCTGAAGGTTTCAGCTACCGCCTCTTTCAGTGATCCATTGAACATGGAAGGCGCAGAGTTGTTTTCTACTGTGTAGTAGCCTTCTTCAGCTGTATAATCAATGATTTTTCCACCATCGACAAGGAGCATCATCATGTTTGGATATACATGAATGACTGATCCATCTGTAATCACATCGCGGGTGCCTTTTTTATTGCTGCCGCGTTTGTCATCTTTTCGAACAGCCACACCTTTTGACATCACTGTGGTCTGTCCCATGTCGGCAGGTTCAATGATTTCTAGCCATTGATCTGCTAATCCGCCGCCAATACTGCTCGTTGCTGCTTTAAATAGTCCCATGAATAACCCTCCATAAAAACGTTTTTTCCATTATACCACAGGGCTTTTTTGAAATAGAAAGGATGCGGTTGAACAAATTAAAAGACATTAAACAATTCCATTGGATAATCGGTTTCTATAGTTTTTTTGTGTGAAATCACGTATAATAAAAAGCAGTGATTTTGAAAGAAAAGAGGAGAATTATGGCGTATCAAGCACTTTATCGCGTTTGGCGGTCGCAACGTTTTGATGACCTAGTCGGACAAGAAGCGATCACGAAGACGTTGAAAAATGCGATCCAACAACAGAAAACTTCCCACGCCTATTTGTTTACCGGTCCCCGCGGAACAGGGAAGACTAGTGCAGCGAAAATTTTTGCCAAAGCCATCAATTGTCCTAACAGTGTTGATGGGGAGCCCTGCAATGAATGTGAAATGTGCCGTTCGATTACTGAAGGTCGTCAAGAAGACGTGATCGAAATCGATGCTGCAAGCAATAATGGTGTGGAAGAAATCCGTTTTATCCGGGACCGCGCCAATTACGCCCCAACTGCGGCAAAATATAAGGTTTACATCATTGATGAAGTTCATATGCTTTCTACGGGTGCGTTCAACGCATTATTAAAAACGTTGGAGGAACCTAAAGAGCACGTGATCTTCGTTTTAGCGACAACCGAGCCTCACAAAATTCCAGCAACGATCATCTCGCGGACACAACGATTCGATTTTAAAAGAATCGACGTACAAGCAATTATTGGTCGGATGGCTTATATCCTTGAACAGAGTAATCAACCCTATGAAGAGCAAGCCCTATCTGTAATTGCACGTGCTGCTGAAGGCGGTATGAGAGACGCACTGAGTATTCTGGATCAAGCAATTTCTTTTAGTAATGAAACAATTACTTTAGAGGATGCTTTGGCGGTAACGGGCAGCTTAACTACTGAAATGATGGACGACTTCATCGGATCTTGTTTGAGACAAGATGTCAGCGGAGCATTAGAGATTTTAGAGAATATTCTGTCAGAGGGAAAAGAAGCCCGACGCTTAACCGAAGATTTACTATTGTATTGTCGTGATTTGCTGATTTATCAACAAGCACCAAAATTATTGGAAAATCGAGCGGCATATTTGACGGATACTTTCAAGCAGTTAGCTGAAAAGACAGCTTCAGAGCGACTTTATAGTATGATCAAGATTTTAAGTGAGACACAAAATGAGATTCGTTTTACCAATCATGCAAATGTTTATCTGGAAGTTGCAACAGTGAAGTTGGCAACACCTCAAACAGTATCTACTGTTTCAGAGAAACAGCAGATTAGTTCAGATGTGCCAGCTATGTCACATCCAACTGATCCAGCGGAATTAACAGCGTTGAAAAGTCAGCTGCAACAATTACAGAATGAGCTGCAGCAGTTGAAAAATAATCCAACAGTAGAAAAAGAAGAGCGCAAAGCGGCACCAAAGAAAACTACCAGTAGCTATCGCGTACCTACTGAGCGGGTTTATCAAGTACTGAGTGAAGCGACTAAGGATCATTTAATAAATGTGAAAAATGTTTGGGAAGATTTGCTGATGGCTTTGCCTGTTACTCAACGGGCGATGTTAAAAGCCAGTGAACCAATGGCAGCAGGTCCAGAGTTACTATTGATTGCGTTTGATTATGAGATTGTTTGTCAACGAGCAGACGGTAATGATGAGTTACGCTTGAATATGCAAAACAGTTTGAGTATGATGATCAAGGATTATACGCCAGATTTTGTTTTCATTACTCGTGAAAGTTGGCCACGATTGCGACAAGCTTTTGTGAGTCAGCACCATGACCGTCCGGTGGCAGCTGAGGCAAATGATACAGATGATGAAATCAGTTTGATACCAGAAGAAACCAATGAAGTTGTTGAACAAGCGAAAAGTCTGTTTGGTGACCTCGTGACAATTAAAGATGATTAAAGGAGCGAATAGATAAAATGATGCGCGGAATGGGAAATATGCAAGGCATGATGAAACAAATGCAGAAAATGCAAAAAGAAATGGTAAAGGCTCAAGATGAGTTAAATGCCAAGGAGTTTCTCGGAAGTTCAACTAACGATTTAGTAACAGTTACATTCACTGGTGATAAAAATATGAAGTCAATGAATATTAATCCTGAATTGATTGATCCAGAAGATCCTGAAATGCTGCAAGACATGATTGTTTTAGCGGTCAATGATGCAATTACGAAGATTACGAAAGAAACAGATCAAACAATGGGCAAATATACAAAGGGACTTCCGGGAATGTAAGCGACTTTGTTCTTAGTTAGATTAGGTACCGATTTTTACAGGTCCAGAGTTTTATGCTAATGGTTTTATCCATGTCCGGCTTAACGAATTGGTTTTATTGGTAATAAGAAAAAATAGTTTATTCTTATTTGTTTAAAGATGAAAGAATTCATTAAGCCTTTCTGGAAGAGAGGAAGGACGGAATGCAATATCCAGAACCAATTGCGAAGTTGATTGAAAGCTATATGAAGCTGCCGGGAATCGGACAGAAAACTGCTACTCGTCTAGCCTTTTTTACAATTGACATGAAAGATGAGTCAGTCAATGAGTTTGCCCGATCGTTGATCAGTGTTAAACGAGATTTGCGTTTTTGCAGTGTTTGTGGAAATATCACGGAGGAAGATCCCTGTGAGATTTGTTCTGATACGACTCGGGATCGCAGTACAATTCTTGTTGTTGAAGAGCCAAAAGATGTGATGTCAATGGAAAAAGTTCGTGAGTATCATGGTCTTTATCATGTGCTTCATGGTGTTTTATCGCCGATGGAAGGGACAGGTCCGGAGGATATCAATATTGCACCGCTGATCAAACGGTTGCATGATGATGAAATTAAGGAAGTAATCATTGCAACAAATGCTACGACAGAAGGCGAAGCTACCGCGATGTACCTATCACGTCTGATTAAGCCGGCTGGAATAAAGGTTACTCGTCTAGCGCATGGGTTATCAGTCGGAAGTGACATCGAATATGCTGATGAAATCACCTTGTTAAAAGCAGTGGAAGGACGCCGTGAATTATAAGGATTTCGCGGTGTTTTTTTTAAGAGAGAATAGAAGATCAAATTTATTTGGGGGATAAAAAAGTGAACGGATTATTTATTACGATTGAAGGACCAGACGGCGCGGGTAAAACTAGCGTGCTGAATGAGCTTTATCCAAAACTACAATTAACGGCGAAACGGTCAATCGTCAAGACAAGAGAACCTGGAGGCATCCCGATCGCTGAAAAAATTCGTCACGTGATTCTTGACCCAAGTAATGATCGAATGGATGATCGAACAGAAGCGTTACTCTATGCAGCAGCACGCCGTCAGCATTTGATCGAGAAAGTGTGGCCGGCATTAGAGGCGGATAAAATTGTTTTATGTGATCGCTTTGTCGATAGCTCCCTAGCCTATCAAGGGGCTGGCAGAGGAATTGGGATGGAAGAAGTTGCCAAAATCAATGAGTTTGCGATTGAGGGAACGACTCCTGATATCACCTTATATTTGGATGTTGATTCAGATACTGGTTTGCAACGAATTATGAAGAACCGAACCAATCAAATTGACCGTTTGGACTCAGAAGGGTTACAATTTCATCAGAGGGTCCGACACGCCTACTTAAAATTAGCGGAAGCAAATCCAGATCGGATCATAAAAATCGATGCTAGGAAACGTTTAGATGAAGTCGTAAGAGAGTGCTTTTACGAACTGTTGACGCGTTGTCCAAACTATTTCCAATCATGAGAGGTGTAAACTATGAAACTTATTTTAGCGATTGTTCAAGACAAAGATTCCAACCGTTTAGCCAATGAATTTATCGATGCCAACATTCGAGCAACGAAATTATCTTCTACTGGCGGCTTCTTGAAGGCCGGCAATAGCACATTTATTATCGGGATTGAAGATGACCGAGTGGAAGATGCCTTGGCCCTGATTAAAGAAACATGTCAGGCTCGTACGCAATACGTCACAACACCAGTGACATTAGATATTTCATTAGACGGACAAGTCCCTTATCCTGTTGAAGTTGAAGTCGGCGGTGCGACGGTATTCGTCTTGCCAGTCGAAGGCTTCCACCAGTATTAGAATGGAAGAAGTACAAAAATTGCAAACAATTCAACCCATCGTTTTTCGTCAATTACAAAATAGTTTTGAGCATGGGCGTTTGGCCCATGCTTATCTTTTTGAAGGCGATCAAGGGACAGGTAAAGCAGAATTGGCACTATGGTTTGTCAAACATTTGTTTTGCTTAGATTTACAAGAAGAAATGCCTTGCGAAAAATGCAACAATTGTCTGCGAATAACTAGTAAAGATCATCCCGATGTTGTTGAGATTGAACCTGATGGCCAGTCTATCAAGGTTGATCAGATCCGTGCTCTGCAAAGCGAATTAGCAAAGAGCGGCTTCGAATCTGCGAAGAAAGTCGTTATCATTCACCAATCTGAAAAAATGAATTTAAATTCTGCTAACAGTTTATTGAAATTTTTAGAAGAACCGCCTGCCAATTTCATGATCATTTTAGAAACTCAATCGCTAGGGAAAATATTGCCAACAATTCGCTCGCGTTGCCAGATCATTCATTTTCAAGTGTTGTCCACAGAACGCCTGCAGTCCCGTTTAGAATCAGAACAAATCCCTGCAAAAACCGCGAAACTATTAGCAAATTTAACAAATAGTTATGGAAAAGCTGTTGAAATCTCAAAAGATGAATGGTTTAATGAAGCTAGAGATGCTGTTATTCAATGGTTTAATTATCTCGAAAAAAATGATCCGCAAGCTTTTATTTACGTTCAAAAAAAAGTGGTCAAGACATTTAAGGAGAAAACGCAGCAGCAATTTGCCTTTGAAATGTTAGCGTATTTTGTTAAAGAGAAACGTAATCAAGTGATGAAACAAAATCAAACGGACCTAGAGACGTACAATTACCTGTTGGAAGAAGTTTTGTCTGCCAGTCAGAAATTAGAAGCGAACGTATCATTTCAAAATATCGCAGAACAAATAACGTTGCGCATTATCTTTGCTTAGCGTTATTTAAGAGAGTAGGGAGAACCATGGTTGAAGTTGTGGGTGTTCGTTTTCGTGACGCAGGTCATATCTATTATTATGCGCCAGGAAAAAACGAATATTTTTATAATGATAAAGTCTTGGTCGAGTCGCAGCAGGCGCACCAGATTGCGACAGTGGCAATTCCAAAAATTGAAATAGCGAAAAAGGATTTATCTGATGATTTAAAAATGATAATGCATAAGGCGTCGGATAAAGAATTAAAAAAAGTAGCACAAAATGAGGCGGATGCGGAATCGGCTTTTAAGATAGCGAAAGAAAAGATTCGTGCCCATGAATTAGAGATGAAGCTGATTCAGGTAGAGTATACTTTTGATCGAAGCAAAATGATTTTCTATTTTACCGCTGATGGACGAATTGATTTCCGCGAATTGGTCAAGGATTTAGCAGCGGTTTTTCGCACTCGGATTGAGCTGCGGCAAATCGGTGTTCGCGACGAAGCAAAAATTCTTGGAGGGATTGGTCCATGTGGCCGACCATTATGCTGTTCGACTTTTTTAGGTGATTTTATCCCTGTTTCGATTAAAATGGCCAAGGATCAAGGGCTGTCGCTGAATCCAACGAAGATTTCTGGACTCTGCGGTCGTTTGATGTGCTGTTTGAAATATGAGAATGGCGAATACGAAGCAGCGAAGAAAGAAATGCCTGACTATGGAAAAGAGATTAATACACCTGAAGGACGCGGCAAGGTGATCGGTTTAAATCTACTGAGTAAGGTAGTAAAAGTTCGGTTATTCGGTCGTGACGCTACGGTAGATTTTGATTATCAAGAACTTGTTGAAGCAGGTGATTTATCATGATGGATCGACGGTCTTTGTACGATGGCTTGAATCAATTAGAGCAGGATATGAATAAAAATCTTGAAGATTTAGTTTCGATGAAGGAGACTCTTCTTGAGCTCGTTGAGAAGAATGCCACATTAGAAATGGAAAACGAGCGTTTGCGAGAACGAATTCGTGAGATTGATGAAAAGAAATCTCCTGTTTTAGATGAACGGCAAGAATTGTCAGAATCGCGTTTGAATCTTGAAAAAATTTATGAAGATGGCTTTCATGTCTGTAATTTACTTTATGGCTCAAGACGTGAACAGGATGAGCCTTGTGCCTTTTGTTTAGATGTCATCTATCGTGAAAGTAAACAAAAATAAGTTGAAGATTGCTTCTGAAGTGGTTGCTTTCAGAATGCTTTATTCAGTATTAGTGGGTATGACGCTGCTTATGGTCACACCCGCTTTTTTTGTTGCAAGGTACAAGAGCATAATTAGGCTGCTAGTATGAAATTTTTGATAAGAAAATAAATACCTTAAAATGAGTTAGGAGAATGACTGTGAGGATTCAACGAAGTTTTGCGAAAAAAGTCGGGACGTTATACTTAGTTCCGACACCTATTGGCAATTTGGAGGACATGACCTTTCGAGGAATAAAGACGTTGCAAGAAGTCGATTTGATTGCTAGTGAGGATACGCGTAATACCCAAAAATTATTGAATCATTTTGAAGTAAAAGTATCGCAAAAAAGTTTGCACGAGCACAACTATAATGAACGTATCCCAGAACTGCTAGCTTTTTTAGAAAGTGGAAAATCAATTGCTCAAGTAAGTGATGCAGGCATGCCTTCTATTAGTGATCCGGGGCATGAATTAGTAGTTGCCTGTATTGAAAGAGATATTCCTGTCGTTGCTTTGCCAGGTGCAACCGCAGGGATGACCGCTTTGATTGCATCAGGATTACTGCCGCAACCATTTTATTTTTATGGTTTTCTGCAGCGAAAAAGAAGCTCTCAGAAAAAAGAGCTGGAAGATTTGAAAAAACAGATGGCGACGTTGATTTTTTATGAGTCTCCCCATCGAGTCAAAGAGACATTAAAGAATGTTTTAGAAGTTTTCGGTAACCGCGAAGTGGTGATCTGTCGTGAGTTGACTAAGCTTTACGAGGAATATTTACGAGGAACGGCAGAAGAGTTGATTGAATACTTGTCCGAGCACTCCCTGAAGGGCGAATGTTGCTTGCTAATTTCAGGAGCAGTGGAGATAGCTGAAGAGGAAGTTTTTGAAGGTACGCTAAAAGAACAAGTCGAAGAGTTGATTTCAGAAGGTACTTTGACGAAAGAAGCGATCAAATCAGTAGCAAAGCGTCATGGACTGAAAAAACAAGCTGTCTATAAAGAATATCATGGATTATAAGAGCAGGATGGCCATCCTGCTCTTTCTTTATGTAAACTTTTCTGACATGAAAAGTCATTAAATTAGAAAAATATGAAGAAAAAGAGATAAAACTCTTTTTTTATCTGGAAATGATGTTAGAATATTTAACATAAAAAGAATGGAGTGATTCGATGGCAGCAAATATTGCATTTATTTTGATTTGTTCTGGACTAGTTTTTCTCATGACCCCCGCTTTGGCTTTTTTCTACGGTGGATTGGAACGACGGAAAAATATTCTGAACACGATGATGATGGTAATTTGTACAATGGGATTAGCTTCCTTGATTTGGGTGATTATTGGTTACTCGTTATCATTCAGCGGCGGCGGAGATTTTATTGGTAATCTGGACAAAGTCTTTTTTAATGGAGTCTCTATGTCAAAAGGAGATGGTATTCCAGAAGGACTGTTTGCATTCTTCCAAATGATGTTCGCTTTAATCACAACAGCAATTTTAACAGGATCAGTTGCCGGTCGAATGCGCTTTTCTGCAATTTTCTTATTTATTGCGATTTGGTTAGTTGTGGTTTACTTCCCTATGGCGCATATGGTTTGGGGCGGAGGTTTCCTCGATAAAATCGGTTCGGTTGATTTTGCTGGGGGAAATGTCGTGCATATTAGCTCTGGGATTTCTGGTTTAGTTTTAGCAATCGTGTTAGGTCGCCGCCGTGAATATCATCTTGGTGATTATCGCCCGCATAATGTACCCTTTGTTGTTTTGGGAACAGGGTTATTGTGGTTTGGGTGGTTTGGATTCAATGGAGGATCAGCCTTGGCAGCCGACAGTTTGGCGATTCATGCAATGATTACCACTAATACAGCAGCAGCTTGTGCGATGCTATCTTGGATGCTGATTGAGAAAATTTTAAATGGTAAGCCAACTGTGGTAGGCGCTTGTACTGGGGCTGTGGTTGGTCTAGTCGCTATTACACCGGGTGCCGGGTTTGTATCGATTTGGTCGAGCTTACTGATCGGGGCACTAGTAAGTCCATTTTGCTATTTCTTTATTTCAGTTATTAAACAGAAACTAGGTTTTGATGATGCTTTAGATGCATTTGGCTGTCATGGGGTCGGTGGGATTTTTGGCGGAATCGTTACAGGAATATTTGCAGACCCTTCAATTGGTGGGAGAACTGGACTCATTTATGGAGAAACTCACTTATTTATTGCGCAAATCGAAAGTGTCCTTTTTACGTTAGTTTTTGCAGGCGTAGCTAGTTACCTGATTATTTCGTTAATCAGAGTCTTCATGCCAATTCGAGTGTCACAGCAAGAAGAGGCGTTGGGATTGGATCAGATCGAGCATGATGAAAATGCTTATCCAACATTTATGGGTATGGATTCTTAAGATTAGTAAAGAGGGGGAAGCTATGAAAAAAGTTGAAGCAATTATCAGACAAGAAAAATTGGAAGAAATCAAAGCAGTTATTGATCAGGAAATCGAAGTAAATGGTATGACGGTCAGCCAAGTGTTAGGATGTGGGTTACAAAAGGGGCAGAAAAGCTATGTTCGAGGACAAGAAATCATCACTACATTGTTGCCTAAGGTATCAGTGAGTTTTATTTTAGCGGATGAAGATGTGGAACGAGTGATCGATTTGATTTTAGAAACCTGTCAGTCGGAGGAATGTGGAACAGGAAAAATTTTTGTTTATCCGATTGAAGAGGTAATCCGAATTCGTACACGTGAAACAGGTCAGGCCGCCATCCAATAAAAATTGTCCAAGAGTTCTGCTCTTGGACAATTTTTTTATTCAAGGATATCTTCTTTTATTTTAGTAAATTCTTCTTTGGTCAATAACCCTTGATCTAAGAGTTCTTTCATTTTTAGGAGCTGTTCAGCTTTACTTAACTGATCTTCGTCAGTACTCTTTTTAGTCGCTTGCTGAATCGATTCTTTCAACTTTGCCAAAATGGTTGGAGCTTCATCTTCGGTTAAAACAATCTTGAGTGTTCCTTCCAAAGAAGTAATTTCCAATAGATCTAGGCTTGTCTCCTTGGTCAGGCGAAGCTCGTGCATATTTGCTAAAGGAATCATTTTAAAATCATCGCCGATCATTTTCTTTTGACCCATGATAAAACGTTGATTAGTTAAGGCATAAGCATAAAATCCTTCGTTTTTAGTAGCGGAAGTTCGATTATGTAGACCGATAAAGCAAACCAGAATCTCTTCATCTGCGCTTAGATGTTTTTCTAATACTGAAAAAAGTTTCATGCTCCATTGACGATCAGAACCTGAGAAAAACCCCGTATTTTGACAAAATTGATACATTTCTTCAGCAGTTTTCATGACATACTCCTTTATTTTACTAATTCCAGTTTAGCAAAACTTGTAAACGCACACAAATATTTTTCAAAATAAGTGCGAAACGCAACTGAAACATAAAAAAACCACCATAGCCGTCACTATGGTGGAAATGAAGGTTGTTATTTACTCTTGGTAGGAGTAAGTATGAAAAAACCAATTCGGGATAATTGGTATATTTTTATGATATAGCAAATGCTCAACGAAATCATGAATAGCTGTTTGTTAATCACTAAGAAATGTATTAGAAAAAACTTATGCAAATTCCAGTGAAATTTTTCGAATAATTTCATAATGCAAGGGTTGCGTTTCGTTTTAAGGAATTTAGCAGCTATGGTACACTTGGATTGGAAGATTTAAATAGGAGGGTACATTTATGGCAAATATCAGTAAAAAGTTACTAACTGAATTGACTTCAGAAGAAGCAACAGGTCCGTTTATCACATTTATGTTAAACACTCATCATGCGCATCAAGATGTTGAGAAAGATCAAATCATGTTTAAAAACTTTGCTAAAGAAGCGAAAAAACGTTTCGAGAAAAAATACACTGATCACAGCTTTGAACCATTCCAAGAAAAAATCGATCAACTACTTGCAGATGGAGATTTCTGGCGCAGCGGAACAAAAAGTGTTGCGGTGATTTTAACCACAGATGAAACATACATTCATCGATTAAATATTTCTGTTGATGATCAATATTATGTAAGTGAGTTGCCTTATTTATTGGCAATCATAAAAAATGCTCAATTCAACTATGCATATTATTTAATGACTCTAAATAGAGATTCCATGAAACTTTATTTTGTTCGCAATAAAGAAGTGAAGATGGTCGAACTTCCAGATGATGCACCGATGGATATTGTGACTGCTTTAGGCGATGAACTGACTGGCGGAGATTTAAACGTCTCAGCTCGTGGAGGAGAAGTCGGGAGTTACCATGGTGTAAATGCAAAGGATGAAGAAGTTGAAATTGACTGGGTCAATTATTATCAGGCCGTCGATAATTTCATAAAAGAGTTAGATAATCCGGATCAGTTACCGTTATATCTTTTTGCCCTTCCGGAGAATCAAACACAATTTAAAAAGATTGCGAAGAATCCATATTATTCAGACAAGGCAGCGATCAATGGATCGCCAGCTCAAGCGAATATCAATGAAATTAAACAAGAATCAGAAAAACTTTCTGATCAGCTTGCGGATATTGAAACACAAACATATCAAAAATTGATTAACCGGAAGTTTGTTGATCAATTGGTTGATATCGTTCCAGCGGCAAAAGAAGGTAAGATTTCTCATTTGTTTATCGCAACTTCAAATCTTGTAGACGGTTTTGGGGAAGATCCAGATGTAGAATATGATCGTCGTCAAGTACTCAATGAAATTGCTGATAATGTTATCAAAAATGGTGGGCAGGTCTTTGTTCTAGACCAAAAAGATGCACCGGATGAGAAAAGCTTATTGGCGATTTTACGGTATTAGTGTTTAAATATTTCAAATACATTAAGAAAAAGTTTTTTGAGCGATAACCTAGTGTTATCGCTTTATATGTGTTATACTTCTAAGTGTAGTTTTTGTACGGTAATATTGGCAAGTTTGTTTCAGACAACATCTTTCCTATTTCACCATTCAAGTAATTACAAACTAATTTTTATCCTAGGAGGATGTTTAACATGGAACAAGGTACAGTAAAATGGTTCAACTCAGAAAAAGGCTACGGATTTATCACTGCTGAAAACGGAAATGACGTATTCGTACATTTCTCAGCAATCCAAGGCGACGGCTTCAAAACTTTAGAAGAAGGTCAAGCAGTGACTTTCGACGTTGAAGAAGGCCAACGTGGACCTCAAGCTACAAACGTTAACAAAGCTTAATTAAGTAGACTTTTATGCCAGATGCGAAAGCATCTGGCTTTTTTTGTTTAAATTATTTTGGAATCGTTTTAACCAAAGAACTTTCTTGTAGAAAGTGGTACTATTCAGATATAATGCGTGAGGAAGGCTTTAGTTGTTGGCGACGAACTTTATCCCCAGTTCTTTTAAAAATTGGTAGATGAGAGGCTCCGACAGTAAGGTCATTTTTTGAGATTTTATAAGAATAGTGCACGATTTCAAGGAAGGAGGGATACGTGTGAAGAAAAATTATGCAGTCGTTGATATTGAGACAACAGGAACTGATCCAAAAACTGATCGGATCATTCAGTTCGGATGTGTGTTAATCGAAGATGGTAAGATCGTGACCCATTTTTCGACAGATATTAACCCAGATCAAAATATACCGGCACAAATTCAAACGCTGACTGGCATCACTAATCAGCGAGTTCGAAAAGCCCCTTATTTTGAAGATGTGGCTCAAACGATTACTAATTTACTAGCGGATACAGTTTTTGTAGCCCATAATATTCATTTTGATTATCCCTTTTTAAGTAATGAACTGGAACGTTGCGGAATGCCGCCGTTAACAATTCCTGGTATTGATACTGTCGAACTTGCACAGGTGTTTATGCCAACGTCGCTAAGTTTTCGGTTGAAGGATTTAGCAGAAGAACTGGATTTGGTTCATGAGAATCCCCATCAGGCTGATAGTGATGCGGATGTTACCGCTCAATTATTATTATATCTAGAGTCTAAAATAAAAGAGTTGCCGATTATTACGTTAGAAAAAATTATTGCTACTGCTGATCAGATGGCGTTTCAAACAAAAGGCTATTTAGAAGATTGTTTGATAGAAATGCAAATTAATCCAAAACCATTATCAAATGATTTGACCATCATTCATGGCTTGGCTTTGCGAAAAAAAAGTGTTCCGCTTTTTTCAGAGAGTTATTTTGGTACGAAAGCCTATCCTCGATCACGTAAGTCGAAAGAAAAAGTTTATCAAGGGGAATTGGATTTTCGAAAAGAACAGGCTCGCTTGATGAATCTAGTTTACGATTTTTTTAATAAAAAGGAAGATAAGAATATTTTGGTGGAAGCGGCAACTGGGATTGGTAAAACATTAGGCTACTTGCTGCCGATGAGTTTTTTAGCAACACCAGAAAAGCCGATAGTGGTCAGTACGGTATCATTATTGCTTCAGGAGCAGATATTGAAGCACGATCTGCCGTTGATTAACAGATTACTGGATCAGCCGTTGCAAGCAGTGGTAATGAAGAGCAGTCGACACTATATTGATTTGGAGCGTTTTTATCAAAGTTTCCAAAAGAAATCAGAGCAAAAGCAATACACATTTTATCAAATGGCTCTGCTTGTGTGGTTGACGCAGACAGAAACAGGCGACTTTGATGAACTAAATATGACCAGCCTGAAGCATCCCTTTTGGCAAGAAGTATCGCATTTAGGAACGCATACTTTAAATCCAAGCAGTCCATTTTACAATGTAGATTTTATTCGTCATCGTCAGGAAAAATTGGCACAAAGCAACTTGATTGTTACAAATCATGCCTATTTAGCACAGGAGGATCAGCGAAAAGAACCTCAATTGCCCAAAAGTCCTTATTTAATCATTGATGAAGCCCATCATTTAAATCGAGTATTGGAGAGAATCACCAGTCAGCAGTTCAATCTTTTGTCGATCCAACGCGCGTTTCATCGTTTGCTAGATGATCATAAGTTTTCTGCTTGGCAGTCGTTAGTCCAAAAAGATCAGCAAACCCGGCATACACTTGAAATTTTTCAAGATGTACTGCAGGAGCTGGATGAAGATTTGACAGATTTCTATCAAATTTTCAAAGAGGAATATCCTGCAGAGGATGAACGTTTGATCACGAAAGATATGATTGATCAATTATCTTTAGCGGGTGAACAAGTAATACAGCGAATTAGCCGTCTGTATCAAGATGCATTAGCATTAGGTGATCAAATGCAGGCGTACTTTATGGTTTACAAAGAGACGTTTGGGATTAAAGAGCAGGCGGAATGGAGTGATCTTCAAGCTTTACTGGATAGTTTAGAGCAACAACAAACCGCTTTTGAGGCTTTTAGCGAAAAGTGGGATACTCGCTACATTCATTGGTTCAGTGCCAAACGAAAAAACTTTCAAGTCCAAGATTTAGAAGCTTCACTAATCAGCGAGACCAAATGGTATGAACGTTACAGGCAGATTCTTTACTTGGGCGGAACGTTAAAAATCGGCAGTGATCGTCATTATTTTGCAAAACGCTGGGGGATTCCAGAGACAGCTTTGAAAATTATCAGCAGTCCATATGATTATGCTGAGCAAGCTCGATTATACTTGCCGACGAATAGTATCAGTATCCAGTCGACATCACCAGATCACTATGCAAATTATGTGGCTGGGGTCGTTCATAAAATGGCAGAGAGTCAGAAACGACCGATTTTGGTATTATTCACCTCTCATGACATCTTGAATCGGGTTTATCAGCGAGTTCGGGTTCCTTTATTAAACGAAGGAAGAGAGGTTTTGGCTCAAGGGATTGGCGGCAGCCGTGAAAAGCTGCTAAAACGATTTTTACTTTCAAAAGATGCCCTGCTATTTGGTGCCGATAGTTTTTGGGAAGGAATTGATCTTCCAGGTGAAATTTTGCAGATATTGATCGTCACACGTCTGCCATTTGAAAATCCGCAGCGGCTTCAAGTCAAAGCTCGCAACGATTTCTTGGCGGCAGAAGGCATTAATCCCTTTTTCCAAGAAGCCGTACCCCATGCGGCACTTCGTTTGCGTCAAGCATTAGGACGTTTGATTCGATCGGATGAGGATAAAGGGGTAATGCTCTTATTAGACCAACGTTTCCTCACTGCCAAATATGGTGAAAAATTACGAAAGGCATTGCCAAAGGAATTACCAATCAAACAATTGCCATTGGAAGAAATTCTGGCAGAGACAGATCAATTTTTAAATTCTGACAAAAGTGACGAGAAATAATGAGGGAGAGCTCTTCTTTTGGTATAATGTAGCTTGTCTGAGAGGAGTATGATTTTGGATACGAATAGTGCAGGACAACAAAAGCTTAACCGTTGGCTGTTAGGAATCGTGACTTTTTTATTGATCATCATCGTGGCAGCGACAATGATTTTTATTCGTTCAAATCGTCCGATGCAGCAAGCCAAAAAGGAAGCTGTTCAAATGGCTGAAAAATATGCCGACTTAAAAACGGTGGACCAGTTCTATTGGTTTAATCGAGAAAAAACTTATTTTACCGTCACCGGTGAAAACAACACTGGCGAATCAATCATCGTGATTGTTCCGAAATCGGGAGAAAAGGTTCGCGTCCTTAATCAAAAGGATGGGCTGACGGAACAACAAGCGGAAAAACGTTTTGAGAGCGATAATCCGGATTTGACTTTTGAAAAGGCGAATCTAGGTATCTACCGTGATCAAACTGCATGGGAGATCACTGCAAAGGATGATCAAGGCGCGATTTATTATTACTTGCTAGCATTTAATGACGGCAAGACAATCAAAGTTATCAAAAAAATCTAAAAAATCTTGGTAGGGGAGTTATCAGTTATGAAATTATCACAGCGTGTAACAAACTTAGAACCATCCGTCACTTTAGCAGCAACCGCCAAAGCCAAAGAGTTGAAGGCCCAAGGATTAGACGTCATTAGCTTGACTGTTGGGGAACCAGATTTCACTACACCTGAAAATATCGAGCAGGCAGCAATTGATGGGATCAAGAGCGGTAAAGTTAGCTTCTACACCGCTTCTGGCGGGACACCAGAATTGAAGTCTGCGATCGTCGAATTCACTAAGAAAAATTATGATTTGACAATCGAACCGAAAAACATTATTGTGACCAGCGGTGCAAAATTTGCGTTGTATACCTTATTCCAAACAATTTTGGATGCTGGGGATGAAGTGATTATTCCTGTTCCTTACTGGGTGAGTTATGGAGAACAAGTCAAACTAGCCCAAGGAATTCCAGTTTTTGTTGCGGGAAATCAACATAACGACTATAAGATCACCATTGATCAGCTTGAAGGTGTTCGAACAGAGAAAACGAAGGCGATCATTCTAAATTCACCATCAAATCCTACGGGCATGATTTATACCGAGGAGGAGTTGCGGGAAATCGGTGAATGGGCAGTTCGTCATGAGTTGTTGATAGTCTCAGATGATATTTATGATCATCTTGTTTATAATGGGAACGAAGCACCGCATATGGCTTCCTTATCTGACGAGATTTTCCATCATACGGTGATCATCAATGGGGTATCGAAAACTTATTCAATGACTGGTTGGCGAATTGGCTATGCGATTGGAAATGCTGAAATCATTGGTGGAATGACTTCAATTGCTTCTCAAGCGACAAGCAATCCAACAGCAGTCAGCCAAGTAGCTGCAGCGGAAGCCTTGGCTGGTGAGCAGGAGACTGCAGAAAAAATGCGTCAGGCGTTTGAAGAACGTTTAAATACGATCTATCCCAAGGTCGCTGATTTGCCAGGCTTCAAATTAAAAAAACCACAAGGTGCATTTTATCTGTTTCCAAATATCAAGGAAGCAATGGAAATGGGCGGATATGATAATGTGACGACTTGGGTTAACGATTTGTTGGAGCAAGAGCACGTTGCATTGGTAACAGGAGAAGGTTTTGGATCAGCTGATAGTGTACGGATGAGTTATTCGACTAGTTTGGAAGACTTGGAAGAAGCTGTTGTGCGGATTCGCCGTTTTATTGAAAATAGTAAGAAGTAAGGACATCATTTCGGGATAAATATGTTAGGAGAGACATTTGTGGAACAAATTCAAATCATCGATGCCAAGAATCATGTTGGCGAAACAGTAAAAATCGGCGCTTGGGTCGCTAATAAGCGCTCAAGCGGGAAAATTTCTTTTTTACAATTGCGTGATGGAACAGCATATTTCCAAGCCGTTGTTGTGAAAAGTGAAGTACCTGAAGAAATTTTTCATTTAGCCAAAGAATTGACACAGGAAACGTCGATCATTGTGACTGGAGAAATTCGAGAAGACACACGATCAAAATTTGGATATGAATTAGGAGTAAAAGAAATTGAAGTGATTGGCGAAAGTCACGATTACCCAATTACTCCAAAAGAACATGGTGTGGATTTCTTGATGGATCATCGTCACTTGTGGTTGCGTTCATCCCAGCAACATGCGATTATGCTAATCCGCAACGAGGTGATTCGTGCGACTTATGAATTCTTCAACAACAATGGATTTGTAAAAGTTGATCCGCCAATTTTAACAGGTTCAGCTCCTGAAGGTACAAGTGACTTATTTGAAACGAACTATTTTGATCACAAAGCGTATTTATCACAAAGCGGTCAATTATACATGGAAGCAGCTGCCATGGCGTTGGGAAAAGTTTTCTCATTTGGTCCAACCTTCCGTGCTGAAAAGTCAAAAACTCGTCGTCACTTGATTGAGTTTTGGATGATCGAACCAGAAATGGCCTTCATGCATCAAGAAGATAGTTTAGAAGTGCAAGAACAATATGTAGCTTACTTAGTTCAGAATGTTTTAGACAACTGTGATTACGCCTTAGATGTACTAGGCCGTGATAAGGAAATATTGAAAAACTATACCAAACTTCCTTATCCACGAATCTCTTACGATGATGCGATCGAGCTATTGAAGAAAAATGGTTTTGACGATATTGAATGGGGTGAAGATTTTGGTTCACCACATGAAACATTTATTGCGAATTCTTTTGATCGACCAGTCTTTATTTTGAATTATCCAAAAGCAATCAAACCATTCTACATGAAGCCACATCCAACTCGTGAAGATGTCGTGATTTGTGCCGACTTGATTGCGCCAGAAGGTTATGGTGAGATCATTGGTGGTTCAGAACGTGCGACAGATTATGATTTCTTACTAGAACAAATTCGTGAAGCTGGGTTAAACGAAGAAGAGTATTCGTGGTACTTAGATTTACGCAAATATGGTACTGTGCCCCATTCAGGTTTCGGTTTAGGACTTGAACGGACGATCACATTTATCGCAGGTATCGATCATGTACGTGAAGCGATCCCATTCCCACGTCTATTGAATCGTATTTATCCATAGAAAAGGTTTCTGCAGCTAGATTTAATAATAGAAGCAACAAGCAAAGCGTCGAAGATTTCCTCGACGCTTTTTTTCTGCAACTATTTTAATTTAGAATCCGATTCTTTCGAACAGTGAACTGTTTTTATCATCTTTATGCTGGAAATAGATGGGATCAAGATGGTCATCTTGTTCTTTAAGATCTGTCGTTATGACTGTTTTGATCTGATCTTTGTCGATATTCTTTTCGACGACTTGGGATGCAGCTCCTAGAGTGATTAACGTCATTGCGGCGATGGCTAGCTTTTTCATTGTTATTTCATCCTCATTTATCCGAAAATTTTTCCTTTAATTTCGCTTTTTATCAAGTCGAAGAAATGGACCATGACTTTTGAACAGGTTTCTTCTGGTAGCGAGATCTCGTTAGTGATAGATTCGACGATTGCGGCTAAATGCTTTCTAGAGTAGCGGGTGATATTTTCATTACAGTAATTTTCGTAGCTTTTCAAGATGGCTTCAACTGTTGGAAATGATTCATTTGTTTGGTTCGCTAAAGTTTTGATTGTTTGTGTGTTGTTCATAATAGTTTCCTCCCTTAATTAGAATCCGATTTTCTTAGCTAAAGTATCTTCTGCGTCATCGTCATGGCCGTAATCGATCCCATTGTCTTTTTCATCTTGTTCTTTCAGGCTTGTGGTAACGACTGTTTTAACTTCCTCTTTGTCGATGTTCTTTTCGACGATTTGAGAAGCAGCTCCTAATGTGAGTAATGTCATAGCGATAATTGTTAGTTTTTTCATTTTTAATATCCTCCTAATTAAAATCCGATTTTTTCAAATAATGAGCTGTTTTTGTCGTCATCATGTTGGAAGTAGATGGGATCAAGTTCGTCATCTTGTTCTTTGAGGTTCGTGCTAACGACTGTTTTAACTTCCTCTTTGTCGATGTTTTTTTCGACGATTTGAGAAGCAGCTCCTAATGTGAGTAATGTCATAGCGATAATTGTTAGTTTTTTCATTTTAATATCCTCCTAATTAAAATCTGATTTTTTCAAATAATGAGCTGTTTTTGTCGTCATCATGTTGGAAGTAGATGGGATCAAGCTCGTCATCTTGTTCTTTCAGGTTCGTGGTAACGATTGTCTTAACTTCCTCTTTGTCGATGTTTTTTTCGACGATTTGAGAAGTCGCTCCAAGTGTGATCAATGCCAATGTGATAACTGCTAGTTTTTTCATTTTAAAGCTCCCCTTTAGGTTTTTATTTTTTACTAAGTCAAAGAAATGGATCATGACTTTTGAACACGTTTCTTCTGGTAAGGCTGTTTCAGCAGCGATGAATTCAGTGATTGCTGCTAAATGTTTTCTAGAATAGCGAGTGATGTTTCTGTTGCAGTAGTTTTCATAGCTTTCTAAGATTGCTTCAACCGTTTGGATGGCTTCATTTGTTTGCGCCGCTAAAGTTTTGATTGTCTGTGTGTTATTCATGATAATTCCCTCTTTTCCAGACCGACTGCCGGTCATTTCAAGTTTAATAGATAAACTCAACAGATAGTGTTGAGTTATGAAATAAAGATTTTTTGAAGTTCTTGTACTGTTCGGTTATAAGGATGAATCTCAGGATTGACCGCTAGCGACTTAAAAAATAGATCCGTTGCAGCGATGACACGATTTTGAATAGCTTCAGATGTTAAATTTTCAAGGTTATCAAACATTGTCTGAAGTCCTGCGACTAAAAACTGGATGCTTTCTAATGGATAATCTGTTTTGAATTCGTCATGTTGTTTGCCTTCTTCGATGATCTCTGCTAGTACTGGGCAGACCTGATTGATTGTTCCTTCGAGAGCACGTTGCTTCATTAAAGCATTTTCTGGCATTTGGAACTTATCAACGATTTCTTCCTTATGAGTATCTTCTGAAACATTTTGTGAAAGGAAGTTGATCAATTTTTCTAATGCTGTTCCATCTGACTCCTGAATTTCTTTGGCTCGGTTGATTTCCTGATCAATGATTTGACCGATGACAGCGTCTAAAACTTCTTCTTTGGAAACGAAGTAGTGATAGAAGGTACCTTTGGCGATGCCGATTCTTTTTAAAATGTCGTTGACGGTCGTTTTGTTGAATCCTTTAGTTAAGAAGAATTCCTCTGCTGTCGCGATGATCTCATTTCTTCGTTCATCATGCTCTTTTACGATTCGCATGTTATCAACTCCTTATTCGTAGTTTAGTTCGATTCTCATGCCGTATATCATTCTACTAATTTTGCTGAAGCAAGAAGTAGTTCTGAACCGACTGTCGGTCGCTTTCTATATCTTTATAATACCGACCGCAGGTCTAGTTGTCAACATTTTTTCGAAAAGAATTTTTTAAAATTTTAAAAATGCTGATATATCAAGGATTATTGGCACAATTAGTTTCTTGAAAAAGCTTTCTTTTCCGCTTGACACATGAGCGGTCACTCATATATAATATGCATGAAGAATCATTCATGTGTAATTCAGAGAGAAGGGAAACTCATGGAAAAGGTATATCGGTTAGACGGATTGGATTGTGCGAACTGTGCAGCGAAGATAGAACGTTCAGTACAGCAAATCAAGGGCGTTGAGCAAGCTCAGGTAGATTTTATGAGCACGAAGCTGACGATCGTTGCTCCTGAAAAGGATATTGAACGAATCAGTGACGAGGCGAAAGAAATTGTTAATAAGCTCGAGCCGGATGTGGAAGTTAATAATATTCAGACGGAAAAAGAAGAAGAAAGCTCTAAAGGGAAGATCATTCAAATTGCAGTAGCGGTTGCGGCTTTGGGATTCTTAGCTATCTTTACACCAGCAATGCCGTGGAGTCTTGTTGCCTATTTGATTCTATATTTATGGATTGGCTATGATGTCTTGAAGACCGCGATTATGAATATTTTCCATGGTGAGCTTTTCGATGAAAATTTTTTGATGGCTGTTGCGACGATTGGAGCAATCGCGATCGGTGAATATCCAGAAGCAGTCGCCGTTATGCTGTTTTATCAAGTGGGTGAATTTTTCCAAGACTATGCGGTGGCGAAATCAAGAAAATCCATTAGTTCGCTGTTAGCGATTCGGCCAGACTCAGCAAATTTGATCCAGGATGGCGCAGTCAAGAAGGTTGCGCCGGAAGTGATCAAGGTTGGTGATCGTATTTTGATCAAGCCGGGAGAAAAGGTTCCTTTAGACGGTATTGTAATAGAAGGAAACTCGATGCTGGATACGTCGGCATTAACTGGGGAATCTGTTCCTCGGAGTATTTATCCAGATGAACAGATATTGAGCGGCTTCATTAATCAAAGCGGCCAATTAACCGTTGAAGTTACGACGACCTTTGGTGAATCGACGGTCAGCAAGATCTTGGATTTAGTGGAGAATGCCAGCAGTAAGAAAGCACCTGCTGAAAACTTTATCACGAGCTTTGCCCGATACTATACACCAATTGTGGTTGGATTGGCAGCTTTATTGGCAATTGTTCCACCTCTTGTTACTGGTGATCCGTTTTATGATTGGGTTTATCGAGCGCTAACGTTTCTAGTTATCTCTTGTCCTTGTGCGCTGGTTATTTCTGTTCCGCTGAGCTTCTTTGGCGGGATTGGCGGTGCCAGCAAGGCAGGAGTGTTGATTAAAGGCAGTAATTATATAGAAACATTAGCCAATGTGGAAACCCTAGTCTTTGATAAAACAGGGACATTGACAAAGGGTGTCTTTGAGGTTCAAAGTGTTGAGACGACTATCAACAAGAAGGATTTCTTACGGTATGTAGCCAGTGCCGAACAAAATTCCAGCCATCCAATTGCGCAATCAATTGTGAATTATGTCAGTCAACCCTTATCACCAGTCAGTCAATTGGAAGAAATCGCTGGTTTCGGCATTTCAGTTGAGATTGAAGGGCATCGTTTCTTAGTCGGCAATGAAAAGTTGTTAGAGAAATACGATATCTCATTCCGAATAGATGATGAGATTGGGACGATTGTTTATGTTGCAATGGATGATAAATATATCGGACACTTAGTAATCGCGGACGAGTTGAAGGAGCATGTTGCTGAAGCGTTGACCGAAGTGAAAAATCTTGGTGTGAAACGGACGATTATGCTGACTGGAGACAATCGCGGAATCGCCGATGCCATTGGTAAGAAGATCGGGATTGACCAAGTCTATAGTGAATTGTTACCAGAAGACAAGGTTACTCATTTAGAAGATGAATTAAAACGTGAAACGAAGACAGCGTTCGTGGGCGATGGGATGAATGACGCACCAGTATTGGCACGGGCGGATATCGGAATCGCGATGGGTGGACTTGGTTCTGATGCAGCGATTGAAGCTGCTGATGTGGTCATTATGGATGACCAGCCGGAAAAAATTCCGGTTGCAATTCGAATCGCACGCAAAACGATGGGGATTGTGAAACAAAATATCGTTTTTGCGATCGGTGTGAAGGTGCTTGTATTAATCTTAGGAGCTTTGGGATTTGCGACGATGTATGCGGCTGTTTTTGCTGATGTTGGGGTAACAGTGATCGCAGTGTTAAACGCGATGCGGTGTTTGAGAATTAAATAATTGATGCAAGAGCTTTGTGGCTGTTTTTTGTCACAAGGCTTTTTTGCTTTCTTAAAATTAAAGAAAAAAATTTATTATATTAGTTGACGAATGACGATTACAACTGTAAACTAAAAGTGTAGATTACATTTGTAAACGAAAGAGGTGAATTTTATGACTATGACGACGACACCAATCAAAATCAGTGATTCAGAATGGGAAGTTATGCGGGTGGTTTGGACGCAGGAGTCTACTACGGCACAGAGTATTATTGATATTCTTGGGCAAACGATGGACTGGAAGCCAGCAACAATCAAGACACTATTAGGACGCTTAGTAAAAAAAGAGGCATTACGAACAGAGCAGTCTGGAAAAAAATATATATATTATCCGGCCATCAGTGAAGGAGAAACAGTCAAAAGTGCAACTGAGAATTTGTTTTCCCATATTTGTGCTAAACGAATCGGAGAAACCATCGCTGAATTGATTGCAGAGGCAGAATTAACTGATGCAGATGTCGAACAAATCAAACAGCAGCTGGTAAATAAGAAGACTGTAGAAAAAATTGAGTGTAATTGCATCCCCGGACAATGTGAATGCAGGAATCATCAATAGAATGGATGATTCAAATAAAAGAGATAAAAAAGAATGGAGACGAAAAAAATGAAAAAACAATTTGCGATTAAAGGAATGAGCTGTAATCACTGTGTGGCAAACGTAGAAAAGGCGATAAATGGTTTGGAAGGTATTGATAAGGTGAAGATCAATCTGAAGAAGGAGCAAGGAACCGTAAAATTCGATGATTCAAAAGTTTCAGCAGACCAAATCGCTTCAGCAGTAACTGAAGCAGGGTATGAGACTGAGGTGATTTAAAGTGGCAGACGCAACAGTAGAAACATTTGCTATTACTGGTATGACTTGTGCCAACTGTTCTGCTCGAGTGGAAAAGGAACTGAAGGCAACTGAGGGTGTATTAGAGGCAAATGTGAATCTAGCAACAGAAAAAGCGACGGTTCAATTTAATGATAGCTTGACCACAGAAAAGTTGATTCAACGAGTCGAAGCAATCGGGTATGGTGCGATACTGTTTGATGATGCCCATAAGCAAAAGATCGAACAGGAAAAAGCAGCTTACTTAAAAAAGATGAAACGCGATTTAATCTTGAGTGCAGTTTTGACGGCTCCTTTGATGATTGCAATGATTGCGATGCTGCTAGGCAGTCATGCGGGCTGGGTGCATTTTCTGCATTTGCCTCTTGTTCAGCTAATTTTAGTCACGCCAGTTCAATTTGGTGTCGGACAGCGCTTTTATCGCGGTGCTTATCATGCTTTGAAGACAAAAGCACCGAATATGGATGTCTTAGTGGCGATGGGAACATCCGCAGCATTTGCATTAAGTATATATAACGGTTTCTTCAACCCTTATAATTCGGATTTGTATTTTGAAAGCAGTGGCATGATTATTACACTGATTTTGCTAGGCAAGTATTTGGAGCAAAAGGCGAAAACAAAGACGAGTGATGCAATCAAACAACTTATGAGTCTGCAGGCTAAGACGGCAACTATCATCGTTGATGGAGAAGAAAAGCAAGTTCCAATTGAAGATGTACAGGTAGGGGATCTTCTTCGCGTTCGACCTGGAGAGCAGATTCCAGTTGATGGAAAAATATTTGCCGGACAAACAACAATCGATGAAAGTATGCTGACAGGCGAGAGCTTGCCAGTTGATAAAATGATCGACGATCAGGTTTTTGGAGGAACAGTCAACACGACTGGGAGTATACAGTTTAATGCGACACAAGTTGGAAGTATGACGGTACTTTCTCGGATTATTCGAATGGTGGAAGATGCACAAGGAGAGAAAGCGCCAATCCAACAGATTGCTGATAAAATCTCAAAAGTTTTTGTTCCAACTGTTTTAGTAATCGCCTTAATTACCCTGATAGCGACAGGTCTTTTGACTGGCGATTGGCAGCAAGCGATTGTCCACAGCGTATCTGTCCTAGTAATCGCTTGTCCCTGTGCTTTAGGTTTGGCGACACCAACAGCAATTATGGTAGGGACTGGCTTAGGCGCGAAGTCAGGCATTCTAATCAAGGGCGGCGGTGCGCTAGAAAAAATTGCCCATTTGACAACAATTGTTTTAGATAAGACCGGTACGATTACTGAAGGAAAACCTGTAGTGGCAGATTTTGAAGCATTTGATTCTCAGGCTTTGGTGTATCTAACAAGTTTGGAACAACAATCGGAGCACCCACTAGCAAAAGCCATCTATCTTTATGGGAAAGATCAGGTAGAAATTTTGCCAGTCGAAAATTTTGAGAGTTTGACAGGGCAGGGTGTTACTGGATTGATTAACGGAGGCTCTTATTTTGTTGGATCAAAGCGTGGCTTGAGAGAGCGGAAAATTTCATTTCCTGAAGAACGTGTGTTAGCGTTAGAAGAAGAAGGAAAAACAGTCATGTTTTTGACCAATCAAAAACAATTGTTGGCGATGATTTCGGTAACGGATCAAGTCAAGCAATCTTCTAAAGCTGCTATTGAGGCATTACATGAGCTAGGTATTAAAGTGAAAATGTTGACTGGCGATAATCCGCAGACAGCTCGTTATATAGGCGGACAAGTTGGTTTGGAGGCATCAGATATCATTGCTGAAGTCTTACCTGAGGATAAAGCACAAGTTGTTAAAGAGCTTCAGACAGAAGGCGAATCGGCAGGTATGGTTGGTGATGGGATTAATGATGCGCCAGCTCTAGCGTTAGCTGATATTGGTATTGCGATGGGGAGCGGGACAGATATCGCAATGGAGACAGCAGATATCACATTGATGAACAGTGATCTTTTGTCAGTTGAGAAAAGTATCCGACTATCAAAATTAACATTAAGAAAAATCAAACAAAACTTATTTTGGGCGTTTCTATATAATGTGATTGGTATTCCATTCGCCGCATTAGGATTTTTGAATCCAATTATTGCTGGCGGTGCGATGGCTTTTAGTTCGGTTAGCGTATTGCTGAACTCGCTCAGCTTAAATCAGAAAAAATTGTAGGATGACCATTCCGCTTTTCGTAGTTACTGAGATTGGTTATATATAGGTTCAATGAAATGAATTAGGAGGGATTTGTGATGAAGCAAGGAGAAAAAATGGATGAATCGATGGAAAACGCTCATTCGATGAGTGGACACGACCATCACGATATGAATCATGGAATGAGCGAGCATGATCATCACGATATGGATCATGGAGGAATGGATCATTCAATGCATATGGGAAATTTCAAACAGAAGTTTTGGCTCTCACTTGTTTTGTCGATCCCGATCATCGTTCTTTCACCAATGATGGGGATGAAGCTGCCATTCCAATTTACCTTTCCTGGCTCTGAATGGGTCGTGTTGGTTTTGGCAACGATTCTCTTTGTTTATGGCGGACAGCCTTTTTTGAGCGGCGCTAAAATGGAATTAAAAATGAAGAGTCCAGCCATGATGACCTTGATTGCGATGGGGATATCAGTGGCATATATCTATAGTTTATATTCGTTTGTTGCCAATAAGGTTAATCCGCATGACCATGTGATGGATTTTTTCTGGGAATTAGCGACCTTGATCGTAATCATGCTGTTGGGGCACTGGGTAGAAATGAGTGCTGTTTCTAATGCTAGCAATGCGTTAAAGAAACTGGCGGAATTATTACCGGACGAAGTTACTAAACTTGAGGCCGATGGTGCGACCCAAAAAGTAAAACTGCAAGATGTTCATTCGGGTGATCTTTTGCTTGTACGTGCCGGAGATAAGATGCCGACTGATGGTAAAATTACCGATGGTTCAACGATTGTGGACGAGTCAGCAGTAACCGGTGAATCCAAAGGCGTTCAGAAAAATATCGGTGATACGGTTATCGGCGGATCTGTTAATGGTGACGGGACGATTCAGGTAGAGGTGACCGGAACAGGCGAAGATGGTTATCTAGCAAAAGTTATGACCATGGTGAAGGAAGCACAGCAAGAAAAATCGAAGCTTGAATCGATTTCTGATAAAGTAGCCAAATGGTTGTTCTATGTAGCATTAGCTGCGGGTATCTTGACCTTTATCGCTTGGCTGATCGTTGCTGATCTGCCGCAAGCCTTGGACAGGATGGTGACGGTCTTTGTTATTGCTTGTCCACACGCGTTAGGATTAGCTATTCCTTTAGTTATTGCTCGTTCTACTTCGTTAGCTGCTAAAAATGGTCTATTATTGAAAAGTCGTCAAGCATTGGAACAAGGGAATCAATTGGACTATGTGTTCTTGGACAAGACGGGAACATTGACAGAGGGGAAATTTACAGTGACTGGTGTGGAGGAACTAGCCGATATGGATAAATCTGAAGTACTGAAATATATCGGTGCTTTAGAAAGTCAGACCAATCACCCACTAGCAGTCGGGGTCATGAATTATTTGAATTCGTCAAACATCTCCCCTTATCAAGCACAAGATGTCTCCACCTTAAAGGGTGTTGGAGTTAGAGGTACGGTGGAAGGCCACCAAGTTATTTTAGCTAATCAGAAGGAAATTGAGAAACGTCAATTAAGTTTTGATCAAGAAAGATTGAATGAATATCAAGCTCAAGGCAATACGATATCTTTTCTATTGATTGATGATCAGCTGATTGCTTTCTTCGCGATGGGCGATACATTAAAGGAACAAGCTCGAGACTTTATCAAGAGCTTGCGGAATGTTGGCATCGAACCTGTTATGTTGACTGGTGATAATAAATCAGCTGCTGAAGCTGTAGCTAATTACTTGGATATTAAAGAATTTTATAGTGAGCTTCTGCCAGATGATAAAGAAAAAATTATCAAGGACTATACCGACAAAGGTAAGAAGGTAATGATGGTGGGTGATGGAATCAATGACGCTCCTGCCTTGGCGAGAGCTTCTATTGGTATGGCGATTGGAGCAGGTACCGACATTGCAATTGATTCTGCCGATGTTGTTTTGACTAACAGTAATTTACAGGATATCTTAAAATTTGTACGTTTAGCAAAAAAAACACACAGTAAAATGATCCAAAATCTTTGGTGGGGAGCAGGCTATAATATTTTAGCGATCCCGCTTGCTGCAGGTGTTTTAGCTCCATTGGGAATCCTCTTAAGTCCTGCGGTTGGTGCGATTTTGATGTCTTTAAGTACAATTATTGTGGCAATCAATGCCATGACACTAAACGTCTGATTATTCAGACGCTTTTTTTTTTTGCAAAAAGTTGAATAAAAACTTTCCCATGTTTTGTGCTATTTTTAAATTAGAGGAATTGCAATGAACAGAAAAGGGGATATAAAATATGATCTGGCAATTTATAATGAGAAAGAAAAATCAACGACAGCTACAATTAATTGCATTACTAAGAGAAGAACGATATACGGTAGGAGAATTAGCTAAGCATATAAAGACAAGCCCGAGAACAGTTTTACGACATCTTGATGAATTGCAGCAAAAGGGATATGTTTCAAAAGGAAAATATTGGCAGATAGATCAGCAGTACGAAACAAAATATTCAGAACTTTACCGAGGATTATTGATGGCTGATCCACGTTTTCAACTGTTTCGACAATATCTTTGGGGACACGCTTCAACGGAAATCGAATATAACAAATTTAAAGAGCTAAATCAGCATTTGCTTTGCTTGAATCTTTCAGCCAATCGTCGAACGGGCAATTTATTGGGAGAACAAGGGTTAATATTTTTGTTACAGCTGCGCTATTTGAGAGATTTCTATTATTTTGAGGAGCATGAGATTTATCAGCAGATAGATTATTATTATCGAAATTATCCTGGAGTGCCGATTAATAAAGCTCTATTCCCTGATGAATCAGTTATTGAATCCTTCATTGAAGAATTTGGTATAGAGTCGAAGTTTGCGGAGTTTTTCTTCTTTGATCATATGCGCTATCATTTTCAGCTTTTTACGGATTTTTATCATTGTCATCGAAACTATCAAACGGATTTATATCTAGAAGTGCAGCAAGCGACTCAAATTATTAAGGAGGTACTTGCTTTTGAAAGTGAAGTACTAAAAAATACATTCACGGTTAAGCTTTTTGATCTATTTTTTGGAATACATCAAGGGCTTCCATTAATAATATTCAATCTGAAATGGGAACAAGGTGCTGTAGCAGAAACGTATTATCGTCTTGGCAAAGAGTTAAAGCGGCAGATCCCTATGTTGACTAATTGCCGAGTGGACGAATTGGCGTTAGCTTTGAAAAATATTGTTTTTACAAGCTATCATGTGGCGCTAACAACAACCCCAAATCTAGCTTCTTCATTTTCGATTCAAGAACGATATGAGAAAATTATATGTTCTAAATAAGGAAAGTAAGATGAAGATTTTTCTTCAAGAAAGGTTATGCTATAATGATGAAGACTACGTAAAGGATGCCATTTTAGTTCGTGTGACGCTACTATTTTTCGCGCGAATAATAAAATGAGGTACAGATAAAAGAGAATTTAGCTCTTTCGTTAGAGAGGCTATGAAATTAGGAGGAGAGCAGAGTGGGATTACGAAAACTAGATGTTCCGACATCTTCGATTACAGAAGTAAAAAAATCACCAATGGATGTTTTTGCTCAAGCTCGCAAGGCGGAGACTGGTGTTTATATCTTTAACCGTGAAAAAATTGCTGGTGTAATGCTTACTAAAGAACAATATGAAGCGTTGGTGGAGGAATTAAATACTTTACGAGATACTTTATATCAGCCAGTAGAACGAGAATTACCAGTTCCAGAAGAATTAGAAGAGTTGGCAACGGCGTTGAGAACAACTCTAGCAAAGGGCTCAGTTATCTCTGCTAGGTATTTAGATGAACGAATGGTGGCCACAGGATTCATTACCAAAAAAACTGGGTTCGGCGGTGTGACGGAAATGATGAAAGAGCTGGAAGATACGGGGAAAATTATCTATCAGCTGCGTCGGCGTGAGCATAATAAAGTCATTTACGCTGAAATTTTCGGCGAACCCCAAGAATTTCAACGAGGATCTGCTGACAAGCTGATGATCCGTAAAGTTAATCTGATTGAACGATAGACAGTGAAAACTGTCTTTTTTTTGATTTAGCAGATTAGTCGAATAGTATGTATACAAAATCGGCTGAATTCCCCACACTAGAAAAAATACTACTATAAATGAGTTCGCTAAAGTTGAGTGCTATCATTTTATTACTAGCGCATCATTCTTAAGTTCCTCTTATTTCCAGCATGATTAATTGTCTGTGAACAGACGTTCGGGTATAATAGTTAATGGAAGAAGGATGGAAGAGGAGGCGAAAATGATGGCTGAGTTGGTATTTCCATTAAAAAATGATATCTCGAGAAAAATTATTCATATGGATATGGATGCATTTTTTGCCTCAGTCGAAGAGCGGGATGATCCTGAACTGGCAAAACATCCGCTGGTGATCGCACGCCATCCCTCTGACACGGGCGGGAAGGGTGTTGTAACTACAGCGAATTACAAGGCAAGGGTATATGGGATACATTCTGCTATGAGTGCACAGAAGGCGTTTGAGCTGTGTCCGCAAGCAATTTTCAAGCCTGGTGATCACGAGAAATACAGCGCGGTTTCAAAACAGGTCCGAGCCATTTTTCACCGATACACTGATATTATTGAACCAGTTTCTATTGATGAAGCCTATCTTGATGTGACAGAAAATAAGATTGATGCACGTTCAGCAATTAAAATCGCCCGAATGATTCAGCAGGATATTTGGGAGGAATTACAGCTGACTTGCTCTGCTGGTGTCAGCTATAATAAATTTTTAGCTAAGCTGGCTTCTGATTATCAGAAGCCTAAAGGTATGACCGTGATCTCTCCAGAAGAAGCCGTTACTTTCTTGAAACGATTGCCGATCGAAAAGTTTCATGGTGTAGGTAAGAAGACGGTGCCAAAAATGAATGAGTTTGGCATCTTTACTGGTGCGGATTTGTATGAGAAGAGTGAAATGTTTTTGATTCAGGAGTTTGGCAAAATGGGTTACTCTTTATATCGTAAGGTCCGAGGGATTCACGATTCACCAGTAAGCGTGACTCGCGAGCGTAAATCTGTAGGCAAAGAGCATACTTACGGTCGTCCGTTAACAACAGAGGATGAAGTATTAACTCAATTGCGACAACTGGCGGAAAAAGTTGAGCATTCATTAAAACGAGTGCAGCGCCACGGTAAAACGGTGGTGGTCAAGATTCGTTATGCGGATTATACAACAGTCACGAGACGCGTGACTTTGCCATATTACATAGAAAAGAAAGAAGAGTTATTTTCTCAAGCGAGCTTGATTTGGGAAGAAATTAGCGGCGTAGAAAAAGGGATCCGATTGGTCGGTATTACCTTGACCAATCTAGATCCCGTCGCCTATGAAAATATTGTGCTGCCATTATGGGAAGAGCGATTAAATTAGTTCGCTCTTTTTTATTTGTTCAAAGGCTTTTTCTGAGTCATGAAGCTTTTCCCAAATCACTACTTCGCCCTTTGCTAAAGATTTTTTGACATCAATGATTCGTTGATTTGAACTGCCGCGAAATTGCAGCATCAAATTTTTCTTTGAGATATCAAAACGACCATCGACCAAGATATCGATCTTGCCCAGCATTTCTAATTTATCCTCGCTATCTAGCAGCAGTTCTTCAAACGTATAACCGGTCCAAGACCAGATATCCTTACTATCGCCAAATTCGGAGCGAATTCGATCGATCACTTTCAAGCAGACTTGAGTATTTAAGAAAGGCTCGCCCCCTAAAAAGGTAACACCTTGGACATAATCATGAGCTGTATCAGTGATCAGCTGGTCTTCTAGTTCTTGTGTGAATGGTTTGCCGTATCGGAAATTTTGTGAAGCGGCGTTGAAGCAGCCTTCGCAGGCAAAGGGGCAGCCGCTGACATAGAGACTGTTGCGGACGCCTTCACCATCTACAAAATTGAAGGCCTTATAATCAGCGATATATTGTTGACTTAGTTCACTTGCCAGCCATTCTTTCGGTTTAGGATTACGCATATTTTTCACCTTTCAAATAAAACAGGGAGCGGCAAAGAACGCCGTCCCTGTCAATAGTCTGTTGTCTAACACAAAAAACGAATGTCGTTCTTTGTAAACCTTTATTATTTCATGTGTTTTACACGAGATGCAATCTCTTCATGACGACCGTGAACCATCGGACGTGCTTGAGGGTTTCCTAGGTAACCGCAAGTCCGTTTCACTACATCGCATGATTTCGGATCGTGATTGCCGCATTGCGGACATTCAAAACCACGTTTTGTTGGTTTGAAGTCGCCTTCGAAACCACATTCGTAGCAATGATCGATCGGAGTATTCGTGCCTAGATATGCGATACGGTCATAACCATAGTCCCAGACAGCTTCCAAAGATTTAGGATTTTGCTGCAAGACAGGGTATTCACAGTAGTGGATGAAGCCGCCGGAACAATATTTAGGATAATCTTTTTCAAAATCTAGTTTTTCAAACGGTGTTGGATTTTTTCGAACATCGTAATGGAAACTATTAGTATAGTAGTCTTTGTCCGTAATGTTCTCAACGATACCAAAACGTTCAGTATCTAGACGGCAGAAGCGGTCCGTTAAGCTTTCACTTGGTGTTGAGTAAACACTAAAGTGATAGCCATATTCATTACCCCAAGCATCTGCGTGTTCCTTCAAATCTTTCATGATGTCGATGGTAAATCCTTTTGCTTCATCATTGCCTTCCCATTCTCCACCGTAAAAGACACTGGCTACTTCGTAAAGGCCAATATATCCTAGAGAAATTGTTGCACGTTTATTCTTAAATAATTCATTAACTGCATCAGTACGTTTCAAACGTTTGCCAAAAGCACCGTATTGATAAAGAATTGGTGCGTTTGCTGGGGTGGCTTCTTTACAACGGTCGATTCGGAAGACTAGGGCATCTTTTGCGATTTGAAGCCGTTCTTCTAATAATGACCAGAATTTTTCTTTATTGCCGCCAGATTCTAAAGCAATTCGTGGCAAGTTCAATGTAACAACTCCAAGGTTCATCCGACCAGCATTGATTTCTTCACCTTGTTCATTTTTCCAGCCTTGTAAGAACGAGCGACAGCCCATTGGTACTTTGAAACTGCCTGTTAATTCGATCAGCTTATCGTAGTTCAAGATATCCGGATACATTCGTTTTGTTGCGCATTCTAACGCAAGTTCTTTGATGTCGTAGTTTGGATCGTTTGGCTCTAAGTTTGTTCCGCGACGTAAAGTGAAAATCAATTTAGGAAAAATCGCTGTCCGTTTTTCGCTGCCTAAACCTTCGATTCGGATTTGTAAGATCGCTTTTTGGATCTCCCGTTCAAACCAATCAGTTCCCAAACCGAAGCCTAGAGAAGTGAAAGGTGTTTGTCCGTTTGAAGTAAACAGAGTATTGATTTCATATTCCAAACTTTGCATAGCATCGTAAATATCTTTGCGTGTTTTTTGTTTTGCGAAAGCTTTTTGCTTTTCAGGATTATCGATCCATTCTTCTGCATCTTTTAAGTGTTTATCGTAATTTAGGCGCGCAAAAGGAGCTAATAGCTCATCTGTACGGTCTGCCGAACAACCGCCATATTGGCTAGATGCCACATTAGCGATGATTTGCGAGATTTGAGCAGTTGCAGTTTGAATCGATTTAGGACTTTCCACTTCCGCATTCCCAATTTTGAAGCCATTGTTCAACATCCCTTTGAAGTCAATCAAACAGCAGTTAGTCATTGGTGTATAGGGATGATAGTCCAGGTCATGATAATGAATATCCCCTTTTTGGTGAGCGTTTGCCACATGAGGAGGCAGCATCTTTAAACCGATTGATTTGCCGACGATCCCGGCAGTTAAATCACGTTGTGTGTTAAAAACGTCACTATCTTTATTGGCATTTTCATTGACGACCGTTTGATCCTTATTGATTAATTTACCGATCGTAAAATTGATATCGGTCGCTTTGCTGCGTTGGAAGTCGCGGCGTGTTCGATAATTGATATATTCTTCTGCCAGCTCATATTCGTTGTGTTCTAATAATGTATGCTCCACGATGTTTTGGATTTCATATATTTTAATATCGCTAGTAAAACGTTCTGAAATTTCTGCATCTACTCGCTCAACAATTGACTGGATACGTTCATGAGCCAGAGGGTCGACCGATCCTTTGATTTTCGTTTCTGCTTTGATCAAGGCATCATAAATTTTTTGATCATCAAATGCTGTGTGACGACCATCACGTTTTACGACCTTAATATTTTTTAGCGACGGTTGATATTCGTTGAACAACGAATCTTTTGTGTGGATTTCCATCATTGCAAACAACTCCATTCCTTTAAAGTTCATTATCAATCATATAGTATTTCTGATGTGGTTGCAACGATATATAGTATTATTTTTTTACCAAAAAAGAAAAACACACCATATATAGTGTGCTTGTTTACTGAAAGATAAAAGAAAGCTGATAAGGCCAAGCTTCCAAATAAGATAAAATAACTGAAAAAAATTTTTCCTAAAAAGTGAAAAAAATGTAAGATTATTGAAGGTCGTTTCACATAAGAATCCACCTCAAATATGATACCATAAAAGAAAAAAATTAGATGTTACAAATAGATTTCAGTCCAATATTTTTCGCTTATATTTTGCTGTTGATTAAGTTTTAAGTGGAATGAAGCGAACGCTAACCAAAAGGTAAGTGGCTAAGACCTATTGAATGGTATGCTTACTTAGACAAAATTAACAATCATACTGAAAATATTTCCTCTAAGTTGAGATAGAAATAGGAGGGGAACAAATGGAAAAAATTATTAAGGTACAGCATTTAAGTAAAAGCTATGGCACACGAAACAATAAAGTGAATGTCTTAAATGATTTAAATTTTACAGTTGAGAAGGGTGAATTTGTCGGTATTATGGGACCCAGTGGGGCTGGGAAAACGACGTTGATGAACATTCTTTCGACAATATTATTGCCGACAATGGGGTCGGTTAAGATTGCCGGAGCGGATATCACCCAGATGCGTGAGAGCCGCTTAACAGATTTTCGCCGAGAAAAAATGGGATTTATCTTTCAGGATTTCAATTTGATTGACAGTTTGACTGTCAAGGATAATATTATTCTACCGCTGACTGTCAGCAAGCTTTCAAATGATGAGATTGAAGACCGGGTACTTCGTTTAGCAAGGATATTAAAAATTGAGCATATTCTAGCGCGCTACCCAGAAGAAATTTCGGTTGGACAGCAGCAGCGGACTGCCGCTGCTCGGGCTCTGATCAGTAAGCCGCTAGTTTTATTTGCTGATGAGCCGACAGGTTCCTTGGATTCGAAAGCAGCTACAGAGTTTTTAAATTACTTGGATGAAGTGAATCTTCATGAGGAAACGACGATTTTGATGGTGACTCATGATCCGTACACTGCTAGCTACTGCAACCGAGTCTTGTTTATCAAAGATGGACGCTTTTTCTCTGAGATCGTTCGCCGTTCTTCCCGCAAAGACTTCTTTGAGAAAGTAATCGACATGCAGGCGACAATCGGCGGGGGTGGGAAAGCCAATGCTGATTAGAATTATTTGGCGCGGCTTCAAAAAACAATTATCTAACTACCTAATCTTTTTCTTCAGTCTGATTTTTGCGGTAATGGTTTATTATTCCTTTACTGCAATGACGTATGAGCAGCCTCTGATCCGCAGTGCAGGAAAAAATACCCAACTTGTTGGAATGCTGGGCTTTGGCAGCTTTGCCGTTGTTTTAATATTGCTTTTTTTTATGGCGAATACCAATCGTTTCTTCATTGAAAATCGTCGTAAAGATATCAGTATTTTCCATTTATATGGCTTAAACTACTATCAGATCTGCCTTTGGTTCATTTTAGAGATTTTTTTTATTGGAATTTTTTCTTTTATGATTGGTATTGGCCTGGGGGTCCTGTTATCCAAGCTCTTTAGTATGATTTTGGTTAAGGCGATGGATCTGCCGTTACAAGTACATTTCTTTTTTTCAACCGATGCCGTTGTAGCTACTGGCCTAGTGGTGTTGTTCATTCTCGGAGTAGTTTCATTGCAGATTCTTTGGCTAGTATCGGGGTACAAGTTCTCTCATCTTAAAAAGCTTCAGTTGCGAAAGATACAGGCAATGAAAATATCACTATGGAAAAAAATCTTAGGTGTAATCGGTGTATTGCTTTTATTGGGCGGCTGGGGAATGGCAATAAGCTATATTGACTTTGCTCGCGAAGCAAGTGAATATTTTGGGTTGATTCAAGGAAATGGGTTGTTGATGGGTGGAATTTTTCTCTTATGTGTCATCGGAAGCTATTTGTTTTTCGCCTTTACATTACGCTGGTACAATTCCTATCGTCCGAAGCGATTAAATAAAAACCTCGGTATGCTATCACGTAGCGAATGGCAGCTGCGCTTGTTCAGCGAGTGGCGTTTCTTTGGTTCTATTACAGTTGCTTTGGGCTTGGCGCTAGCGATCTTGGGTGGAATGGCAGCAGTTGTTTCGTTAGAAATGCGTTCAGTGAATGAGATTGCTCCAGCCTCTTTGATGATTACACGGGAAAGCTATGAAAAAATTGCGCCTAAGCTGCAGGAAATGAGACCTTATCAACGACAATCCCTGAATTTTAAAACAGTACCTGCTAAGCAAAGTGTCGAAATTTCTGGTGAAGGTATGAACTCGCAGCCGGAGATTATGGATATGGTTTCTCTTTCAGATTATCGTTCATTTCAAAAAACGAATCCGACTTTGCGGGATATTTCTTTGAAAACGGCGAGTTCGACGGTTGTTTTGAGTTCTTATCAAAGATATTTAAATGACTATACTCATTACAGCAAAAGCATTTACCTGAAGAATCGACGGTTGACGGTGCAAGAGACACATCCAAATTTCTTTGGCGATACAAATCTGCGTTATGGAACTGGAATGATCGTTGTTTCGGATAAGCTGTTTAATGAAACCCCAGGTCTCAGTTATACTATTGAAGTGATCGATGTGAAGAATCACAACGAAGAAAAACTAAATCGGTTGATTCGTAAGCGTTTGAAGGGCGATTGGGATTTTCCAATCCACTACAAACTAGCTTGGAAAAACAAGCAAATTATCGGAGAGGTAAGTAAGGGCGAAGGCTCTAAAAAAGAGGATTCGACAATCTATCGATCAGAATATACGTCCTATCAGGAAGTTTACCGCATGACTCGCAGCAGTATGGGACTAGTTTTGTTCGTTGTGACTTTTGTAACAGCCACTTTTATTATTACGACAGCCAGTATGGTGACTCTTCGCCAGCTTTCAGAATTTAAGCAGAAACGAAAAAAATATGCTCTGTTACGGCAGATGGGGATTCCGGACAAGACGATTTATCAGGAAATCAAACGAGAGAATCGGGTTGTTTTTTTCATTCCAGCAATTTTAGCATTGATTCATAGTATACTGGCACTCTCGGTAATCTCACATATCGCTAAAAATGCGGATTATTGGTTTGTATATCTATTTTGTGGATTGATGTTAGTTGTTTATGCGTTGTTCTATTGGATCTCTTGTGTCTATCAGAAGAAACTTCTATAAAAATATGATGAATGGGGTATATCAATTAGGTTTGGTATATCCCTTTTTTTATTGGGATAAAGTAGAACAGGCTTACAAAAAGGTCTAGCAAAGAGTGCTAGGCTCTGCCTTTCTGTCTTGTTGAAAACCATATCTTTAAAATGGTGATCAGACATGTGACAAAACTGTTCGTTTGAGAGCGCTATATGTAAGAAGAACAAATGGAAGATTTTCGCCAGCGTTCTATAATAATCACAAAAGAAAAAGGAGAGGGCGATCGGATGAGGGATTTTTATAAAAAACCTGCTGCTCGTTACTGGTTAAGTTTTATTGGAAAGACGATTTTTTACTTTGCCGTCCTTTTGATTCTAGTTTACTTATACCATTACAGAAGCATTCAAGGTGATAATTTTATCTACAACGAATTTTAATACGAATTCGTTCTTGGACCGAGTGGAGGGATAATCATGCAAAATATTATTGAAGCAATCGATAAATTGGCGAGTGAAAAACCAGAAGCAGTCGCTTATCAATCAGAAACAGAGACGTTCAGTTATCAAATCTTGCGTCAATGGTCAAATAGTCTGGCTTATTTTTTGAATCAACACGTAGCCGCTGAAAAACCTATTGTTGTATTTGGCGAATTAGAATTTGAAATGATCGCCAGTTTCCTAGGTTCAGTTAAAAGCGGTCATGCCTATATCCCAATCGAATCGAATACTCCATTGGATCGAATCCAATTGATTCTTGAAGTAGCACAACCGGCGATGATTCTAAGTGTTTTGCCTTGGCCAGCAGAGATTCCTTTGGAGATTCCTGTGTTGACGCCAACGGATCTAGCGGAGGTTTTTAACTCAGAACAAGAGCCAATCGAATTACAGCCCGTTTCAGAGGATGAAACGTTTTACATCATATTCACTTCTGGAACGACAGGTGTACCAAAAGGCGTCCAGATCAGTCATAAAAATCTATTGAGTTTTACGAATTGGGATTTGAAGGATTTTGGAATCAAAACGGGGATGCGTTTCTTATCGCAGGCACCTTATTCATTCGATTTATCTGTTATGAGTGTCTATCCTGCACTTTGCAGCGGCGGAACACTGGTGCCAGTGGAAAAATCTGTGATCAATGATTTCAAGAAATTATTCGAATTCTTACCGAAGCTAGCTTTAGAGGTGTGGGTATCGACACCGTCCTTCATAGATATTTGTCTGATGGAAAAGACCTTCGATGGAGAACACGTTCCTTCATTAAAAATTTTCCAATTCTGTGGGGAAGAGTTAACACGTAAGACTGCAAAGGAATTATTGACACGTTTTCCAAATGCGAAAATTTTCAATACCTATGGCCCAACGGAAGCGACTGTTGCCATGACGCAAATTGAAGTGACAGATGAACTGCTAACTACGTATGATCGTGTGCCAATCGGTTATATCAAAGAAGATACCGAAGTCTTGATCTACGATGGAGATCAAGAAGTATCTGAGGGTGAAGCGGGAGAGATTATCATCAAAGGCCCCAGCGTGTCAAAAGGCTATATGCATAACCCGGAAAAAACAGCCGCAGCATTCTTTGAAATCGACGGCGTTCCAGCTTATCACACAGGTGATGCTGGAAGGCTGCACGTAGATGGCTTACTCCTTTATGAAGGACGGATCGATTTTCAAGTGAAGTTGCATGGCTTTAGAATTGAACTGGAGGACATTGATCATCATTTAGAGAAAGTTTCCTATGTGAAGCAAGCAACCGTCGTTCCGAAATATCAAAATCATAAGGTTCAACAGCTGGTTGCTTATGTTGTTGTCAATGACAATGACTTTGAAAAAGCCTATCAGTTAACGAAAGCGATCAAAGAAGAGTTAGGGGAAGGTGTCATGGAATACATGATTCCGCAAAAATTTATTTATGTGGAGCACTTACCATTGACAGCAAATGGCAAGATTGATCGCAAGAGACTGATCAATGAGGTGAATAGCTGATGTTGATTCCTCACATGGTGCCCTATGCATCACCAATCTATTTCATCATTTTATTTGTCACGTTGTTGCCGTTGATTTTAAGTTTGCTGATTCGCGGCAAACGAATCGGCTGGTATCAATCTTTGATCACGTTGTTCTTTCTTTATATTTCCTTTGGCGGAAAGGACTATCGTCAAGGGCTGGCACTGATCGGCTACGTGATTTTCCAAAGCATTTTAGTTTGGTGCTATCATCACTATCGTAAGAATAAGAATCAAGCGAACATCTTTTACTTAGCAGTATTTTTAAGCATTGTGCCGCTGATCCTAGTTAAGGTGACACCATTTTTAGATGGGCAAAATTCCATCGTTGGTTTTCTAGGTATTTCTTACTTAACTTTCAAATCCGTTCAGATCATTATGGAAATGCGGGATGGGATGATCAAGGAATACAGCCCGTTGAATTACATCAAGTTCCTGCTGTTCTTCCCAACGATCTCCTCTGGTCCAATCGATCGGTATCGTCGTTTTGAAAAGGATTTGAACGATCCCCCAGCACCGGAAAAGTACGTGGATCTATTAGGTTCTGGTGTACATGATATTTTTGTTGGATTCCTATATAAATTCGTCATTGGCTATTATTTTGGTCAAGTATTGCTGCCGATCGTGGATCGGATGGCGATGCACCACGGAGGACTTTCTTGGGGTTTAGTCGGCTACATGTATGTGTATAGTATGTATTTATTCTTCGACTTCGCTGGTTACAGTTTGTTTGCCGTTGGTACCAGCAAGCTGATGGGCTATGAAACACCGCCCAATTTCAACAAGCCGTTCTTATCATGGAACATCAAGGAATTCTGGAATCGTTGGCATATGACGCTTTCCTTCTGGTTCCGTGACTATATTTATATGCGCTTGATGTTTACTTTGATCAAAAAGAAGACCTTCAAGAGTCGAATCGTGGCTTCGAATGTCGGCTACTTCGCTTTATTTTTGATCATGGGTGTATGGCACGGCTTGACTTGGTATTACATTTTATACGGTTTCTACCACGCTGCATTGATCTGTTTGACCGACGCGTGGCTGCGATTCAAGAAGAAACACAAGAAACAAATTCCATCTAATAAGTTTACCCACGCGTTGGCGATTTTCTTGACCTTCAACGCTGTCTGCTTGAGCTTTTTGATCTTCTCAGGCTTCTTGGATAAATTATGGTTTCATAACATTTTTCTAATGCGTTAGAAAGTTAACTACCTAAAAAACAAACACGAAATGGAGCGAGTAACATGGAAGACACATTATTCAGCATTTTAGAAGATATCACAGGAACAGAGGAAGTAAGAGACAATCCCGATGTGGATTTATTCGAAGAAGGCTTGATGGACTCATTAGCAACGGTTCAACTACTGGTTGAGATCGAAGGACAATTAGGCGTACAAGTGCCAGTTTCAGAGTTTGACCGCACTCAATGGAACACACCCAATAAAATTATCGAACAAGTGAAAGCTTTGCAAGATTAATGAAAAAGAAACTCTTCGGTATTTTTGGGCCGATTCTTTTAGCGGCAGTTTTATTGGTTCTTCTTTTTTTCTCGCCGTATAAAATTAACAGCAGCGATCCAAAGCTGATCAAGGCTGCATCCAGTTCAATGGCGGGAAATGTACTACGAGGGAACAGTATTACAAAGGAAGCTCTGAGTACCGACAATTATGTACCGTTCTTTGGTTCCTCCGAATTAAGCCGAATCAGCCCGTTTCATCCATCGGTCTTAGCCGAAAAATACGACCGAGGCTACACACCATTTCTGATGGGAGCACCAGGAACGCAATCGTTGACTCAGTTCATGATGATGCAGTCGTTGGGAAATGACTTGAAGCAGCGAAAAGTAGTTTTTATCATTTCTCCTCAATGGTTTGTCAAACACGGGATCAAGCGTGATTACTTTGATGCTTACTATTCTCCAGAACAAACCTTGCATTGGTTGCTGAATTTAAGAAAAGTTCAAGCGAGTGATAAGTATTTGGCTCAACGCTTGACGCATTATGGCGTGGTAAGAAAAGATGAACGATTAGACCGAATGTTAGCTGCTGTGATGGACGGGAAGCTACCTGATAAAACAGATTTAGTTTTCAGTAAGTTGAAATTGAATATGTTGGAGCGGGAAGATGAACTATTCAGCACCATTGGTATGGTCAGCAAACAAGATATGATTGATAAAAACACGAAAGCTCTGCCCGAAAAATATGATCATACAGAATTAAATACGTTAGCCAATCAATTAGGTGAGCGGGCAACACAAGGAAATGAATTTGGGATTCAACGACGTTTTTATCATCAACGAATCAAACCACATATGAATCGTTTTGAAAATTCTCAAAAAAAATGGGATTATCGTTTTTCACCAGAATTTTCAGATTTCCAATTGGCATTAGATCAACTAGCGAAGGAACATGCGGATGCACTCTTTATTATTCCGCCGGTCAATGGTCGTTGGGCGGACTTTACCGGACTTTCAAAAGAGATGCTGAAGCAGTTTTCTGGTAAGATCAAGTATCAACTGACTTCGCAAGGATTCAAAAATATCGCTGACTATACCGATCAAGAAAATACCCCATATTTTATGCAGGATACTATTCATTTAGGATGGAAAGGCTGGTTGGCAGCGGATGAAAAAATCGCTCCATTCTTGGCAGATCGCAAGTCACAGATTCAGAATTATAAAATTAATAATCAATATTTCTTAAGTAAAGAATGGCAAGAAATGAACCCTGCAGAAATAAAGTGAAAAAGATAGTGCAAATAGCAGGACTCTGCGGTTGCACTATCTTTTTTCTAGTATTTACGAATCTGAGGGGGCGTATAATTGTTTATGAATTGATCGATTTCAATTAACGAGCTAGAAAATAAAGTCTTATTTCGATCCTCCTGGGTCAGAAAATTATTTTCTACCATACTGTCATATAGATTTTTCAATGGATCATAGAAGCCTTTTTCATTGAACAGTACACACGGATTCGCATTTTGACCGACTCTTGCCCAAGAAATCATTTCCGTGATTTCCTCTAATGTTCCTGGACCCCCAGGTAATGCGATACACGCATCTCCCAGCTCGAGCATTTTTTGTTTTCTTTCAGACATTGATGGAACGACATGCATTTCCGTTAAGTTAGGGTGGGCAAGTTCTCTTTCTATCAGAAAGGTAGGAATAACCCCAATTACCTTACCCTTGTTGTTTAGTACAGAATCAGCAATTGTACCCATCAAACCAGCTTTTCCCCCACCATAAATGAGAGTATGCTTCTTTTCAGCAATCCATTCACCGAACTTTTCCGTTGTCTTTTGATAAATTGGGTCATTGCCGCTGCCGGCTCCACAATAAACGATGATATTCAAAATAAACCCTCTCTTTCATTTCTATTGATAGTAGTATATCATAGAATAAGAACTTACGTTCGTTAAAAAGAATGGAGGTCTTTTTTTGGATATTCAAGCGTATCAAGAGTGGATTGGGGACTTTTATAAAAAAAGAAATTGGTATCAATACGATCCATTTATACGATCAAATTTTCTTTCGGAAGAAGTTGGAGAAGTTTGTCGAGCAATCCGAACGATCGAGATTGGACGTGACCGACCAGATGAAAAACTGTCAGAGCGCTCTCAAGCAATCGAAAATTTAACAGAGGAATTAGGCGATGTTTTGGATAATCTTTTTATCATAGCCGACAAATATGAAATTTCTTTACAAGAAATAATGACGATTCATAAGCAAAAATTAGAACAGAGATACGATTGTTAGTGATCGTATCTCTGTTCCTTTTTATATTCTGCGGAAAAACTGACTTTACAAAATACGCTCCTTCGGTTATTTCTGTGGATAATTTCTATAATAGAAGATCGCTAACTGTGTTCGATCACGTACTTCTAATTTTTCTAAAAGCTGACTGAGATTGTTTCGAACGGTTCCTTCACTGAGAAATAATTCCTGAGCGATTTCTTTATTATTTTTACCGTTAGCAACGGCAAATAGGATGCTTTCTTCGCGTTCGGATAATTCGATATTGTTCAGTTTTTGCGGTGTTTGGTCGGTCAAAATCGATGCTAATTTACCAACAACTTCCGTTCCGAAAACTGTTTGTCCATTATAAACGGCCTTGATTGCGGGCACGATACTGGCAAGCTCTTGTTTGATCAAGTAGCCTTTTACACCAATTTGCAATGCTTCTCGAATATATTCATCATCAGAAAATGTTGTAAGCAGTAGAATAACTGCGTCAGGAACTTGTTTAAAAATTTCTTTTGCTGCTTCAATCCCTGTGCTTTCCCCCATGCGAATGTCTGTTAGTAAAACGTCAGGACGCTCTTGCAAATACAGCTTCACAGCCTCTGGGCCGGAGTTTCCGGTTCCAAGAACCTCGATCTCTTCAGATATTTCTAAAATAGTTTTTAATGATTCTGCCACTAACGGATCATCATCAACAATGACAACACGGATCATATCTTTCCTCCTTGAGTCTTTAATTTTGTTTTTCTGCAACTAAATGCCTCTTAATCATTCGCTTGAACTAATTGTGTTGCGAAGCGAGGAAGGGGTATCTTTCGGCACAATGATATGGATCAAAAAATTATTTGGAGTTTGTGAGATATGCAGCTGTCCGCCGATTTGTTCTATTCGCTGACGCATGCTTTTCAAACCGATCCCATCTCCATTTTTTTTGGCTAAAGTGCCATTATCAAGAATTTGCAAGCGGTAAAAAGCAGGCAGCTCATTGAAGGAGAACGTAACTTTTGTTGCATTACTGTGCTTCATCACATTAGCCAGAGCTTCCTTCATCACCATTAATAGTGTTCGTTCTTGTTCTTGGTTCAGTTTTTCTGGAATAGCTCCTTTAATCTCTACTGCGGAAAATTGAAAATCCGCGATCAACAAATCTAGTCCCTTTTCAAAAGTCAAAGAAGTCTCATGTAAATCATGAACGCTTTCGCGTATATTATCCATCCCTATATGAATCGTCGACTTCAATTGTTCTAATGGTTTTTTTAAGCCATCACTTTGATTGATCGCTTCGATAGCACCAAGTTGAATAATGGCGCTTGATAATAAATGCCCGACATTATCATGAATATCGCGGGCAATCCGATTGCGCTCCTCCGAAATTTCTAGGTCGATGAAGGTCTCTTGTGATTGTACTAATTCTTGGTTTTTTTGTTTTAACAGTTCTTGTTTTTCCCAACTGTCATCTTTCAGCTGCAGTAAAGCCTCTGTAACTTCCTCTTGTTTTTTTCCACGCCAAGCTAAGAGTAGGGAAAAACAGCTTAAGCAAACAATCAATAGCCGTTCAGGCGATGAAAGGCTGTCTTGAAATAGCAGCACAATCAAAACGATCAATCCCCAGCTCCAAATAATTTCCTCCCGCCAAGCAATTCTTAAATTTGCTGGCAAGAAGACAAGCAGCATCGGCCAAAAGAAACTTAAAATCAGTAACGGAAAAACGCCTAATGATTGACCGAATGTTTTTCGAAGCAGTAGTGCTGGTCCAGCAAGAAGAATACTCGCTAATAAATAAACGATCATATGCGGTTTAAACCCTTGTTGAAAAAGCAAAAAAATACCAATCAGTTCTAAAAAGAAAAAATCTACCCAATAATTATTTATTTTTTTCATTGCTGCTCCTAATTCATAGTAAAGTAGTTATCCAAAAAAAGAGATTGAGACACATCATGTATACGGACACCTTGATCTAATGAAAAATGTGCAACAAGGCTCGAACAAAATGACATTTGTCATCTTATGATTGGCACAAACTCACTACAACGAAGTTTCTATTTTTATTATAGTAAATGTAAGAAGAAAAGGAAAAGGAGTTTTTAAAATGTTGATCGAAATCGAAAATTTAGTAAAACGTTATGGTGATTTCACCGCGTTGAATCATTTGAATCTATCAGTAAAAAAGGGTGAAATACTAGGATTATTGGGACCAAACGGTAGTGGGAAATCCACTACAATCAATTGTGTGCTCTCGTTATTGACCTATGATCGCGGTTCGATCAAGATCTTTGGAGAAGAGATGGGGCCTGAAAAATATGGAATCAAACAAAAAATTGGAGTTGTTCCACAAGACATTGCGCTTTTTGAAGAATTAAATGTTACAGACAACATCAATTATTTTTGTGGATTGTATGTCCAAGATAAGAATAAACGGGAACAATATGTCGAAGAAGTGATTCAGCTGGTTGGGCTAGAAGAATTCCGCAAGTTTTATCCGAAGCAATTAAGTGGAGGATTGAAGCGGCGCTTGAATATCGCATGCGGGATCGTGCATAAGCCGGAATTAATTTTCTTAGATGAGCCTACCGTAGCGGTCGACCCGCAAAGTCGAAACAAAATTTTGGATAGTATTAAAGAATTAAATCGTCAAGGAGCCACAATTGTTTATACGACTCATTATATGGAAGAAGTCGAAATACTCTGTAACCACATTGTGATTATTGATCAAGGTCAAGTAATCGCTGAGGGCAGCAAAGAGCAATTGAAAAATATGGTTCGAGAAAATGAGAAATTGATCATCGAGGTTCCAGGTTTGACCAAAGAACAAGTTACGGCTGTTGGAGCTGCTCCATCTATTCTGGAAGTTTCTTACGATGAAAGCTATCTTCAAGTAACGACAAAAGATTTAAAAAACGCATTGTTACCAATCTTAAATTATTTTGAAGCAGAAAAAATTATGTATGCCAATATCCATACGCAAGAAGCGACATTGAATGATGTATTCTTGGAGATCACCGGAAAAGAATTAAGGGATTAGGGGTGAGGAAATGTTTGTACGTTTATTTATCTATCGTTTACGAGTTTTATTAAGAAATCGCAGCCTGTTATTTTGGACATTTGCTTTTCCTGTTGTTCTGGGTCTGTTGTTTAATTTAGCATTTGGAAATCTAGATGAAATGACAGCATTAGAAACTTCAACAGTAGGGATTGTTTCTGCGGATGATGCCAAATCAAAGCAGTTTGAATCGGTATTGAAGGAAATCAAAAATGATGATGAAGCACTATTTAAAAGCAAAGAACTATCGAAAAGGGAAGCGAGAACACAATTATCGGATGACAAAATTTCTGGTTATTTTGTAGTAGACGCTGACAATATTGAACTATTTGTTAGTAAAAGCGGTACTCAGCAAACCGTTTTAAAAGAATTGTTGAATCAATATCTGCAAAATACGGATAAAGTTGAAACGCTGATGGCAACAGGAGCAATACAGCCGCAAGCGATTAGTCAGGCTTTGGAGCAGAAAAGCTATGTAGAGGATGGCAACGGAACGGGGAATTTCAATCTGAAATCTTTTTACTTCTTTACTTTAGTGGGGATGACCGTAATGTATGGGTTTATGTGGGGACTTCGAAATGCTAATGATCAGCAAGCCAATCAATCACCAGAAGGGATGCGGCTATGTTTGATACCAAGGAATAAGCTGTTGGTATCATTTGCGAACATGCTGGCAAGCTTTGTTCTCTTCTTTGTCCAAACAACATTGATTCTAATGTTCTATCGCTTTGTTTACCAAGTTGAGTTTGGCGATCACTGGAACTATATTTTATTAGTCTGTGCTTTAGGTGCTTTTACAGCAATATCATTTGGTACTCTAATCGGTAACGCATTATCCAAGGTGGATTTCCAGCAAAAAATTTCGATTGGAATCTCAATCTCCATGATCATGAGCTTTTTAGCAGGAATGATGGGCTCACAATCAATCAAATATTGGATCGATGTGCATGTGCCATTGTTAGGGCGGATCAATATCGTGAATTTAATCAGCGAAAGTTTATATCAGCTATTCTATTACCAATCGTTGAGCCCATTCTATCTCAACCTTCTATGGTTGGCAGGCTTTGGTATTTTATTTGTCCTGTTAAATTATTCATTCGAAAGGAAGGTGCAATATGACCACTTATAGAGCAATCCTGCAAATTCTAAAAAAGAATAAAGGGAGTCTTCTTCTAGGTGTTATTATCATGGCGGTGATTACACTTTTTTATGCAGGCCAGTTGACACAAGAGGCAGAAGAATTGACTGGAGCGAAGATTGCGATTCTTTCGGAAGATGATTCTGTAATTGAAAAAGGTTTTGTAGACTACTTAGGAAAGCAGCACACGATTGTAAAGCTGAAAGACACTTCTCAAAAAAGTTTAGATGATGCACTGTATTTTGACGAAGTGGAATATATTCTTGCAATACCTAAGAATTTCTCTGAGAAATTGACTAAAGGAGAGTCAGTGAAGCTGGAAAGTAAAACGCGCCCGGCGACATTTTCTCAATCTTTGGTGGATACGACAGTGAATAACTATTTAAACACCTATCTGACTTATCAAAAACAAATGCCGGAACTGACCCAAAAAGAGTTGTTGAAGAAAACCAAGACAACATTAAGTAAAGCTGGAAAAGTTCATTTCGATTCGAGCTACCATAAAAAGAAAAAACAAAATGTGACAGGACAGATTTACAATTTACTTGCTTATGGTATGTTCTTATCCATCTTCAGCGGTTATGCCGCAGTCAATTTGGCGTTTAATCGTGAAGAAATCCGTCGCCGAAATAGCTGTTCGCCGGTTTCTCGGAGCAAGTTGTCACGTAAAATATCGATTGGCAATTTAGCATACGCTGTATTTTGCTGGATACTCTTTTTAGCTTTTGTTTTATTTATCACTAAGGGGAGTTTCAATCAAGTGATGGGTTACTTCGTGTTAAATACGGTATCGTTCTTTGCGGCAATCGTTAGCTTCTCCATCTTGATTACAAGCATTTTACAAAATGAGGATGCGATCAGCGGTATCAACAATATTTTTATCATGGGAAGCTGTTTTGTTGGCGGTGTTTTTGTCCCAAGCGAATTTTTGCCAGATGCGGTGAATAAGATTGCTGCATTCACTCCAACATATTGGTTTGCCCAAAATAATGAATTGATTGGTAAGACCGTTGAGTTCAATCAAAGCTTCATGGATAAATTCATGTTTAATTCAGGAGTATTATTAGCTTTCGCAGCTGCATTTTGGGTGATTCATTTGATTACAATGCGTGAAAGAGGAAGCTGGGTATTAAAAAAGGCTCAGGTATAAGAAAAGCGTGTCCATAAAAGGGCACGCTTGTTTCATACTTCAAAATAAAGCTGCTGTTCCTCTTCGAAAAAGATCGGCAACAGCTCATTCAATGTTCCCGCCAGCTGTTGTAATTTCAAATCTGCCTTATTGATCCAAAACAGATCATCAGGAACAGCTTGTTTCTTCACTTGAGCGGTATAAAGAAACGCTAATTCACGAGTTTCTTTAGCTAAGTTATTCCATTCTGTTGTTCCTCGCAAGATTGGTTGAACCATCAATCCCGTTTCTTCTTTGATTTCCCGCACGGCAGCATGATAGCTGCTTTCCTCTTTTTCTACATGACCTCCAGGAAAAGTCCATCCAGGCCAATCCGTTTTCTTTCGATCCTGGACTAGAACTTCACCCATTTCATTTTCGATCATTACCATCATGGTCAATTCAATTGCTAGTAAACGTGTCATTTGATCACCTCATAGTGATTATACAACATACTTCGCAGATTTTTTTTACAATGGTATACTGATTTATAGGTAAAAAGGGATGTCAATCATATTTTTTGATGTAGAGCATTCTTAATGGGAAATAGATTTATTTTTAGGAGGAGTAAAAGTGGATAAAAAGGAAGAGCAATTATTGATTGATCTCACTTCAGCGCGTGGCATTGCGGGGAATGAAGACGAGGTCAGAGAGGTCTTTAAAAGTTACGCACAGGATTTTGCTGACGATATTTTTTTTGATGGTTTAGGTAGCGTCATTGCTAAGCATGGTGGCGGCGGTGGCCCAAAAGTCTTCATCTCAGGCCATTTAGATGAGGTCGGTTTTATGGTGACAAAAATCTCAGAAAAAGGCTTCCTTGAGTTTCAAACGATTGGCGGCTGGTGGAATCAAGTCATGTTGGCTCAACAAGTGGAGATTAAAACTCGCAAAGGCAACATTATTCATGGTGTGATTGGGTCAAAACCGCCACATGTGTTAACGCCAGAGGCACGAAAAAAACCATTTGAAATCAAAGACATGTTTATCGATATCGGGGCTTCTAGCGCGGATGAAGCGAAGGAGTGGGGCATCCGACCTGGCGACATGGTGACACCGTATATTCATTATCAACGAATGAATGACTCAAAATTCCTATTAGCAAAAGCTTGGGATAACCGTATCGGTACAGCAGTGGCACTGCGTGTTTTAGAGAATCTATCTAAGCGTGAGCATCATAATGTATTGTTTGCTGGTAGCGATGTTCAAGAAGAAGTCGGCTTGCGAGGCGCTCGTACAAGCTCGCATATCGTGAATCCTGACATTGCTTTTGCATTAGACACGGGTACAGCTGGCGATACACCTGGAATGACCCCGAAAGAGGCAGACTCTGTTTTGGGTAAGGGACCGCAAATTTTGATCTATGATGCGTCGATGGTTCCTCATAAGAAATTATTGGATTTTGTTATTGATGTAGCAGAAGAAATAGAGATTCCATTTCAATATACAGTAATTGCCGGAGGTGGAACAGATGCTGGACAAATGCACTTGACCCGCGATGGCGTTCCATCATTAGCGATTACGGTACCTGTTCGTTACTTGCATTCACATACTTCGATTATCCATGAAGAGGATTATTTCAATACAGTGAAATTAGTTACGGAAGTTGTGGCACGTTTAGATTACGATACGGTCGGCGAAATCAAAAATTACTAAGATCGTTCAGCTAGCTGGAGTCGTTGTTGGATTTATGCCCGATTGTTTATGCCTTTTAACGAAGGAGAAATGTGATTTGAATATGAGGATAGAGACAAAACGTACAGAACTAGAGCACTTGAAAAAAGAATTAAAAACATTTGAACGCCTTAATTTTCTAAATGTTTCGACTGATCCAGAATCCAAACGTGTTGAGCGTAAAATACAAAAACTAAGTAACGAAATAGCTAAATTAAAAAAATCGTAAAGGAATTTTTCCTGCGAATAAGGAGTGTTTCTATGAGTCTTAGTGAATATCGTCAAAAAGCCAAAGATCAATTGAATGGACAATGGGGAATCAATGTTGGATTGATTGTGATTGTTGGATTATTAACAGGAGCAATCAGTAATGTTTCAACGATGACCAGTAATCCAAATCTTCAGTTAGGGATCTCATTTCTATTGAGTATCCTCGTCCTATTTGCATTTAGCTATGCCCTTTATTACATCAGTTTATATGTAGTACGAGGAGGCAGAGCAGAATTAGGTCAAATTTTTGTCGTCTTTCAGCAGGGGTACTATGTGCCATTGTTGCTGATTAATATCATTGCGCAAGTTGTGCAATATGTATTGGCAGCGATCTTTTTCATCCCATTATTATTGCAAGCCGGAAGCAGTGTTTATATCTCACTGATCTCATCGGGCGGAGTAACGACTGCGGAAAATGCTTCAACATTGTTGAATATCGGTGTACTTGGTCTTTATGCTATCTTGACTTTAGCATTCTTACTTGTTACAACGATCATCAGCATTATTTTCAAATTTGCGGTTTGGGTAAAATTTGATTACCCAGATTTAAGTGTCGGCGACTGTATCAAGCGTGCTTGGTCATTGCTACAGGATCGTTGGGGTAAATACATCTTATTGCAATTGTCATTTATCGGCTGGTATATCTTAGGGTTTGTCGCGTTGTTAGTTGGTCTGCTCTTCGTAGCAGTTTATGTGAATACAGCGAGTGCGGCTTTTTATGACCAAGCCTTGAAGGAAAAAATTGATCAGGGGGAATTGGCATGAAATTGACCGTACTAGGTTGTTTAGGTGCGTATCCATATAATGGCCAAGGAACCACCAGTTATTTGCTGCAAGCTGACGGCTTTAATCTATTATTAGATGCGGGTAGCTCAACATTAGTGGAATTAGAAAAAGAACTCGATCCGTTAGATTTGGATGCGGTAATTTTGACTCATTATCACCATGATCATATTGCAGATTTAGGTGTGTTGCAATATTACTGGCAGCTTTATCCGACCCAAACGCCTAAGCCTATCCTGCCGATTTATGGACATACAGAGGACCAGTTTCATTTCGATGATTTGACGATGGACGGTGTTACTGAAGGCCATGCTTACTTTGAAGCAGAAGAATTGAAACTTGGACCGTTTCTTGTTACGTTTATGAAGACGATTCATCCAGTACCTTGCTACGCAATGCGTTTTGTTGAAGAAAAGACTGGTGCTGTTTTTGTCTTCACCGGTGATTCCGGATACCTAGAGTCCTTTAACGAATTTGCAAAAGATGCGGATTTGTTTTTAGCAGATACGTATTTATTTAACGGCAACGAACATCATAAAGCGCATTTCACTGCAGGGGAGTCCGGTACTTTTGCCAAAAATGCAGCAGTCAAAAAATTAGTGTTAACCCATTTACCCCAACATGGAAGTCTGGAAGAACTACGTCAACAAGCAGCTAATGCCAGCGAGGGTATTCCTGTTGAATTAGCGCAACCTCACAAAGTTTTTGAAATCTAAAATGATTTACAGAACAAAATAATTTATTCCTTAAATAGGAGTTAGGAGTTGGAACCATGCTATATGTACCAAATGACAAAGAACGTGATCCACGAGTAAATCTTGCCATCGAGACCTATCTATTGCAGAACATGCCTTTAGATGAACCAATCCTGCTTTTTTACATCAATGAGCCATCAATCATCATTGGCCGCAACCAAAATACGATTGAAGAGATCAATAAAGAATACGTGGATGAAAAAGGGATTCATGTTGTTCGACGCTTAAGTGGTGGAGGCGCCGTTTATCACGATCTTGGGAATTTGAATTTTAGCTTCATTATGCCAGATGATGGCAACTCCTTTAGAGATTTCAAAAAATTAACAGAGCCAATTGTTGAAGCACTCCATAAGTTAGGTATTGAAGGCGCACAGCTAAAAGGGCGGAACGACTTGGTAATTGACGACAAGAAATTTTCTGGTAACGCGATGTATTCGACTAATGGCCGGATGTTCGCTCATGGAACATTAATGTTTGATAGTGACATTGATGAAGTCGTGAATGCGTTGAAAGTGAAAAAAGACAAGATCGAATCAAAAGGGATCAAATCCATTCGTTCGCGTGTGACGAATATCAAAGATTATTTGCCGACTGACAAGCAAGACATGACAACTGAAGAATTCCGTCAAGCGATTCTACTGCAAATTTTTGGCGTGGATAGTGTAGATCAAGTTAAGACTCATGAGTTGAACGAGGCAGACTGGAAAGCCATCAATCAAATCTCGGATGAATACTACAAAAATTGGGATTGGAATTATGGACGTTCACCAGAATTCAACTTGGAACGTCAAAAACGTTTCCCGATCGGTTCAATCGAAGTTCGCTTAGATGTAGCTAATGGAGAAATCGAAAAAGCCAAAGTATTCGGTGATTTCTTTGGATTAGGTGAAATCAAGGATGTTGAAAATCAATTGATCGGCACACGCTATGAGAAAAAAGCTTTAGAAGAAAGCATCGATCAAATCGATCTGACTCATTACTTCGGGAATATTACCAAAGAAGATTTCTTATCACTAATCTATTAAAAGTCAACGACCTTTCGAAAATCGAAAGGTCGTTTTTTATAGCCCTAATGTAATTTTAAAGTATTGTTTTTTCTCTTTGGTTTGCCATTGCCATTCACCGTTTGATTGCTTGACGGCATTAGCTAACGTTTCATGTCGATCGAAGGGGGGCGCCATGGTAACCGATTCATCAAAAGAATGTCGAGCAAAAGCACTCGTATTGCTTTCAATGATTAATTGATCATTTTCTTGCTGGATGGAAATATCGATGCTGCCGAACTGTGACTCATTCAAAAATTTCTCGAATAATTGTATCAACAGGTACAAGTTTTCTTCATTCAGTAGTTGAGTGTCCGCTCTGACAGCCAACTGGCAAGAAAAGAACTTAGCTTTTTTGCGAAATTCTTTTTGATAGTAATCCCGCATTTGTTGAAGTAGATAGGTTAAATTGGGTGTTTTCTCGTTCCGATCAGCTTCTTTCTCAGTCAGTAGTTTAAATGTTGTCAGCAAGTTATTCTGTTTTTCCTTCATCAACAACAGCTGTTGTGTTTCTTCTTGCTGTTTGATTCGAAAGTGCTGGATTAAGCGAAAACCTTCTTCAAAATGATACCCGCTGATCAAGACCATCAGTCCGGCAAATAAAATCAACGGCCAATCAGTCGTTAAGTTCGCCGCTCCAGCAAAAAGCTGAATGTAGAAGAAACAATGGATAAAAGCAGCCATGATGATTCCTGGTGAGCAAATAATGTAGAAACGATTCTGATCCGCGGACTCCGCTAATGCGATCGCAGATGTGTAGAGTGTCATGAAGACATTAAAGCCACTAAAAATCTGCACGGCAATTGGCAATGACAATTTTCCAGCAAGGATACAGAGAAATCCAAAAGCTAATAGAAAAATCTGTGAGCCCACACCATAGAGGTAATAGTGCTGATATTTTTTTGTTCTTAACAAATAATAATTGGTTAAAAATACTGGAATCAGAATCGCCGTTAGATTATAAAGAATCGATAATGTGCTAGGACTGAGTAGACTGCTGGCAGGGATATTCAAAACGATCGATTGCATACCCACTAAAAAAATAAACCCTATCAATATCAATGATAAAACCAAATCTTTTCGTGAGACTCTAGGCTTTAGGAAGAGCAGTCCCAGCATTAAGATGATCAATGCAGAACAAATGACCAATAACAAAAGTTGCGGTAAAGAATGCAGGATAAAAAAGCGGTTCACCTCGGCTGCCTCACCAATGAAGACACGGGCAGGAATTCCGGCGTAATATTCATAAGGCGTCTTCGTAATAATTCGCAATTTTTGCTGCTGATAGTTTTTAGGCAGATGAACAGTTGTTTGTAAGAGGCCAGGTTCCTTTTGCTTATCAGTAGCACTGTATTTATAAATCAGATTTTCCCCGACATAGATAAAGAGCCATTGATGGTTTGTTCGTACAACTAGCTGTGGATCCCTAAGGTTCATTTCTAGTTGTTGCTGCATGATCAAAGCATTATTCGGGTGAACATTCGTTAAACGTTGTTCGGTTTTTCCGAAGATATAGTGATCAGAATGGTCTTTAACAATGAATGTCCAATGATCCTGCAATTCTTTCACATTTGTTTTTTTAATTTCATTTATGATCTTAATACTGGTAAAGGAAACCAATATTAAAATAACGGATATTATTAAAGCGAGATTGTGCTTCGTCAGAAACTTAGCAAACTGCTCTTTGTATGTTTTCGTTACGATAAAGTAACACCCTTTCGTTTTAAAAAAAGAAAATAATCAGTATAGTGCTCTATGATAATAGTAACATAATGGGGATTCTAGTCAAAATGAATTCTATTTTTTATTCAATTATCAATTAAAAAATAGATTTTTTTGCGTAATATGATATGATGAATTTAAGAAGAAAAATTATTTAAAGGAGGTGGATTGGGACGCTGAGAAATAAAAAAATAACTATCTTATATGCTTTTTTAATCTTTGCTTTGTTCTTGCTCGCTATATTTACTATCGTTATTCCAAAATTACTGGATGTTACACCCTATGTGATTTCAGACAGTAAAATGGCGCCAGAATACAATAAAGGCGGTTTAGTATTTGTAAAAGATGTGAGGGAACCAATTCATGTTGGAGACACGATTACCTACTATGAGAATCAAGGAAAAGCGATCAAGACACGGCGAGTATTAGCGGTAGATCATAATATCGATGGTTACTTTGTCAAAGGAGACAATTCTGATAAAGCAGAGATGGGGCTTGTTCATGAGCGGAATTTGATTGGCAGACCGCATTTTTATTTACCTTATATTGGTTTTTTGGCAGATACTAAAGTAATGAGCATTTTGAAAATCAGCTTATTTATTGGCGCCATTCTAATGACCCTCTCGACCTTACTTTTTCAAACCGAAGGAAAACATAAATTACGGCAGCAAGTCGATTAAAAAAGGCCTTCGCGATGAAGGCCTTTTCTCATTGATTTTAATAAGACAGCTCTAAAGCATCTTTGATTTCATCTTGTGTTTCTTTCATGTCTTCTTTTACTTCTTTTCTGCCTTCTTTCAAGGCACGTTTTGTTTCCTTACTTCCTTCTTTCAAAGCATCCTTTGTTTCTTTCGAATTTTCTTTGATTTCATCCTTACTGTTGCGTAGTTCATCTTTGATTTCTTTTTTCACTTCTCTTAATTCTGTCCGAAATTCTGTTTTCCAGACTGGTCGGAAAATATAGCGATTCACCGTCAACAACCCTATACAAGCAATTCCTAAAATCAATACTGTAATGTCTAATCCATTTCTTTTCATTCTAATACCTCCTGATTTTTTATACCAACTGTGTCGATTCATTTATTCTAGAGAAACTTGATATTTTATTTCTGCTTTATTACTACACTCTCATAATAAGAGAAATACGGAAGGGTTTCGTCCAACCAAAGTCCTATTTTCTTCTCGGATAAAAGACTGGAAAAAAATAGAAATGACAAAGACATGAAAAAAAGAGCCTTTGATAGGCTCTTCAAACAATAGAATCATTATGCGACAGTATATCCAGCTTCACAGAGAGCCGTAACAGCGGCATCATACTTGTCGGCTTTGACCAAAATATAATCAGTATTGTAAGTGGAGACAGCAAAAATGCTGATACCAGCATCTGCTAATAAAGAAGCAATTTTGGCTAAAATTCCGACAAGACTGAAATCTAAGACACCGTCAATCTTGAATCCTTTCCAACCGTCCTCGTGTTCGATCGTATTTGCAGGAACGCTTTCAGTAGAGGAAACGACTGAAATTTCTTCATCAGTTACTCCGATAAACAGCGGCTGTTGGGTAAGGTCAATCGTCTTTAAGTCGGCGATCTTATACACGGATAATTCTTGAGGCAAAGTTGTTAATTTCATTATTGGTGATACTCCTTTCTGCATTTCTTGATCATTCAAATTTATCAAAGGAAACGAGGGAATGCAATCCAATTTTTTGTCGAACAGTTCGCTTCATAGTATATTCTAAGAAACAACTAAAGGAGCATGGTGTCATGAAAGCATTGTATTTTGAGGAATTTGGCGGCAGCGATGTTTTGCAGTATGGGGAGCTTCCTAAACCTGTGATCAGTGAAAAAGAAGTATTAGTAAAAGTTGACTATATCGGTTTGAATTTTGCTGATATTTATCGACGCCGAGGGGAATATCACATAGAAAATCATGTTCCTTTTATCAATGGCTATGAAGGGGCAGGCAGCATAGTCGCAATTGGAGAAAAGGTGACGAAACAAAAAGTCGGGGAATCAGTTTTGTTTGTAGATGTGCCTTTAGCGAATGCGGAATATGTAGCAGTACCAAGTGATCAAGCGATTTCCCTGCCTGCTGGGATCGACAGTAAATTAGCTGCAAGTATCGGGCTTCAAGGGATGACTGCTGATTTTCTTGCCCATGATCTTGGAAAAAACAGTCCTGGTGAGAAAGTATTCATTACTGGAATCAGTGGTGGTGTTGGCCAAATACTTTCCCAGATACTAGCAGCTGATGGCATTGAAGTTTATGGAGCGGCTTCATCAGTGGAGAAACAAGCCTTGGCATTGTCTCACGGAGCCAAACAAGTCTATCCGAGTCGCGAAACTTTTTGGGCTAAAACGATCGAAGGTCAATTTGCAACAGCATATGATGGCGTAGGCTCTACGATCCAGCAAAGTTTAGATTTGATTAAGCATCGAGGGAAAGTTGTCTTTTTTGGTATGGCCGGCGGCAATCCAATAAAAATCGATCCTGTAGCGTTAATGTCAGAATCAAAAAGCATCTTAACTGGTGATTTATGGGATTATCTAACAAGTTACGAAGAACGGAAAGTACGCAGTGAACGGCTCTTCAGCTACTTTGCCAAAGGAAAGATTGAGATCAGTGAGCCGACAGTATTTTCACTGCATGATGGCAAGAAAGCTCACGAATTTTTAGAGACAGGCAAAAGTATTGGAAAAATTTTGTTGAAGCCGTGAAAAATAAAATTCTTGTTTCTCCCTGCTTGCTCACGAAGAGAGGATAGGCAGGGCTTTTTTATAACCTGACATTAGTCTGCAGGTTTTCAATGATATACTGATGTTGGAGGTGAGCGACATGGCAGATTATCGTTTATTTCAAATGGTTTACTTTTTGATGGATAAAGGAAACACGACAGCACCGGAGTTGGCAGAAAAATTTGAAGTATCGATCCGAACGATTTATCGAGACATTGATATCTTAAGTTCTGCAGGAATCCCTGTTTACACAACCCAGGGAAAAGGCGGTGGAATTTTCCTGCCTGAAAATTTTGTGTTAAATCGTTCTTTAATTTCGGAGAAAGAGCAAAATCAACTATTGACAGCGTTACAAGGTTTGAGTGGAGTAGACGAGCAGGGCAATCAAGCGTTGCTGAAGAAATTGGGCAGTATTTTTCAAAAGCAAACTACCAATTGGATCGAGATCGATTTTTCGGATTGGAATCCAACAAATGAAGAATTGTTTCAAATACTGAAAACGGCCATTTTTCAAAAGAGACAGATCAACATTCACTACGTTAGCCAAGGGAAAGTGGGCTCTGATCGTCAAGTAGAGCCATTGAAATTGATTTTTAAAGCAAGAGAGTGGTATCTCTATGCCTATTGCTGCGAAAAACAGGATTATCGACTCTTTAAACTTAAGCGGATTAGAGAGAGTGAATTAATGACTGAAACTTTTGAACGTAACGCACCAGAGAAAGTACTTCAGCCTGAAAAAATTTATACAGCAGATAAGATTTTAGTGCAATTAGCTTTTGCACCAGAATTAGCCTATCGTGTTTACGAAAATTTTGAACACGTCGAGGAAGCCAAAGATGGTCGATTATTAATTACGGAAGAATATCCTGTGAACGATAGCTTCTACAGTTTTCTATTATCTTTTGGCGGACAGGTGGAAGTTTTATCCCCCTCCAATATTCGAGAGGAATTAATCGGAAAAATAGATCAATTAAAAAGAATTTATCAAACCTGACACCAGATTGCAGGTTTCGCTCGTTATAATGAGTTCAAAGATGAAAGCGAGGGGAACGAGATGAAATATGATTGGAAAAAACAAGAGAAGCATTTATACGCTCCAAAAAAGAAGGCGGAAATAGTGACAGTTCCACCACAAAAATTTCTTACGATCAAAGGGGAAGGGAATCCGAATAATCGAGATTTTTCTGAACGAGTAGGTGTCCTTTATCCAGTAGCCTGGAGTATCAAAATGGGGTTCAAAAAATTCTATAAGTCGCATCAAGAACTGCAAAGTGAGTTTGACTATTCTGAATTTGCGATCTTTCCATTGGAAGGAATTTGGTCTACGAAGAATACAAGCGATATTACCGATAAAGAAAGTTTTGAGTATAAAATCATGTTGCGTCAACCTGATTGGATCACCCAAGAAATGTTTGCAGCTGCAGTAGCTGCTGTTGGTAGAAAAGAACAGAATCAGCTCCTGAAGGAACTTTCTTTTGAAACGATCGAAGATGGAAAGTGTATACAAATCCTACATCATGGTTCGTTTGATGACGAGCCAGCATCATTTCAGAAAATGGAGCAATTTGGGGAAGAGAACGGATTAAAACGCAGAAGTTATCTTCATCGAGAAATTTATCTGAATGATGCAAGAAAAACAGTACCGGAAAAACGTCGGACAATTTTACGCTATCAAGTAGATTAGTTCTTCTAAGCACAATCTTCGTTTTCCTCTAGGCTTTCTAGTATAGTTATCCTGAGGGAGGTGAAGAGATGGAGAATCTTATCTTGATTGGGCATATTGTTTTTGGTATCGCTTCTTTTGTAGGCTCTTTATTATTGACGATCGGTTTTAGAAATTCTTTCGCCAGATTGACAGGAATCCAAAAATCAGGCATCGTTTTAACGGTTGCCAGCCTATTTGGTACGATTGCTTTTGCAATGTTGACAAAAGGTAATGCAGCTGGTGCAGTTTTATTCATTGTATTAGGTTTAGTCATGTGTGCTTTACTTGTAGCACCAAAAGCAGTAAAAGAATAGAAAGTATGCGCTCGGGGAACTCTTCTGAGCGTTTTTTTATACAAAAAAGTTTTAGCAGAACCATTAAATAGTTTCCACAAATAATATATCATTGTGCAATTACAAAACTATTTACCAGGACAGGCAGTTAATAATGATAATAGAAAAACTTAATAGGCAAGACAGAAACCCCTCTGAAATCGAAAGTTGTTTCAATTTCAGAGGAGTCTTATTCTAATCTATTTTGCCTACTTGACCATGTAGTCGAAGAAGGTTCAAACTCATTTGGTTTTGAGAGAGGGAAAATTATTTTCTAGAGAGTAAATCCCGCAACTCTTTTGGAGGTTCCTCTTTGAAGATAGATCTCCACGAGCTAAGTAAATTTCCCTTATTAACCATAATTGGCTCTATACCGATAAAGCTAGGAACATGTTTATGAAGGAGTGATTGCGCTGCAGCCAAGGCGATTGCTCTTCCTTGTTCAAAGGGCTGTTGGGCACTCACACATTTTATCGGTCCATCTTCGGCAATAGCTAACGCGGAAGAGAAATCTAAATCGACAGTTCCAACAATGATATCTAGCCGATCTATAGTAGCTAATGCTTTAATGACTTGCTGCGCCGGTCCATCCCAAGAGATATAGAGACCTTCTATTTCGGGATGCTCAGATAGCAAGTTCAATGTTTTATCAAAAACTTCACTTTCATTTTTAAAGGCAGTTCTTGCCACTATTTCAATCGCTGGAAAATCTTCATCGATCAGTTGTTGCGCAGAGGTATCCCTTTGATTTGTAGCATAGAAATCAGAATCAAAGGTCATAAGTCCGACTTTAGTTTTATCATTCGAGAGCATCTGCTCACATAAACCTCTGGCAGCAAGTCTCCCGTTAGTGAGTTCATTTACTGATACCACTGACACATAGTCGTTAGGGGTTAGCCCCTTTGGAACATTAGTGATTAAGATTAATTGGCTAGGACTATCAACAATCTTTTTGAATGCTTCGGCCGTTTTAGCAGTATCCGTTGGGATAGCGATAAAAATATCTGGCTCCAATGACAAGAGACTGTCAATTTGTTTGTTTTGAAGGTCGGCATCAAAGTGAGCATCCGTTACACCGATAACATTAATATTAAGTTCATTAAATAGCTTATTTATCCCAGCTTCGTGAAGGTTCATCCAAGAAGCACCAGTATAATGAAAAGAGATGACAGCAGTTCTTTTCTTTTGTTTTATCTCGGTGATTTCTTTTTCAGTAAGCATAATACTATCGATTGAGTAGGCCTTTTCACCAAAAGGTCCTTTCGCAATTCCTGATGTAGAATTTTGTAAATGGAAGGTAGTAGGAACGATTTTTTTGATCTGCAAATCTGCTGAGTACGAGTGCAAGATGTCAAAAGCCTCAGCAATGATTTTAGAAAAATCATGCTCGATACTTGTAATAGCTGGATTACAAAGAGCATACCAGGCTTCAGTCCCCAAGGAAATTATCGAAATATCTTCAGGTATGCGATACCCGGTTTTCTTAAAATATCTGATGACTTCATTGACAATTAACGGGTCAACAAAGATACCGGTTGGCGGGTAAAGATTATCTTGAGAAAAGAGCCCGTGCAGTTTTTCAAGTAATTCATTCTCAGTAAGTCGTTTAGTAGAGATGATCCCTTCATCAATCTCAAGATGGCTTTTTTGGAAAGCCTGCTTAAAGCCTATAAGTGAATCATTCTCTGTTTCATCAGAATAGTCTATGTAGGCGATTCTGGAGTGGCCACTTTTTATTAAATGATTGGTTGCATGCTCGACCCCTGCACAACTATCGCTTGAAATGTATGGCAGAGTGATTGTTTCATAATTGTTGGCACTGATAATCACAAACGGAATCTTGTAAAATTTTTTAGGAAATGTAGGTTCAACTTCTTCCGAGTAGATTAGAATTTGACCGATAATTTTTTCAGCGAAGCTATCAAACATAACCTCAAACTCTTTAGTTATATTTTGATACTCGACAGGAATAACGAGCACATTTTTATTCGTATGCTGCTGACGAATTTCTTCTAGAATACCCATTTGAAATCTGTCAGAAAAATTTGGTACATATACCAATAGAATTTGTACTTTGCTCTCATTTTTTTTATTTTGCTTCAATACAAAATTGGGAACAGAGTCAAGAGAGGAAATAACCTCTTCTACTTTCTTTTCTAACTCAGGGCTAACATATCTAGTTTTTCTAACAACGTGAGAAACTGTAGCTACAGAAACGCCAGCCATTTCCGCTACTTCTTTAATAGTCGTCAAAAAATCACCATTTTCTATTTTTATCTAATTCACATCATACTACAAGGTACCAGTAAAGTGAACGTTTTTATAATTGACAAAGAGGGCAGCGAATCGACAACCGCAGGAATTTCTCTGCGTTAAATCCTATTCTGAAGTTTGTTGAAGGAACAAGTCCTTTTTTAATAAGGTATTCGAGAAAAATTCTCTTAGCAGAAAACAAAATTTAAAACACTAAGGCATTGATGCAGTGAAGGCCTAAGTAATTTTACGCTTTTACTAAAGACCATTTGGGAAGTGGATTGTTTCATTTCTTCTAGAAGAGTCAAAACAAGCATCAATAATGGTTGTTAGTCGTAATAGTTCTTCTGCTTTGATAAAAGGTTCGGCTTTTCCATCGATTGTTAAAGCAAAGTTATCATAAAACTCAACGACATTACTTTTAACATAAGGTAAGGGAAAGGTTTCAATAGAATTATCATTTCTAGGAGCCATCGTTTTTGTAAGCCCAGCACCTGTTTCGACAGGTACAGCTTCTTTTGCAAGCTCTCCAGTCAAAGTTACGTAATTTCCATTGAGCTCAAAATCTTCAATTACAGCGGTTCCAATTGATCCAACGGTATACCACTCAGGAAGTTCAATAAAATTTGTTGTTCCAACTTCTAAGTAGGCCTTCTTTGAGGAATCGAAAACAAGCTCTATTTTGAAACCATCGTCTACTTCATGGGCTAAAAAATAGTTTAACGTTGCATGAAGATGAACGATTTTTTGATTCGGGAATAAAAATAATATCCGATCAATTAAGTGGACGCCCCAATCTAGCAGCATGCCACCGCCCTGCTCCTTATTTCTGCGCCAATCCTTTGGAATCCCGCGGGACCCTTGTACACGATTTTCAACATATAACAGTTCCCCTAGCTTCTTTTCTTCGAGTAATTTTTTGGTGATTAAGAAATTTTCATCCCATCGTCTATTTTGATGTACAGTAAATTTTTTCCCATATCTTTCAGCGGCTGCTAAAATTTCTTTTAATTCTTGAGTATTCAACGTAACGGGTTTTTCTGAAATAACATGTTTTCCAGATTGCAGAGCTTGGATTGCGATCGTCTTATGGGTATCGTTGGGTGTTGCTATTAAGATGATATCAATAGTTGGGTCGTTCAACAAATCCGCCAATGACTGATACTTTCTGATTTTTGACGAAATAGTCGAATAATCCTTTTCTGAATCACTATCAAAAACACCAGTAATCGCAACATGTTTGCTCTCCTTGATCCGCTTGATATGTTGTTTTCCCATTCCGCCAAAGCCTACTAAACCAACTCTTTTTTTCATGTTAAAACATCCTTTCTATTAAAACATTCCTCAATATATTTTTTAGAGTGAATAAGCATTTGTTCAGCTTCACTTTTACTCTCACTCTTGAACTCCAAAGTAAGATCTTTTGAATAGTGATTGTCTTTCAGAATTTCAAAAATCGTCCTCCAGTCAATGCTACCTAACCCTAATGGGGCAGGTCTGTACCAACCAAAATCATTGGGATGTTTCCGCTCGATTTGTTTTCCAAAAATTCCGTATCTGCTGAGATTATCGGTTTCAACGAAAATTTCTTTCACATGAAGGTTGAAAATTCTATCGTAATAGTCAGTGAGAGCTTCCGTGTAATCAATTTTTTGCCAAATAAGATGTGAAGGATCAAAATTTAGTCCGAAGTTCTCATTTGGTATCCTTGAAAACATCTCATCCCAAAGCTCAGGACTGTAAGAAATAGTTGCAGGGAAGCCATTTTCATCCCATGAAGGCATGGAGCAATTTTCAATTGCGATTTTGATCTTTAATTGTTCTGCATACTCCACGATTGGACGCACTAGAGAATTCAGCAAAGTAAAGTTTTCAGCGATTGATTTACTGGAATCCCGACCTAAAAAAGTACTGATTTGTGGAATTCCATTTTCAAAAGCAAAATCAATGAGGGTGTACAAATTGTCTACATGCATTCGTCTTAAGTCTTTTTGCTCGGTTAAAATATTCTGATAATAGGCCAAAGAAGAAAAACGAATCTCATATTCAAGGAGCTTTGAATTTAAAGAAGCAGCATCGAAAGCGATTAAACGTTGCGTCGAACTCGGTGTTAAGGAAACTTCTAATTGAGAATAACCGAGTTGTTTAGCCAAAATGACCTTATCTAACAAACGACCTTCAAAACAGTTGGTCAAAAACCCTAGTTTCATAAAAACACATCCCTTTTACGTAAATTTAGTATTTCCATCTCGAATATACAACGTCGTCACAAGGATTTCAACTTTTTTCTGTTCTTTTGATGCTTTTTTAACTAAAAATTGCGTAATTCCAAAAAAATATTGACAAATATTTTCGTCGATGATAGGATTTGTTTGTGGAAAGCGCTAACACAAATAAATTTACGTAAAAAGGAGTGGCAGTTTTGGAAGTTGGATACATGACAAATGGTTTCGGTATGTTAGTAGGTACAGGAGGCGGGGTCACTAATGTTAGAGAGGCAAAATATCTTTCTTTAATTGATGAAGGCGAAGTGATGAAGAAAATCTCTAAAGTTGGGTATCGTTATATTGAACTGTTTGATGGGAATTTAGAAAAATTTGATAATTCGCCAGAAATATTGAAAGCGTATTTAGCTGAAACAAACACGAAGATACTAGGGATTTATACTGGTGCAAACTATATCTATGCCGATGCGTTTGAAGATGAATTTTTCCGAATCAAAAACACAATTGAAAACATGAAAAAATTCGGAGTAAAGCATTTAGTTCTTGGAGGCGGAGCGATCCGAGCAAATGGAAATGTAGCAGAAGACTATAAGATTTTAGCAAGAAATCTTGATCAGGTTTCGCAATTTGCTAAGGAAAATGACATTATTGCAAGTTATCATCCTCATCTAGGATCAGCGGTAGAAACACCTGAACAAATTGATCAGCTGTTTTCGTTAACTAATATCAGTTTTTGTCCAGACATTGCTCATCTTGTGGCGGGTGGTGGTGACGCTTTGGAATTAATCAAGAAATATCGTAATCGCATCGAATATGTTCACCTGAAGGATTTGAAGGGATCGGAATTTGTTCCATTGGGGGAAGGGAACATCCCATTGGAACAAATTATTCACTATTTAAAAGAGGACGGTTTTTCTGGAGATTGGTTAGTAGAAATTGATGGCTACTCAGGGGATTCTAGCTACGCTTGCGAAACTTCTTACAAGTTTTTAGAACAGTTTTTTGAAGTATAGGGGGATAGTTATGAAATTTATCAAGAAGATGATTGTTTTTTCACTAATTTTACTATTTGCGACTGGATGCAGTTCGGACTCGGCAGCCAACAAAGATGCCTTAGAAAAAACGGACGGAAAAGACGAAATTGTGTTGGATGAAAACGATATAAAATCTACGGGACCTAACGGAGAAAAAGCTGCACCGGCAAGCTCCTTAACGTTGACAGATGAAGAAATCGCAAAATTAAAAGCCGGAAACTATTCAGCAGCAATTTCGTTTCACTATGCTGGAAATGACTGGTCCTCCGCCCAGCAAAAGGGGCTTGAGGATACCTTCAAAAAATTAGGAATTAATATTGTCGGAACAACCGATGCCAATTTTTCTGTTGAACAACAGGTATCCGATTTGGAAACCTTAACTGCTCTTAATCCAGACGTGATGATTAGCATTCCAACTGATGCCAAAGCTACCTCAGATGCCTTTAAGCGAGTAAGTAGTCGAGGAATCAAGTTAGTTTTCATGGATAATGTGCCTGATAATTTTGTCGCCGGTGAAAATTATGTTGGGGCAGTTTCAGCTGATAATTACGGGAATGGCGTAATCGCTGCAGAGTTGATCGGAGACAAATTGAAGGGCAAAGGAAAAATCGGGATCGTAAACTACGATGTTGACTATTTTGTTACGAATCAACGGCTAGAAGCCTTCGAAAAAACGATTAAGAAAAAATATCCGGATATTGAAGTCATTGCAAAATCTGGTTTTTCAGATGTCAATCAATCTACCGAAGTCGCTGATGCGATGTTGACGCAAAATCCAGACATTGAAGCTATTTTTGCGATTTGGGATATTCCTGCGGAGGGTGTATTATCGGCGCTTACATCTGCTGGGCGTGAGGATGTTTTTGTTAGTACGATCGACTTAGGGGATAACATTGCGAAGGAAATTGCCCAAGGAAAAGTTTTAGGTGTGGGAGCTCAATTACCTTACGATCAGGGCGTAGCGGAGGCAACCATGGCAGCCTATGCTTTATTAGGAAAAGAGACACCTTCTTATGTAGCTGTTCCAGCAACAAAGGTGGAAAGAAATACCATTGTTTCTGGCTATGAGATGGTTTACCACAAGAAAGCACCAGGCTTTATCACTGAAGAATTAGACAAATGATAGTAGAGGGTGAACGCATGCTTGATTCGATTTTAAAAATGAACCTGATCGAAAAAAAATTTGAGGAAACAAAAGTTTTAAAGGGGGTGGATTTTACTTTAAAAAGAGGAGAAGTTCATGCATTGGTTGGTGGGAATGGCGCAGGAAAATCGACACTTATGAAAATAATGACAGGTGTCTACTCAAAAGATGGTGGGGAAATTCGGATTGAGGATCAGCTAGTCGATTTTAAAAATCGAGAAGATGCCTCAAAAAATGGAATTGAAATGATTTTTCAAGAATTGTCTCTCGTTCAATCGATGACGGTAGCACAGAATATTTTTCTTGGGAGCGAACTTCAAAAAAATAGATGGATCGATGAAAAAGAAATGAACAGGAAAGCACGATCAGTCTTACTTAATTTAGGAATAGATATTGATCCTAAAGCAAAAGTAGAAAGTTTAAGTGTTGGACTAAGTCAGATGGTTGAGATCGCTAAAGCCGTGATTAAGGATGCTAAAATTCTGGTTTTTGATGAACCAACAGCCTCCTTGTCAGATGGCGAGTCAAAACGGCTTTTTCAACTGATCAATGACTTAAAAGCTAAAGGTGTGACGATGGTGTATATCTCACATCGAATGAATGAGATCATGGATATCGCAGATCGCATCACCATATTAAAAGATGGAACCAATGTTTTAACGGATGAAATTGCTAACTTATGCTTAGAGGACATTGTTTCGTTCTTTGTTGGCGAAAATGGCCCAACCTTTGAATGGAAAAAACGCGATTACGCAAAGAATGAATCGATCCTGAAGGTGGATAACTTAACCATTAATAATGCCATCTCCGAGATATCCTTTGAAGTGAAGAAAGGAGAGATACTCGGCATCGCTGGATTGATGGGAAGCGGTCGAACAGAGATTTTGGAAGGATTATTTGGAATCAATCCAATAGCATCTGGGGAAATCTATATTGATAACCAAAAGAGTACGATAAAAAATACTCGAGATGCCATCAAATCCGGAATGGGGCTGGTGCCCGAAGATAGAAGAAAGCAAGGATTGGTATTGTCTCACTCCGTGAAAGAGAATAATATTTTGCCTATTTTAAAGAAATTATCCTTTATTGATTTCGTCATTAATGAAAAAGAATCGCAAAAAATAACTAAAGAAAATGTTTCGGACTTCAATATTAAAACCACAAGCATAGACAAAAAAATAAGCCTATTATCGGGTGGAAATCAGCAAAAGGTCGTCATTTCAAAATGGCTGAACACAAATCCTAAAGTGATGCTATTGGATGAACCGACAGCTGGGGTTGATATAGGAGCCAAAATGGAAATCATTAATATCATTCGAGATTATGCCGATAAAGGAAACGGTGTCCTGTTTGTTTCTTCAGAACTCGCAGAGCTATTGGCAGCATGTGATCGAATCTTGGTACTTTTTGATGGGAAAATAGTGAATGACATTAAGCGAGAAGAAATTTCATGTGAGGAGGAACTACAGCATGCAATCCAAGCAGGCTAATTTAGAAAAAAAGGCATCCAATACGAAAATTGATTTGAAAACTATTGAGTGGAATAAATACATGGTTTATATCGTGTTTGTTATTGTTTTTCTAGCTTTCTCGATTTTTTTGGGAAATAAGGGCTTTTTAAGCTCCAATAATCTGCTAAATATTCTGAGACAAACTTCAATGATCTCTATCATGGCGGTTGCAGGAACTTTTGTATTAGCGGCGGGTCAGATCGATTTAACGGTGGGAGCTGTTGCAGCGATGACAGCCATGTGTGTGTCTCTAATATTACAAAGTACGAACTCGATCATTTTAGCATTACTAGTAGGTTTGGGATTTGGTGTCGTTAGTGGAGCTATCAATGGTTTCTTGGTTACCATTCTTAAAATTCCAGCTTTTCTTGCTACATTGGGAATGATGCAAATCATTAGAGGTTCAGCTATGTGGATCACCAATACCGCAGCAGTTCCGATCAAGAATAGTCAATTTAATAGTGTCTTCGGTATAGGTAGCGTTGGTGGGATTTCTGTTCTGATTTTATGGACAATTCTATTTTACGTAGTCGGTATATTTATTTTTAATAAAACGCCATTTGGGAAACATACGTTAGCCACGGGAGGAAACGAATTATCTGCAAAATACAGCGGAATAAATACGAATCTCATCAAGCTGAAGGTATTTATTATGTCAGGTGCATTTGCCGCATTTGCTGGTATTTTGTACGCTGGAAGAATGCAGTCAGGAAGATACTCCTTTGGTGATGGCGATGAAATGTCTGTTATAGCGGCAGTAGTTCTTGGTGGTGCAGCAATGAATGGAGGCTCGGGTTCTGTTATAGGAGCGCTAGTCGGTTCATTGTTGATGGGTATTATCAAAAATGCCTTGATATTAGCGGGGTTGAGTTCTTCTCAACAAACCATCGTTCAAGGGTTGATTATCGTTTTCGCTGTTGCACTCAGCAATTTATCAAGTAAAAAAAATAATTAAAATTTTAAGGGAGAGATATTGAAATGATCAAAAAAATTAACGTTGGATTAATCGGAGCAGGATTTATGGGGAAGGCACACGTAGTAGCATATTCGAATATGCCAAAGTTCTTTTGGCCGGCTCCTGCTGTTCCAGTCCTAAAAGTAGTTTGTGATATTGAAGAAGAGATTGCCAAAGAGGCAAAAGATCGATTTGGTTTTGAAGAAGCAGTCACTGATTGGAAAGCGGTCGTGAATAATCCGGATATCGATGTTGTCAGCATCTGTACTCCAAATGATTCTCATGCTGAAATTGCAATTGCCGCACTAGAAGCTGGAAAACATGTGTACTGTGAAAAACCAATTGCTAGCACACATCAGGATGCCAAAGCAATGAGTGAAGCCGCAGAAAAAGCAGCCAAAAAAGGGATTATCTCAATGTGTGCGTATCAGTACCGTCGTGTTCCAGCTTTAGTTTTGGCTAAGAAATTTATTGATGAAGGCTCAATCGGGGAAATTCTGAATGTACGAGCACAATACCTACAAAGCTGGTCTGCCGATCCGGATTCTCCTTTATCTTGGAGATTCCAAAAAGCAATCGCGGGAGCAGGGACATTAGGCGATATCGCTACTCATGTGATCGATATTTCTCAATATTTAGCTGGGAATATCAGCGAAGTTGTTTCTACGGTGAAAACCTATATCAATGAACGCCCCGTACAAGAAGGCGGCGTGGATTTATTGGGTACGGTAAAACTTAATGGCGATGTGAAAAAGGAAGCTGTAGATGTGGATGATGAAGCATCATTCTTAGTTAACTTTGAAAGCGGAGCTGTAGGAAGTATTGAAGCGACTAGAAATGCTTGGGGTCGAAATAACTTTATCTCAATTGAGGTTCATGGCACTAAGGGCTCCCTAATATTCAACTATGAGCGGCTAAACGAGCTTCAAGTAATGTTTGCCGATGATCCGGATGATAGAAAAGGATTTAAAACAATTTATACAGGGCCGGCCCACTTCTATGGGGAAGTAACTTGGAATATTCCAGGAATGAATATTGGTTACGGAGAATTAAAAACGATTGAAGCCTATGAGTTCATTAAATCTGTAGTAAGTGGAAAACAACCGTCAACCAGTTTTGCAGAAGGCTATAAAGTGGACTTAGTCACTGAAGCAGTCATTAAATCTTCAGAAACAAAGGCTTGGACTAAAGTAGCGAAATAGATCTTTTTTAAGCAAGAGGACCATTTATCATAAAAATGGTCCTCTATCATCGAAAAATTTTGAGAGGAGTTTATTTATGAAGCTAGGAATTGTAAGCGCGATTTTTGATCAAAGTAGTTTCGAGGAAATGATTGATATCGTAGCTGATACGGGTTTGGAATGTGTAGAAGTCGCATGTTGGCCTAAAGGAAAAGCGGAACGACGCTACGCGGGTGTTTCTCATATTGATACAAAGAATTTAACAGCAGAAAAAGCGCAAGAGATTTTGGCTTATTGTGAAAAAAAGCATGTAGAAATTTCGGCATTGGCTTATTACCCTAATCCACTGGATGAAAACCTAGAAAAACGTCAAGAAGCGATTGATCATTTGTATACGTTAATTGATGCCGCTAAACTATTAGGTGTAAATTTAGTGACCACTTTCTTAGGAAGAATGCCAAGCAAAAGTGTTTCTGAAAATCTGCAAGAGGTGGCTAAAGTTTGGCCGTCAATTATACAATACGCAGAAGAACAAGAGATCAAAATCGGGATTGAAAATTGTCCAATGCTTTTTACAGAGGATGAATGGCCCGGTGGACAAAACCTGATGACAACGCCTAGTATCTGGCGAAAAGTCTTTGAAATTCTGGATAGTGAGAACTTTGGAATTAATTATGATCCTTCTCACTTTGTTTGGCAGCACATAGACTATATAGAACCCATTTATGAATTTAAAGATAAGCTCTTCCATATCCACTATAAGGATATTAAGCTGTATCCGAACAAGCTGAAGGAAGTAGGGATTATGGCAACGCCATTGGAGTATATGTCACCTAAATTGCCAGGGCTAGGCGATGTGGATTGGGGAAAATATGTATCTGCGTTGACCGATATTGGTTACACTGGGTACACCTGTATCGAAGTTGAAGATCGTGCATATGAATCTGATTATGAAGATGTCAAACGTTCAGTCAGACAAAGTACTCATTATCTGCGGAACTTTGTTTAGGGGAGGTTATCTTGGAAAAGCAAATAAAAAAGATAATTGGTGTAGACATTGGAGGGACGACCATCAAGTTTGCATTAATGGACACACAGGGAAAAATCGAAAAAAAGTGGTCGATTCCAACAAATATTTCAGAAAAAGGAAAGTTTATTCCTAATGAAATCTGTTCATCTATCCGTAGTTCAATAAACAAGGACACGTTAGTAGAGATAAAAGGTATCGGGATTGGTGTTCCTGGGGCGATCTCGTCAGATGGAGAGATCGTTGTTCAAGCTGTCAATCTTGACTGGGAGCAGATACCCTTGAAGAAAATGATTACACATAAATTAGGTATGGATGCTTGTTTACTAAATGACGCGAATGCGGCTGCTTTAGGCGAAATGTGGAGAGGTGCTGCCCACGGTAGGGAAAATCTGCTTTTTGTCACTTTGGGCACAGGAGTAGGTGGTGGCATCATTTTGAATGGGAGGGTATTAAATGGCTGTCATTCTGCCGGAGGTGAAATCGGTCATATTCCCATTCGATCTGATGAGAACAGACTATGCGGCTGCGGTGGAAGAAATTGCTTAGAAACTTTCGCCTCCGCGAATGGCCTTGTGCTGTCTATGCGAAAAAAACTAGAGTTGTTAGGCGGGTCGTGGACAGAAATTACTCCACCGATCATTTTTGAAAAAGCCGCTCAGAATGACGAAGCAGCTAAAGAGGTATTGAATGAGTTCGTCACTGTGTTAGCTCAAGCTTTAGCAGGAATAATGAACACGATTGATGTGGAAGAAATTATTATTGGCGGTGGATTATCTGAAGCGGGCGCTTATTTATTAGATCCGTTAAAGGAAAAGTTGGAAAAGTATGTTTTCCCTCAAATAAGGAATCACTTCTCTTTAAAAAAAGCTTTATTAGGTAATGATGCAGGAATCTACGGAGCTGCCTATTCCTACTTATTGAAGAAAGCCGTGTGAATCAGTTTATCCCTCTAGCAACGGGGATGGTTCAATTCGGCTTTAACGTAAATTTTTCTAATCTTTCCTATTTAAACAGTAGGAGAGATTTTTTGTTTATTAGTAACAGGTTAGGGATAAAATAAAAACGGAAACGCTCATTGCTTTTTTGACAATAAAAAAACTGTTAGCCATTTGGCTAGCAGTTAATGGGTAGTTTAAAAACATCACAGGAGGGATTCGAACCCCCGACCGTCCGCTTAGAAGGCGGATGCTCTATCCAGCTGAGCTACTGTGACAGTAGTTTTGCAACAATTGCTATTATAGAAAAACTACCCTTGATTGTCAATGCTAATTCGTTATTTTACTGATTCAAAAAGATATTCTTTGATTAACTTCAATGTTTTTGGGTTTTCAATCAATGAACCGTGGTCAGCTTGTTCGTCTACAATAATTTCTTTATATTTTTCACTATCATTGTAAATCAGACGTCCGGCAAGTACGCTCGTCAATGGGACTGTGTTGTCAGAGTTTTGATGATCGGCATTCCCAGCGATGTTATAGACAGTAATGTTTTTTGGGATATTGTTTTTATTTTTCAAATAGTACTTCAATAAGGGACTTTCGGCTTTTGGTTTTTTGAAGGTTGAACTATTCTCATTGTAATCCCACGAAGTATCGTTGTATGGAGTCCCTAGTGTAATCAAATGATAGAGCGAGGGGTCATTGCTTTTTTGTTCGTTTTCCAGGTAACCGGTGATAATTAAGCCGCCATTGGAATAACCTAAATAATCATAGGTATTAAAGGTATAATATTTTTCAGCATATTCCAAAGCTTTTTGAAACCATCGAGATTGCTTAGGAAGTGCTGGATCTGAACCATCTTCGAAAGCAACAGCGATGATAGGTCGTTTTGTTTGTTTAGTAAAGTGGCCTGATGAGGTGATCGAATCGTCCTTATGAACCGTGATTTTGACTTCATCGACATTCTTTTCTGTTTGCTTTAGGGAATCAACAAGGCTGTCGAAACGATCAACGTTACCATTCGTGCCTGGAACCATGATGACTGGTGCAGAGATCGGTAAAGGATCAGTTGGATTTTTGGATGCATGGACGTGTCCTTTCACCTCGAATAAGAGTATAGCAAGGATGCATACGAATATAATTAATAAGCTACTTTCCATTTTTTTGTACTTCACAGGAAACTCCCCCATTTCAGTTTCCTAGTGTACGCCAATTTTTCTCAGGCGCAAGCAAAAAGGCGGAAATTCAAAAAGGTTTCAAATTTCCGCCTTATATTCAGTGTCTAGCTGCACGAACTAGCTTTTTTTTGTTAAATATGAGGAGCCATTTCTCAAAATTTTAGTCTTATTATTCAGCTAACTCCTAGTAAGGAAATCATTTTTCAAAAAACTCGTGAGAAATGAATCTGATTGTCGTTGCGCATACCATTCCGCTAATAACGCTAAAGAGTGAAGTGGAACTGGCAAAGCTGAGCGAGTTCATTCCGCTTTTCAAATTTTATTTTTCGAGATTAATGCTACGCCATCGCCCAAAGGAAGCAAAGTAGAAGAAAGGTCTGGTGATTTTGTCACTACTTCTAAAAATTCATTTAATTTGCGATGGATCGCCCGATTTTTGCGAGGGATTTCCTCAATCGGCTGCAAAACCGTTCCAGCTTGGAAAATATCGTCCACCATCAAAATGCCGTCATCTGATAATAGACGTAAACACTCCGGCAAGAAGGTAATATATTTTGATTTTGCACTATCCATAAAAATAAAATCGAATGGTCCTTCTAGGGTTTTCAGCAGATCCGCGGCATCCCCTTCTAATAAGGTGACCTGGTCATCTAAACCTAATTTAGCAAAATTCGCCTTCGCCTTTTCGATCATCACAGGAAATCGGTCGATTGTAGTAATCTGAGTTTCTTTACTTAGAGATTCTGCCATTAAGCTGGCGGAAAAGCCGATCGCTGTACCAATCTCTAAAATATTCTTCGGCTGCTTTTGTTTCAATAAGAACTGTAAAAAGACGACTGTCTCATGAGGAATCACCGGTACACCATTTTCATGGGCCAATTCTTCTAATTCACCTAAAGAACCAGTTAATTGTTTTTGTTCGGTCCGTAGATAGTGCAGAATATCTTCATTAATAATTGGGCGATACATCATTTCATTACGCATTATACTTCCTCTTTCTCTAATAATTTACCTAATATCAGCCAGTCGTCATGAATTTTTTCACTCAGAGAACGATTATAAAAAATTGCTGCCGGATGAAAAAGCGGGACGACTGTGTATTCTTTTTCTGATTGTTGATAGTTATCTTGTTTGTTGTTCAGCTCCAGTATAGGTCCGTGATAAACAGTGCCATGACTATCGCTGATTTGCCACTTCGATCCAAGTAATCGGTGCAAACCAATATTACCTAAAGTCGCGATGATTGTTGGTTGAGCTTGTGCTAATTCATAATCTAAAATCGGTGCGTGAGCTAAAACTTCTTTTTTAGTAGGTGTCCGATTCGGATAAACGGTTTCAATTTCTTGTGTTCGTTTGTTTACTCGTTCCACCACTTTATAAGGACGGCTTCTAACCGCACTAGTAATATAAGTATTTTCTCGCGTGAGTCCAATTGATGCCATCGCTTGGATCAGTTCTTTTCCAGCTGCACCAGAAAAGGGGATATGATTCTCTACTTCATTCCGACCGGGTGCTTCACCGACCAGCATCAGCTTTGGTCGAATCGGTCCTTGACCGGCGATAAACCCTTCTAGCTGAAACCCCTTTGAACGTTCTGTTACCAGATCAACTAATTCTGTTGGATAATCCATCGTTACCACCTCGCCTTATTATAGTAGAAAAAAGCCAGCGCTACGTCAATAAATAATCATTGACTTGACCTATCTTTTTTAGTAAACTATGAATGTTGTAATTGTGGAACCCACAGCTACAACCGCACAGAACAAGTTATTAAGAACTTCGGTCACTTGGGATGGCGAGTCTAAGTATATTATATAAGGAGGTGCCACAAGCATGTACGCAATCATCAAAACTGGCGGTAAACAAATCAAAGTTGAAGAAGGTCAAGCAGTCTACATTGAAAAATTAGACGTTGAAGCTGGCGAAAAAGTTGTCTTCGACCAAGTTGTTTTAGTAGGAGGCGAATCTACGAAAGTAGGAGCTCCTATCGTTGAAGGTGCAACTGTTGAAGGAACTGTAGAAAAACACGGCAAACAAAAGAAAGTCGTGACTTTCAAATACAAACCTAAAAAACATTCTCACCGCAAACAAGGTCATCGTCAACCTTACACTAAAGTTGTCATTGACTCAATCAAAGCATAAAAAAGAAGGTGCCTAAGTTGATCAAAGGTACATTCAATCGAAATCAAGCAGGACTAATTAGCGAATTTACACTGACCGGTCATGCAGAAGCGGGTCCTTACGGTAGTGATATCGTCTGCGCAGCTGTCTCTGCCTTAGCCATCAGTACTGTAAATAGTCTAGATGCACTAGCAGGTGTCACTCCGAATATCGAAACCAATGATACTGAAGGTGGTTATCTTCATGTGGCGTTGAAGGAAGATGATTCGATGACCCAAGAGCAGATGAATATCTCGCAGATCTTGTTAGAGCATCTATTATTAGGCTTGCAATCAATCGAAACTGAGTATTTGGATTTCATCGAGATCCAAACAGAATCTAAATCATAGGAGGTGCAGCTCATGTTATTGAATATGAACTTACAATTATTCGCCCATAAAAAAGGTGGCGGTTCAACTTCTAACGGACGTGACTCAGAATCAAAACGTTTAGGTGCTAAACGTGCTGATGGTCAAACTGTTACTGGTGGATCAATTCTTTATCGCCAACGTGGTACTAAAATTTTCCCTGGTGTAAACGTAGGTATCGGTGGCGATGACACATTGTTTGCTAAAGTTGACGGCGTGGTACGTTTTGAACGTAAAGGTCGCGACAAAAAACAAGTGTCTGTATACCCAGTCGCTCAAGAAGCATAAAATTAATTAGCTCTCTCCCTTGTTGTTCAAGGGAGGGAGCTTTTTTTGCGTTATAAAGAAGGTATAAAATTCTCATATTACTAAATAGCTTTACAGCAGGTATATCCATAGTTGAACGAGTTCGCGAAGCCTTTCTTGTTTATCTATAGATAGAAATTTGTGATACTAAGTTTAGCCAAGCAGTAGTAACAAACTATGATAAAACAGAAGTTAATAAACTAATAAGAAAAAATGTGAGATCTGATAAACCGGCATAGGTTAGTGTTAGTTAATTTTATAAATAGTTAAGATCAATTCGTTCAAATGGATGGGTCTTTTTTGTATAGTTTTCTTTTTCTATTAGAACCTCTTATTTTTTTATTAGAAAATAATTAGATCGGCCTGCCGTTCAGGGTTGAAAAATTACCTTTCGTGATATTATATTATTTTTATTGTGATTTGCTGTTTTCTTTTACAGCGAAATGTGATATTTTAAATTAGGTTATCAATAATGATTATCATCTATTAATACCTGTATGGATTCTAAGGATACGCAGTTGTTCTCTCGAATATCAGAAAGCAGTAATCAAAATCTGTTGTTTTAATCATGTTTTATACGAAATGACAAAAGTTTTCTTATGCATATTTTGAACCATATAGTTTTGAATAATGAATCATTATAAAAAAATAAATCAATAAAGTATAACTAGAAATTAATACTAACTATTTATAATAACTTGTTTGGTTAGTTATATAATCAAAAAAGTCGTTGTAAAAATGCTAGTGTTAAAATAACTTATATTTTTTTAGGAGGAGTTATCAAATGTCGGGAGCAATTACAGTAACACCAGAACAGCTGAAATCACAAGCCAAGGTTTACCAGCAGGCATCAGCTCAAATTGAAGATGCAATCCGCAAGGTAAATTCGATGAATCAAACGATTTCTCAACAATGGCAAGGTGAAGCGTTCCGAGCGTACTTAGAACAGTACAATCAATTAGAAGGCAACGTGAAGCAAATGGAAGAACTGCTTGAAAGTATTCACGGACAGTTGAACAAATATGCGGATACCGTTGCAGAACGTGACCGTCAAGATGCTGGGTCATTCGGATTAAATTAAACAAAAGACGAAGAATGTCAGCACGGTCGTTGTGCTGGCATTTTTTGTTTAGGAGAAAACTATGCAGAAGAAGAGACAAAATAGATATTCATTGCTAGGGATAACGATTGGCGGAATTTTGCTGGTCGCCGTACTACTTTTTTTTGGTTTGAAAGATGATAACTTGAGAAAGGCAGCGGAGGATCAGACTTCTCAGGTCACATATGCTTTGGTAAATGAGGATAAAGGTGCGAAATTTGATAATCGACAATACATATTAGGCAGAGATTTTGTTACCTTAATTAACAATGATTTGGATCATAATTGGCAGACGACTACAAGAAGTGTAGCAGACTCTGGGATTTCGAATGGACAATTTGATGCGGTAATCTATATCCCGCAAAATTTTTCTGAACGTCTGCTTGATTTGAAAAGTATTGCACCAGATCAGGCGGTCATTGATTATCAAGTGAGTGAAGGACAAAACGAGTTAACCAATCAGGCTGTTCAGATGAAGGTTGATAGTATTTTGAAAGAATTCAATCAGCGAATTGTTCAAATGTACTTTTCCAGCATTATCGGTAATCTTTCTGAGGCCCAGAGAAATGTAAACACTATTGTTCAAGGGGATAAGGAGACCCACACAGAGTTAGCGGCAAATATCCAGAGTCCATTTAAGGATTTACCTGATGGTTTTTCATCCGTGTTGGACGTTTCTAGTATCTTGGATGCTGATAATAAACGTTTCATCGCCGAACAAAAAGGATTTGTCGATTCTGTGAATCAATTACTGGATTCGAATAATGAGGGGTTGAACAGTTCTAGTGATTCAGTTGAGAAGAATAAGGAAACTGTGGATCAATTTACGGAAGATGTAAATAAAAAAATAGAAGAAGCCATTGAACAGTTCAACGAACAAGTAGAGCTCCAAAAGCAACAATTGGAGACGCAATGGGAAAATGATTTGACGAATTATCAGGGGCAATTTGCTGGATTGAATCACTCCTTGATGCAGCAGATGAATAATTTCTATCAAACGGATTCAGACTCTTCGAAGACCAGTGGCGTATTGGCTGATTTTTATGGACAGGCCGCCTCTTTCAAAGAAAATCAAGAAGAGCGTAAAGCGGAAATAAAAGCTGAAATCGCACAATTAGATGAACAGGTAGAGTCTTTAAAGGTGCTGCAAAAAACAATCGCTGACACCTATTATGCTGACGGAGAAAAAACACCTGACAACGCAACCGATGAAGATGTGAAAAAAGCGATATTAAAAATGGCGGATCTTTCTGCTAGTCAGAATTCGTCGAAATTGAAAGATCAGTACCTGCACGTATTGAACGACAAAATCAATATGTTGAATAGGGGAGAACTGGAAGCGTTACTGGATCTACTTGCTAACGAAGGGAAAATTACAGCGTCGCAAGCAGAGCAATACAAATGGGAGCTGGAAATTATTGGTCGATATGCCAGTGATTATGGCGTTGCTTTTAATTCAGGTCCTACATTTACCTATTTGTCCAACAGTGATATGCCACATATAAATCCAGTTGATATCGTTCAATCACAAACATTTGTCATTCAACCTAATGGAACAACGACGCTTGATTTAGATTCGGGATCTAACGTAGAAATCAAAGATGTTGCGGTACTTGCAGCACAGATCGAAGCAACACTTGATAGTCAATTGGGTGCGTATGATTATGACGCTGCAGTGACGGCAACTTCTTCAAAAAGACTAACCATTACTACTGCGTTGAAACCAGGCGGAACACCACCTGTGAATTTACCAAAGCAAATTGGCGTGACAGTTCAGCCAACGATTCAATGGACGTTGTCGGATATTGAATTAAAAGATTCCTTCGTCAACCTTTTATATAGCTGGCGAGTAAATGGTTCTGAACAGGTTTCGGGTTATTACGCGAGCTTTGTTGATAAAAAAAGTCCGTTAATCAATGATTTGCCGCACATTTTAGCGCAATTTGAAGCATTAGGCAGTTGTGCACAACAGATTATGACGCTTTTTGCTGACCCAAGTCAACAATCCAGTGTAGCTAGTTATGTTGCAACAATCAACGATCCGGCAAATCTTGGATTGAAATTAGAGGATTTTGCGACTAGCGAATCGATTTATCATTCATATGACAACATCACCGAGGACGCTAAGAAGAATTTGATTCAAAATTCTTTGGTAAAAGAGTACAAGGCAGCGGGAGATAAGCTTTATCGACAAACAGAGGACCAAATCAATGCGCTACTCCAAACAATCGGAACAGAAACGAATGCGGCAAATGAAAAAAATACGTTATATAGCACGCTGCACTTTATGATGGAACCAGAAATGTTGAATAAAGAAGCACAGAAGTTAAATCAATGGTTTGCTGAAGCAAATAAACAAATCGCAGCAACTTATGGCAGCTGGAAAGAGGCGGATAAAGTTCAAGCAGAATCAATCATCAACGATGAGAATCCTCATCCTGAATCTGGCGATACAAAACCAATTGCAGAATCAACTGCATCGATCGTAGATTCAATGAAGCAGCTGGTCGAAACAGCGAAGCAATCCGCTGATTCAACAAGTAAATCGGCTGCTGAAGTTGAAGATGTGGGATCGAAAATCGAGGACCTAACGAAAACAACAAAAGAGGTTCACGGAAATGCCAATAAGGTGCTAAATAATTTGGACAAGGTAGTGAAGGATGCCAATGAAAAAGACACGACCAACGATATTTACAGCAAAAATTTCGATAAGGTTCTTGCCAACACTCGCCAAGGTGGAGCAGATAATCAAAAAGTCTTTAATTTCTTAGCTAGTCCGATGAATACATTGGGTGAGTTTGGTGAAAATCGGACGATCTCAGTTATTCCTTACTATCTAACCTTTATCGGGACACTTGTCGCGATTTTTATCGGCTATGCTCTTTCTTCCAGTCTTTTTGAACGCCAGCTTCGGCAGCATGACTTTTTTGTTACGCAAAGTCGTATTTGGGAAAATACACCAAACGCATTACGCACATTAATCATCAGCGTTATCATCGCAGGCTTTGTCAGTGTGCTGACAGCATCAATGATAACGGTGAAATCAACAGGCAGCTGGTTGAGCTATACATTCTTAGTTTTCTTGATGTGTCTATTATTCGCTACTGCAGGTGCAAGGCAATTTAGAAAAGCTAGTTTGTTCGTAGTGGGACTTCTTTTTGGTTTCTACCTGATGATGACTCCGCTTTTAGGAATGACGACAACACCTGGAAGCTTGGTTCGAATCATATTTAGACTCTCACCTTTACAGAATATCGAGAATGGGTATAGCGCACTAATCAACGGTGTGTCGATTGGCTGGCTGACCTATTTGAGCTTGATTCTTTTTGTGGTGGTGGCTTTAGGAATGAATTTCTTAGTGAACATACAAAAAGATGCATTGGGTGAACCATTAGGACAGGTGATTGATCATGAATAAACGGAAAATCATCGGTTTATTGTTGATCTTAATAGCTACTGGATTATTTGGGAAAGAAGCTGTAGCGGAAAATGGCAAACTGGTCATTAATAATCAAGTGATTTACGAGAAAAACAAGGAAAAAGAAGATTCGATCGAGTATCTGATTGCACCTGATTTATTTCTAGATAATAAAACGGCAAGGGATCAGCAGAATTTGGCGGCTCGTGAAAAAATCACGCGACTAGCCAAGGAGAAAGTGTTTGTTACAAAGCAATTGCCTGAAACTGGGAAAGAAGTAAGATCCTATGAAAAAAAATTATTCCTAGAGAATTACGAAGGAGCAGTCGCTCACGTGAATCAAAGGACACAACGTTCCAATTCGATACCTAAAGGACTGATTTATCTTCTTGCGAGTGCGGTGATCCTGGGGATGCTGGTGTTAGGAATTTTTCTTGGACGTAGATTTTCGACAGTTTTTGTTAGAAAAAATTAGGAGGCAACAAACTTGGAAGGTAAAACAGCAATCAACATTGGTCTGCATTTTAATGAACAGGTGATCGATCTGCGTATCCCAAATCGGGTAACACTGGAGCAGTTGGTCCCCTTGCTGCAAGAAGCTTTGACAATCATGAATGTCACGCTGCCAGAAAGCTTTTCCTTAGAGCTGATCAATAAACCAATTAGGATCAATCCGCAGCTGCCATTAGCTAATTATCCAATCAGCGATGGCGATCAATTATTTGTAAGAACGGAGAAAGAAAATAATGGAACGAAATGATGGGACAACAACGATCGAACAAACATTAAATCAAGAAGCGTTAACGACACGCTTAACTGCGAATCAGTTTAAGGGAACGATGATCGCGCAATATCAGTCGATTCTAGAGCAAACGGATGATTGTTTAAAAGGGAAAATCACTCAGCATACTGAAGAGGAATTGATAATCAATTATGAAATCCCAACGCTTGGGGAAACGACAGCGAAACTAGCAGAACGGTCAAGTGAGTTGGAACGACTAGAATTGGCACAAAAAATGCGCTTTCTATTAAAACAGCACCAGCAATTGATCAATCCTTTTGTACATCCGGAAAATGTATTTGTCGTTGGTGATACTGTTCGATTAGCACATCGAGGACTATTAGAAATCATTGCTCCTTTTCAACCAACAGATGAGGTCTTTTTCAAACAATACAAGGCGTTGATTTGTTTTATTTTGCAGCCAAAGCTCGATTTTTCAGGGTTAGTGGATGGATTAGGTGCGGTTAAGCATGCTCTAGTGGAGAAAATTTATCTTGCGGCTACACCAGAGGAGATCGATCAGCATCTTTCAGAATCAATTACGATTCTGCGAGAAAGAAATCGACGAGAAAAGAAGCTGGTGAAGAAGCAGCATTACCGTCTATTCAAGTGGGGAAGTATCGGCCTGCTGGTCGTTGCGATCGGACTGGGGATCGGATTATCCGTTTATGCCGGACGAGTGGTTCCGCTGCAAGAACGAGTGATCGAAGCGGAGTCGAAGTTTATCTTTAATGACTATTCTGGTGCAGCGACAGAGCTGAAGCAGGATGAGGCAGAAAAATTACCGACTTCTGCGCAATATATTTTAGCAGTCAGCTATATTCAATTAGACAGCCTGACTAATGAGCAGAAAGAAGCAGTGCTGAATACCATTTCGCAAAAATCTAGTGAAAACACCTTGCTGTTCTGGATATATCTTGGTCGCGGAAACTTTGAAAAAGCATTAAGCCTAGCGAAAAATATTGGAGATAATCAATACGTTCTTCATGCGTATACCAAGCTATACGATGCGACAAAGGCTAATACCCGAATGGACGGCGAAAAGAAACAAGAGTTGTTGAAGGAATACGAAGAACAAATCAATAACTATGTGAAATTGCTGGGAGGACAAGCCAATGATGACCAAGCTAAATAATCAGCCTTGTCCTTCTATCGATGATCAAATCATAGAAAAGGATAGCATTCTTTTTGATGTTTTTCTTTTTGAAGAGGTCTTTGATCATAGCGAACTGTCGGAAGGACAAACGGTTCATTTTCATGGGGCGGTGATCAAATGTGTAAACGGAAAAATCTTCTTTGAAAATTCTGTAGCATCTGAAAAAGAAATAGTTGTATTGCCTCATTCCGATTTAACGGTCTTTACGACAACGTTGCCAAAAGAGAAGTGGACGATCTCAAAAGCATATGGTTCAGAAATTTGTATAGCCAGCGAAACCATAGGTGTCCTTTCTACTAAAGAAAATAGGAAAGAATTGACATTGGCAGTAGAGGCGAATGGAGAAAAAGTCTACTGGAATGATAAACGAGTGGAACAGCTGGCAACAGAATTCGCTGTGGGTGACCGTGTCATTATCGGCGGCGTCATGATTGAGCGGCGGGAAAAGCAATTTAAAATCACTTGCCTGGAACAAACTATTCACTTGGATTTCCGCAAAGTAATGCCGGAAACAGAAAAAAATGAATTTCCAATCAGCTTTCCTGATTTTCGCCGAAGTCCGCGGATTCATCTTAAGCCGCCTAAAAAGGAGCAGACGGTGACGCCGCCGAGTACAAAAGCCTCAGAGGGAAAAAGTGAGATTCTTCGATCAATCGTTCCGCCGTTAGGAATGGTTGTACTCAGCGGTGCCTCCAGTGTATTGAGTGGAGGAAATCCGATTATGATGCTCAGTATGGGAGGAGCGAGTTTATTAACTGCAGGTTTTTCGGTCTCCAGCTATTTCACGAACAAAAAGGAAACCAAACGAAAAAATAAACTGCGTAGTGAGACCTATCAACGTTATATGATTCAGCAAAAAAAAGAATTGGAACAATTATCCGCTGAACAACGCGAGGCCTTGGAATATCAGAATCCTGAGATGGAAACATTGTCACAGATGGCGAAAGAGTATCATCCACGGATTTATGAGCGGACGGTGATGAATGCTGACTTTCTTCAATTTCGGTTAGGGACCGGTGAGATACCAACGAGTTTCAAAGTTGATTTTCGTAAAAACGAAAACGAAGTCGATCCCTTGGCTGAATTTGCCGAAGAAAAAATAGTGCGACCACATCAAACATTAAAAGCAGCACCAATTACTACTACTTTGTTGGATCAAACAATCGGATTAGCTGGGACACCAGAAAATCTGCAAACAGCAGTTCAAAGCATTTTATTCCAAATATCTGTGTTTCATTCTTATCGGGATGTTCAGTTTATCGCTCTATTAGCAGAGGAGGATTATCAGGAGAAATGGCAGGATTGGCGTTGGCTGCCGCATTTCCAATTACAGCAATTGAATTTACGCGGTATGATCCACAATGCTCAGAGTCGCGATATGGGGCTGAACTCCTTTTATCAACTGATTTCGAAACGACGCCAGCAGCTGAAGGAATCGGAGAAGAATGAAAAAATTCAATTTTCTCCCCATTATGTGCTGACGATTTTAGATGAGAGCTGGTTGTCCGGTCATGGTTTGAATGAATACTTGGCCGAAGACATGAGTCAATACGGGGTTACTGTTATTTGGGGCAAGGAAACGGCGAATATGCTGCCGGAAACAACGACGACGATGATTGACTATCAAAGCAGCGAGGCGGCCACCTTGGTCAATGAAAATCATGTGTATGTCAATCAATTTTTCCGTCCAGTTCATTTGCCAAAGGAATTTACCGTGTCTGAAGCCATCCAACGGTTGGCGAATTTGAACCATGTGGAAGTAGAAAAAAATGCGATTCCGGAAGCGATCGATTTTCTTGGCATGTATGAAGTCAAAAGAACCGAGGAGCTGCAGATTGCTCAACGCTGGCAAAAGGCTAATACCTCGAAGTCATTAGCGGTGCCGCTAGGGTTACGGGGAAAAGATGACATTGTGTCATTGAACTTGCATGAACGCGCCCATGGTCCTCACGGGCTGGTTGCCGGGACGACTGGTTCTGGTAAGTCAGAAATCGTGCAAAGCTATATCTTGTCTTTGGCGGTCAACTTTGCGCCGGAGGATGTCGGATTCTTGCCGATCGACTTTAAAGGTGGGGGAATGGCGAATCTATTTGCCAAATTGCCGCATCTGTTAGGATCCATTACCAACTTAGATGGTGCAAGCTCTGCTCGCGCCCTGCAAAGTATTCGCGCGGAGCTGCAGAAGCGTCAACGGAAATTTGGTGAGTTCGGGGTCAATCATATCAATGGATATACCAAGCTTTATAAACAAGGAAAAGAAGTTGCTGATCCCGTTGAAAAGAAAAAATACCCAAGCGATCCATTGCCGCATTTATTCCTGATCAGCGATGAGTTCGCTGAATTAAAAGCCAACGAACCTGATTTTATGGCGGAGTTAGTTTCCACTGCCCGGATCGGTCGATCATTAGGGGTTCACTTGATTTTGGCAACACAAAAACCAAGCGGCGTCGTGGATGATCAAATCTGGTCCAACTCTCGGTTCAAACTAGCGTTGAAAGTAGCGGATCCTGCCGATTCAAATGAGATCATCAAAACACCTGACGCGGCAAGTATTACCCAACCAGGTCGTGCGTACCTGCAAGTCGGAAACAATGAAATTTATGAATTGTTCCAATCTGCTTGGAGCGGTGCAACGTACGATCCAAATGCGACTCATGAGGAAAAAATCGATGAACGAATCTGGTGGATCAATCATTTAGGTCAATATGAATTATTGACGATGGACCTTTCAGAAGATGAGGTTGCAGTCGTTAAAACGGAAGAAGAGCAAACCCAGTTAGACGCAGTGGTTGAAGCAATTGCTGACTACGCAGATCAGTCTAGAGCGGTTCTACCTGATAAGCCTTGGCTGCCGCCGTTAGAAGAAGTCATTGATACACCAGTGATTGATTTAGCTGAATGGAAAAAGGAACGTCGCTTAGCTGTACCATTAGGACTAATGGATATTCCGACACGTCAAGAACAGGTGAATTTTGATTTTGATTTAGAAAGCTTTAGTCATACAGCGGTCTATGGGTCACCAGGGTTTGGTAAATCAACCCTGCTGCAAACATTGCTTATGAATTTAGCACGGCAAAACAATCCGGAACAGGTTCAATTCAATCTCTTTGATTTTGGAACAAACGGTTTACTGCCATTAAAAGATCTGCCGCATGTAGTGGATCATGTTCGCTTAGAGGAAGAAGAGAAGCTGTTGAAGTTTCTGAAACGAATTCGTACCGAAATTCAACGGAGAAAAGAAGCATTCACTGCTTACGGTGTAGCGAGTCTGTCGCAATATGAGAAGAAAGCCGGTGTTTCCTTACCGGTAATCATCACCGTCGTAGATGGATTTGATGCGATCAAGGAATGTCCGCTAGAAGAACCGATCGAATCTGTTCTGAATCAGCTATTAAGAGAAGGCGCCAGTCTAGGGCTTTATGCTGTGATGGCTGTCTTACGAACCAATAGCTTCAAAATGAGCATGTCGAGTAATATTCCGTCACATATTGGTTTGTTCTTAGTCGAAGATGGCGCGATCCGCGATATTGTTGGTCGCGATGCGTTGATCCCGCAGGAAATTATCGGACGGGCACAAATCAAATTAGACATGCCGCAGGAGGTTCAAATCTATCTGCCAGCAAAAGGCGAAAACGACATCGATCGTCTAAATCATCTAGAAGCAGAAATCGAAGAACTGGACCGTGCGTGGGAAGGTAAACGCCCAACAAAGATTCCAATGCTGTCGACTGTCATCAGCTTGGAAGAGTTTTATGGAAACAAAGAAACCCAGCACATGCTGGAACAGTTGCAGCTTCCGATCGCTCTCGACAAAGAGACAACCGCGGTCATAGGATTTGATCCGCGGGAACATGGCTACTTTGTCATTGGTGATGACACACCTCAGCAGACTGAATCCATCGAGCGAGTCATCATGGAAAACTTCAAACGATTGGCCGGACAAGCACAACGAATCATTTTTAATAGTGGGGATCGATTTGATGGCTACTTAGAAAGTGCAGACATGCTGGTCTCTGAAGGCGAGTACAGTACCTTTACTAATGACTTGATCAGCGAAATCAGTGAACGCGAAGCCAGCGGAATACACGAGCCGATGTTCGTTTACATCCCAGATGTCCAGTCATTTAGCGATAAATCCTTTATCACCAGTGAGAACTTCAATCGCTATCTGAAAAAAGGACCAAAAGTTGGGATCTATTTCATTCTGCAAGGCAATCAAAAACAAATCGAAAACAGCTTCGACGATGTCAATAAAACTCTGCGGGCAAATATTCCAGCCGGAATGGCAGGAACTCGCTTGATCGATCAAAGCTTTGTCAACGTGAAGAGCAGCTACAATGAACCGACTGTTGAGTTGGATGAAAGTCACTTCTTTGTAGGCAGAAATGCCTGTCGAGTGAAGTTGATTAGTGAATAAAAAGTGTTGAATTTTGCTATATGGCATAATCCCGTGCACTTTTAATGAGGAATAAATACTAAACACTGAGAATATGGCAGTCGAATATGCTGCCAACTCAGTGTGGCTAAATGAGAACGAAATGGATTTGCCGATAATTGTTCAGCAATGAGATTTCAAAAATAAAGAGACTTGGAAGGATGCTGATTGAAAAGATTCCAAGTCAGTAATAAATTTTCTACAAGAAAAGGAAGAGATACTTTGAAAGAAACGTTAAAAGCAGCAAAACAAAAGATGAAAAACGAGAGTAGGCCGTACAATACGTACAGTTATTATTTGACCCTCCCGATTATATATATTGTTTTATTGGTCCTATCCTTTTTAGGGTTTGATATTGGCAGAACAGTAGGAAATGTCCTTTTTGTGTTAACTATTTTTGCGCATATTGGGGCAGGCAAATTGAAATTAATCTCTAAAAGAAAGCATGTGGCGCCTAGTTTACTTTATGCTGCAAACATCATTTCGCTGCTATTGATTCCTCTGCTCTTATTTGATCTCACAAGTGGTGGTGCCGGGGACACATACTTTGGGCTTTTAGGACTAGTTGTGTTGCCAATTCAAATACTAATGATTGTTTTCTTTTTCATCAGTGCTAATGATATAAAAAAGGCCTATCCAACTATGAAAGAAGATGCAAAAAGTTCTCGTGAAGAGTATTTAATGGCAAAAAAAAGTAAATAAAACAAAAGTGAATCATACCGATAATTTTTATCTAGAAAATAAAAGGGGAGTTTTAGTAATGAAAAAGTTTATGAAAGTGTTATTAGTTAGTAGTTTAGTGTTGATGGTCAGCGGCTGTTCAACGAAAGAAAAAGCAAAATCAGAGAAAAAGGAAGAATCTGCTCAATCTTCGCTGGTCGATTTAAGTGTCGAAGATGGAGCTTATATCGTTCCAATGGATAAGACGACCGGGGATGATGTGAAGTATTTAAGTCTAAACGTCAAGGTAACCAATAAATCAGATAAGAAGCTGGAGGTTATGCCAGATGATTTTGCTTTATACGACGAAGATGGCAAGAAGACTTCCAACGAAGATATCTATAGTTCTGACGATCAGTTCAAATCAATGAGCTATGAATCATTATCAGAGGACAAGAGTCTAACCGAGCCGATCGTCTTTCAGGTAACGAAGGGAAAAAAATATGAGCTGCATTATAAACCAACGATCTTTAATCTTGATGACGCAGAGGATGAAAGTAAAGAAGCTGGTGTTGAATTAAAAATCGATCAAACAAAATATAAAGACGAGACAGAAGAAGTTGAAAAATTAGCCGATCATTATATCCAGACGGTATTCATGGGAGCAGAAGAGAAAAAAGATGAAAAACTCGAATTAGGGAATGACTTAGCAAAAGAAAAACAAGAGTTTAAAGATTCAAGCATCAAATGCCTAAAAAACGAGTTTGAATATTATGAACCCTCAACTCCAGAATTAGAAAAAGTAATCACTGAAATGCAAAACACGAATAAGAATAAAGGAAAAGTCACCTATAAGTTCAACGAGTTTTATCCAAATTTTGCGTCGATCTATGTAAGACCAGAAGTTGTCTTATTCGATAATGTCGATTCTGAAGCGATCGGTAATCAATTCGCAAATGAGAACGAAGGCAAGTATGAAGAATACGATGATGCCCTTGATCGTGATATAGAAAAATATTTTTTACAAGAACTACCAGGAAAACTTGGTTCTTCTCCAATCAATACAGATCCAGACATGGATGGTGAAGGCTACAAAATTAATTTAGAGAAAAAAGATGGCAAATGGCAAGTCAAATCTGAAAAATCTAGCAACAATTACAATTTTGCAAGTTTAACTCAGACATTTAGAGGCGGATTGTACGAGTAACGTTTAGCGATCGTTTGTTTGGACGGGTCTGTAAAGACCTGTCCATTTAAAAAGTGAATAGTAGAAGGAGAGTAACTATGGGGAAAGATTTAGCCAGTTTTTTTGAGTCAAATGAAGAAGAGATAGTAACAGAGTTTTTTTCAATCAAAGACAATGTTTTGCATTTTGATAGTGTTTCTATTCAATTAAGCAACATTTCAAGAATTTTTACAGGCAAGAGAAAACTCAAACTACCCATTCCAATTATTATTGTGTTTGTCGTTTCGTTGTTAGTTTTAAGCTTACAGCCAGTGATCGGCCTAATAGGGATGGGACTTTCAGGTTTTTATCTTTACATGATTTATCAACAGTACAACAATAATAAACAATTTTTAATAATCAACTTGAATTCTGGGTATAACTATTTAATCAATTTTAAAGATGGAGATTTCATGGAACAAGTCAGAACGGTACTGGAAAAGGCGTTTAGTAAAAATACTTCTGCAACAGTGAATATTGCCCAACAAAGGATTATTCAAGGAGATAATCATAGTCATGTTGTGGTTGGAGATTTTGCAAATGTTAATTCAGGTGTCCAGAAAGATAGTGATATCCACTCACATAATTCGAATAGCTATAATGCAAATGATAATAGCACCTCAACAACTATTGGCGACATCAAAGACAGTACAATCAGTTCTTCAACATTTGGGAATCAAAATCAGCAAGTAACAAAGAGCAATGAGGCGTTTGATTGGGCACTTACTAGAAAAGAATTACAGTCGGTCATTTCACAAATAAAGATTGATTCACCGGTAAAAGAAGCAAGTGAAAAAGCTCTAATTGCTGCTGAAAAAGAAGACGAAAAAGAATTTAATGCTGTACTTAAAGAAAATAAATCTATCTTTATGTCTGAATTATTCATGAATACCGCTAGCGGTGTGTTGGCTCAGATTATTTCAACAGTACTTGGGATAGTTTAAAACAAGGGAGGAACAGAGATGGGTGATGCAGCTAAAGAAGCACGAATCAAACAAGCAGAAGCATTAGAAAGTAGAGCGAAACAGAACCAACTTAAATTGAATGAGGTAAATGCAAATAAGAAGATTCTTGATGAGAAAATTGAACGATTAGAAAAAGGGAAAAGCGAGTTAACGACGGCGGTTTCTTCACTGACAAGCTTTAGTTCAAGTGTTACTTCTGAGTTGAAATCAATTGATTCTGGTTCTTTCCAAGGAACACGACGAGATAAATACGATTCAAAAGTTAGTGATGTAGGAACCAAACTGACAGAACTTGCAGATAAGCATAAAGAGAACCAAGAAACTATCGATAAAAAACTAACAGAGCTAAAAGAGAATTCTCAACGATTAGGGATGTCAATCGGTTCTTTGAGTTCCAATATTGCGAATTTAACAGCTCAAGCACAAAGTTTAAGGGCTCAATAATAGGAGGAAGAGGATGGCAAAATCAGGAGTCGGTGTAAAAGGCGGCTGGTCAGGGGATGTTTCCAAAGCAGGGAGTTCCGCAGGAAATATTGGTAAGGTAGCATCTGTCTCTTTTGGACAGACGAACTTATCCCCTTTTACCCAATTTACAGAAATGATCTCAGAGATTAATCGCTCACTCGCTAGTTATAAAGGCATGGCGGAACAAGACGTGACCAAAATGATCAAGGCTGGAGAGAACAAAGCTAAAGATGATAAAGCTGGGGCATCCAGCATGAAAATTGTTGGGAAGTGATAAAGGATGAATCAGCGAAGAGAATTGTGGCAACAGGTTTGTACTGAAGAAAATCTGGAGATGACGAATCTGGAGGAGTTGCAAAGTATCGGTCTATTTTTAGGTGGACAGCCTGTATTGTTTCGAAAAATTAATCTAGCGTTCTTTCAAGAAGAAACCGATTTCGAGTATAAGCCAACCATAGGTGCTCGTCTTCAAGTGCATTTTGATCATGAGAAACAACAAGTAATAATCCAACGAAATCCTGTGGAGCTCACACTGACTTTCGATCAATACTTAACTTACATGGGGCTGATCGATGCGGTTTTTAGTGAAATCTATCCTACTGGAAGTGTGATCGAATTAAATGAAGAGTTGCTTTCTGATGAATTGAAACAGATGTTTGGTGATAGTGAATTAGGTCTTTCCGTATTGATCCATGGTCGAAGGCTCCCCTTCGAGGATTCAACTGCCTGTATCGACTATATCGCCTCGCTTTGGCCATTCGGGATGGCACCAGGAACTGAACCAATCTATGTAACGAATCTGATGATCAAGCGAGTAATTTCATCTGGACTGACGAATGAGACGGAAGAACAATTCGCTTTTGAAGTATTAAGAAAGCAATGGATTGATGAAGGTAAGCGGTCCTATCTATATAAGGTGAGGTGAACCAGTTGAAAATAGTGATGTCTGAAGTAACAGCAGCTAAAACAAGTATCGACTCTTCTAAATCGAAACTTCAAGGACAAATCAATAGTGCCAAAAGTTCTTGGAAAGGCGTCGTAAGCAGCGATGGCTTATCAGGGTCTGTCAAAACAGCAATCGATGCACAAATCAACAATTATCAGATGCCGCTGCTAACGAATTATTATGATGCCATGCATCAATTATCATCGGAGTTTGAAAAAGCCATTAGTGATTTCAAGTCCACGGTGAAAGAAACCAGTGGTTCTGCTATTATTGATACAGATGCGTTAACAACAGCAGAAAGTAAGTTTTCTGATCAATTAACTAAGTTCACCGAGATTGAAACCAAGTTTAAGACTGTCTATAGTTCAATCAGCGATCTGGTATCAGTTAGTGAAGTATCTGGATCAGGATTCACTGAAGAAATGGAGAAGACGAAAAAGGTTCTAACTAACACAAAGGCATGGATGGCAGCCTTTAATGGAAAGAAATCCAGTAAAGCTATCAGTAGTATACTTTCGCAACAAAAAGCACAAATCAATAGTCTCAAAGGTGTTGCAGGGTTAAGCTACACCGATCCAAAATCATTGGAGATTTATCAGAATAAAGCTTTTAAGAATACTGTGAGTAAACAACATAAAAACGTTAGAAAGCTTGAAAAGGAACAACTGATAGCGTATCGGCAAGCATTAAGAAATATTCATCCTTCAATGGCCGCTATGAAAGGGACAATGACAAAAGCAGAGTTGGATCGGATACTAAGACAAATTAATTCTGAGCTTGGTGAAGTTGGAGCGAAACAAAAAAATACAAAAAAATATAACATGAAAGAATTTCCAAGTGGAGTAATTGATTTCGAGATGAGTGTTCTTCTAGACTCTGTATTAGGTACGTTGGAAGAATTTGGGACTGCAGCTTCTTCCTATATTTACAATGTTGGTACAAAAGTTTCAGGAACGAATACTTCATCAGCATTTTATGCAGGAGCAAAAGCCACTGGAGCAGCGAGCAAAGTAGTTCCGATATTAGGTCCAGCAATAGATTATGGCTTACAAAGGCACTCAGGAGAAAGTAAGCAAGCCGCGATGGACAAAACATTAATCCATGTAGCAACAGGAGTAATTATCGGTGCTGGAATTGCTGCTATAGGTTTAACAGGTGGAGTTGCTATCGTTAGTGGTGCTATTGTTGGTTGGGCTGCTGGAGAAATAGCAGACAGTGCGTATGATTCAATAATGAAACCCAAAAGGAATAAAAAAAATAATGGAAAAAAATAAAAATCAACAAATTTATATATGCAAAACGGATGACAACAAGATAATTTATTTTAATAAGGCGACGTCTAGCTTTGGAAGTGTGTATTATTCTGAAAAGAAAGTTAGTCAAGGAGTTTTACTTACTACAAATTTACTAAGCTATGCTTTTATCCGACAGTTTGATTTTCTAGTCATGAATAATGAATATGAAATATTTGGTGTATTACTTACTGTATTGTTAGGGGTAACATATGGAGTGTTGGCAGGGGTGTTGAAGCGGAACCAAGTATCTAAAAGAGAAATTGTAGTTAAGAGAATGAGAATAGACCAAAAAAAATTAGATAATTATCTCGCATTAGCAAATGTCGAATTAGATCAAAATAAAGGGGTAGTTTTTTTTCTATTCTTCGGAACCTTACTTTGTATCATAGCATTCCATATTTCTGGTTCAATATACCTTTTACTTGGTGGAATGATCTTGATGAGTATGGGAGTGTTTTATTTAATAGATTACAATTTGAAAGTTAGAAAAAAGTTGTATGCGGAGTTAAAGGAAATGAAAATCAAATAGATGATTGACTTTCAAAACTATTATAGAAGGAGACTTTTGAGATGGAAATTTATCCAATTGGTACAGTAGTAACACTTATAGATGGCGAGCAACAATTAATGATTACATCAAGATTTCCACTATACGAAAATCAGGGAAATAGTGGATATTTTGATTATGCAGGCTGTATTTTTCCTCAAGGACAAATAAATGAAAATAACTATTTTTTTAATGAAGAGGATATTAAGATAGTTCATTTTGAAGGATATAAATCAGAAGAAGAAATAAAGCTACGTAAAGATCTAATGAAGCAAGTTCCATTAATCAGATATCCCAAATTGTCTGTAAATGACACATATTAGACTTTTTCAATAAATAGCGAGTCTAATATGTTTCTTTAGAGGATGGTTATTATGTGAACCATCCTCGTACATAACTAGAAATCTAGTATTATAGTAGCATATCCTTTTCAGAAAGTATTTTTTTGTCAAAAAGCTCAGCTAGGAAGGCTATCTAGTACTAGTGGGATGAGTTATACCTCGCCAGAAGCATTGACTATATTCCAAGATAAAAAGTTCAAAAAGCAGATCGACAAAGAACACACAAAGGTGAAAGGATTTGAACAACCCAAAATGGCTGCGAAAGTACGAAAAGCAAATAATCACGGGCTTGCCCAGACATCTATGTACTATGGCGTGGATAAGACTGAAATCAATCAGGTTGGTCAAGGGATTAATTGGGTCGCGGGTGTGAGTGGAAACAAACCAGAGAACACTCGGATTAAAGAGGTTCAAGGTGTCATCACAGATATCGAATTAAATGCATTAGAAGAATACGGTGGAGATATATCTAAATGGTTCCTAAATAATTCTTATAAAATGGGAAATAAAGCTTTTTCAGTCAGAATAGGCAATCAAGTATTTCCGATAACTTCGGCATCAGCGATATATTCAGCGAGCAGTTCTGGAGTAAAAGTGATAGGTTCTGCCTCAAAGGGAGCACCTATAATTGGCTCAGTTATCGATTATGATGGACAAAGGAGTGATGGAGAAAATGCTCAAGCTGCAATGGATAAGACCTTAATACATGCTGGTGCTGTTGTAGGATCAATCTTTGTTGCTGCGAGTGCTCCAGCTTGGCTAGTAGTTATTGGGACCGGTGTTTCAATTTCGGGTGTGGGAAAAATTTCAGATGCTGCATACGATGCTATTCAGGAAAAGGGGAAAAAGTAATTAATTATGAATGATAAACATTTAAACCCCAATATCTATATTTGTAAGACAGATGATGGAAAAAAGATTTACTTTAATAAAGAATCGAGAACGTTCGGCAGCATTACTTATTCTGGAAGAAATGTTGGAGTAGGTGCTACTGTAACGGCCAGTTTGATTGGTTCCTTCTTTTTTAGGAGATTTGATCACATTATCTTAATACCTAAACATGAAATAAGTGGACCTATATTGGCTGGAATAATAGGCATTTTTTTCGGCTTCTTGGCAGGGATGGTGCATAAAAGACTGTGGTCAAAAAAGCAGCTTATTGCAAAGGAGATTAAGGTAGACAAAGAAAGTTTAGATAATTTTCTTGTTCTAGCTAATGTAGAGTTGGATGAAAATAAGGGTTTGTTACTTATATTGTTCTTGGGCGCAGCAATTTCTGGAATAGTCTTTCATCTTGACAGAGAAATCTTATTGTTAATAGGTGAAGCAGTTCTAATTTCAATAGGGGTTTATTATTTTTATGTATATGATTTTAAAACGCGAAAAAAAATATATGCCGAATTAAAAGAAATGAAAATCTAGTTGATGTATAAGAGTTCATTCCACCCTTAGAATTATGCTGGGTAAATTTTCGGAAAGAGAATACCATATTTCCTTTATGATTCCGTAGTTCATTGTTTTAAAACTGTTGTAATGCTGATAAAGGGGAGCTCATGTATTTCATAATTGATACTGACAAAGATAGAAACCAGACTTTCTATGACAAGAAAAGAGAAAAAGTGGCTAAAATTAAGGCAAAAGGAACAGCTAGTATATCAAAAGGTAGGTAATAGTAGACAAGAAATTAAAAAAGAACTAATTAGTAGATAAATTGTAAGAAACTTGGCAACATCAGTGAAGATTCTTATTGATTGCGGAGGGAATATGTATTTCATAATTGATACAGACAAAGATGGCAACCAAACTTTCTATGACAAGAAAAGAAAAAAAGTTGCTCAAATAAAGGTGAAAACAACGGCAAGTACATCAACGGGTAGTGGTAGTATGTTTGGAGTGATTTCGCTGAGCAATGTATTAGTATCCACGTTACTGTTCAAATTGAATATTTCAGTCTTTAGCATTTTAATTTTTATTTATGGAATTTCAATCATAGCAGGTATTTCGGTATTTTGCTGGTCAAAAAGCTATCAAACAAAATTACTAGATAAAAATACTATAGATTGTTCTACAGAAGAATTGCTTGTTATCTTTAAGGAATCTACTTCAAATGAACGTAAGGGATTAATTAAATTGCCGCTATTTTGTATATCTTTTGGTTTTTTTTTGGGAGGAGTTTTCTATTTTTATAATGATGCTATTTTGTTATTAGTTCTAATATGGTTAATAACATCAATCGGAGTACTGCTACTATGTGATCCAATTATTTACTATCTTTTCATTAAGAAAAGTTTAATGAAAATGAATTGATCGAAAATTAAAAAACGTTAATTGTTCAGGAGGAATTTATAAAAATGGAATTGTATTCGATTGGTACAGTGGTGAGCTTAAAAGCTGGGGAACAAGAATTAATGATTACTTCGAGATTTCCCTTATATAATAATGAAGGAGTAATAGGGTATTTTGAATATGGGGGATGTTTATACCCGCAAGGAGAAACAAATGAGAACAACTTTTTCTTTAATAGCGAAGATATTGAAGCTGTGTTGTTTGAAGGGTACACGACAGAAGAAGAACTACAATTACGTGAGTCATTTAAAAAGCAGATTCCAGAAATCAAGTATCCAAAACTTTCAGTGAGTGATACGTATTAGTAAATTCTGCTAGGCAGCAGAAAAATGAGCTGCCTACCTACATAAAGAAATAGAGAATTAATTTCGAAGACAGAGCTGTAAACAACATAAACAGTAAAGTATCTTCTCACCAGGGGCATTAACTATATTCCAAGATAAAAAGTTCAAGAAACAGATCGACAAAGAACATAAAAAGTGAAAGAATTTGAACAACCCGAAATGGCTGCGAAAGTACGAAAAGCAAATAATCACGGGCTTGCCCAAACGTTTATGTACTATAGTGGGGATAAAACTGAAATCAATCAGGTTTGGTAAGGGTTGCTAATTGACGGGGGAAACCTCACTTAAAGGTTCAGCCATGAAAAATGATCAATAATAATTAAGAAAGATATGAATTAGCCAGTTAATAAATTAGTTCTATAAAGGGGAAAAAATGAAATATAAATATGATTTACTTTCAACAAAACTCAAAGTCTTAGCATGGATTGCTGCACTAAGCATAAGTATTTTTGGGGCAATATATTTACATTCGAATTATTTACAAGTCAAAATGTTGGGAACGTGGGAAGTCATCGATACGGAGCTAGGGTATTCGATTGATAATGAGCCTAAGGATGTAGTTATTGCACGAAATAGGATCAAAATAGATACATTAGATGACATATCAATAGAGTATGGGGGAAAACATAGTTCTAGCAATTTTAGTCGGAAAAATGAAAAAAATGAAATTCTCTATTATTTTGAAGGACCAGATGCTGCAGAAGGAGAACCAGACCACCTACTTGTCTATAACAAGGAAAATCCTGAACGTATGATATTAGCAACATTTCCAAATGATCGTGAAAATGAAGAATTCAATGTATTTGTACTTATGAAGAAAGGACAAAGCTATGAAGAATAAGCAGAATCTAATAATAAAATACCGATTTCGTCCGTTCATTATGCTGTTGCTCATAGTATTTTTACTCTTTCTAGGGTTTTTGACCGCCGGCATGTACGTAGGGCAAGAATGGTTCATGTTTCTTATAATGCTACTCATAACTTTTTTTATGGTCTGGGGTATATTAGCACAGCTGGTAGTGGTCAAAAAAGATTTTCACATAAAAATAACTCGTCAATCTAATGCTATGGAAGTTGATATAGGCAGGCTAACTAAAAAAATCAAAGTAGTGGATTTGACTAAAATTCATGGAGTAGCCTTACAGGTTCAAACTATTAAATCAACGACAACTTACATCGTTCAATTGGCAACTGATCCAAAAACCTGGGGAATGTTCTATCAAAAAAAAGAACAGCTTATTCAGAAATATATGGATGAGTACGAAGAAATGTACATCGTGTTCAATATTATGAATCAGAAAGATGAAGATATTCAACAATTAATTGAGTGCCTGATTGATTATGGCATAGAGTTAATACCTTTTACTCCATCAGTATTAGGGAGTTATCCAGGAGTTCCCAAAAAGAATTCTTCTAAATATACGATATCCACAGAAAAAGTAATTTTAGGGTCCGTTGAGAGAAAAATGCAAATAAAGCAATGGATTAGCTATTTTCTTACTATACTAATAGTAAGCTATCTTTTATTAAGTTTGATTTTTCGAGTTTTAGGAACATTCCACGGAATCTATTGGTAATTAACAAATGAAAATCAGCAACAGATAGGAGTTTATAAGGAGAAACAGAACGTAAGAAAATTCATATGATAGTTGTGCAACCTGACCTTTATATACAAAACTGAGAATGAGGATAATGCAACAAGAGTAGTCCTAGAAGAGTAACTCTATAAAGAAAAGATGGCTAAGCTTTTCCATCCAAGACACGGCATGTTTTAAACAGGGATGGCTATGAGCTGGGAGAGCTCGAGAATAAAAAT
>NZ_JAFLVR010000039.1 GCF_017315985.1 Candidatus Enterococcus murrayae | reverse complement strand
TTATAAAAAACTAGAAACACACGTGACGTAACAAAATAAAATAACTTATTTTTTTGATACATCAAAATCAATTCGTAAATCAATTATATATTATTAATTATTATTAGGCAATACGAATCATAAAAATAATTATTTTCAAGAAAAACATGATAATAAGTTGGTATACAAGCTCTTTTTATTAAGAAAAGTAAAGAAAATCACAAAAAATGCACCGTCGGTTAAGCCGTCAAAATTGGAGGAATTTTTAGATGCGTAAAGGCGAAAATATCTATCTGCGAAAAGATGGTCGTTGGGAAGGCCGATATCCTAAAGGCAGAAAAAACAATGGACAAATCAAATATGGCTATGTATATGGCAAGAGCTATACCGAAGTTAGACAAAAACTTTACCCGCTTCGAATCTATTATCAATCGTTGGTACAAATCCAAGGTGTATCGGCAGAAACCTTTGAAGAATGGTCGATGGAATGGTTGAACGAAGTGCAGAATGACGTCAAACCGGCTACCTTATCAAGTTATTACTACAAATTAACGAAGTACATTTTACCAACGATCAAAGAGCTCTCTTTAAATGAGCTTTCGTTGGAAACGGGAAAAATATTAATGAAAAACCTACAAAATAAACTTGCAAACTCCACCATCCAAGTAATTTTTCGGATTGTGAATAAATGTCTAAATTATGCGAAGAAAGTCGGGAAAATCCATGCCAATCCCTTTTCTGAACTAAAAATACCAAAAGCTAAAGCAACAAAGGTTCGGGCAATGACTATGACAGAACAAAAAACATTAATGGATGTTGCTTCAAAAAAGAAAAAAGGATATGGCCTTCCAACGCTGCTGGCCTTACATTCTGGCATGCGTGTGGGAGAAATTGCTGCATTAAAATGGTCGGATATCGATTTCGATTCAAATTTGATCTATGTCAACCATACGTACCAACGGATTTCAACTGTCGAAGCACGAAATAAAACACAGCTAATTTTGGCAGATTCAAAGACGGAGGCGTCTGTTCGTATGATCCCGATCAGTCGAACACTAAAAAAACTACTAGTGAATCATCGGAAGCAATCAACAGGGAATTTTGTTTTTTCAACGAATGGTCAACCTTGCGAACCACGCCTGCTTACCTATCATTTCCATCAAATCCGAAAAAAGGCAAAGCTTCCACAGATTCATTTCCATCAGCTGCGACATACCTTTGCGACACGCTGCTTAGAAGCAAACAAAGACATTCCATCTGTTAGTGCATTATTAGGTCACGCCTCGACACAAATGACGCTAGATACGTATGTAGACGCGATGCTGGAACAACGTTTTCAGGTAATCAAGAAATTGGATCGTTTAATCAGCTAACTATAATTGAAATCATTTTCAAAAAAATTGCGTATTTTTTTTGGTGTATTCTTTTTTTAAAAAGTAAGAAAGCGCTTACTGAGGTCTGCTATTGCTGATTAATTAGCGCTCTATCTAGAAACAACAGTTATTTTAAAAGAATAATTATCTGATGATTTTGCATTTCAATATAAGCCGTCAATCATCGTCAAAAAGAGCTATATCCTCTTATGTACCAAGGGAGATAGCTCTTTTCTAGTTTTTTATAAGACTAAGAATAAAATAGGTTAGAAATTTATTGAAAACTAGAGATTTTAACGAAAATGATGAAATTATAACAGCTTTTGAAAGGAGGTATGTTTATCGAAGGACAAACATACTAAATATTTACTAGTATCCAATACGAAAGAAGAAGCTCTTCATCGAGTATTGGAAAAATAAATAATTGAAAAATGGCGGCAACCTCTTTTCACTTATTTATTTTAGCTAATTTGGGCGTAAAAGACAAAATAAAAAGGAGCTTATTATGAAAACGAAAAGAAAATGGATAAGTAAAGTAGCAGTGAGTTTAGGACTGTTGACAATGATTGGTGGGATAGCATTAAGTGCAGGGAGTTCGGTGTATGCAGCACCACCGGCACAGAATATCAGTGGGAATGCGGTATCAGATAATACGTCTGATCGTTCAATTACTATTTGGAAGTACGAAATTAATAGTGCTTCGGAATTAGGTGGACGCGGGGATGGGGAGTCTTTGGATCCAGATACGGCACCTGATTTGGTTGGAAAGAAAGTTATGCAAGATGTCAATTTTGAAATTATTAAAGTAAAGGCAATTGGAAGTGCAGACCTAACAGATCCTTTACAACAAGTGGAGGGGACTCATTGGGAAGTGGATTCTTCGTTTACCAGACAGACAGGTGTAACAGCTGCGGATGGTAGTTTGAAATTCGATGTTGGAACTGGAAAAAGCGCGGATGGTATTTATTTAGTACGGGAAATTAAAGACTCGACTGGGGAATACACTTACACTGATCCAGTTTCAGGTGAAACGGGATTAAAAATCAATAAACCAATGGATCCGTTCTTTGTTCATTTACCTCAAACGAAACGTAACGACACGTCCAAATTAATTTATGACGTACATGTTCATCCAAAGAACATTGTCACGAATACAGATTTGGACAAGACAGCTGAAGGTGGTAAAGGGTATTCCATTAAAGCGGGACAAGATTTCCAATGGGAAGCAACGACGGCATTGCCTTCAGGACTGTTAAGCATCATTAACGAGCCAATGAAGATCACCGGCATGCATGATCCAGTTACTGGATTGCCGACAGCTGACTTAGATATCACTGGTCCATTTCCTTATGAACTGTATGCGGATTACTTCCGAATTACCGATGATTTGAACACAGCACTGTTACTAAAAGATATTGTTGTCCAAGTAACGGATGATGATGGTGCTACTTGGACAGATTTAACGATTGGCACTCACTTTAATGTTGAATTGAATGGCACTGCAGTAGCTGCTCATCCAGTCACAAATATGACCGCTGGAGCAGCCAAAGAAGTAGAAGTTAGTTTGACCCAAGCAGGAATGAAAAAACTAACCGAAGCTGAAGATACTCATATTCGAGTAGTTTATAAGACAACTGTAGAACAAGATTTTAATGGAAAAATTACGAATAAATACAAGATTGATTACTTGATTCCTGGACAAGAACCAACTTCAGAGGAAAGTGACGAACCTGAATACTACAATGGTGGATTTGACATTAAAAAGACGGATAAAGCAGGAGCGGATCTATCTGGTGCGGAATTCCATATCGCACTAACTGAGGATGATGCAAAAGCGAAGAAATATTTAGCATCTGATGGCAATTCGTATACCTTGAATGACGATGGGACTTCAACGCCGTCATTGCCTTCTGGAGTCGCTTATCTAACATCTACATCAGACGCAACAGGTAAAGCGCACTTTGATGGGTTGAAATTGGACTGGTTTACGGATAACCCTGGTGGAGCGAATCCTTCTGATGGAAAACAAGATCCAAAAGATCCGACAGAAGCGACGTGGGATGAAGCAGATATTAAAAAGGATTATTGGGTAGTGGAAACCAAATCTCCAGCTGGTTATGAACTATTGAAGACCCCTCAAAAGGTGACTGTAACTCTAACTACACATAGCAATACTGATCCAGAAGTAACGGTAGTCAATGAAACAAAAACCAAATTACCATTCACCGGTGGCACTGGCACCATGTTGCTAATCATCATCGCAATCGGGGCAATCACTATCGGTACTGCAGCAATAGCAATTGATAAAAAACGTCGTCACGCTTAATTGTTGAAGGATGAAAGGATGGATAGACGATGCTCCGTAATATAAAACTAAAGCAAATAGTCGCCGTTCTTCTTCCAGTATTACTTTTTGTGGCGATTGTGTTCTCTCTTTTGAACGGGAAAATTTTGAAGGCAGATGACTCAGAACAACCATTTGCTCAAGTAGAGATAGTTAACAACACTGAAACAAAAACAGAATCTATGGTTCAAGAAGATGAGGTCCAAGTTGAATTAACCGGAAATGAGACCCGGTTAATTCGACTGCCGGATAGCCGAGAGTATATGGTGTACCAAACTGACGAAGCAGGCCAACGAATAGTTATGGAAGAAAAAAGTTTAGGAGATCTTTCAGAATCTAATACACAGCAAAAAGTATCTCAATTGAAGAATGAAGAATTAAATGAACCAGCTATTTTTCATGTAAGCACGGGAGAGGATACGGGGGATACATATCTGCATCTGATCAAAGGAAAGACACTTTCAATTACCGTAAAGCGACAAATGGAAAATGAAGTTTCAATTGAGTTGTTCGACAGTAATGATTCAAAACAAAAGCAAAAATTAGTTTTATTCGAATCAAATAAAGAACAAGCTGCTTCTTCTCAAGAAGAGAATAATCAATCCGAGGTTAATACAGAATCAAAACAAAAAAAAGCTGGGGCTTCAAGTACAGAAATAGGAAATAAAATAGAGACAAAAAAGACGATAAAGTCATTAAAAGAGTTGACTGAAACAGATTATGAGGCAAAGGATTCTTTAAGAACTGCTATCTATTTTGGAGAATCAGACGAAATAACTCAAAAATCAAAAGTAACGAAAGCTGCTAGCGACCCTATTATTGTTCGTGATGCTAAATTGTCGATAATGACCGGAACAGCCGATTTTGATGCTAATAATGATCCTGGAAATGATAAGTCTGCCAGCAATACAATTGTCCGATCCTTTGATCAAATTAGCTATTTATTATCCTTCTCTGTTCAAAATACTACCTTGACAGAAAGATATACGGATATTCGTTATCGCGTCAAAGCGGAGATGCCTAATGCAGTAGAACTAAAAGATGGTATTCCAAGAAACAATGGGGAAATTTCAAATGGAGCATACATTGATACACCTGCTGGCGATGGCTCGCAAATTTCTGAAGGTATCATGGAATCAACAATTGGTGACACAGGCCAAATATTTGTACCAATCATTTTGAATGTTTTCGGTGCAGATCACGAAGAAAAAATTGAGCCAATAATAACTATCGAAATCGTTGATGCGCGTAATAAAGACACAGAGAACATTGAAACTTTTAACAAAGTATATACGGCTGATGAATTAAGCCAACTAGAAATCCCTGTAACAACAGTTTCAGCAAAACCTTCTGTAGGAGTAAAAATTATAAAAGGTCAAGATGCTAGTGGGAAAGTTCTTTTACCCGAGGCGACCGCTTCGAGTAAGGGGACATCTACTTTAGATGTTGGACTAATTACTGTGTTGCAACCATTAGCAGGAAGATCCGACAAAGATTTTCGAGGAACGATGTTCCCGAAAGGTGAGATTAGTTACCAGGTCAAAGGAAAGGGATACTATACAAAAAATAATGGACCAAGGACCTATTTAGCCGAATCTGCTTACGAACCAATCCAAGCAGTACGGTATTCACCTGCTGCTTTAGACAGGACAACCACCTCTTGGAAACTGACTCCATATGGAAGTAGCTCATCAGAAATGAGTTCTAATTTTCGACCAGAATTGATTACAACGCAATTAGATGCACCAAATGCGGAAACAGGAGCTATCTATACTTCCCAACCGATGGGAAATTTTGCAGAAATAGGCGTCTATCACTCGGGTACTTTTACTGTTTCTGGGAGTTACAATACAGATGTCAAAAATTCTGGTTATGCCAGAACACATAATCCATATACCTATTCAATGAAAGGGCATAAATACGGTAGTGATACTAAACCATTTTCTAGTCTTGAAGTCTTATATCGATGGGATACGAAGAAATGGGTTGACGATTATGTTAATAATAACTGGACAAGTTGTGGGGTGGAATTTTCAGTTGACAAAGTAACATATGATGGAATTACTTCGGATAACAATTCAAGTATTGAATGTGAAACGTTAGGCCAGGGTGACGGTCAACAAGCCGTCTCAATTAGTAAGTTTGGTCAATTTGATGAAAATGGAGATACAGGTTGGGGATCCATTCTGAGCTTAGACATAGCTAACTCATCAATAACTGGGAATTCGGGCCAGGCCCATGTAAAACAAGGTCAGGAAATATATTTGAATGGAGTAATAGTTTCTAGTGGTGCAAAAGAAATTCACCAAGTTCTTGCTTTTAATGCTAGTACATTTAAATATGATACTTCAAGAGAGGTTTCGGAACTTCGTCACCTCTCACGTCCTAGTGATAGTAAAAGTGAGATGTTTGGAGTTCCAAAAAATGTTGCGAATGAGAGTCCGCCATTAAATTTTTCAAATTTTGACACGCAATACGCCCTGTATAATTGGTATTCTTCGCCAGAAGAAGCGGAAACAAACGGTAAGATTTCCGCAGTTTATATTAAAAGGACGTATTCCACTGGTATTGGAGCTTCGAGAGTAACTGGTATTCCAGTCACAGTTATAGGGGATGTAGGGAGCCAAGATGCAAAAGGGAAACCGAATGTTTTGATAGGAACCTCAAAATATATTATTGGCACGAACCAAATGATTTATAGACCATTAAAAAATTATAATTATACTTATACTCCCACCAAATTTGATAGTACGGGAAACACTATAACAAATCATTCTATGAGTAATGGAGGTTATATTGCCTGGGGACAATCAATATTTGTTGATCCGTTTGGAATTACTACTAGTACAGATGTTAAGAATCCAGTATATGAGGGTTCAGAAGATGTTGACGTAAAAGTTAGAGGAGATCTAATTGGGGCAGATTCAATAACATATAACGGCTCATTGAACACTACATTACCTAAAGGTGTTTCATATAAACCAGATACATCTAAAGATGCCTCGGGTAAAAAAATTGGTGAGCCGACTATTACTAATAATCCAGATGGAACGACCACGCTAAAATGGGTATTTACGGATATGATTATCAATAAAGGGATCGAAGTGAACTTTAAAGTCACTAATAAAATTAGTGATATAAGTTTTAATGCGGAAGGACAGTCTGAAAAATTAAATGTAACGACCATCGGGGAAATGTGGTTGAAAAATGATTCGACTAAAAAGGATACTAGTACTGAAGCCAGTAGATCTTCTAATGATTCTTATATTCTTAAATTGAATCAAAAAGTAACGCTAAGTAAAGATGTTGATAAAAAAATAATAGAGGTTGGTGATAAAGATCCAGTTGGTGAAGAGAACACGATCACCTATCGAGTAACGTTAGAAAATGAAAAGACTTCAACAATTTCTCATGTGTGGCTAAAAGATGTATTGCCTTATGATGGCGATTCAAGAGGGACCATATTTAAGGGGAGTTACACGGTAGAAGAGATTAAAGTAGACAGTACTTCCAAAGTTGATATAGCCTATAGTAAAAACTTTTTGGATGAAAATGCTGATCCAAAAGATATTACTGGAGGCACTGCCTACAAGCCAGGAACTACTCCTGCATCAGAAATAAAAGACGCGAAATCTGTTTGGCTCCATGCTCCTTCTATGGCTATTGGAGAAAAAATTATATTGACCATCAAGATTAAACCAACGGGTCAACAACCTAAAGATGTCTTGGTAAATAATGCGATTATGAATTCAGATATTGACCTCTTAGTTCAATCTCAGCCAGTAGCTACTCATGTTTATGGTCGCGATCTCACTGGTTATGTCTGGTACGACGATAACTACAATGGATTGATTGATTCCAGTGAGACTCCAGTTGGAAATATCCCAGTGAAGCTCTATCGAACGAGTCAAAAAGATTCATCTTATGTGAAACAATTAGTGAAAGAAAGCTTGACTGGAGAAAAATTCATTGATGATTCTGGAGATTCCCTTATCGAGACAGGTTCGGATGGGAAGTACAAGTTTGAAAACCTTCCTGAAGGAGACTATCTTGCCGAATTCATGATAGGCGATATCGTTGTTACAAAAAAAATCGTCATTGTGACGAAACAATTAATTGGTAGTGATCCAAAATTGAACTCTAAAGCCGATCCAGATAATTTCAAGACACCAGAATACAATCATCCAGAGTTGAATGATCTGCCAACACTTCTAACAGGAACAGACAAGGTCCATCATGTGACCGACGTCAACGCCGGCCTAACTCGTCTATCAAAGATTCGACTTTTCAAGTACGAAGAAGGAACAGTTATAGATGTGGATGGTAATGGCACACTAGAACCTGAAGAGATTGAAGCAAGCACCACCAATGCCTTAGAAGGTGCGGAGTTCCAGTTATACAAAGGAAAGAAAGACGATCCAGATACTATTAAGGATGAAAACAAAATCGGGAGTCCAGTAAAAACTGGAAGCGATGGTTGGCTGGAATACGGCAGCCTACCACCAGGATTTTATACAATCGTTGAAACCAAGGCACCCGCTGGATTTGAATTACTGAAAAATCCGATTGAAGTAGAAGTCCCAACCTATAACTATATCGCCATCGTCCATGTTCCAGATAAAGGTCAAACCAAGCTGCCGTTTACGGGTGGAACCAAAGCGATGCGGATTATCCTGATTGCTTCTGCGTGTCTATTGGTAATTGGCATGACTGGTGTCTTCCTGCATTTTCGCCCAATCAAAGGAAGGGGAGGAAACTAAAATGAAAAAGCTACGTCGTTTGTTGTTCTGTTTGTTTGTTTTCTTCCTGAGCTTTGGTGGGGTGGTGTCTGCTCATGCCGAAGCAGCGTTCACAGAAGGTACGGGGAACTCTGGATACAGTATCTACGTACAAAAGTATAAGATTGTCGATTTTGCCAAGATTGCCGATACGATGCCCTTAGATGGGACGAAAGTCGATCAAGTTAAGGATGCGGATGGGAAGAATCTGGACCCTTTGCCTGGGATGACGTATGAAATCACCCGTGTGACACCGATTCAAGGTGCCTCTGGGTTCGAACCCGTTCAAGGGGATGGTGCTTTTACTACGACCATCACCACCGATGAAAAAGGTCTTGCCCACGCGGGAAATTTGGCACAAGGGATGTACCAGATTGTTGAAAAGGAACACGCACAGTTAAAAGACGTGATGGAACCCGTCATTGTCGAGCTGCCGTTTCCTCAACAGACAGGCGAACCCTTGAATGAAGTTTATATCTATCCCAAATCCAGTGTCTTAGGCAATACCCCTAAATTGCCTGTGACCAAAGGACCGGATGGTACGCCAATCGAAGTCGATGAAAAAGGGGAGATCAAGAAGCTGCCGCAAACCAGTGGAAACATTGGCACGGCGCAAGTCCTCATGTGGATACTCGCCATGATTTTCGCTATGGGCGGTGTCGGGATGTTCAGTATTCATCGGAAGAAGGACGTTTTTTAAGACGATCGCTCATGCATCATTACTGAAGAAAGAATCTGGGATGCGCATGTTTTTCGTGTCTTTGATTCTTTCTTTCAAATTGTCAAACCCTATTGGAAAGAAGGACCCGTCATGAAGAAGAAAAAACAATCGAAAAGAAAGCAGAGAAAGCATTCTTTTTTGAAAATCTTTGCGATCATCATGATCGTAGGAGGCGTGTTGACCCTTCTTTATCCTATCGTAGGGAATTACTTAGCTAATCGTGAGCGGAGTCAAGCAGTGTCTGAGTACGACGATACGATGAAAAAGATGTCTCAAAAAGAAAAAGACGAACAGTGGGCATTGGCGAGGGCTTACAACGAATATATTTACAATAAACAAGAGGGATTACCGAAGGGTGATCCAGTGGTTTATAACAAAATCATGAAACAAGGGGATGTCATGGGAACCGTTGATATTCCCGCGATTGATATCAAACAAATGCCTTTTTTTCACGGCACGTCATTCAAAACATTGGAGAAGGGCTTGGGGCATTTTGAACCCACTTCGATTCCCATCGGTGGGAAGAATACCCATTCGGTCATTACGGGACACAGCGGGGTCAAGAACCAGGTGCTCTTTACCGATATTCGAAATTTAAAAGAAGGCGATTTGTTTTTTATCAATATTTTAGGCAAACGCTTGGCGTATGAGATCGATTCCTTTGAAGAAATTTTGCCAAGTGATGTCGATAAGGTCAAGATTCATAAAGGCAAGGACAAAGCCACGCTGCTGACCTGTACGCCACCGGGCATCAATACCTTTCGCTTGTTAGTCACGGGTCATCGAGTGGATTATAAAACGGCTGTCCAACGGAAAGTCAAGAAACGGAATACATGGAGTTATCAAAATATTGTCTTAGCGACACTAGGATTAAATGTCGCAATCTTCGCCTTACTCATGGGCTTGTATCGTCGCTTCATCAAACGATTCCGATCGGAGGATCCGATTGTCTCTGCCAAAGCGCGGAAAAATCTGAAACGGCTATTCCTAGTTACAAAAACCTTGTTCTTTCTTCTATTTATTACGATGACGGCGGTACTCGTCACCGCCATCTACGGGTATCTCCACATGGAGGAAGAACCCGCGTCTGCCGCAGTCAATATTGGGCCGCAAGAAGAACTGGGTGCCTACAATATCGATAAGATCAATGAAGCGAACTATGGCGAGAAACAGATCGCGAGTGTAAAAATCTCAGATTATGCCAAGGCGAAATCGGTCGTCCAGAACACAACGAATAACTGGGGAATTGGAAAAATTGTCATTCCCAATGTGTCGATCGACCTGCCGATTCTGGCAGGGATGGCGAATGAAAATCTGTTAACCGGAGCGGCGACCTACCGCTCCGACCAACAGTTAGGTCGCGGAAACTATGTTGTCTTAGCACACAATATCTTTGATAAGGATGTCCTGTTGCACCGGATCCAAGATTTAAAAAAGGGGCAGTTGATTTATGCGACGGACTTTAAACAAGTCTATGTCTACGAGGTGTCTTTGAACAAGATCATCGAAGAGACCGAGGTGTCCTATGTTGAAAAGGAGCCGAAGAATGGGATCGCGAAGCTGACCCTCTTACGATGTGAAGGGGATATCGGAACGATCTATCGGCGTCTTGTTCAAGGAAATCTCAAGAGCGTCCATTCGCTACATGATGCCGAGGAAGATCTCTTCAAACAAATGAAATTGAAGCGCGAGGACCAGAAAATCGATGGCACTCTAATAAAAAAAGACCCGGTATCTGAACCTGAGCGGGTAAGCATGACGTTGGCTGCGAAGATCATTTCTGATCCGATGCAGACAGTGGTGCCTTTGTTCTTATTGTTTCTCTTACCGATTTTATTCTTTAGTTTGATCTAGAAAGGAACAAATTCATGAAAAAAATAGTTGTGGGTGTCTGTGGGATACTGGTTTTTGTCGGAGGACTCGCCAGCTTACGCAGCGGAGCATTAAAAGCAGGTGAACTAACAGAAAGTTCTTCTTTAATAGTAGAAACAGGAACAGCAGAAAGTCAGATGTCTGTGCCGGAAAGTAATGAAGCACCTGTAAATGAAGCTGTCATACCAGAAGCAAACACGAAGGAACCCGTAGTAACACCAGAAATTCAGTCTTCTGAACAAGGATCAGCAGCAAGTTCGGAAACAGAGGGTTCAGCATCGTTTGAGCAAAGCAGCACTATAGATTCGTCAACTAGTACGAGCACGCCTGCTTCGTCGTCCAGTTCGAGTACATCCAGTTCGACAAAGCCATCAAGCAGTTCGTCTACTTCAAGTACAATAAAACCAAGTCATTCATCGAGTAATAGCTCGACGAAACCAAGCGGTACAAAGCCAAGTAACACCAAACCAAGTTCGACGACCCCGAGCAGTTCTCTGCCCACCCAGCCGTCGACTAGTCAGATACAAGAAGAACCGAAACAGTCAGCGACTCCTGCGCCAACGCCAGTGATACCGAGTACACCCGCAGCGGTGACTCCAGCAACACCACCAACGATGAGTGTTCAGCCATATCCGTTTGTCGCACCGACTGCACCTGAGGCTTTTTCGCAGACGAGTGCACTGAAGCTGCCAAGTGAACTGAAAACAACGGAAGTTGCTCAATCAGATTTGAAAGGCTTCGAACTGCCGTTGTTAAGCAGTTTTGAAAATGAAGCCCACGCGGCATTGATTTATGAAGGGATCAAGCAGCTTGGGATCGAACAAGAAGAAACCTATGATGCAAAACAATTAGCGACCGATTTGTACCAGCAATTATTCTCTATAGAAATCACTGATAAACCAGAGAAAATGCCAGAAGAAATCACTGTTGGCAGCCTCGTTTATCAAAAAGAAAAAGACAATCACATTTTATTAGGTATCTCTATCGGTGAGGACTATTACTTAACAGTCGATGATGTAGAAATTGAAAAAGAGACCACTGAGGAAGAGGCGAAGGAAACTTCTGATACTGAACCTGAAGAGAAAAAGACTCAACGTCAAGTGATTGTGGAGACGATCGATTTAGAAGAAGACCTGTTGGTGCAAGAACTACCAGAAGCAGCGTTGAACGATTATGGTCAACAAGTCCTAAAAGAATATCCAGCTTCTATGAACTTCACTGAAAATGATAGTGCGAAAAACTTCATTGAAACAGTCGGTGAAGATGCTCGCAAGTTAGGGCAAGACTACGATGTTTTTGCGTCGGTGATGATCGCGCAGGCTTTAATAGAAAGCGGATCAGGAACTAGCACGTTGTCTTTATCTCCAAACCATAACTTGTTTGGGATTAAAGGAACCTATCAAGGACAATCCGTATCGATGGCAACGCAAGAGGATCGAGGAAATGGCGATTTGTATTCCATCAACTCAGCGTTTCGTAAATATCCGAACTATGCGGCGTCACTAGGTGATTATGTAGAACTCTTGCGTGGGGGCATCTCAGGCAATGCGGGGTATTACCAACAAGCATGGCGTTCTGAAGCGAAGAATTATTTACGCACAACGAACGCATTGACCGGAACTTACGCGACGGACACGACCTATGGGCAAAAATTGAACTCAATTATAGCCCTGTATCACTTAACTAAATACGATCAAGTCAAAACTACCGAAGGAAATTCAGGCGTCTTCATCAAAGGCAAAGAAGAAATTCCAGAAGAATACCGCAGCCGCATGAAATACCCAGACTACAACGGTGTGGATTACAACAGTTCAGGCTCCTATCCGGTTGGTCAATGTACGTGGTATGCCTTTAACCGTGTGAAGCAATTAGGCAAAACCGTTGATGACTATATGGGCAACGGTGGCGAATGGGCAACCAAAGGAAAAGCACTCGGCTATGAAGTGAGCCAAAAACCTAAAGCAGGTTGGTTGATCTCCTTTAAACCAGGCGTCGCTGGATCAGATACACGTTATGGGCATGTGGCCTTTGTGGAAGCTGTTCGACCAGAGGGTATTTTGATTTCAGAGGGCAATGTCTATGGTGGTACGGTGATTTCGTATCGAGTGATTGACACGGCATTGGCTACTTCTGATCAAGTTTCCTATATCAAAGCAAAGTGATAAAGAAAAAAGGAGCACTGTAACTTATGGCAACTGTTCGTTCACGTCAAACAAAAAAAGAAGAAACTCCGCCACAGCGCTCGATTGCTAAAAGTCTTATATTGACCATTCTGACCTTACTGCTATTGGTTGTGTTGTTCATCTCGGGGCAGCTAGTTCGCAGGGAATACAGCTTTCATCCCATCTCAGGAACATCTATGAAGCCGACGTTGACAGAAAAAGACATGGTTTTAGTCAAAAGAAGTGATCCGATTCACCGCTATGATGTGATCGCTTTTTCTGTCAAAGGAGAAGAAGGGAAGTTCGTCAAACGAGTGATTGGGATGCCGGGAGATACGATGTTCATTCGCAATGATCGGATGGTCCTGAACATTGGCGAGCAGGGAGATTTTGAGACGACCTACATGTTTCAGCTTTCTCCCGCTGTCGCTGAAGAATTTCAAGACTTAACCAAAATTCCTAAAGGATTGTACTTTACGACCGGTGATCATATCGATGTGTCGAAGGATAGCCGTACGTTTGGCTTTGTCTATAAAAAGGAAATCGAGGGAAGGGTCCAGTTCCATCTCCCCTCTTTGATTAGAAAGCAGGAGGATAGCGAATGAAGAAGAAACTCCTGTTGTCCGCCTGGCCAGAGGTGAAATCAAGATGATCCTACTAGGAATAATCAGTGCGGGTTTTATCGTATTAGCAATTATCCTGATACTAGTGAGACTGATTTTGGATCTGCGGTTTTCAGCCATTCAAAAGGAACCGGATCAATCGCTTTTGTTTCGAAGAAAAGTCCACTATCTTAGGAAGATCGAACAAGCTAAAGATGTTCGCTATTTGTTAGTTACTTGTTTAACGATCGGAATCGCGTTGATGATCTTCATCGGTTCTTTTGTATTTCTAGCGGAGGATTACCAGAAAATGAAAACCAAAAGCACCCATTTAGAGGATCGAATGGAACGCATGGACCAGCAGCAAAAGCGTCTAGTCGCCAGCATTCCTCTAAAAAATTATCCGAAAGAAGGCATTGGTCTCAAAGATTATTCTTGGGAGAAATTAACTGCAGAAAATAAGGATTCAAAGCTACAGAAAAAAATGGAAGCAGTTATTTCTGATATGACGGTGCCATATTTTGGTTCAACTGCACCAACAGTTTCATTAGCAGTTCCGAAAACCATCTCCCTTGAACTTAAGGGACGAATGGATGATACCGCAAGTAAAGAGACAATCAAAAAGAATATCGATGACTTCGCAAAAGAAGCCGAAGTGATTGCCGAATTGACGGATATCCATGTACGAATGATCTCGTCTATGGGGAAGGACAAAAAAATTATCTATAGCGTGAATTATTCTCGTGACAATAACGAAGAGCGTTTTACTAAGAAGAATGTTTCCGAGCAGAATCTAAAGAATGATGGTGGGAAAGGCTAATGGCAGAGAACAAGAAAAAAAGAAAATGGCTGTCAACGCAGGCATTGAAAGAGTTTATCAATGATATTACTGAAGAAGAACTGAATGCGGAAGAACGTTATAACGAAGCAAGAGGTGTGCCAGAATCATTCTTGAACAATGAAGCGGAGTCCGATGACCAGATTGAAATAGAAGAATTTATCCAAGAACAGGAACAGACTGTTGCGTACAGTAAAAATGAACCAGATGTTGAAGAGCAGCTCGAAAAGGATGATGTTGTCACTCAATCGAAAATCAAACAGCTTCAAGCAGAGTTAGAGGCGTTAAAAAGCGAAGCGGAAGCTCGGGTTCAGGAGTTAGAAGTAGAAAATGACGAACTGAAAGAGAAGCTTTCTTTTGAGCGCACCAGATTGGAAGAGGAGCTGAGCGACCGAGCAGAAGAGTGGCAGACGAAACTTACTGAAATAGATGAAGAAAAGAAAGAAACGGAATCGACCATCGAGGAACTTCAGCAGCGACTAGAAAAGAAACAACAAGAACTAGCTGAAACCCTTGATCGAATCAAGCAGGAAGAATCGGAAAAAGCAGCTGCAACAGTCGATTTGAAAGAACTCACGCGACAGCTTAAGGAGTACCAAGCAAAGTATAAGAAGTCGCAGGAAGCAACAAGTGAAGCTGAAAAAAAGCTGACTCAGATTGAGACGGAAGTCATAGAGTATCAGGCAGTGATTACTCAGTCAAAAAAACAATACCGTGAATTGGAACAGGATTACCAACAGTTACATACGATCAATCAAAAAAACGAAGCAAAAATGATTGAACTTCAAGCCGAAAACGATGTACTTGATGAACTGCTTGAAGAAAAGAATCAAGAAATGGACGCTGAATTGAAACGTCTGAAAGAAGAGAATACAAAGTACAGAAAGACGATTCAACAATTAAACGAGCAAGTCGCTCAAAAGCTTAAAACCGCATTGGAGGAATCACAAATGGCGATCGATGAACAAGGGCATATGCCGGAAGAACACACACAAGAAGAAGTATTCGAAGATTTGGAACAATTAGCGGCGGAGAAAGAAGCTCTCAACAGCGCCTTGTTTGATGCTCATGAGGAAATCGCAAAGATGGAAGAAAAAACAAATGCACTAGAACAGCTAGAGGCAGAAAAGGAACGACTAGCCAGCCGTTTAGCTGATGCGCAAGTCGAATTGAGCAAATTGAAGGAACAAAAAGACGCGGAAGAAAGTCTGGAATTGATTCAGGCCAAGAAGCAAGTCGATGAGTTGATTGAGAAAAATGAACGATTGAAAAAAGAAGTGGTCCAATCTCAACAGGAAATCGGTGAAGTACTGATCTCAGCGAAGAAACAGGCGAATCGAACGGTTGAAGAAGCCCAAGTCGAAGCAAAGCACATGATCAGCTCTGCCGAATTAGAATTAGAAAATATCAGTAACCGGGCGAAAAAGATTTTGATTGAAGTTTCAGAATCACGTAAGAATGTGCTCTCTATCTATGATGACCTAGAGTTCAAGGTGGAGGCCCTATCGAACGGGACACTGTTAAAAGAGATAAAGAAAAATAAGCAGGATCAGAAATTATCCGAGTATTTTGATTAATAAGGAAACAAAATCTAACTAAACCTAACAAAGAAAAGGGGCTACACACATTTTGATCATAAATTGGATTAGCGTCGCGCTGGTCATTTTGATACTCATTGTTTGGTTTCGGCGGATGATCATCAAGGTGCAACTTCAGCGACTTCAGGTACCACCGAATACACCACTGTCATTTCAACGGAAGCTGGAGGTTGTCAAGCAGTCAGAGCAGAGAAAGCACGTTTCTGCCTTACTATATTTAACGATCCTCTTAGCACTGGGCTTGCTTTTAACTACTTATGGATTATTTCAGATGGAAGATCAGCTGCATGTCGTTACGGAACGAACCAATCAGTTAAAAGACGAGCTGTACACACTGAAAAAAGAGCAAAAGCAAATCATCAATAAATTACCTATCAAAGCCTATCCTGCGAAGGGAATTGGGCTGAAGGACTATCCGTGGGACGAATTGTTTTCTGACGAAAATCGTGAGAAGCAATACGAGATTGAGAGTGATCTGTCAACGAAGGTCAGTCCATACTTTGGCTTGTCAACCACATTGATCGTATTAGACATTCCAACGCAGACGCTGAATATTGCTTTGGCTGGCGACTCTGGCAGTGAAGAAAACCGTCAGCAAATTAAGGACAATATTAAGGCATTTGCCAAAGAAGCCAAGGATGTTTCGAAGCTGACTCAGATCACTTTCCAAATGAATCTGATGAACGATAAAAACAAGAAAAAGACCTATAGCTGTACATTTTCTCGCGAAAAGGCAGACGAAGAATTTTCATTGATCCAAGAAGACGAGTAAAGAAAGAGGAGAGGGAGTTACTATGAACGCACAGCAAAAGAAAAATGGTTGGTTTTTTAACAAGAATATTATCGACGAGATCAACTCTGTCCCAGAAGAAGAGATCATGATCGAAGAGCGACCAAGCAGTCCAACTGAGCATCCTGTCAAAAAACAAAGGGACGAACTGGATGAATTAAAGCAAGCGCTCGCTGAAAAAGATGAGCAGCTGGAACAAATTCAAAAGGACAACGTGATAGAAAAACAACGGTTAACAAAAGAGAATGATAAATACAAGCAAGCTCTTCTAAGGACCGGAGAAGAGAAAGCCGAAAATCGTCGTCAGATCCAAAACTTAGAAGCGGAAGTCCGTCGTAATCGTCAAGAAATCCAACGTCTGCAGGACAATAAAGAGACCGGCTACTTGCAGGAGCAGTTGGATAAAGCTGTCGAAGAAGTAAATACCCTGAAAGAATCCTTAGAAAACTACCAAGAAATAGAAAAGGACCTGCATGAAGCCAAACAACAGCTTCGCGAGTTTATGATGAATCAAAAAGAGGAGGAATTGGAACACCAGGAAGCGCTGCAGCAGTTTGAGCAGCAGGTGCATCAGATGACCTCTGAGTTGAATGAAAAAGAAGAACTTGTCAGACAGCTGGATCAATTAATCATTGAAAAAGATCAACTGATTCTGGAAAAAGAAGAGCTCGTGCAGCAAGTGCTTGAAGAGCAAAAAAATCAGGCTTCTGTAGTAGAAAGCGAATATATCACGAATCTGCAACATCAGATCACGGGATTGCGAAATGAGAACGAGCAGTTAAAACAAGAAGCCATTCATTCGCAGCATGAGATCGGTGAAGTGCTGATTTCTGCCCGCAGACAAGCCAATCGGATGGTGGAAAAAGCCAAAATGGATGCACAACGGATCGTAAAAGATTCAGAGGCAGAATTACAGACGATCCATGACCGAGCAAAAGAGATTTCTTGTGAAGTCGATGAATCTCGACAAACGATCATGAGTATCTATGAAGAACTGAAAAGCCGAGTGGATCAACTAGCTCAAAGCAACGTACCGGACCTAGAGGAAATCAAAGGGCGGTACGAGTATCCGAAAGTCTCTGTAATCTCACGAAAAGATCATTCATAGAAATAAGAAAGAACATAGAGTGTGAGGCATTGTCATTTGCTGGCCTTCTTTGTTCTTTGTACATAATGCTTCAGGAATTCGAATGAATCATTATACCATTAGGGTTTAAATGAAAAAGGAGAGATTAACATGAATCAAGTCTTGATTCTGACGAAGAATATTTTAGCCGAGCAAGAAATCCAACAGAAGCTCCAAGCACTAAACTATGAAGTGTATTGTTCCTCACATGCCTTGGAAACATTTAGTCAGCACCGTGAAACGCTTGATTTTTTCAGCTTCTTTCAATACGTCATCTTAAGTGAAACCATCTGCGAATCAGAAGTAATGGAGCTTGTGCCGCTTTTAAGGAATTATTCGCTCCGAGTGATCCGTAAGGTGGAGGCAAAAGTAACGGAAATGGATCATAAATATTTAGAAGAAGAACTGTTGAATGCGATTATTTCAAATGAAGATTCCGTTGATGAGCTTCGAGAATGCCTATATGCATTGAAGCTTCAGCCAAATGATCAGGAAACAAAAAGATACGTACAATTATCCGATAAGGTCTCATTGATTCGCCCCAATGCACTACAGAAATCGGTCCTATCGCCAGAGGAAAACTATCAATTCCTAGAAGTCCTGCATCATTTGTCACAGACTGAAACGAAGATTTTATATATCTTGATCCAAGCGGGCAATAAGATCGTTACTAGAGAAGCAATTTGTCATCAGATCTGGAACGAAGACGTCAATAAGTCTCATTTGGCCTCATTGTCCAGCACGGTCACTCGGATAAAGACCAAGTTTGAAACGACGAGTTTACCCAATAAAGCCATTCAAACCTTATGGGGAAAAGGCTATCGAATCAATCCAGAGCTGCTGGATCGGATCAAGAAAAACGAGACCCTTCATTCCTTGGTTTCGAACGGATAAAAAAGAATGATATAGGTGAACGAAAAGAATCAGCATATTATGCCGATTCTTTTTTTGAAGTATAGTGGGTCGCAATCTTCGTATGATCGCAAATAGAAAAGCACGATTTTATTCTATGATGGTTGATTATGCTAAATGTAATAGGAGAATATCTTTTGCAAGTGCGTAGTTTATGGAAATGGATCAGATGTGAATTTTATTTTGACCAAAATGCGCATAATGCGTATAATGATAGATGTAAGGAGGCCTCCGAGTGCCGCTTACGGGAAAAGAAATGCTCAACCTTGCAAAGAAGAATGGTTGGCAAGTAGTAAGAATAAACGGAAGTCATCATATCGTAGTAAAGAAAGGCTATTTACCCGTTTCAATTCCTGTCCACAGCAAAGAGTTGAAAGTAGGAATAGAACAAAAGATCTTAAAAGATTTGGGATTAAAATAGTCTCTTGTATAACAGTTTCTAGGAAGGAGTGATGGAAGTGAAAAAAAGTTTTCCAGCGATTTTCACGAAAGAAGATACGGGATTCGCAGTGGTTTTTCCTGATTTTTCTGGTGGTACACAGGGGGATAATTTAGAAGAGGCGATGACGAATGCGAAAGAATTCTTAGACGGCATTTTAGCCTATTATATCGATGAAGACCTCACACTTCCAGAACCAGCGGATATAAAGAAAATACCAAAGACCGCTGAAGATCAGTTCGTCTCATTTATTCAAGGCGATCCAGCGCCGTACGTCAAAAAGAAAACAGTCCGAAAAAATGTAACGATACCAGAATGGCTTGCGGCTCGCGGTGAGAAGGATCAAGTGAACTTCTCCAAAATTCTTACGGATGCCCTATTCGAAAAATACGGATAGAGCAGTTTTTTATGACAAACAAATAGGCTGATGACCTTTAGAAAAGCGTCATCAGCCTATTTACTATTACGGAGAAGGAGGGATTTGAACCCTCGCGCCGGTTTCCCGACCTACACCCTTAGCAGGGGCGCCTCTTCAGCCACTTGAGTACTTCCCCAAAAGGAGGATAAGGGATTCGAACCCTTGCACGGTATTACCCGCCTGACGGTTTTCAAGACCGTTCCCTTCAGCCGGACTTGGGTAATCCTCCACTTGCGATAACGGTTCCGACGGGATTTGAACCCGCGATCTCCTGCGTGACAGGCAGGCATGTTAACCCCTACACCACGGAACCTTATTAGCACAAGAAATAGTATACCGAAATACCAAGCAGTCTGCAACCAGAAAATAGAAAAATAAATAACGGTGATTCCATCATTTTTGATTTGTAAATACAATAAAATCAATGGATTACATACGAATTAAACAACGAATCGAAGGGCAGGGTGTTAAGAACCTTATATGCTTGTCGAATCGCTTTTTTTCACCTTATTTTCTATAGTAATTTCTGCTGGGATATAATAAAACTTTTCTTTTCTGGTTCCTTCGTTTACTGTCTGATCGATTAGTCGGGAAGAGCTTGAAACCTTTAGACGAGTGATTTTGAATCAGAAGTGATCGAAATTGTTCTTTTTGGAACTGATACCTAAATACAGGCAAATTAATGAAGAAAAATGAATGAAATTCCTTATATTTGCTATCAAATAGTGGTACTATTTCTTTAGATAAATGATTTGAAAATGGCGAGCAATAGGCACCTGCGATTGGATGCGGCACATCCCTAGGAGGAGAGAGACTATGGACTTTCGGTCAGTTTTGGGAATTACGAATAAGCGTCGGTTGGCGTTGCTGGAAAAATTGTACTATCGTCGTGAAGGCTGGTCGAGCGATCAACTCATGAGTGAGCTGAACTGTTCGTTGCCGATCCTACTGAATGATATCGATTTAATCAATGCAGAGCATCCAAGCTTTCAAATCCAAAAAACCAAAGGACTTTATCACATAGTTGTAGATAAAAAAGTTAGCATGGGAAATTTATATGCCAACTTCTTGAATACCTGTCCAGAATTTCAAATTATCGAAGAGCTTTTGTATGAAGAATGTGAAAGTATCATTGGATTGGCCCAAAAATTGTATTTAAGCTCCTCAAATACACAGCGCTATTTAAAAAAGATCGAGAAGGACCTAATAGAAGCTGGAATGGAGCTCTGTTACCGGCCCTTGCGCATCGAAGGAAACGAAGGAGAGATTCGTAATTTCTACTATCGTTTTTATAGTGAACGACAGAGCGCCTTCGAGAGTACGCTGCCTCAATTACCGCCTGATCATTACCATATTATGGAGCAATATGTTAGCGATTTCGTTGAGGAAAATCAAATCCATGAGAAATACATTTTCCAAAAACGCATGCTTTATACTATGTACGTCAGCTTTTGGCGAATAAAAAGAGGGCATCCTTTTCCTAAAGAAGCATTGCGGACCGAAGGACTCAAGCTGCCGCAAGGAGCGTCATATCAAGCACTGAGGCAAGCGGTCAGAGAAAAGCTGGACATGGAGTTAACACCGAATATGCTTCGTGATACGCTTTGGTTAACGTTTTCAGATTCTATTGTGTTCAGTGTCCCGCATCTAAAGCTGGCGCTGACGGATAATTTGCGATACCAGCAGCTATTTGCCCAGCATTATGAGTTGGTTGAAGAGTATAACAAAATGCTAGGCTATCATTTAAGCAGGAATAGTAAATTTGGTCTGACAATCGTCCTGTCGAACGATTTCTATATGCATGATCCGCAAGGAAGATATATCTGTATTTTAAGAAGAAACAGGGAAGCGTTTTTGAAGGAAGTCTCGGAAGTCTATCCGCGTGGGGTAGAAAAAATCAGACAACTGGTCAAACGATTTGTACACAACTATCATATGTATCAGGAAGAAGATTTTATACTGAGCTATATGTACCTACTGATCACGACCGAAGTGGACAGTCTGGAGTTGCTGGCAAATCAAGAGCCGCTGTTAAATATCCTGCTGCTTTCAGATCTAGCGCCAACAGAGGAAACCTTCTTAGCAAAGCAAATTTCTGATAACGTCTATGGAAATTTTCGAATTGTTCATTTTGAAAAGCTATCTGGCGGGACCCCTGCATTGTACAGCGAATTGAAGAAATATGATTGCCTGATCACGACTGGCTCCTCACGAGGATTGCCAAAGGACTATCCAGTAGTCGTCATCGATCCCTTTTTAACGACTCAAAGCAGACGCTGGATTCAAGAAATGGTCAGCGACTTGGGTGAAAAAAAGAGTCAGATGCAACATAATTAAACGCAGCAAGGCGAAACGAGAAGTTAGCTTTTGCTGCGCTTTTTGCGTGTCTTAACTGCTGAAGTTTTTATAGACAATTCTTTGCCCAATTAGTTTAGCGAATCGTCAATTTATGGGAAAGGAACTTCTCCCCAAAAAAAATTATTACTCAGATAATCTTTTATAATGAAACTATAGAAGGAGTGAGCGTGATGAAAAAAGAGAAGGTGAAATCATCAGTATCCAATGATAACAAGCACCGACAATTATCGAAGAAAAATGTGCAAAGGCAACTAATCAGTGTAGCGACAAGTTGCTTTTTCTTATGTTCAGGTTATATTTTGCCAACAGTGCAGGCAATTGCGGGTGAAGAAGTCATGACAACCCAAGAATCGAGTAGTCAAGCAAAAGAAAACCTAGAGCAACAGACAGAAATACCTGAGAACACCAATCCTGTAGAAATGTCGGAACCTTCTCAGGAATCAACTACTGAAAAGACCGCAAGCAGTGGAGACATTTCAGTGGAAGGATCAAGTACTGAAAAAACTGCCACACAAGAATCTCAAGTGATAGAAAAAAAGGAATCCAAAGAAACTGATTCAACGAACAACATGATGAACGCTCACCACGATCTTAATGATGATGCCTCTCACACGTATACGATTGAGAAAGAGAACGGTGGGACCTGGAAGAGTTCTAGCAATGATGAAGTGAAATGGTCGATTTTTGAAGAAAATGGAGAGCAGGTACTCCTGTTATCAAAAGGGACACTGAATACAGAGTGGAACGAGAAGCCTCCATGGCGGAGTAAAGACTGGAAAGATGTCATCACTGAAGTTCGATTTAGTTATGTAGAGGGAGGAAAAAAACTTCACTCTACATTTTTGGAGATGACAAATCTTAAAACATTTGATTCGACAGGTTTAAGTACGAGCAATGTCCAATATTTTGAGTCTATGCTTTCTGGTGCAACGAATCTGACTACACTAAACTTGAGCACTCTTGATACAAGTAGTGCCATAACTATGTGGAAAATGTTTAGTGAATGTAGTAGTTTGACTACGTTAGATTTGAGTAATTTTGATACAACCAGTGTTAGAAATATAAGTTACATGTTTAGTAATTGCAGCAAATTGAAAACCCTCAATCTTGCGAACTTTAACACGGAATCATTAGAAGAGAGTGTTTTGACGTTCACTAATTGTTTAGCTTTAGAAGAATTGATCATTAACAGCCAAGGTGAGCTTCCTTTTAACACGGGATTAAGAGAGCTCCCAACCTCGATCAATGAAGGAAAGACGAGCTATCATTGGGTGAAGAATGGGGACTACACGAAAACGTATGATTCAACAGAAGATTTTCGGCTCGCACATAATTCGCTAACAGACAGTGACGTTCAGACATATACCATAGAAAAGCGTCATACGATTGATTTTGATGTCCAAGGCGGCAGTACAGCTGTCACGCGTCAGCACGTATTCGATGGCCAAAACGTCAGTGATCCAAAGTATCAGGGAACGAAGAAAGGACACCGATTTACAAACTGGGAGTCAAATGATATTGTTTATCTTTTTGACACACCAGTTACAACTCCGCTAATCTTAACTGCAAACTGGCGTTTGAACCAAAATATGATACGTTTTTATCCTAACAAAGGGATTGGAATCATGGAGGCCCAGCCATTTGCCTTTGAGGAAGAAAAAGCGTTAACTATCAACGCTTTTACTAGAACAGGCTATCGCTTCAGCCATTGGACAGTAGATGAAAATGGGTCCGGCAAACAGTATACTGATGGACAGATGCTAAAGAATCCATTGAGTGAAGATGGCGACTGGATAGACCTGCATGCCCAATGGGAAGCCAATCAATACACCATTTCTTTCAAAAAGAACCAAGGTGAAGGGACCATGGATAAGCAGCCGATGATCTATGATGAAGAACAAGCGATAAATAAAAATGCTTTCCAGCGACTAGGCTATACCTTTGATCATTGGAATACTCAAGAGAACGGACAAGGGACCGCCTATGCAGATCAGCAGGTCGTCAAAAATCTAACTGATCAGCCAGATGAACAGGTTGAATTAACTGCTCAGTGGAAAACGACGATCTATACCGTTCACTTTGACAGTAAGGGTGGTGAGGAGCTTCAGTCTGAGACCTATACTATTGAAAAAGGACTGCAAAGCTTACCAGAGGCAAGTCGTAAAGGCTATATATTTGTCGGCTGGTATGATGGACAAACAAAAGTCGAGAAAATAGCAAACGGAAGTATGGGTGATCGTAACTTGACCGCACATTGGGAAGTCGAGACCTATCCGATTACTTTTGATAGTGCAGGCGGCAGTACTGTAGAGTCACTGACCTATACGATAGAAGACGAAATAATGAATCTCCCAATCCCAACAAAGATAGGCTACAGCTTTGAAGGCTGGTATAACGGGAAACAAAAAGTAACCAGAATCACCAAAGGGACCACAGGAGCGATTCAATTGACCGCGAAATGGCAAATGACCACATATACATTGACATTTGAAACGGCTGGAGAAGCAATCGCTCCTATATCTTATACAATAGAGTCATCCATTGAATTGCCAATATCAACACATGTACGTGGCGGCTACACTTTTAACGGCTGGCTTGTTATGGACAAGAAGAATCGATCAATGGCTGGTGATATTTTAACTAGAATTGAACCAGGAACGCTTGGTAGTATGACCTTGACAGAAAGCTGGCAGGCAAATCCATATTCGATTCACTTTGATGCGAATGGCGGCTCGGGAATAATGCCAGATCAAGGAATGACGTATGACCAGCTAGAAAAACTTCAGAAGAATAGCTATACACATACAGGTTATCGATTTACCGTCTGGAACACTCGGGCAGATGGAAAAGGGACTAGTTATACCGATCAGCAAAATATAAAAAATCTTGCTGAAGCAGGTACGATCACACTTTATGCTCAGTGGGAAATGATTACATCTAGCCTAGAGGATTTAGTCAATCAAGAGAAAGAGAAAAACCGACAACCGTTAGACTACACTTCAGAAAGCTGGAAGATTTATGAAGAAGCCCTGAAAGAAGCGGTGGCTTTATTGTCAAAAGGGGAGATGGATGAGACTAAGGCGCAAGAGGCTGTGAAGAATTTGGAACAGGCCATAGCTGGCTTGCGGCCAGTGACTACAAACAAAGCCATTCCATTATCAACATTGAGCAAACCAAGAGTCAGCTCTTCAACGCCAAGTGCCAAGAAGTATCCACCAACCGGCATGCTGCAAGGAACAGGAATGGTTATCGCAGGATTAGTGATAATCGTCGCGGCAATTGTAGGATGGAAGAGGAAAAAATAAACAGAAGTAGTGAAATCCATGAGGTAATAGTGCTTCAATACACGAAAATAGCGTACAGAAAATGCCCCTTTCTGTACGCTATTTTTATGATCGATTAATCCTCTTGACTGATCGATTCTTGAAATAGGAATTGCCCATTTGAATACTCAAATTTTAAAATACAACAGTTTGTAAATTGGATTGTTTCAATTTGCTCCTGTGATAGCCATTTCTGAATGAATCGGTACATGGAGCCGCCATGACTTACACATAAAATATTTTGATGCTTTTCCTGTTCCATCATTTCAAGTAATGTTGTATTCATTCTATTTTGTACTTGATCACCAGACTCTCCACCGTAATCTACAAAAAAATCACCGTAGGAAGTTTCGCCTGCTTTAATCTTAGGATTCAATTGTTCACTTTCGCTTTCAAAAATACCAAAATTCCATTCTTTCACACCTTTTAATCGTGTGACATTTTTATAGTCACAAACTATTTCTGCGGTATCAACCGCTCTTTCTTGTGTTGATGAATAGACAGAATCAAAGGTTATCCCATGATTGCTGAAATAATCTCTGGCAATTTTCGCTTGCTCTATTCCTTTTTCGGTGAGGGGGGAATCGCAAGCTCCTTGAATTTTACCTCTTAGATTGAAGAGTGTTTGTCCATGTCTCATTAAATAAAGTGTTTTCATAATTGTTAGCACCTCTCCTATTGGTTCCTTAGTGTAAACTGTCTATTCCCATTTTATCAAAAAATAGAAGAGGTAAATGCTATAAAAAACTATTTCTTTTTTGTTGCGAAGAATATGTAGATCCAGTGAGCGGATTCTCAGCGTGCAGTCTATTTTTATAGCTATTCATCTCGTAAGAATTATGGTTACCCTCCCAAAATGTGACCACTAAATCATCCTAACATCACGACCTCCATATAGTTTATTTCTAATTATAAATATGAAGTATATAGACTGCCAATCAAGCGTATAATAACAGGTGTAATTTTTTATAGAAATTCAGCACTGAACGATCTAAATGTGTTACATATTGGGAAAATAAATGTGACTAGCTTAAGAAGAACATAAAAATGTCAAAAAGATTTCCATGTATATGTATGTTAATGGCGACCGTTATTGGTACTTGTACTTTGTCTGTTGCTAGTTTGACAAATCATGCTGATGCCGCTGAAGTAACCATAACCACTGATTTAACAGGTTTTATTAGATAAAGTACACTAATTTCGAAAGGGACTTTATTTCGAATTCGAACCTTATTATTCTATAGAATAAAGTACGTTTAAAGCAAGAAACAGCCTCAGAATAATAAATGGGTATCATTCATTATCACGATAATAAAATTTATTCTAAATGACTTCATTCTTCCGCTTATCAATATAGTTTCGATAATATTTTTGATTTATTCAGAATTAAGTTAGAAGAACCGTATCACAAGTGACTAAACTGATAATTATTCTGATATTAAAGTTGGGTGGTACCATGTGGAGTGGAAATAAAAAATATATGGACCAAAGGTAAATCAGTGAGGTGTTGATAAAAATAAGGCAAGCTTGAAGACTTTATGAGAAATAATTCCAGTATTTCCTTCCTTAATTCGACTGAAGTTTGATGGGAAAAATGGGAAAAGGTAAATATTTTTTTAAATTTGGCGTTATTTGTACGTGCTCGTCTACCGCATTTTCTTGCTTTTTGAGCGTCGACTTTGAACCAAAAAAAACAAATAGAAATGGGATACTTTCGGGAAGAGGAGCCACTTCGGTGTGCCCCTTTTTTTGTGCCTTTTTTGCCCAGTTCCGATTATTGTACTGGCCCAGTACATTTCTAGTAACTCGATGAGATCGCAGAAATGATAAGCTCCAGGGTGGCTAAGAGGCCTGTCTAATGCCCTATCCTGTTTTAATTATTTGGGAGTAATCATTGGATCGAACCAGCAACAATAGAGTTGTTCAAAAATGGAAAGTCTGATATTTTTGAGTTCCTGGCAGCATAAAAAAAGTGGTGAATAAATCGAAAATCTTGGAAATCTGAATGTCACACAAACAGATTTAGTTACATTCTTTTTTTGCGTTTTCAAATATTAAAATTACTAGTAAAGTACCGTTATAAATTATTAATACTTATTAATTCGTTTAATCCCAATATTGGGATTAAAATCCAAAATTCAAATGATTTACGGTAAAATATGTTCTGAAAGGGATTTCAGCTTGATCTCACTTGATTAAGCTATCTTTGCTCAGAAGTAATAGTAAATACTAAAAAAGATTTGGGTGTGAGTTATGAGGAAAAGAGCAGTCGCTTATTGCGTTACAGGACCACATATTCAACTAGCAGCCGTATCTATTGCATCGATTATAGAACATTATCAAGATGTTATGCCTCTTGACATATTAGTAGTTGTAAATGAATTAGGAAATGAAGAAATATTGAAACTGAAAAATATTTCTAAGCTTTATAGAAAAATGAATGTGTCTATTAATATTTGGTATCCACCCGAAATAACTAAACAAATAAAAAATTATAGTAATACACGTTTTCCTGAAGTCACATTGTGGCGATTATTTCTTCCTTCATATTTTAGTAATTATGAACATATTCTATATTTGGATAATGATACTATTGTGTATGATGATGTTTCGAATTTTTTTGATTTGATACCGGATGAAAAAGCAATTGCTGCAGTTAGAGACTTCTACTTCTCGGTTGTAAGCGCCACAGAGGATAGTTTTAAATACTTTGGAGTAAGAACCATGAAGAATTACTTTAATTCCGGAGTTATTTTATTTAATGTGGCTATATTCAATGACCTGATACGCCCAGAAGACATAGTGAGTATGATAAATACGAATGAATACTTGTATTTAGATCAAACTATTCTAAATATTTTTTGTGAGAAAAGTGTTGAGTTGTTACCTTATGAATACAATTATCAGAAAGATGATCATTGGTTATTTGATTGGGCAAAAAATGTTAATCCTCTTAAATTTTTAGAAATTGAAAGAGCTAGAGAGAATGTAAAGGTTCGACACTTTGTTGAATTTGATAAAAATTCGATGCCTTGGGAGCATCTTTCTATAAGGGATTGCTGGGAGAAAGACTTTTGGAGTTATTTGAATACGATCAAATTACTGAGCTTAAAGGAGGAAGAAAAAAATGAAAAAAATCTTTAAAATTGGTTTCACTCTCTTGTCTAGTTCTTTCTGTTTTATTGAAAATATAAGTGTCGAGGCGAAATCAGTTGACATATCAAAGACACCTATTGTTGATTATTACTATCCTGGTTTAGCATACGGCACAACCACTTGTATTAATGAATATGGCACAATCATTTATGACTCATTCCTACTGGGAGAAAATTATCAGGAAGCAGTAAATGAAGCAGCACAGTCGTGGAATAAAGCGATAGGAAGATCAGTAATTGTTGAAAAGTCTAGTATAAACGCAACAGATGACAAAGTTGACTTAGTTCTACAGCCCACGGATGGTGATTCTTATGCAGATATGGGCTATTCTGGATATGGTTGGGGGAATAGTACAAACAGAATTTTTTTGAACAATGTTGCTTTGAGTGATTCACTATCTGGAAAAGGAACACCAGGGTATGTACAGCTTGTTTCAACTATTCGACATGAAATGGGACACATTTTAGGCCTTAAACATGATAATGGAGTCGTAATGGCTGATTTATACGATGCTCAAACTACCAACAATCAAGAGATGCTAATTGCAGCACAAAAAGCAGCAGAATCCATTTCTAAGGGAATACTTCCTAGTGTTCCTTTATTTAACAAATATGCGGTACTAAATATCCTTAATAATAGGGAGAAAATCTATTACCTGAATAATCATCGATCTAATCAAATTGCTTCAATCTTCCTAGATTCACCTGCTGGAAAGATTTCAGGCGTTACTTTTGCTGAGCAAATCGTTAAAATAACTGGAAATTATAATTTGTATAAACTATCTTTAGCTCCAAGAGATCCATATGTTGGTACAACATCTAGCAATAAATTTATAAATAAGACCGTTCTAGTTACCGAAAAAGTTGTCTCTATTTATGGGCACTCCTATTATCTTTTTGAAGTGGATGGAGAAGAGTATATTGTAAATAGTCAGGCATTTGATTAAATAAGGTTCTTTCTTATAATAGTAGATTTTGAAATTCACGAATGTAACACAAACAAAAGGGGAAATCCCAAAGGGAGAAAAATCCTATTTATTATTGTTAGAAATAGGATTAAAACCCAGCATTCTGTTCCGAATCATATTGTTGATTATTACTATAAGCTAAGGAGACAACCTGTTCCTAAAAAAGATAAAGTTGCTGTGGTAGCTTGCATGAATAAACTACTAAAATGTCTTCACTCCATGATTTCCAATGGAGTATTATACGATTATTCGTATGCGAGTTCTATGATTCAGTAAGTTAATCAATTATAACTTCTTCCTCCGGAAAAAAGAAAAAACCAGAGGTTCATTTAGTATGCCTAAATTTTACCAAAGAAAAAAACTTATGGTTTTAATAATTTAATTCTTGACTAATCGTAGGAAACGGATTGTGTTACATTCGCTAAAACAGCTCTATCTCTTGCGGCTCTAAGGAAAGCGTGTTTTTCCTTTGGCCGCTTTTTGTTTCGTGCTTTATGAACGCAACATAATGCTTGCAACAAGGTATTTATGTTGCATTTATTTATAGAAGGAAAACGCCATTTAAATCCAAACTGATAATTTTGCTTGAGAGTGAAGAATGTGTTTATGATATGCTGGCGAAGTAATAAGTTTATGGCGGAGGCTACTAGGAGGTGGTGCCTATGGGTATCTTCTAACTTATTACGGAAAAGTACTTTTACATGATTAAGGGTAAGATAGCAACTACTCATGCAGTTACTGCAATCGTCAATATTGAGACGCACCAACTGCTTTAGAACTGCTGTGGAACCACAGGACAGCACTCATAAAGAAAAAAATAAAGGATAAAAATCAGAACGTATCAATATCAGTCCGATTACAATATCCATAGATGTTTCAGAATCAGTGTAATGCCAGACATTAATAAGTAAGATTCATGTTATTTAAATATGGAAGTAATAGGAATGATCAAATGGAGAAGCGTTCGTATTCCTAGTTTTAAGGAAATTACGAGGCATATATTCTTAATATTGATGAATTTAATGGATATCTGCTGTTGTTGAACGCTAAATATTCTTTTTTTTTATAAAATATAAAATAATGGCATCTTATTTTTGTTTTTTTATCAGTAATTATCATGGTATGCTTAGTATGTAATAAAGAGTTGGCTTATTTCTAAGGCTAGTAAAAGGGAGGAGGAGTATACTATGGCACCATGGACTGCTAAATTAACTGTCATGAATACAACGAATCAGGATTTAAAGTTAGTAAGTAAGTATGTTTGTGCGCGAAACTCTATTGTTTCGTTTCCTACAAGTATTCCGGCTAAAAGTAAAGCTGTTTTTGAAGTAATTACTCCATATGGAGAAGCCTCGGGTCCCGAATTCAAAATCAGCTTAGTTGCACAAGCAAAGGATAACCAAAGATCATTAGGTTCCTTTGATTTTCACGTAGACATTCCATATTGGTCTCCAAAAAATACGCTTCACTATCATTGCAATCGCGATTTGCTTTGTCAGGTGATTCCCGGCATGATTTATGATCGAGATCAGAGCTACAATGGTGAAGTGATCATCAGCGCTCTTGAGATTACTGATATGGTCAACAAGAAGGTTTTGAATGAGAAAGTTCAGGCGAAAAGCTTTCAGGAATTTTAGTAAAGATGAACAATCCGATTGGCAATAACCATGACAAATAAACCTATCAATTCAACACCTGCGATCAAAAATCGCAGGTGTATTTGTGTTCAGTCGTCATGGATCACGCCCACTCAACCAATGGTTGACGAGGGCGATGATCAGCCCCACAAAGAGCGGAGCGAGGACATATCGAATCAGCTCGCTCAAGGTACATCACCTCCTCTCAAAAGTGGAGGCTGACGACAGACATGAGCGGGTAATACCTACGCGTATTTAGTTAGAGAAAGGCAGAATTTAGCGGAACACATCTGGATCGTGTGAATGGCTATCCGGGTCATCCTTGTTTCGATTTTTCTTTCGCCGAAGCCAGGAAAGAAACCTTTTTCGTGTGCTGAGTTGTTCCTTTTCCTCAGTTTGCGCTGTTGCAGAAGGTGTAGGGACGCTGGCAGAAGAATCATTATCATCGATTGTGTGCTTTAATCCACTTGTTTGATTTTTTATTATTAATGAAGGGTGAGTACTTCTCGTTTCTGCGGGTCCTTTCAATGCCTGTTCAAGCGCATTTCTTGAGGAATTGTACAAATAGTCGTAGCTTCTTCCTGCTTTGACAGGAGTGAATGAAGAATCCTCCAGCTTAATTGAAGAGGTAGACATTTTTTCCTCTTTAAAAGACGGTTCAGTTGTTGTTTCTTCTTTACTCGATTCTTTAGATGAATCCTCTCCATCATTTTTTGGTGCAGCTTCTATACACGGTTGTTCAGAAGGAGCTGCTGGATCATTCTCCACATCAAAAATATCGGTTTCGTACGTGGTGACTAACTTTGCCGTAACGACAGTATCAAATAGTTTTACGCCATTTTTTTCAAAAATATCCAATTGAGTCAGTAGTTCGCAAGCTTCTTTGATCTGTTCAACAGGCAAATCGGCATTCACATTTTTATAGGTCCAGTCGTGTTCTTTGCCTAGACCGTTGGTAAAGGTCGTGACTAAATCATGGGTCATTGTTCTGCATTCCTTTCTAAATTAGTTTTCTGCGTAGGTAGTTTTTTTATCAAGGTTCGTTGGTTTCTGTAGGACGGACTTTTGCAATTAAGGAACGGACAAGTGAGATGGCTTTTTCGCCAAAGTTACGGACAGGAAATACTCTTGCAGCTAATGAGCGCCATTCGGGTGCCATGAAATAATCTTGGAAATAATAGAAAAATCGTTTCATGGTGCGAGTGGCTTTGGTATTCATAAAAATCTCACGGACAAGATCCTTCAGAATGAAGGCAAACTCCTCCGCACCGAGTTGAAAACGCACGCGTAACGT
>NZ_JAFLVR010000038.1 GCF_017315985.1 Candidatus Enterococcus murrayae | reverse complement strand
TTAAATATACAAGGTGAATATTCGGAGAACTGAAAATAAAAGCGGTTCATATCTTAGTTGTTAAATTAGTTTTTTAGGAATTTTCTAGTTACTTGGTTTTCGTGAAGACGGATCATTTATCAAACAAATATTTAAATGGACTAAGAATAAAAAAGTTCAAAAAAAGCACAAAGGTGCATTTTTGAAACCAGTTTCACAAGGTGTATTGACGTAATCGCTTTCAAATGATAATTTTTTACTTACGAAAGAGCAGTAAAATATTTCGAAAGAAGTTAGGAGGGTTGTGTATGAAAAAAGGAGTCAAAAGCAGGAAGCTTTTTGCAGCGGTCGTCGATCTTTTTATTTATTCAATTCTTGTCCGGATATTTCTATTTAGTCTCTATCAAAGTGGAATCAATCAGCAGATTTCTTTTTTGATGGGGCTTTTAGTTGGAGGAATGCTAAGTTATGTGGCAGTCCCTCTTTTTCTTAAAGGACAAACTTTAGGAATGAAAATGAACGGACTGGTCTATTCATTTGTGAATGAGGATACTTTTAAAAATGGGATTATCTTAGCTGGAAGGTTTTTGTCGCAATTATTTTTGAACATTGTTCTGCTGGGCATGCCATTAGCAATTAACTTGTTTCTGATGTTATGGAGGAAAGATGGCAATACTATCGCTGATCGATTGTTCGCAAGCATGATGGTTAGCCAAAAATACTTTAGTACAAAGAAAAGGATGGGAAGAACATGAAAAAGCTATTTGGAATTTTACAAAAGGTAGGGAAATCTTTGATGCTGCCTGTGGCAACCTTACCAGCTGCCGGTATTTTACTTGCATTTGGGAATCTATTTCATCAAGAAACAGTTCTAAATCAATTCACATTTCTGCAAGCGGGATGGTTTCAAGTTGTCGCGGATGTAATGGAGCAATCGGGCTCAATCATTTTTGGAAATTTGCCGTTACTATTTGCGGTCGCTGTCTCGATCGGACTCGCTAGGAATGATGGAAGTGCCGCACTTGCTGGTGTTGTCGGGTATTTAATGATGAATATGGCAATGGGCGCTGTTCTGGGCATCACTCCCGAAATGGTTCTTGCGGATGGACAGAAATATGCAACCGTATTAGGAATTCCGACTTTACAAACAGGTGTTTTTGGCGGGATCGTAGCAGGGGTTATCGCAGCAAATTGCTTCAATAAATTTTATAAGATCGAGCTGCCTCCTTATTTAGGCTTCTTCTCAGGGAAGCGTTTTGTTCCGATGGTTACTGCTGTATTTTCACTTTTAGCAGCGGGGCTGTTGTGTTTCATTTGGCCGCCGATTCAAGGAGCATTGACAAGTTTTTCTTCTACGGTGATCGAAGCAAATCAAACATTGGCAGTTTTTGTTTTTGGGGTAATTGAACGGGCATTGATTCCCTTTGGACTGCACCATGTATTTTATGCACCATTTTGGTTTCAATTTGGTTCCTATACCTCAACTTCAGGTGCACTTATACACGGGGATCAGCAAATATTTTTCCAGCAAATGCGTGACGGTGTGGAGCTGACTGCAGGAGCGTTTATGACTGGAAAATTCCCATTTATGATGTTTGGTCTTCCGGCCGCGGCTTACGCAATGTACAAGGAGGCGAAGCCTGAAAAGAAATTGATGGCAAGCGGAATACTGCTATCAGGGGCATTAACTGCATTCTTAACAGGTATTACAGAGCCGCTTGAATTTTCATTCCTCTTTATTGCGCCGGCACTGTATGGTATTCATTGTTTATTAGCCGGTGTTTCCTTTGCTGTAATGAATATTTTAGGCGTGAAGATCGGGATGACACTTTCTGGTGGATTAATTGATTTCATTCTATTTGGTGTTTTGGTTAATCGAACCTCTTGGTGGTTAGTAATTCCTGTTGGCTTATGCTTCTCAGTTGTCTATTACTTTGTATTCCGCTTTATGATTGTTAAGTTTAATCTTCCAACTCCTGGTCGAGAAGATACTGTTGAGGATGAGGAAAATGGAGCGATTTCCACGGGTGATAATGTAGCGGTGAGTTGGAATATTATCGACGCTTTGGGAGGAAAAGCAAACCTTAAATCTGTTGAAGCCTGTATTACTCGTTTAAGAACGGTACTTGCGGACAACTCGATCGTAGATGAAGCAAGGCTTAAACAGCTTGGTGCTGTTGGTGTTGTCCACGTGGGTGATGGATTCCAAGCTATTTTTGGAGCGAAATCTGATATTTATGCTACAACCATTAACGAGATCATTGATACTAATATGGCGAGACCTGCCGAAGCTGAGTTGCAAAGTAACGCTTCAGTAAGCGAACCACTAGAAATTCAAGTTCAAAATAACTGTGCGGATATTAAGAATAAAATTGTGTCTCCCGCTTCTGGAAAAATACTTCCAATGACGGATGTTCCAGATCCTGTTTTCTCACAAAAAATGATGGGTGATGGATTTGCGATTATTCCTGAAGGCAAGGTCATTGTTTCGCCAATTGATGGAAAAGTTGTCAATGTCTTTCCAACTCAACACGCTATCGGTCTGATTACTGATTGTGGAATTGAAATCATTGTTCACGTGGGTATTGATACGGTTTCATTAAAAGGGGAAGGATTCCAGGTACTCGTTAACGAAGGAGATGAGGTTCATAAGGGGCAAAAACTGTTTGTCGTTGATTTGGCTTATCTAGAAGAACAAGGAAAAAATACGATGACAATTGTCGCTATTACTAATCTGGTCAATAAGAACTTAAAAGTAATAGCTGGTAATTCTGTGAAAGCGAATCAATCGGGAATCATTGATTTAGCCTAATTGTAGCAAATGAAAATTATAGGGTGCTTGATAGTAGCACTATATTTGTCAAATATGTGCCTCTTGGTCAATCGAGGAAGATTTTTGATTAAAATAAGCATGCGATATTCGCATGCTTCAGACTGTAGACAATGTCCGTTTTGTGGAGGTTGTCTACAGTTTTTATTAATGAACAGAACACAAAATCTGATGATCCTCCAATATTTTTTTGAAGTAATCCAGTTCCTCGGTGTGAAGTTGAGGAATGTCTTTCATGTCATAGGCTCTATCAAGAAAGGCGTATTTTTTTTCGCCAAATTGATGAAAGGGTAATAATTCAACTGTTGCTATACCTATCTCATTAAACAGTTCCGCAAATTTTGTGGCATTCTCCGCACCATCGTTAAAATTAGGAATGACCGGAATTCTAACGACTAAATTTTTGTGGGAGCTAAGAGCGGTTTTTAAGTTTTTAAGAATCGGTTTCAGCGAAACACCAGTACCAGCCTTATGCTTTTCTTCATTATGATGCTTTACATCGAAATATAGAAGGTCTACTTGTTCAATGAAGCTGGAAAAAACGTCATTTCTAGCAAAACCTGTCGTTTCACTAGCTGTATGAATACCTTTTTCTTTCAATTGACGCAAAAGTTCTGTCGCAAATTCTGCTTGATAAAGAACTTCTCCTCCAGATAAAGTCACTCCACCATCAGATTCTTCATAAAACGGTTCATCCTTCATCACTTCGGTAATTATTTCGTCCATTGTTTTGTATTCGCCAACAGTGGTATGCTCTTTTTTTTGATTATCCCACATTTGCTCGGGTTTTCCAGATTGTGATTCAGGATTTGAACACCAAAAACATTTTAATGGACAGCCCTTGAAAAAAACAACGGTTCTAATTCCTGGTCCGTCGTGAATACTAAATTTTTGAATATTAAAGATGCAGGCTTCTGTAGTCATCATAATCCCCCTTTTATTCTCATGCTTATCATACCAGAGGTTGGATCATTCGTAAATATAATTAGTTACGAACGTAATCATAATGTTTGTTTTATTGTTGGTTAAACAGATATATGTTAATCTTGTAGTGATAGGGAGGATACGCATGTCTAGAGAAGAAGAGATTATTTCAATAGTAAGTAAAAAGAAAAAAATTGAAGTGAACGAACTTTCGGAATTGTTGAACGTTTCAAAGGTAACAATTAGAAAGGATTTAGATAAACTCGAGTCAAGAGGATTGCTGCACAGACAACATGGCTTTGCTCTATTAAACAATATGGATGATATTAATTATCGGCTCGCCCAAAATTACGACTTAAAAATGAAAATCGCTCTGGAGGCAAGCAAGCTTGTCAATGACGGTGAAGTGATCATGATCGAATCAGGCTCAACGTGTGCGTTATTGGCAGAAGAGCTGGCATTTAATCGCAATGATATTACCATCATTACGAATTCTTGTTTCATTGCTTCCTATATAAGAAAAGCGGACTCCGTAAAAGTTATTTTGATCGGCGGCGAATACCAAAAGGACTCTCAGGTCAATGTTGGTCCGCTGGTCAAACAAGTCATTAGTGAATTCTTTGTAGATAAGCTATTTGTTGGTATTGACGGCTTTGATCAAAGCAGAGGGTTTACCGGCAGTGATATAACGAGATGTGACACGACTCGGACCTTATCAACCGCCGCTAATCAAACGATTGTCCTTACTGATTCAAGCAAGTTTACCCAAAACGGTGTAGTATCTGAATTTGGTTTTGATGAAATCAGTAAGGTATATACGGACTCAAATATTAAAGAGGAAACATTGACGTTTTTGAACAAAAAGAATATTGATGTGGTCACTGTTTAAGTATGAAAATTGCACATATGTGCAATTTTTTTTTAGTTTCGAAGGAGTACAAAGAATATTGACCAAGGTTGCTAAAAAATGCTATTATTAATTCGAAAGAAGATAGTTTTAGTTTCGAACGTAAAACAGGAGGGGTAATAATGAGTATTCAAATCAAAGAAAGAGAAAGTGCTGAGAATCAGCCATATTTTGGCAACTTAACCAAACGGATGAATGATTACCGTGAATCCGTGTTAAACAAGAAACCCTATATTTGTGCTGAGCGCGCATTGTTAGCAACTGAGGCCTATAAAGAGCATCAAAGTCAGCCAAGCGTAATGAAGCGGGCCTTGATGCTGAAAAATATTTTAGAGAAAATGTCGATCTATATTGAAGATGAAACGATGATTGTTGGTAACCAAGCAGCATCAAATAAAGATGCTCCGATTTTTCCAGAATACACAATGGAATTTGTCCTTAACGAGTTAGATTTATTTGAAAAACGCGATGGTGATGTTTTCTACATTACAGAAGAAACGAAAGAAGATTTGCGATCAATCGCCTCTTTCTGGGAAAACAACAACTTGCGCGCGAAAGCCGGAGCTTTACTACCTGATGAGGTATCCGTCTTTATGGAAACGGGATTCTTTGGAATGGAAGGTAAGATGAATTCTGGCGATGCTCACTTGGCCGTAGACTATCGTCAAGTATTGGAAGTTGGTCTTGAGGGCTATCGCCAAAGAACGCTGAAAGAAAAAGCTAATTTGGATTTGACTATTCCTGAAAGTATCGATAAATACCATTTCTACAATTCAATTTTAATCGTCTTAGATGCTGTTCAAACATTTGCTGAGCGTTACTCAAAGTTAGCTAAGGAAATGGCTGAAACAGCTGCGCCAGAAAGAAAAGCGGAATTGTTGGAAATCAGTCGGGTCTGTGCCAAGGTCCCTAACCAGCCAGCTGAAACTTTCCTTGAAGCTGTACAATCCGTGTGGTTCATTCAATTACTATTACAAATAGAATCGAATGGTCATTCCTTATCCTACGGTCGTTTCGATCAGTACATGTATCCCTACTTAGAGGCCGATTTGGAAAAAGGGACTATTACCGAGGATAAAGCCGTCGAGCTACTTACCAACCTTTGGATAAAGACACTTACTGTCAACAAAGTTCGTAGTCAAGCGCATACCTTTAGCAGTGCAGGTTCTCCATTGTATCAAAATGTGACCATTGGTGGACAAACAAGAGAGAAAAAAGATGCAGTTAATCCACTTTCTTATCTAGTCTTGCGGAGTGTTGCTCAAACAAAATTACCTCAACCGAACTTAACAGTTCGTTATCACTCTGGATTAGACAACCAGTTTATGAATGAGTGTATCGAAGTAATGAAGATTGGTTTTGGGATGCCGGCATTCAATAATGATGAGATCATCATTCCATCATTTATCAATATTGGCGTCACAGAAGAAGATGCCTATGATTATAGTGCAATCGGCTGTGTAGAGACGGCAGTACCAGGGAAATGGGGATATCGTTGTACGGGAATGAGCTATATGAATTTCCCTAAAATCTTAATGATCGCAATGAATGATGGTATTGACCCAGTATCTGGTAAACGCTTTGTCAAAGGCTACGGTCATTTTAAAGAGATGAACTCTTTTGAAGAGCTGCAAGATGCATGGGATAAAACGGTACGTGAATTAACTCGAATGAGTGTCATCGTAGAAAATGCCATTGACTTAGGCCTTGAGCGTGATGTCCCAGATATCTTGTGCTCTGCATTGACGGAAGACTGTATCGGACGCGGGAAAACATTGAAGGAAGGCGGAGCCGTTTACGATTTCATTTCTGGGCTTCAAGTCGGAATTGCGAACTTGGCCGATTCATTAGCGGCAATCAAGATGCTGGTATTTGAAGAAGAAAGATTCACTCAAAGTGAGCTGTGGGATGCTTTGATGACCGATTACTCTACTGAAAAGGGTAGAGAGATTCAAAAGATGATCCTAGAGGATGTCCCAAAATATGGCAACGATGATGATTACACAGATCAATTGGTACGTGAAGCCTATGATAGTTATATTGAAGAAGTAAAAAAATATCCTAGTACGCGCTTTGGCAGAGGGCCAATCGGGGGCACAAGATATTCAGGGACTTCATCAATTTCAGCAAATGTTGGACAGGGCAAAGGAACAATGGCGACCCCAGATGGACGGAATGCTTGGGTGCCATTAGCAGAAGGCTGTTCGCCATCGCATAATATGGATAAGAACGGGCCGACTTCTGTTTTAAAATCGGTTTCTAAATTGAGAACAGAAGAAATCATCGGTGGCGTATTACTGAACCAAAAAGTAAATCCTCAGACGCTGGCTAAAGAAGAAGACAAACAAAAATTGATTATGCTGTTGCGTGCGTTCTTCAATAAATTGCATGGGTATCATATTCAATATAATGTAGTGTCCCGCGAGACGCTTATCGATGCTCAAACGCATCCTGAAAAACATCGTGATCTAATCGTTCGAGTGGCAGGCTACTCTGCGTTCTTCAATGTTTTATCAAAAGCTACACAAGATGACATTATCGAAAGAACGGAACACGTAATATAGTGAATGAGATGTCTGAGAGCTTTGCTGCTCTCGGGCATCGATTTTTATCCTCTTTAGAAAAGTTATTGTAACAAGAAGTATAAACTTATAAATATAAAATGGAACATATCGACAGGTCTTCTCTATCGATATGTTCCATTTTTATCTGATTTGGATTCCGGTATTGATCCCTTTTAAACAACTAATTTTCTTTAAACTTAGCCTCTTAAGCTGAACATGAGGCACGATGATGACTCGCGCCTTCAAATAATGTTAGCGGTCATATGGAACTTCATTATTTTTGATTTTTCGATACCTTGCAACGATGAGATCTGTAATTAAATGGTACATAAAAGTGTGTGTTTGATAATTGGTCTGATGAGGGAAGATAATTGCATCCTCAACAAAAGGGAAGTCAAGTACTTTAGGATTAGAAGAGATGACAATAATTTTAGCCTTTGTTTGAGAAAAAAAGGATTTTTTCGGAGTACCCGCACGTATTTGCTGCTTAGTAAGATAGTTACCTGAATTTGTAAATATTAAGATAAGAGTATCCTCTTTTGCAGTTCTTAAGAAATTTTCTTGAACCAAATCATCTTGAAAAGTATGAATAAATTTTCCGTTATAAGCAAGCTTATATTGCAAATCAATTGCAGCCGATTCAGAAAAAATCAATCCAAACGCCATTACCTTGTCATGGGTATATATTTCTTTTGCCACTCGATCAAAGATAGACAAATCAAAGTGAGATTTGAAAAAGTCGATGTCCTTGATAATCGCATCAAAGTATTCATTGTATCCTTCGTTTTCTATTGATGTAATAATATTAGAGACGTAATTTAAGGGGTTGTTGAAACGATTTTCGATAAAAACGGCATTGTCCTTTAAGTCAATATAGTCATCAAATCCAAGTGTTCGCGCAAATTTTGAAACTGTTGATTTTGAGACATCACATAACTTAGCAATTTCACCAATACTCATTGAACAAATATTATCATAATGATTCAGCATGGTAACTGCAATATGGTAATTGGTTGTTTCTGTAGTTTGTCCATTCAAGAAAGTGATTAGACGAACGATCAATAAATTCATGAGAAAATCCTTTCAAATTAAATTAGGTTTCCAAATTTCGAACTTTGCAGTAAAGAGGAAAAATCCTGTTATAGTATGCAGTGTAAAGCGCTTTTACGAAACTAGAAAAGGAGTAATTTTATGAAAAAAGATTATAGCAAACTTACTAGTGACATTATAGCATACGTAGGTGGCGAACAAAATGTGACTAGTTTGTATCATTGCATTACAAGGCTGAGATTTAAACTGAAAAATGTCGATATCGCACGAGAAAATAAAGAGAAAATTCAAAATCTTGATGGGGTATTATCTGTGATTGAAGGCAATGGTCAATTTCAAATTGTTATTGGAAATCATGTTAGTGATGTCTTTAAAACAATCATGAATAACTATTCAATTGTGAATGCAATTGAAAATGATGGAGGAGAGGATACAGAAGAGGAAAAATCTGGAAATGTTATTATTCGGTTCTTCAATGTATTATCCGCAATTTTTAATCCAATCATTATTGCTTTAGCTGGAGCAGGAATGTTGAAGGCTTTGCTTGTTGTACTGTCTACCTATAATTTATTAAGCGCTGAAGAGAGTACGTATAAAATTTTGTCAGCTGCTGGTAATAGTGTCTTCTACTTTCTGCCACTATTTTTAGCAATCAGTGCAGCTAGGATTTTTAAAGTGAATATGTTCATTTCATTAGCAATTGTAGGAGCGCTACTAGAGCCTAATTTTACATCCCTAGTTACTGAAAATGGTATTACCGTTGATTTTTTCGGGATTCCTGCTGTACTGATGGGCTATTCGGGAACAGTCATTCCGGCAATCGTTTCTATATATGTCTATTCACACGTAGAAAAACTACTGAAAAAAATAATTCCAAAGAGTATGGAAATATTTGCACTTTCGATGGTGGCTTTGCTAATCATGGTTCCTTTGACAGTTTTAGTTATAGGCCCGGTTGGAGTCATGTTAGGTGATGGTCTAGGAAATATCATGAATTTTGTGAGCGATAAGAGTGGATTATTAGCAGGATTGTTAATTGGGGGAGGCTGGACCTTCTTAGTAATGATCGGGATTCATTGGGGTGTTGTTCCAATAATGGTCAACAACTTGGCTACTTATGGATACGATACTTTACGACCAATGATTGCGGCAGCCACTTTTGCTAGTGCAGGCGTTGCTTTGGGAGTGTTTTTAAGAAGTAAAAATAAAAATACTAAAGGGTTAGCCTTATCTTCCATTCTACCGGCGCTGTTAGGCGGAATCACAGAGCCAATAGTTTATGGACTTTCTGTCAAATATAAAAAGCCGCTCATTGCCCAAACTATTGTTGGTGGTATCACAGGTGCTTTCATGGGAGCGATGAAAACCAAAGCGATAGTATATGTTTTCCCAGCATTAACAACCTTGCCGGCCTTTTTTGGCGATACATTCATTTACTACGTTATTGGAATCAGTCTTGCCTTTTTTGGTTCGGCAGTGCTGACATACATTTTAGGTCTGGGCGAAGCTGGAAAACTCGAAGATAGTGTGAGTGATGATCGTGACGAGTTGACCGTCAGCCTACCTTTTGATGGGGAAGCAATTACTTTAGATGATGTGAACGACGAGGTTTTCTCTTCAAGAGCAATGGGAAATGGGTTAGCGGTATACCCTACTAACAATGAGGTGAAGTCTCCAATTTCAGGGGAAGTAGTGACTATTTTTCCGACTGGACATGCCTTTGGAATAAAAACCGCTGCAGGAACTGAAGTATTAATTCATATCGGCTTAAACACGGTGGATCTAGAAAAAGGTATTTTTGATATGAAAATAAAAGCCGGCGATCAAGTTACAAGAGGTCAGAAAATCGGCACAGTGAATCTACAAGCTATTGAGGAAGCTGGGTTTGATCCAACTACGATGGTGATTTTCACGAATGATGTGAAAGAGAAACGGTTGAAAATACTCGATAGTAATAACTCTGATATTACACAATTGACTGAAATTTTATTAGTAGAGGGAGCTGTTTAAGAACAATGAGCCACTTTCAAGAAGGTTTTTTATGGGGCGGAGCCATAGCTGCCAATCAGGCTGAAGGAGCATGGAATGTTGACGGCAAAGGGGCCAGTATAGCGGATATTTTACCAGTAGGGCCGGAGCGCTTTAGCGATTTATCGACCGAGATTGATAAGAAAAAGTATTATCCTAGTCATGAAGCAATTGATTTTTATCACCATTATAAAGAGGATATTGCACTTTTCGCTGAATTAGGTATGAAATGTTTTAGGCTCTCAATTGCATGGAGCCGAGTATATCCTAATGGTGATGAAAAGAAGCCAAATGAAAAAGGGTTGGCGTTTTACGATAAGGTGTTCAATGAATTGTTAAAGTACGGGATAGAACCTGTAGTGACAATCTCACATTTTGAAACGCCATTAAATTTAGTTACTAAATATGGAGGTTGGAAGAACCGCAAACTGATCGGATTTTTTGAGAATTTTTGTCAAATAATTTTTGAAAGATATAAAGACCAAGTACGTTATTGGATGACCTTCAATGAGATTAACCACACACATACGTTACCGTTATTAGCCGCAGGATTAACTATTCAGAATGATGACGAGCAAGAGAAATTGAATGACATGTATCAAGCTAGTCACAATATGTTTGTAGCAAGTGCACAGGCTGTAATCTTAGGGAAAAAAATCAATCCCGCTAACCAAATTGGCTGCATGCTTTCATTAAGTCCGATTTATCCAGCTTCCTGTGATCCGAAAGATGTATTTGAATCTTATCAATTAAGACAACGATCATTGTTTTACAGTGATGTTCAATTGAGAGGCGTATATCCATCATATTTTGAAAGAATAAAAAAAGAAAATAAGTTGAAATTAGAAATTGGAGCGGATGATTTAGATATTATAAAAAAAGGCACGTGTGATTATTTAGGGTTTAGCTTTTATCGAAGTTCTCTTCATGAAGCGGGAATGAAAATATTAGGAAACACTGGAGGCTTACTCGGTAAGAAAAATCCTTACTTAAAGGAAACCGAATGGGGCTGGCCAATTGATCCTCTGGCTTTACGATACGTATGTAATGAATTAACGGATCGCTATCAGAAACCCCTATTTATTGTAGAAAATGGTATTGGTCTAAGAGATGTAGTGGCTGATGATGGCAATATTTATGATCTTGAGCGAATGAGCTATTTAGATGAACATGTTCAAGCGATGGATCAAGCCATCGCTGATGGTGCGAATATAATTGGCTATACCTGGTGGGGACCGATTGATATTGTGTCTGCAGGAACAGGAGAAATGGAGAAACGGTACGGATTTATCTATGTTGATAAAATGAACGATGGTACTGGTACATTAGAACGAAAGAAGAAGGCCAGTTTTGAATACTACAAACAAGTGATTGAAACAAATGGCGATAACTTGGACTATTCATCGTATAGTAAACAAGGAGCAGTGATACAATAATGAGCAATTTTCCTAAAGACTTTCTATGGGGCGGCGCAATCGCTGCGAATCAAGCAGAAGGTGCTTGGAATATAGGAGGGAAAGGTCTATCAGTTGCAGACGTAGCAAAATATCGTCCTGAATTAGACGTCAAAGACTATGTCAGTCAATGGCATGTAACTCCAGAGCAAATTAAAGAAGGAATGCAGACAGAGGATGTTGTGTATTGGCCTAAAAGACGCGGAATTGATTTTTATCACCGATATAAAGAAGACCTCACTCTTTTCAAAGAATTGGGAATTAAATGCTTAAGAACGTCAATTGCCTGGACAAGAATCTTTCCAAATGGAATTGAGGAGGAACCAAATACTGAAGGTATCAACTTTTACGTGAACTTGTTTAAAGAAATGGAACGTAATGAGATTGAACCTGTGGTAACTCTTTCTCATTATGAAATGCCGTTATATTTAGTTAATCACTACGATGGTTGGGTGTCGAGAGATGTAATCAGCATGTTTGAGAGATTTGTAAAAGTTTGTGTAGATAATTTTGGTCAGTATATTAACTATTGGCTGACTTTTAACGAAATAGACAGTGTCTTTAGACATCCATTTACAACTGTCGGCGTTGTTGAGGAAAAGTATGAAAGTAAAAAAGAGGCTGAAGCAGCAATCTATCAAGCCTTGCATCATCAATTTATTGCGAGTAGCTTAGCAACAAAATATATTCATGAAACACTGCCAAATGCTAAGGTGGGAGCAATGCTGACCCGAACGTTAGCCTATCCACTAAATTCCAATCCAGAGGATGTTGCTTTAGCTCAAAGGCATAATCGAGAAAATTACTTTTATTCCGATGTTCAAGTATTTGGAGAATATCCACAATTTATGAAGAAGTATTTTGAGGATGAAAAGATTGAGATCAAGCAATTATCTGGTGACGAGGAAATTTTAAAGCAACATACTGTTGATTTTGTTTCTTTTAGTTATTACATGTCCATGATAAAGACTGTAAATGAGAAGGACATGGAAAAAGTTGGTGGCAATTTGATCACAAGCGTGAAAAATCCGTATTTGGAAACAAGTGCTTGGGGCTGGCAAGTAGACCCTGTAGGATTAAGGATAAGTTTGATTGATCTATATGATCGCTATCATCTGCCTTTGTTCATCGTAGAGAATGGCATTGGCTCAATTGACGAGTTTGTTGATGGAACGGTCCATGATGATTATCGGATTGATTATTTTAAACAGCATTTCAAGGAGATAGATCGGGCGATTTCAGAAGGAGTGGAGGTCATAGGTTATACCTCGTGGGGAATCATTGATATAGTAAGTGCCTCGACTTCTCAAATGAGTAAACGGTATGGTTTTATATATGTAGATGCTGATGATTTGGGAAATGGTAGTTATGATCGATATAAGAAAGATTCATTTCATTGGTATAAAAAAGTGATTGAAACCAATGGTAGATCCCTGTATTTAAATTAGCTTGATTTTTTAAGATTTTCAATTAATAATCACAATAAAAGACAGGCGAATGCAATGCATTAAAGAATACGCGTTCAAAGGATTGATGTAACAGTCCTTTGAACGCTTTTCATTTAAAAAAAACAATCCATCGCATAAAGCAGCAATCGATACTTTTACATAGAAAGATGGAGAATCTCGTAAACTGTATCTGACGTTTTTCGCTGAGTCGGTTTTTCAATGAAGAAATAGAACTCAACGTATTTCCACTTAGCGGGATTATAGATCAGCACACGTCCTGTTTCCGTTGATTTTTCCAAGGAAAACTCAGGAAGGACCATCTTTGTCGTTGGCAAAATATCGTGTTCGATTTCTAAAACATAGGCGGATTCTTTAATGGAGTCACCTAATTCAACTTGAAGGGGAATGGCACTAGTGATCGTTTGCCAGCCGAAGGAGGTCAGGATATTGTCATAAAAGCCTTCAAATATAAACTTGTTCATTCCAGCTTCATTATTCCAAAGATATAAAGGTGAATATTCTTTTCTAGTTTCACTATCAATCATTAAATAGCTTTTCAGCAGTAAATCTTGAAAGCCGTCTGTTTTAAAGCCGTTAGTTTTCACTCGTTGTCGGATGATCTCCATGTCGTAATCCATTGGCAAGAGGACCTTGTATTGCATGACGTTCACAACTATCATTTCCTTTCTTAATCATTTTTATTATACAAGGCCCAAAAACGACTGTATAATGGTTTAAATTCATACTAGCTATGCTCTGTTGGAATAGCGAAGGGAGGATTTCATGGAAATCAATGATTTAAAAATATTTGAATCAATCGTTCGTTTTAATTCAACCATCAAAGCCGCTGATAGTCTGGGTTATGTTCAATCAAATATCAGCAAGCGGTTGACTAAACTGGAAGAGGAGCTTGGGAAAACACTCTTTTATCGTACGAATAAAGGAATGGTATTAACGGAGGATGGGGAGCAGTTTTTAAGGTATGTGGACACTCTTTTAGCAACCATTTCCGATATGGAAACCAATTTTTTAGGCAATAAGAGCAAAATAAGACTTGGAGCGACTCAAACAATCACTAAAAACTATTTGCGGCAGTATTTTTTTAACAATGAGTGGCTCATTTTTACTGATACAGCAATGAATTTGCTAGAACAATTGAAATCACAGAAATTGGACATGGTCCTTTTAAATAAAAAAATCGCCGATACTGAATTAAAAGAAACGGAATTTACGGAAGAATCGATCTTTTGGCTCTATTCGAAGGAGATCCAGCCATCTTTTCACCAGCAAACAGTGCTAATCAATCGAGATAAAGAGTGTCCATATCGAAAGGCGACACTTGCCTATTTAGAAGAGCATCACTTAACAGATATGCCTATTATTGAGGTGGATACGTTGGATGTACTTTTAGACATGCTGCAAGAACATGACGCAATCGCCATTCTTCCAAAAGAGACTGTTCGATTAAATGCCTCTTTGAAAATTTTTGAAACCAGCTTATTACCACCGGTTAAAATCTATTCCTATCAGCTCAAGAGTAGTGAAATTAATTTAACATTGGAGAGATAGAGCAGAAGCAGACAAGGAGGATGATAGATGGAACTAACAGTTTATGTTGCAAGTGCATTTAGTAAGGATCATAAAGGCGGTAATAAGGCTGGGGTCGTATTGTTTGAGAAAGATTTGACGACTACTAACAAAAAAGAAATAGCTAAACAGCTAGGTTATGCTGAGACAGCATTTGTTTCAGAATCACACGTTGCTGATTATAAATTTGCCTATTTTACTCCCAAAGAAGAAGTTGATTTATGCGGTCATGCTACAATTGGCGCTTTTGTGATTTTAATGCATCAAAATAAACTCTCTAAGAATCAATACACGATCGAAACTAATAGCGGGATACTGGCTATTGAGATAGAAGGGGACACCATCTTTATGGAGCAAAATAGACCAGTGTTCCATGATCGTTTATCTCCGCAGGAACTTGTCGATTGCTTCGATAGTCATACTGTAGATGACAACTGTCCAATTCAAATAGTCTCGACGGGATTAAAAGATATTTTGATACCTATAAAAAGCGAAACAGAATTGCATAACCTGCGGCCAAATTTTAAAGGAATAGAAGAAATTAGTAGGAAATATGACGTGGTTGGTACTCATCTGTTTGCTTTTAACGGCGACCGAATTATTTGCCGAAATTTTGCCCCGCGTTATGATATCAATGAAGAATCTGCGACAGGAACATCCAATGCCGCATTAGCCTGCTTTCTTTACGAACAAAATTATTTAAAAAAAGAACGTTATGTATTTGAACAGGGGTATTCATTAAACTCCCCTTCAGAAATAGTAGTCAGATTAACAACCAACGATAAAAATGAAATAGAAAAAGTTTGTGTTGGCGGGAAGGGCTACTATTGCGAGACAAAAAAATACGCATAGATGAAGGGCTTGTGCAGAATTTTAGGAATAAGGGCGGACGAAAATGATTACGAAAAAAGAAATAATGAAGTATATTGAGGAAAAATACAATAGCTTACCAGAGTATATTTTTGAAAAATTCCCAAATTACTGTGTATTCCGACATACGAGGGGAAAGAAATGGTTTTGCCTGATTATGACAGTTCCTCAAAATAAGCTCTATGGAGAGAATAATGAAATGATCGAGATTATCGATGTAAAAATCGATCCTGTACTAGGCGATATCATACGAAACAGCCCATTTATTTATCCAGCGTATCATATGAATAAAGATCATTGGATCACGGTCGACCTTTCGCAAGTCGAGCATTTTGAACAGATAGCAGGGCTGATTGAAGACAGCTATCAGCTTACTGTAAAGTAGTCAGAATAAACAATAAAAATTTATTACTAATGTTTTTTATAATTTTTATCTTGACAACCAATCGATAGATGATAGAATGAAAATGAAAAAAGAAAACCCTTTCTTTCGCCACAGAAGGAAAGAGTGAGTATGTTACTGAATGCAGGCAGACTCAAACCACGCTAAAAGTCTTATTTAGCATGGTTTGAGTTTTCTTTTTGTCTGAAAGGAGGATAGATGATGAAAATTCGTCAAATATTAAATAATAATGTTGCGCTTGTGCAAAGAGGTGAACTAGATCTCATCGTTCTTTCGAATGGTCTATCGTTTAGAAAAAAAGTTGGTGATTCTATCTCAGCCGATGAAGTTGATAAAGTTTTTGTACCGGATTCAAATGATGTTTTAGAAAATTACAGCTATCTTTTAAGCAATGTGAATCAAGAAATTCTGAAAGCGACCACCCGAATCGTTCGTTTGGTTGAAGAAGAGCTTGGGGAAGCAGTCAATGATTATTTATATTTGACCTTGCTTGATCATGTTGATTATTCATTAAAACGTGCAGAAAAGGGTCAGTATATTGTTAGTCCGCTGGCATGGGAGGTAAGAAAGTTCTATCCCAAGCAGTATGAGCTCAGTAAGCAGGCATTAACCATCATTTTCGAAGAAACAAAGGTGGATTTTCCAGAAAGTGAAGCGGTCTCTATTGCACTTCATTTGATTAATTTACAGGAAACGAAGGTATCCATTGAAGATACGATGAAAGAGATGAGGCTGGTGGGCGATATTTTAACCATTATCAAAATGCATTATCAAATTCAATTGGATGAGGGATCAATGAATTATAACCGGCTAGTGACGCACTTACGCTATTTTGCGCAACGTGTCGCCGCTGGTGAAATCTATAGTAGTCAAGAAACTGAAATAAATAAACAAGTTCGAATGATGTATCCACAAGCCTTTCTATGTGTTCAAAAGATCAGCAAGTACTTGTATCAACAATTCCAAAAAGAATTGACCAAGGATGAAGAAACCTATCTAATGCTGCACATTAGTCGTGTAGCTCAAAGAAAAGAAAGCGAGGAGTAAAAACTATGAAATATGAAAAACTGTGTAAACAGATTATCGAATTAGTCGGCGGAAAAGAAAACATCGAAGCGGTTGTCCATTGTATGACCAGACTGCGTTTTACACTAAAGGATCAAGAATTGGCAAACGCCAATAAAGACGCACTAAAGGCGATTCCAGAAGTGATCGATGTTGTATCCAATAAAGTATCCTTTCAGATCATTATTGGGACTGAAGTGAACCAAATTCATCCAGAGTTGTTAACACTTTTAGGAATGAAGGAATCTGAAGAGCCGAAAGTCAAAAAGAATATTTTTAAAGCAATCTTAGATGTGATGTCCGAATCTATTTCTCCAATCATACCAGCTATGATGGCAGTGGGTTTAATGGCAGGTGTTTTGGCTATATTTGTTGCTGCAGGGGTATTAAAGGACACGAGTCCAACCTATATCATTTTCAACTCGATCAAAGATGGATTGTTTTACTTTTTACCAATATTTATGGCCGTATCCGCTTCTAAAAGATTGGGCGCACCAATGTATTTAGGAATCTTACTGGCTGGTACATTGCTGACTACATCGTTAAACGGGGTAGAGGGCTTGTCATTATTTGGCTTGCCACTACAAACGATTACCTATTCAAATACCTTTATTCCTATATTGTTGGGACTATGGTTTATGGGAAGAGTGAATAAAGTCTTAGTAAAGATTATTCCTAAGTCGCTTGAATACTTTTTCTCACCATTACTATTAATCGCAATCACATTGCCGGTTACATTATTTCTATTTGGCCCAATTGGAACATGGATCAGTGATGGTTTGACTATCGGTGTGGAGTTTTTAACGGGAACATTTGGAACGTGGATTGTCTTAGCTTTATACGCCGCATGTCAACCTCTCCTAATCATGATGGGAGCAGGAAACTTTATCGTACCCCTTGTGCTTGCCGCCTTTGCTTCTCAAGGATATGAAGAAATTTTCATCCCTGCATTCATTATTTCAGATCTAGCTGTAAGCGGGGCAATGTTAGGCTATTTCATTCGATCCAAAAACAAGGAACAAAAACAATTTTTTGGCAGTGTTGCCTTTAGTGCATTTATGGGAATCACAGAACCAGCAGTATTTGGTGCCTTTGTAAAATACCGTCGCCCGTTTATTGCAGTTATGATTGGCGGTGGCCTGGGAGGTTTATTTGCAGGACTGATGCACGTTAAAGCCTATGCAATGACAAATCTTTTTGGGCTTGTAAGTTTTATTGGAAATAAAGATCACAATAATTTCTATTTTATGATAATTGCTTTAGTCATCGGCTTTGTGGTATCACTGGCTGCAGGGTATCTGTTATGGCTGCCTAAAAATGAGATTGAGGCTGAAACGGTAATTGATCAAGTCGAATCTAAATCAACGCTTAATACAGTTCCAATTGCTACACCTGTTTCAGGTGAAGTTAAATCGTTAGCAGAAGTTAAGGATGATGCTTTTTCTTCTGGTGCGCTAGGAACGGGTGTGGGGATTGTACCAACAGATAATCTGATTAAATCACCAATCAAAGGGAAAGTCGCTAGCTTGTTCCCAACCAATCACGCAATCGGTGTTGTCAGTGAAGAAGGGGTCGAAGTTCTGATTCATATTGGGATTGATACTGTCGATTTGAAGGGACAGTATTTTGAAGCGCTCGTTGAACAAGGGGCTGAAGTCGATTTGGGTTCTCCTCTAATCGAAGTTGATTTTGAACAGGTCAAAGCAGCTGGGTATGACCCGACAGTAATTATGATCATAACGAACACACAGGACTATTTAGAAGTCTTACCAAATCTGGATGAAGACAATTCATTGAATAATGATTTAATTACAGTAATTATGTAGGAGGACAAACAATGAAATTAAGCAAAGATTTTTTATGGGGCGGAAGCATTGCTGCGCATCAGCTTGAAGGGGCCTACAACGAAGGGGGAAAAGGGCTCAATACGATGGACCTTTTTACGAGCGGCAGCTATGAAACGCCACGAAAAATTACGGAGACGCTTCAAGATGACCAGCTGTATCCATCGCATACCGCGATCGATTTCTATCATCGTTATGAAGAGGACATTGAGCTATTTGCAGAGATGGGATTTCGAGCGCTAAGAATCTCGATTGATTGGTCACGTATCTTTCCTAATGGGGATGATCCGGAGCCAAATAAGGAAGGGCTTGAGTATTATCATAAAGTTCTGGATAAGCTGATAGAAAAAGGTATTGAGCCAATTGTGACCCTTTTCCACTTTGAACTCCCAGTAGCGATCGTTAAAAACTACAATTCCTGGTTATCCAGAGAGACGATCGAACTCTATCTTAAATTTGTAAAAACAGTTGTCAGTGAATACAAAGGAAAAGTAACGAAATGGATCACCTTCAACGAAATGAATCACATCGATCCGCAAACCGAGGCCTCTGATATTTTTACGTATATATTAGCAGGCTTGGAATATTCCAAGATGACGGATAAAAAGCAAACATTAGCGACACTGGGCTACAATATGACTTTAGCTTCTGTTAAAGCGGTCAAAATCATTCGAGAAATCGATCCGAAAAATCAAGCAGGGTGCGTTTTTGGATTGGCACCTTCTTATCCTAAAACCTGTAAGCCTGAGGATGTACTATTGTCTTTTCAGGATACGATTCGAGACTTTTATCAAATCGACGCGATGATGCTGGGCGAGTTTCCCAAATACAAATTATTTGAATTTAAGAAAAATGGGATTGAATTAGAAATTACAGAAGAGGACCAAGCAACCTTTAAAGAAGGGATTCTAGATTTCATTGGATTGAATTATTATATGAGTGCAGTAAGTTCGACGGAAGCTGAGGCGAAAGCTCAGGAAGCGCTGTTCGGCGGTGAAGTCAATCCGTATTTAGAAAAATCGGATTGGGGATGGACGGTCGACCCGATTGGATTACGTTATCTGCTAAACTTTGTCTATCGCAAATATCAAAAGCCGATTATTATTTGTGAAAATGGCTTAGGCGCTGTGGATCAGGTAGCAGAAAATGGTGAAGTCCAAGATACGTATCGAATTGACTATTTACAGCAGCATTTGTCGCAACTGAAAAAAGCTGTCCTTGAAGATGGCGTCGAGTGTTTTGGCTATTTGATGTGGGGACCGATTGATTTAGTTAGTGCTTCAACTGGTGAAATGAAAAAACGTTATGGTTTCATTTATGTAGATAAACAGGATGATGGCTCTGGCGATTTATCTAGAAGCCGCAAAGCCTCATATTATTGGTATCAAAAGCTGATCGAAACGAATGGGGAGGAACTATAGAAAATGAAAAAAATAGTGGGTGTATTGCTGGCATGTGTCGTTGGAATCACTGTCCTAGGTGGGTGGAACATAGATGAAGTGGAAGCTGCTAAGAAAAACGATGAAATCACCATTTATTTAGTCCGTCATGGAAAAACGTTTTTTAACACTACGGGGCAAGTTCAAGGATTTGCGGACTCGCCTTTGACAGATAAAGGAATTAGCCAAGCAAAAAAACTTGGAACAGGGTTGAAAAACATCAAATTTGACTTAGCCTACTCAAGTGATTTGGGACGTCAGCGCAATACAGCGAAGCTGATTCTGGCGAAGAGCGGCAACGCAAAAACAGAATTGCTGGAGCACGACGGTTTTAAAGAATGGAATTACGGTGGCTATGAAGGAAAAACCAATGAAGAAATGTGGACGCCAGTCTTTGAGAAGAATGGATTTAAAATGGATGAAGAGTGGTCGGATTATGGTAAGTTAGTCGAGAAAATCGGTGATGAGGGGATTGCTAATTCGATTGCTGAAAATGATCCTTTAAAAGCTGCCGAAACGTATGATGAAATCACGACTCGAGGACAAGCTGCGATGAATAAGGTCATCAAAGATGCAAAGAAACAGAAAGCAAAAAATGTGATGATCGTCTCTTCTGGAAGCATGATTCCGACTTTACTAGAATTAATTGCTCCAGGGGAATACGATGGGGAGACGATAGATAACTGCAGTGTGACGACGTTGAAATATAAGGCAGGGAAATACAGCGTTAAAAAAATCGGTGATATGCAATATGTTGAATAGGAAATACTAGTATTTCTAATTATAGTGAAAGCCCCAAACTAATCATGTTCATTAGTTTGAGGCTTTTTTACTGTTTTTGAGTTGGACACTTGAAGTTTAATTACACACAGGGATTTGTTATCGTAATCATCGTGCTTTGAGTAAAATGATCGTCTTTATTCAGCTTTCCCCTTAACAATTCCTTGCAGGTACAATTGTTGTATTCTTACTTTCAGCATTAATTGCGATTTTCCAGTTTTAACCAACAAATGAAAAATAGCATACCATTTAAAAGCTCTGTACTTCTCTTTATAAAGAGAAGTACAGAGCTTCTTGGTTCAGTCTATTTCGATACAAATAAATCAAAAGTAACTCGTTCAGCTAATCATCCATTCATTTTCTAGCCTTTTTATTGGAAAAATATCTAAAATATGTAATTTTATCTGATATCCAAAGCCAAAATAATGTATTATAAACTAAAAGAATTGTTTTGGGGAGGAATGTTTATGAATAGAAACTTGATTTTAACTAAGAATTTATTAGCAGAAGAAACCTTTCAGAGAAAGCTGCAGGTATTGAATCATGAAGTTTTTGTGTCGGCGAGGGTGATTGATTCAATCAAAGGAGAGAGAATCTCAGCAGACTTCTTATTGAATTTTGAAAGGATCATTATAAGTGAGACGATCTCTATAGAAGAGCTTAGGGAGCTGTTACCTATATTAACAAAGGCAACATTATACATTTTTGTGAAATATGACGAACAGCCGTCAGAACAGCTGATAAATCAGTTTCCTCAAGTGACAGGTTGGATAAGCAATAATAGTTCATTGGAGTTTATTCGCGATGCATTTGGTCCTTCTACTAAAAATAAGGCTGCGTCTCCTAGATATCTCAAATTATCAAAAAATGAAAAAGCGGTTTTGAGTGCATTAGTAAGCTCATCAGGGCAACCGTTGACACCAGAGAAACTTAGCCATGCAATCTGGAAAAAAGGGATGAACACCTCTAGACAAGCCGCACTTTCCAATATAATCAAAAGGGTCCGGCAAAAAAATGACGAACAAAAGATCGTGGATTTTAAAGTGATCGAAACTTGTTGGGGAAACGGTTATAAAGTTAACCAGCAATTCCTAAAGCTAATAAGAAATGGAGAGGTCCTTTATTAAGTTAAAACTCCATGATCACAGGTAGAGAAAGCAAACGTTTTTCGAAATATGAAATGAGGTGTATTTGAATATGACTATTTTGTTTAGGGGACTCTTGGTATTTTGCAGTTTGACATTCTTCTTCATACTGTTTTCTGGAAAAAAGTATGTAATAGAAAAGAAACGTGCGTTTAATTATACTGCACAATTAGTACTAATAGCAGTCGTACTCCATTTAGGGTCAAACTCTGGCTTAGATAAGGTTCCAAATGAAACACTGTTACTTCTTATAGCAACAATATTCTGTTCAATCTTTATACTTATGGCTTTACCAAGTCCGCCAGAATTGATGAATAGCGAGGTTAAGAACAATGAATAGTAAACTAAAGGAATGGTATCCCGCATTGTTTATTCTTATATTAGTGGTGCTTCTGAGAATAGGAATTCATTTTTTATTAGGAGGGAATCAGTAGTTTTAAGTATGGATAATGTGTTGTAAGAGCAATAATTTTTCGACAAAAATTGTAAGTAATCATTCCACAATTTTTGTCGAAAAGTTCGATGCCTCTGGTTCATCAAAATTTCTTAGCCGCCTGAATTTTTCAATGGCAATCAACATCTAAGCTGTTATCAAAAAAGAGAGAAGAATCAAAAAAGCATAAATAAGCAGCCCCACTAGATTTCTCGGGTTGATAGTTGAACCGTAGCCTATTGGTCTAGGCGCGAGCAGCTTATTCTGTTCTTTTGGATTTAGTATCAGAACAAGTGTTGCGTTCATGACAAGAACTAAAGCTATGATCGCACCAATGTAGTTTATGCGCATATTTGCTAGCAAAGTACTTTTTAAAACATAAAGAATAATCAGAAGTAAAGCAAAAATGCCAACGGTAATCCCAACTATCTTGTTTTTAGCCACACCAATGACCTCCTGTAATTTTTCAGCTTTTAGGATATTTCACAACAAAATAATCAACAGAGTCTTTATCCAAAAGACAATTAACCGAAACCTCATGATACTTAGAAAAAATAGTGAACTTATAGTTCAATTAAGTACTGACGGTTAAGATAAAACGTATCTTAATTATAAATGTTCCCCTTTTTAATTAATGTTACTACGAGCCAGCATGAAAAGAAAGATTCTCCCAATTAAAATTGCTGCAGAGAGGAGACGAATGGCGGGCGGACATTCACTGTACGCTATTTTCTTTTAATCTGATGATTCTATTTGAGCGTGTTTGCTGATATGATGAGTATATAAACTATTCAGTATATGATTGACACGAAAGGGTGTAGAGGGTATGCAGCTAAATAATGGAGAAGCAGGGTTGTTAGCCAACCCGCGTGGAACGTGTAAACTAAACGATGAGTTGGACTATATTTTTTACATGAAGACGAATTGGGAGGCAGTGAAGGAATTTTGTGCCCCCTTCTCAATTGAAAAATCGAAAATGGGTATTCGAAAAGGCCGGGCAGTAATCGATCTCCCTTCTGGAAATGAAGCGTTCAACTACGGGACCGTGCTTGTTCGACTAGGAAATAAGCGAATCCTGCTTTTTTCATCAAGCGAGTTTCTTGAGTTATTTTCTTATATTGGTAATAAAGATTAAATGATCCAAATAGATGCATGAATGAACGATAGACGGATACCTAGGGAGCAGTTCTCCTATCGATTGCTAGAGTCTAACAAAATGTAACAGAAAGAAAGATTTTTTTCTTTTTCTTCATAATAATATAAAAAAGTAATGTATAATAATGAAAAAAGATATTTTGGTTTTTTAGAAATAAAATTAGTTGGAATAAACGGAATCTACCAAAGGAGTAAAAACTATGAGTCATCATGTCAAAACTAGGAAGCAATCTAAAAGATATATGCAGGATGATCTTAGAAAAGATATGAAGCGTGTTAATTTATTACTTCTTCTTAGCATAATTATTGTTGGAATCACTCATTTAATAAATACATGCATCATAGAGTCATTTGTTTGTTTGGGTATTGCTGCTTTCGGAAGTATTATTTTAAATATACTTTGGATTGCAAATAAGAATAAATAATTTCAGATAATGGGAGGAAAAGATGAAAAAGAAGAATTGGTCACTAATTACATTAACAATGCTGATGCTCTCTATTGGGGCGGGGAGTGTTACCCAAGCAGAGGAACAGACAAGCAGTAGTGCTGCTACAGCAGAAACTAGTTCCAGTATTACTGCAAGGGTGACACCAGTAGAAGAGACTTCTAGTAGTGAAGAAACAGCTAAACCTGTGGACGAAGCGGAAGTAGAGCAAGAAGCTAGTGCGGATGAAACGGATCTAACAAGAGCAAAAAGAGCAACACCTGAACAAGAAACGCCTGCTCCCGATCCTGAGACAGCCGAGGTTCAAGCTGCAGAAGCAGCAAGTGCCCCTTTAGCGCCTGAAGTCTATGCAAACAATGGATTGAAACCGATCTATCGTGTATACAACCCTAATTCTGGTGAACACTTACACACGCTAAATGCTGGTGAAAAAGATTCATTGATGTCAATTGGTTGGGTATACGAAGGAATTAGTATGCAAATTGACGGCAGCGGCAGCAATTTATACCGCGCCTACAATCCTAATTCTGGTGAGCATTTTTACACCAAAGATTACAATGAAATCAATAAAATCAAGCGTGCTGGGTGGCGTTATGAAGGTGTAGCTTGGAAAGTACCAAATAGCGGAAAAAAAGTCTATCGCCTATTCAATCCGAATGCGCGCGACGCAGGAAGTCATCATTATACATTATTGGAATCTGAAAAAAATTCCCTTGTAAAAATTGGTTGGAGATATGAAGGGGTTTCATGGTCTGTAACGGGTGGTTCAGTAACAGCTAAATCAACCAATCTTATAAAAAGCGTCCCATATGTAAGCCAATATACCCCTGTAAAAGCCCCTTGGGGTTGTGCTTCCGCTTCATTAGCAATGATTTTAGGATCAAAGAATATCAAACCCAGCTTAAAAACGATGCAGGATAAATTGCCAATGTATCCAGCGAATCCGAATGGTCAAAAAGGAAATGTTTACACTGGTGCCGGGTTCGGATGGGTAATTAAACCTAATGCCTTAGCTGCGTATGGTAAAACTTATGGTGGAAATACGGTGGATATTTCTGGTTCAAATACCGTTCAAATTATCAATCGTGTCTTAAATGGTCAGCCAGTTCTTTATTACGGTTATTCTTCGTACCAAAATAATGCAGATAAAAATCGAAATCATTGTAAAGTGATTGCAGGGTATAACGGTGGGAAATTCTTAGTGTATGATCCGTTGTACTATTCTGCCAACGCCGGACCAGGCAGTGGTGGAAAGAACATGTTATATGATCATGGAGCTAAAGCTTGGATTACTGTTGGGCAATACAATGCTGAAAAAGATGGCCGCGCTATTACTATTCAGTAGCAAGACCCAAATTTAGAATGTGGTTTTCCATGGATTATAAGGTAGACTGTTTAAAGAACTCCGATAGCGAAGAGGAAGAACAGAAGGCTACCTTGAGCAATTAAGAAGTCCAAAGAAATCTGATTTACAGATTTCTTTGGACTTTTTTTGCTGTGAGTCAACATCGTTTAAGTTAGCGTCATTTCATGTTGTTAGATGAGTCAGAGATTGACGCGGATATTTAGTTTTAATGGCTGTTTAGGATTCTCTGTATTCAGTATTAAAGCTAGGTTTTTGTGCTTGTCTTTCCCAATTGGTAAAGCTTCAGATGAAATAAACAATATTCTAATAGGGTTTGGGATAGATTAATTATTTAGAATATTTTATGCTTAGTAAAATTTTATATTGCAGTAATAAATGAGAGTATAAGCAATAAGTACCCGAGTGGACTGCAAAATAATGCAGGTACAAATAAAAAAATACTAGCAGTGAAAAACGAACCAGAAATACTATATTTCTTCACGAGTATTACTCTTGTTTTCCTTTACGAATAACAAAAAATGACGAAGACAGAATAGCGAAATTAATTTTCAATAACAAAGCATATGGAAAGCATCAAAAAGATCTCTAATAAGAAAGCGTTGACATTTAAATTCATATCACTTAGAATGAGTTTGTGAAATACATTAGAAAAAAGACCGATCATGGCGCCGGAGTCATGATTGTGAGTATGTTACTGAATATAATCAGGCAGAACTCAAGGAAGGATCACAGTAGACTAAGGTCTCACTGTATCTTTTCTTGGGTTTTTTTTCTGGAAAGGAGGAAAAAATGAAGATCAGCCAAATTTTAAATAATAACGTTGCATTGGTGAAGCGTGGAGGAAATGAGGTCTTCGTCGTTTCAAAGGGGATTGGTTTCAAAAAGAAAAAGGGGCAAGAGATTATGGAAGAGGAAGTCGAAAAAATGTATATTCTCGATTCCTTTGACATGCTGGATCATTTTAGCTATCTGCTTTCTCATTCTGATCCCAATGACATTCTTTTGGTGAGTAACATTATTTCCTATGGAGAAAAGCAGCTTGGCATCAAAGCAAGTGATTATTTGAGTTTGGCTCTTCTTGATCACTTGGAGTTCTTGTTAAAACGAGTGGAAAAGCAGCAGTTTATTAAGAGTCCATTGATTTGGGATACGAAACGTTTTTATCCTGATCATTTCAAAGTGGGGCTCAAAGCACTAAAAATGATCGAAGAGCAAAAAGGGCTGCAGCTGCCAGAAGACGAAGCGGTATCGTTATGCCTGCATTTTGTCAATATGGAGGAAAGTCGCGAAAGCCGCAAAGATCATATATTGGAGATGCGTACATTAGGCGATTTGGTCTCAATCGTAGAGCATCATTTCAATGTGAATCTAGATGAAGAATCAACGAATTATATGCGCTTCACGACTCATCTGCAATATTTTGTACAACGAATTATTGCCGGCGAGATTTTTAATGACGGCTCGGAAACCTTGGAGCTGTACAAGCAGGTTTGTCAGTTGTATCCAGAATCGTTTAAAGCCGTTCAAAAAATGAAAATCTATGTGCAGACACAGTTCAATTTAGAAATATCAATCAATGAAGAAACCTATTTGATGCTGCACATCAACCGTGTGACAGAAAGGATGGAGGATAAAAAATGAGCTATGAAAAACTAAACAAGCAGCTGATTGAATTGGTCGGCGGAAAAGAAAACATCAAAGCAGTCGCTCATTGCGTAACACGTTTACGTTTAACATTAAATGACCGAAGCTTAGCAAAAACAGAAGAAATCAAAAATTTAGATGGTGTAATTGATGTTGTTTCAAATGAGGTTGCCTATCAGATCATTGTGGGTACACATGTAACCGATGTCTACAATGAGTTTATGGCGATGCTTGGTTTAAAAGCAGATGGAGCAGAAGCTGAAAAACCGCGAGCAAAAGGAATCAAAGGGATCGCATCTTCGATCTTAGTTATGATTTCAGAAACGATGACCTCTATCATCGAAGTTCTATTAGCAGCCGGTATGATCGCTGGGATCATGGCAATTATTTCTTTAACAGGGCTAGTGTCAAAAGATAGTTCGACTTATATGATTTTTGATACCTTGCGCGGCGGTGTGTTCCACTTCTTACCGATCTTTATTGCGGCCTCAGCAGCTAAGCGGATGAAGCTGAATGAATATGTGGCGATGGCATTAGCGGTTGCTTTGCTTTCGACCAACATTGATGGCGCCAAAGGACTCGAATTATTTGGCTATAATCTACCGACGATCGGCTACGCAAACACGTTTATTCCGATTTTACTGGGTGTTTGGTTCTTAAGCATCGTGACAAAATATTTAAAGAAAATCATTCCAAGCGGATTGCAATATTTCTTAGTACCAGCCTTATCTCTAGTATTGACGTTTCCGGTTATCCTTGTATTTTTTGGTCCAATCGGAACACTGATCGGCGATGGTATCAGTGCATTCTTTAATCTATTGATGAATACGATCGGTAACTGGATCGTCGTAATGCTTTACGCGGCTTTCCAACCATTCTTAATCGTATTAGGAGCAGCCAACTTTACCTATCCTATCGTGTTGAACTTCCTGGGAACTCTAGGCTATGACCCAATCATTAACCATGCGGCGACCATTTCTGATATTGCAGTCTGTGGTGCCATGTTTGGTTATTTCTTACGTGCGAAAAAAGGACATCAACGACAAATGTTCGGTACGGTCAGCTTTAGTGCCTTGATGGGAATAACAGAACCGGCTGTTTTTGGAGTCTTTGTCAAATATCGTCGACCGTTCTTAGCAGTTATTATCGGTGGTGGCCTTGGGGGATTGATCGCTGGGTTGACTGGGGTAAAAACAATGGGCTTTGTTTGGGGCTTAGCAGCTTTGCCAACTTACTTGGCGGGCGGTACGAGTAATTTCATTTGGATGCTGATCAGCGTCATCGTTGGTTTTGTTGGAGCAGCGGCTGTAGCTTACGGTGTTGGTATTCCAAAAGAAGAATCTGAAGAAGAACTGGAAGAAAAGGATTTAGTCGCTGCATTAGAAAGCAATCAAGGCTTAAAACAAGTATGTATCGGTAAAATTGCAGAAGGTACCGTAATTCCTTTAAGTGAAATCAGCGACAAGGCCTTTGCCTCTGGTGCTTTAGGAAAAGGCGTCGGGATCTTACCTTCAAAAGCAGAAGAGACGATTGTTTCTCCAGTTGAAGGAACTGTTACTGTAGCCTTTCCAACCAAGCATGCGTATGGTATCAAAACCAAAAATGGCGTAGAGCTGCTGATTCATATCGGTGTTGATACGGTGAATCTGGAAGGAAAGTATTTTGAAGGATTTGTGGAGCAGGGGCAAGAAGTCAAAAAAGGCGATGTTTTAGCGAAGTATCAAGCAGATAAGGTCGAAGAAGCCGGTTTTGATCCAGTGATTATTGTAGTTGTAACAAATTCAAATGACTACCTCGATGTCATTTCAGCAAGCAACGAGCAGGATGAAGAATTGCTGACAGTAATTTTATAAAAGGAGCAGACAATGACGTTTAAGAAAGACTTTTTATGGGGCGGCAGCATCGCCGCCCATCAATGCGAAGGTGCGTGGCAAGAAGCGGGCAAAGGGCCGGCAATTATGGATTTTGTCACGAAGGGCTCAAATAAAGAACCGCGGACGATTACAGAAACGATCGATCCCAAGCTAGATTACCCTTCTCATCTGGGGATTGACTTTTACCATCATTACAAGGAAGATATCCAATTATTTAAAGAGATGGGCTTCAACGCCTTGCGTATCTCGATTGATTGGTCGCGTATTTTTCCTAAAGGGGATGAACAAACGCCCAATCAAGCAGGCCTTGATTTTTATGAGCAAGTGATCAATGAATTACTAGCAAACAATATCGAACCAATTGTGACGCTTTACCATTTTGAGCTGCCGATTCACCTAGTTCGTGAGTATGGATCATGGAAAAATCGGCAGGTGATCGACTTTTATCTCCATTATTGTGAAACAGTTATGCGAGCTTATGATGGCAAGGTAAAATACTGGGTCACCTTTAATGAGATGAATCATCTTGATCCACAATCCGAGCAGTCAGATATTTTCACCTATTTGATTGCCGGCTTGAAATATAGCGAGATGGAAAATCCGACAGAAGACTTGGCGCGAATTGGCTACAACATGACGTTAGCTGGAATTAAGGCTGCTCGTTTGGGACGTGAGATCAATCCATATAATGTCATTGGCTGCGTCTTTGGTCTGAACCCAATCTATTCGTACGATTGCCAGCCAGATAATGTGTTAAAAGCCTTTTTAGACAATGATAAGGACTATTACCAAGTGGATGCGATGTGTAAAGGCAAGTTTCCGAAATACAAAATGAAGCAATACGAAGCGCTAAAAATCGATTTAGAAAATCAACCGAGCGATGTTGAAGATTTTGCTAAAGGGACTATTGATTTTATTGGTTTGAATTATTATATGTCGAGTATTTCTGAACCAAACACGCCTGTCGAAGCAGAAACCGCATTATTCGGCGGCATTCAAAACCCTCACCTGGAGCAATCGAAATGGGGCTGGGGCATTGATCAAACCGGTATTCGATTTGTAATGAACTATTTGTACCGTAAATACGAGTTGCCGATCATGATTACTGAAAATGGCTTAGGTGCGGTTGATCAACTGGAAGAAGGCACCGTTCATGACGATTACCGCATTGATTATTTACAGAAGCATATCAAGGCAGTTAAACAAGCAGTGGAAGAGGATTACGTTGAGTGTTTTGGGTATTTAACTTGGGGGCCGATTGATTTGGTTAGTGCCTCAACAGGTGAAATGAGCAAACGTTATGGCTTTATCTATGTTGATCTAGACAATGAAGGCAAAGGCAGTCTGCAGCGTTCGAAAAAGGATTCATTTGCTTGGTATCAAAAAGTAATTAAAAGTAACGGGGAGGAACTATAAAAATGAAAAAGATTTGGGGATTAGTTGTTGTAGCGCTATTAGGTCTTAGCTTAAGCGGCGGGATCTCGACTCAAGCAAAAGAAAAAGCCTCTGATAAAAAGGATGAGGTAACAATCTATCTTGTTCGTCATGGAAAAACCTTCTTCAATACAACAGGTCAGGTCCAAGGCTTTGCGGACTCGCCATTAACGGATAAAGGGATTGAACAGGCGAAGCAGGTTGGTAAAGGCTTGAAAAATATCAAATTTGATTTAGCCTATTCTAGTGATTTAGGACGTCAACGCAATACAGCGAAACAAATATTGGCTCAAAATGAAAACAAAAAGCCTAAGCTTTCTGAGCATGATGGCTTCAAAGAGTGGAATTATGGCGGCTTTGAAGGAAAGACAAACGCGGAAATGTGGACACCAATTTTTGAAGCAAATGACTTGAAGTTTGACGAAGACTGGACGGACTATGACAAGCTGGTAAATAAATTAGGCGATGAGGGCGTAGCTGATGCCATTGCAGAAGCAGACTCATTAAAAGTAGCTGAAACATATGAACAGATCACTAAAAGAGGTCAAGCAGCGATGGATAAAGTGATCGCTGACGCGAAAAAGAAAAACGCGAAAAGCGTTCTAATTGTCTCTTCCGGCAGTATGATTCCGACCCTGTTGGAAATGCTGGTACCTGGTGAATATCAAGGCGAAGCTATCGACAATTGTAGTGTAACTACACTTAAGTATAAAGGCAATAAGTATTCAGTAGACAAGATTAACGATACACAATACTTAGAGTAAAACGATCATCGATCATAAAAACGAATATACCCCTAGTCAGGACAAAGAAAGAATCGAGTCCTGGTTAGGGGTATTTATTGTGGAAGTTGAAAAGTATGATTGAGATAAATTCACTTTCAATTGGCAAATAGAGTCTAAACAAAAATGTACCCACCATTTTAAGTGGGTACAAAATAAATACTTCTATTATTCGGTTTTATCAACTGGAGGAAGGTCATGTACTACAGATTCATTTGGATCTTCAATAGGGGCCTCATCATTATTCCCTTCGAATACCGGCTCTGGTAATGGAATAGGTGTAACGTCATCAAAGGCTACATCAATCGGATCCGTTGGCTCACCGTTTCCTTCAACAGCAGGAGTTTCATAATGAATATCTGGATTTGGATCGGTATAATAGTATTCTTGATTCGAGTTACCAGCTGACGTATCAGCATATGAATTTACAGAAATAGGCGTTTGATTAACTACATAAGTAATCTTTGTAGTTAAAATATCACCAACCTTTACAACGTTGATATCTTGAATGTTGTTAGCGGATGCAAGCTGATTTATATCTAAACCTAAAGCTTCCGCAATAGCAGATAAAGTGTCACCTTCACGAACAGTATATTGATCGGCCCCGTCTATGTCATTTTTGATTTGTTCAACTGAACGCGGTTGCCAAGATGAGGCATCAACTTCGTTTGCATCATAAAAAGTCCCCAAAGTTAATAAACCTAAAAGTAAAATACCAAACAGAAACCCTTTTTGCTTTTTCATTTTCATACCTCCATTTGTTAGTCAAAATAATATGACGTAGTATATTATTTGCTTCTATTCTAACAGAATCAGCGTCTTAAAATGACCATTTTATATAATTATTTTTAATCAAAATGGAGTTGTTAGATTCGAAAGACTGCCGCTGCGTAAAATAGCAGGCCAAAGGCTAGTGGGCAAGCTAATTTGTCAGTTAGTTACTAAGCCCACTGTCTATTTAGTTAGACAAGTTCGTTGTAGCAAGATGATATTACCCTTTTCAAACGCGAACGGTGGCAAGGAGGGAGCAATGTAAAAGCAAATGTCAGAGATTAGAGTTGAATGTAATAGTGGAACATGAAAATTTAATCTTGTTTGACTATTCAGAGCAATGCTCTATTAATCGATAATTTAGATAAGTTAGGCTTTTAAATTTTCACGATTTTTTTTTAATTGCCATAACAACATTAAGCAGCAGTAGGTACAAGAGCAGAAAAATGACCGAATCAATACAAATTATTAGTACTGGGAGGATCGTTAAGTCTCCACCTGCTGAATCAAAGCCGCCTCGCAAACTTATAGGTAAAACGAAAACTAAATTTAAAAACACTACGAAAAGAACGCTGCTGAGGATTGCAGATAAATTTAGTTTGAGAAAGAAGTTCATTTTATGAAACCTGTTAAAAACAAATCTATAAAGTAAATAGTGTAATGGGATTATACAAAAGGAAACCATGAATATTAGTATAGGCAAAATGAGAACTCCTTTATCAGTTTTGGATATTAGAAAAATAATCGTCTATATACGTCTTTATTTTTTCAAAATCTTTTTGCATAAATAAGAGTGCGGGTACTTCGATTATTGGGAGATGATTTTCATTAACAAAAGGCGGAAACGGTTTAGGGACTACCAAATAGTCCACGGCATCTTTATCTCGAATATAGTTAGTAGAAACATCATAATACTTGGAGAAATACTCTTTAAAATCATCGTTGTCTCTGAAAAGTGGTCCGGCAAATATTGAGATATAGTTGATCCCAGAGCTGACGGTTAGTACAAAGCATATTTTCTTCATGATGCATTCCTCCTATTTATAACTAATGATAAATCTAAGGAATAACTTTGTAAATGCAGAATAGATGGACTGTCGCGTAGAAAAGCCACCCTAAAAGGATGACTAATTCGTCCATTTGGTTTTAAATTTTGACATCAAAATTGCAGTTCCAATAATGATTGTGAAATAAGCGACTTGGACAAATGGGGATTCAAATCCTTCAAAATAGTAGTAGAAAAAGACTAGTGATCCACCAGAAAAAGCTAGTACAGTTAACATGTCTGGTAAGGAAGGTCTTTTGTCAAATAATGCAAGTTTAAAAGCACCTAAGATACCGAAAAGTGCACAGATAATAAAAGCAACAACGTCTTTGGTTATCATGTTTACCACCCCTACCTAAATTGTATATTGTTTCACATGATTAGTAAATTGATTTGTTAATGTAGCGTAGCTTAAAAGAGGTTAGTGGGTGGACGAACTTTCACAGATCATGAAGCTGAGTTATTATATAGGTTGTTAGGTAAAAAAAAAGCGGAGCCTGCTTAGGCAGGCCCCATTACGTAAATGACTCTGATTTATTTTTTCCACTTGACTTGTATATCAGCTTTCTTAAATTGGATTATTGTAACAACCCACCCCATGAAAGTAACAAAAGCCCACATAAAAAAGCTTAATTCTCCGAAAGCATTAAAAAAAAGTGAGCCGATTAATGCGATAGTGTTCATCATTAATATACCAGCAATCAAACCAAAAGCAGTATTTAACTGCAATAACACTTTCTTTTCATCAAACATTTTGATCCTCCTTATAGGTATTAATGGTATAAGTTTTTGATTTCGTAACTGGAAAAATTTTTGGCTAAATAGAAGATATTCATACTATAACAGCCGATACTACACAGCAAGCTTCAAGGCAATCAGCTAATGACTGCTTTGAAGCTTGCTGTTAATTACTTTTAAAATGCTCTCAGAAAATAAAATTAGAGCAAATGACAGGATATTGATAAAGATGTTGAAATCAAAAAAGAGTGCGTTGAGCACAATAATGATTATTCCGATATAAAAAAGCGTATTGGGTTTAATAATAATCGTCATGATGTGCCTCCTTTTCTTTACTATATAAGAAAACACGGGGCATTGTAAATAGTATATTTGCTGTTAGTTTGGGGTAACGCAAGCACCGGCAAAATATTAGATTCCGTAATGTATCATACATTTATTCTCTTTTTTGGCTTGAATAATTAGTTTACATAGTTCAGTCACATCGTTCTCCTGTTTCAAGCCTTTAGCAGACAAAACACTATCTAAAAATGCCGATAAAGAGTCGACAGGAATAATGGTTACGCCATAATAGGCTAAGCCAAGGTCTGGTTGTTCTAAAGAGGAAAAATAGGTTTTTATTAGAGACAGTGAAGGCAACAAAGCTTGAATACTAGCATCATTAACTGAAATGCAGTGATACTTTTCGGGTGTGTAATCGTCATATGAAGTTTCAAGATGATCTATGATGCCGAATTCATGTGTTAAGGCCATTATCATGCTCCTTTTTTATCCCAATATACCATATATAGAAAAGCGATGATTTCTCAAGATGAAAGAAAAAAGCCAATAAGCAGATGTGACTCAGCTCCTTTTGATGATTGTTCAATCAAAAGGAGTGAGCAATCAGTGAAGTCAATGAGCCAATGGTTTTAATGCGTTCGAAGGAATGTCAGCGGACTTTACTTCCTCCCAGCCCATTACGCCTTTTTTATTATTTACGTGAGTAACAAGATACGCTTGTTTTTTTAGAGGTCGGTCGCTCATGGAATGAAATTCGATGTTTTTTGAATCTCCGTTTTCGTTATATGCTTTTAGCTTGTACTCGTAGCGAAAATGAGCGTCCCTTCCACCGCCGCTCCCTATGTTTGTTCTATTTCCATCAGTAGTGATTTGCGTGTAATAGTCAGATGTTCCGTAGTTATTTTGGTACCAAAACCAACTGCCGCCAATTAAGAAAAAGATAGGGATAACTAAATTAAGTATTTGCTTCAAATCAATCAATCCTTTCGAATAAAAGGATACAAAATAATTGAGATTGAAAAATCATAAAGTATGAACTCCAGCTACCGCTTTTGTAAGAACAAAAAAACGAACTAGCCGAGCTAGTTCGTGTTGGAATCCATTCGTTCATTTCGGTTTTTGAAAAAGGCGCTGACGATCAAGAGACCTACGGACAAACCTTTAGCAAATTCTAAAAAAGAATTATTTTGAAAACTTGCAATCGTAAAAAAGAATAGGGTTAAAATAACTGAGAACTTGAAAAAAGCATGATAATTTTTAATCATCGTTCCTCACATCCTTCTCTCTTTATTATACCAAAAGCAGCAGGGGATTAGAACGGGTAAAATGTCGTTTTATCGTGTCAATAAGAGAGGAGAATTTACTTGATTAAAAAAAGGATGCTGTTATCACTTCTCAAAATGTTTGAAAAATTACTTTAATTTTTTATGAAGTCGATGTGCATGATTTCCGAAATAAATACAGCTACTACATCTTTTTCGCCTGATTCACTGACTCTTTGATTCCTGTAAAAAAAGCAATCAAAAAGAGAAAAGTCAAAATTAAGCAAGGTATAAGGGAGATCATATTATTTTGGTAAGTAATCCATAAGTAAATCAAGCTAGGTAGTGCGTAAAAGTAATTGCTAAGCCGTTTTTTCGAACAGATAAATCTGTCGTAGAATAGAAAACATAGCGGAGCAACAACACATATAATGAATGGAAAGAGCCATAAATTTCTATCTTTAAAAAATAGTAAGCATATGATCAAAACCAAAGTTATCAGTGAAATACCTATAGTTTTATCTCTATTCATAAACCACGCCCCGTTTCAATTTGCATCTTCTATTCTATTTTACAATTATTCGATATCTGGTTAAAGAGCTATATCAAATTTATGAAGCAGCTTGAATCAATCGAAACGAACCTAACTGCAAAATTTTGTACATTAAGAAAAATACTGACGTTCACGAGTCGTTTTATTTACTTGGAGAAGCCGCACCCAAAACTCAGGATAAGAGTTTTGGGTGTTTTTTGATTTTAGCGAAGAGCAGGAGAACTCCAAAACCAAATGATACCTAATTTTTATCCTGCAATTTCCGCTAAAAAGAAACCGAATGCTCTACCCGAAAGTTTTAAAGAATATCCTTTCGTTTAGCCAACTATGTCATACTGATTTGGAGAGCAGTTTGTATCGTAAAAAATTATTTTACGAAATTTCTAGTATATCTTCCATTTTGCTATGTATATATAGGTGAGAGAAAAAGAATGAAGAGGAGGGATCTTTTGGAAGACTTGGAATTGCTGCAAAGAATTGAGCAGCATGACGAAGAAGCTTTGGAAATATTGATGGACAGATATTCAAAGCTGCTTTGGGTGGTTTCCTTATCGATTCTAGGGAAGAACCATGATCCACAGGACATTGAAGAGATTGTTAGCGACGCTTTTTTGCGGATATGGAAGGCACCGACGAAGTATCAGCCAAAACGCGGTTCATTTAAGAATTATCTAATATTGATCACAAGGAGTCTCAGTATTAACAAGCTTCGGCGAAGTCAGAAGGATTATCAGCTGAATGATCCTTTCACCCTTGAAAATATCCCGATGGCAGAAGAGAATCGCGAGTTTATCCATGAGATGTTTGACGTGATCAACAGCTTAAATGACCCAATGCGGGAGATTTGTCTACAGCGCTATATTTTTGAAAATACGCCGGCGATGATCAGCAGCGATCTAAGCATTCCGCAAAAGACAGTGAATAATTATCTATATCGCGGAAAGAGAATGCTGCAGCAGGCTTTTGCTGAACAGGATACAGAATTTTTGTTTTTATTAAATAAAGGAGCGGATAGAAATGGCAAAAAAATATGATGAACATCCATTAGGCAAGCTTTCCGATGAAGAGCTAGATCAAATTTTAGAACTCTACGGCAGCAGCTATTCCGCTGAAAACAAAGAGAATGTGATCCGCAAGACACAAATGAAAAAGAAGGAACCCGTTATTTTGGCCGCCTTCTCTAAGCGCAAGCTGCTGCTGATTGCAGTGCTTCTACTGATCTTTTTCCCTGTGGGTTCCTACCTCGCAGTAAAGTTTCGAGCGCTTACTGTTGAAAAGCAAGATTATCAGCTCACAACAAAAATCGACAAGGCAACCTCTCAGCAGCCGGATACGGGTCATTATCGTTTAGTGGCCGATTATGTGCCAAAGTATTTTACTAGCTATGATAGTTTGCAAGAATTGTCCTTTTATGAAGATCTGCCTACTGAAACAGAAGAAGATCTCGAAGCTTTTATCAAGGCTCGAGGGATAACCTTCACCCTTTATGAATTGAATCAAAAGGATACCGTAATTGATGATTATGTAAAAGAATTCAAGGAGATTCCGCTAAAAGATTCTTCGGCCTATATGATCGAAAAACTGGATGACTTTGGTGAAGCTCAAGAAACAGTCTTTAGGAAATTTTTCGAAAAGCAAAATAAGTTTGTTGAAATGACCTGCTTCGGCGATATTCCAGAAAAAGATACTAAAAAGATTCTTGAGCATCTGTTCCTAAAAAATGTAACTACTGAGGAAGAGGCATCACTCGCCATTGAATACATGACCCCAGATGATAAGCAAGAGAGGATTGCAGGAATTTCAGAGGGGATCGAACCTTTGATGTTGGATATCAATAACAAAAGCGAGCTAGTCCAGCTTAACGAGCCTATCAATACGATTGATATCTATGATGCGCCTGTCGAGGAAATAACGGTATTAAAAGCAACACTCAGCGATACGATTGCGCCAAAAACGCTGTCGATCTTAAATAAGCGATTGAAGATGGGAATATATGCTCGAGTTTTTGGAGAAAAATGGGATAAAAAGGGCAAGCTCTTGCCAATCATAGCGACAGAATATACTCTTGGGGATGGAAGGACTACTTTGAGCAAGAAAATCCGAAATGTTGAGATTAAGCCCAAGTATCTAGAAGTTGAATTGGCGGTTAAAAATATTACTGATGAGACAATTAACTACTCACCTTCCATCCAAGTAGAGTGTTTAGTTAAGCAAGGAAATTATTTTACAAATCTTCCTACAGAAACTGAACTAATTCATCATGTACCATCAGACCCATTTGAAAATTATCGCAAGTTAAATACACCCGCTCATTCATTGCCAACTGGAGTTGGGAAGATCGTCGGTGATACATTCGAAGAAGAAGAGAGTTCTCAATCAATCGCTCCTGGGGAAACGGCTACGTTCACTACGAGTTATCTTGTAGCGTATGAAGATTATAGCAGCTTATTTTTCAACTTAAATGCGGTTAGTCCAGGGAATCGGTATGTTCAGTTGACTCAGTAATTGGAATTTTCAAGTAGCCTACAGTTTCTTGGTGGTTACGATTCGTATAGATAGCTATTAGAATGACTTCAAGTGGGCATTGCACGCAGCCATCCAATGGTTCAAATACGATCAATTCATAGGGATCGGAGCATAAAGCCGGTCCCTATTTTATCTTTTTTAGACATAAAAAACTCACTCTATAAGCTACAAATAACTTACAGAGTGAGGAAATAACTAAGGATAAGAAAAAACAGATGTATTCATTTTAAAAATTCTATATAGTTGAGTGATGGCGTCTCGCAAAGTCAAAAAAGCGGAATTTATCTACTTGATGTCGGCTTTCTGTAAATTGAAATTGGCAGGCGCTTTTAGTAAAGATACGACTTTTCACAGAAACGATATTGATATCATGTTGATTGAGATCTAAAAGCTCGTGATCTTCATCAGTCAGCGCGTCAATAGTGATTTCTTTTTCAGCAAAGGCGATATTTAATCCTAATTGGCTTTCAAAATAGTTGTAGAGAGAATCTTTGGCGATCTCTGTATCAAGTTCAGTGACGATTGAAGTCAGGATCAAATCCTTGTCTAAAATAACTTTTTTTTGGTCGATGGCGCGAACGCGCAGCAGTTCCCAACAAACATTGCCTTTTTCAAAGCCTGTTTCAAGAGACAGGCTATCATCAATGGTAATTTTTTTCAGACTGATGACCTCAGTATGGCTATTATAGCCGTAGGAATTGTGTAATTCTTTGTAGCTTGTTAGACCAGAAAGTGGAAATCGTAATTGCTCTCGTTTCAGTACTAAAGAGCCTTTTCCCTGAATTTTTTGAATATAGCCGTTGGCCATCAAAAGTGACAAAGCTTTTCGAATCGTATCACGAGAAGCATGATAAATTTCCTGCAATTTGTTTTCACTGGGCAGGAAGGTTCCCGCTTCATACACGCCTTTTAAAATTCCTCGTTCGATCGATTGGTAGATCATCTCATAAACTCTCATCACATTTTTCCTCGCTGAATATTCATTTAAGTACATTCATTATAAAGGAACAAGGTTGGAAGTAAAGTGCCCTTCGACGGAATCATTAAAACTAAAATGAGAGAAATCTTATTTTCATCTAAGCCTGTATGTGTAGGCACAGACCTGTGTTGACGATTCATACTAGTTTTTTCTATTTCATCACCAAGAACGATCGATAAATTAAAGTGCTCTAATTTTATGAACAAACGAAAAAAAGTAAGCGGTTTACATTGTGTGACGTTGAACTTATAGTTATGCCAACAGATGAACTTATTTATACAAGAAAAAATACTGGGAGGAAAAGCAATGGGGAAGTACGATAAAGACACAAGGGAGTTATTAGAGGCTGTTGGCGGTAAGGCAAATATTTCTGCCGTCACACACTGCTTAACACGTATGCGCTTTGTTTTGAATGAGTCTGAAAAGGTAGATGAAAAGCGAATCGAAAATATTCCCAGTGTCAAAGGAATGTTTACGAACGCAGGGCAGTTTCAGGTAATTATCGGAAATGACGTAGCAGTTTTTTACAATGATTTTGTGGCTGCTTCAGGAATCAAGGGTGTTTCCAAGGATGCGGCAAAGGCTGCTGCTAAGCAAAATCAGAATCCACTTCAACGGGCGATCACTATGCTGGCAGAAATTTTTACTCCGATATTACCAGCAATTATTGTTGGGGGGCTGATTTTAGGGTTTCGCAATATTTTGGAAGCTGTGCCAATGGGCTGGCTCAATGGACAAACAATTGTTGAAGCTTCAACCTTTTGGAATGGTGTAAATGGCTTTTTATGGCTGCCAGGAGAAGCGATCTTTCACTTTTTACCTGTAGGTATTACTTGGAGTATTGCTCGTAAGATGGGAGCAACTGAAATTTTAGGGATTGTATTAGGGATCACGCTAGTTTCGCCGCAGCTACTGAATGCCTATGCGGTAAATAGTACGGCTGCTGCAGAGATTGCGAAGAACTGGACTTGGGACTTTGGCTTTTTCACCGTTGATAAGATCGGTTATCAAGCGCAGGTGATTCCAGCGATGTTAGCAGGCTTTCTGTTTGTGTATTTGGAGCGTTTCTTCCGCAAGCATATTCCTGAAGCGGTATCGATGATCTTTGTGCCATTTTTCTCTTTACTTCCAACTATTTTGGCTGCACATATTGTGTTAGGACCAGTTGGTTGGAAAATAGGCACCATTATTTCTTCAGTGGTAAATGCAGGCTTGACCTCTAGCTTTAGCTGGCTGTTTGGCGGTGTATTAGGAGCGTTGACCTCGCCGTTAGTGATTACTGGTTTGCACCATACAACCTTAGCAATTGATTCACAATTGATCGCTGACTTTGGTTCAACGAACTTGTGGCCAATCCTTTGTCTATCAAACATCGCGCAAGGAGCTTCAGTATTAGCTGTCGTATTTGCTCACCGCGGGAATAAGAAGGAAGAGCAGGTCTCGATTCCTTCGACTATTTCAGCATGGCTGGGTGTTACTGAACCTGCGATGTTTGGAATAAACTTAAAATACACCTATCCGTTTATTGCCGCTATGATCGGCAGCGGGATCGCTGGACTTTTTGTCACACTATTTAAGGTTCGAGCTTTATCAATAGGTGTCGGTGGTCTGCCGGGAATTTTATCGATTCGTCCTCAGGATTATTTGATCTTTTTAATCGGGATGGTTATTGCAATAGTGGTTCCATTTTTCTTAACGTTAATGTTTAGACGAGCAGGTGTCTTTAATAAAATTGATCGCATTGAAGAAGAAATTGTTCCAACATTGGGCGGGGATCAGTCAGAAAAGACTGACACAATCGTAGAATTATTTTCACCAATCCCAGGTGTTATACACCCATTGAGCAGTTCAAAAGATCCTGTTTTTTCCGAAGGAATGATGGGGCAAGGGGTGGTAATCGAGCCTAGTGAAGGAAAAGTAGTGGCTCCATTTGATGGCCAGGTTAGTCTGCTGTTTCCAACGAAGCATGCGCTAGGTCTGGTCAGTCCGGGAGGAATCGAGGTCCTAATTCATATTGGCATCGATACAGTTCAATTAGATGGCAACCATTTTACGAGCCATGTAAAGCAAGGCGACAGTGTGAAAAAAGGTCAGATTTTAATGGAATTTGATATGGAAGCTATTAAAGCCGCGGGCTATGAAGTTCAAACGCCGGTCATCGTGACAAACTCGACACAGTTTCACGTAGATTCATTGATTGAAGCGGCTTCGAAAGTAACAAATGAAGAAAAAATTTTATTAGCAACAGAATTGTAAAGTTGGAGGAGCAAAATGAGTGTTAAAGAGAAAGTAATCTATCAGATCTATCCAAAATCCTTTTTGGATACGAACCAAGATGGCATAGGAGACCTGCAGGGAATCAAAAGAAAAATTCCATATCTAAAGCAACTAGGAGTGGATATGATTTGGTTAAATCCCATCTATCCAAGCCCGCAAAAAGATAATGGCTATGATGTCGCTGACTATCTGGCGATTCATCCGATGTTCGGAACAATGAAGGATTTCGAAGAGCTGACGACAACAGCGAAAGCCAACGGAATCGAAATCATGCTAGATATGGTCTTCAATCATGTTTCTACCGAGCATGAATGGTTCAAAAGGGCTTTGGCTGGAGAAAAGAAATTCCAGGATTACTTTATTTTGCGGGATGAGCCGACGGATTGGGTATCCAAATTTGGTGGGAATGCTTGGGCTCCTTTTGGCGAGACTGGCAGATACTATTTACATCTCTTTGAGCAATCGCAGGCGGATTTGAATTGGCGCAATCCTGCGGTACGTGAAGAACTATTCGAGGTTTTACGTTTTTGGATGAGCAAAGGAGTCAAAGGCTTTCGTTTCGATGTGATCAATTTGATTGGCAAGGATGAAGTCCTTCAAGATTGTGCGGAAAATGATGGAAAGCCAGCTTATACAGATCAGCCAATCGTTCATGAATATATCAGGATGATGAATCAAGCATCATTTGGAGAGGATGAAGAGATCGTTACGGTTGGTGAAATGAGTTCGACGACACCAGAAAATTGCATTCTGTATACGAATCCTGAGCGAGAAGAGCTGACCATGACTTTTAACTTTCATCATCTGAAGGTGGATTATATGGATGGGAAAAAATGGACAAAAATGCCCTTTGATTTTGCCAAGCTAAAAGAAAACTTCCACAATTTTGGGACAAAAATGAGTCAAGAAAATGGCTGGAACGCGCTTTTTTGGAATAATCATGACCAGCCTCGTGCATTGAATCGCTTTATCGATGCCGAAAATTATCGAGTGGCTGGTGCTAAAATGTTAGCAAGTGCAATTCATCTGAATCGTGGGACGCCGTACATCTATATGGGAGAAGAAATCGGAATGCTTGATCCGGCCTTTGAATCGATTGATCAATATGTTGATGTGGAGACATTGAATGCTTATGAAGAATTGCTTGAAGCAGGAATGTCTGAAGAGGAAGCATTCGAGATCATCAAAACAAAGGCTCGTGATAATTCCCGCATACCGATGCAGTGGGATCATTTAGAATTCAGCGGCTTTTCAAACGTTGCCCCTTGGATGTCAGTAGGGAAATCAGCAAAAGAGTTGAACGTGGCAAGAGAACTAAAAGAGGGAACGATTTTTAATTATTACCAACGTTTGATCCGATTAAGAAAAGAGTATTCTGTAATCTCAGAGGGCAGCTATGAAGCCTTTCTGCCCGAGCATCCACAGGTCTATGGCTACATTCGACGTTGCGGAAACCATTCGCTCCTTGTTCTTAATAACTTTTTCTCACAAAAAGCAACCCTTGATTTGCCGGAGGAATTTTTGTCAGGAGAAGTGCTGATCAACAATTACGAAACGGAAAAACTGGTTGAAAGATTCGAGCTTCAGCCGTATCAATCGATCGCGATCTATATTTAAAAGAGGCTTTATAGAAAATGCTGTGGACAGTATCCTTAACGGATGGTGTCCACAGTTTTTTTTATGAAAAAAAGACCATGGGACTCATTGTGATTCAAAATGAGTCCCATGGAAATGAATAGATTGTTTATTAAAAATTCTAAGCTATCGAGCATTCAATATCGAACGTTTCTAAGATTCTGGCAAACGAAATAAGATCTGACCTCCGTAGCTGAGGAACACCATCGTATTCGTAATCTCGATTTAAGTATCTATACTTGCTTTTGCCAAATTGATGAAAGGGTAAGAGTTCAACATTTTGAACCTTATGAAGTTGTAAAAGCTTCCCAAAAGCTTCGGCATCCTCAAGGGAATCATTATAGGCAGGGATAATCGGGATTCTCAAAAGCATATTCTTTTGCTCGCTAATGGCCTGGTCCAAATTTTTTAGGATAGGCTTTAGTGAAACGTTTGTTTTGGCTTTATGAGGCTCCTCGGAATAATGCTTTATATCCATGATCAATAAATCAACACAATCAATTAATTCCTTAAAATCTGTGCTTGATGAGTAAGCGGCAGTCTCGCAGGCAGTATGGATCCCTTCTTCTTGGCATTTTTTCAGGAGTTCAAGGACGAATGCTTTTTGAGCTAGGACTTCGCCGCCAGTCACAGTAACCCCGCCATCAGATTCCTCATAATAGTCCAAATCTTTACGTATGACTGCCATAACCTCTTCGACCGTATAGTATGTACCAGTAATGATTTCTCTCTTCTTTTGATTATCCCAAATGGGTTCAGGCAATCTGTTTTGCGACTCAGGGTTTGAACACCAAGTGCAGCGTAGTGGACATCCTTTAAAAAAGACCGTTGTTCGAATACCAGGACCGTCGTGAATACTAAATCGTTGAATATTAAAAATACAGCCTTGTAGCTCCGGCATTATTTCTACCTCCTCATTTAAACCTATCCTTAGTATACGTGAATCAAATCCAAAAATAAAGACGTTTTGAATCGAAATGACTCAAAATGAATCAAAAAGATTAAAAAAGACTTGATATGGTGTTTGTGAGGTGTTACACTACAGGTGTGATAAATAAACAGTTGTTCCAATAGAACTTCTTTCGGATAGCTCGGGATGAAGTATTATGATTTAAAATGAATCAAAATAACTCTTTGAGCTTTCAAACTCTCATGCTGATTTGTATAATGGAAAGAAAAGACAAAAAAGGAGAGTTTTTTATGTTAGCAAAGGAACGTCAAATCTATATCTTATCACGCTTGAAATCTCAGCCAATGATCAGCATCAGCGATCTATGCAAGGAAATGAATGTTTCAAAATCAACGGTGCAGCGGGATCTGAAGCTTCTAGAAGAGCAAGGAAAGGTCGATCGTGAACGTGGCGGGGTCGTTCAAGTTGGTTTAGAAGAAACGATCAGTGATTTGACGGAAGGACCTGTACTTGAAAAAGTGAACGTTCATCAAGAAGAAAAGAAGCAGATCGCTGAACTAGCGGCGAATGAGGTTAAGGACGGAGATCTTATCTTTTTAGATTCCGGGACGACCCCCATGCAAATGATTCCTTTTCTGCGCAATAAGAAGATAAAAATCGTAACCAACAGCTATTTTGTGTTGAGCCGTTTGAACCAGCTAGATGCAGAAGTATATATGCTTGGCGGACGATACAGTAAAAAACATGAGATTTGCTATGGGCCATCGACGATTGAACAGATGCAGGAGTTTCGATTTGATCGATCCTTTATTGGAGCGAATGGAGCCGATATTGATTTTGGTGAAGTGTATACGAGCGAAATGGAAATTGGCAGTATCAAGAAGGCAGTTATCAAAAGAAGCAAGCACGCGTATTTACTAGTTGACGATTCCAAGTTTCATTTAACGGCTTTAAGCACCTTCGGAAGTTTTGATGACTTTGAAAAAGTGATCACCAACAAAATGCCTGAAGGTGGAAAAAAATATAAAAATATTATCTCGATAGAGTAAGGAGAATGTGTAATGAAAACAAATGATCCAAAAAAGCGTGAATTGCTTGAATCGTTAAAAAATGGGCTGATTGTCTCTTGTCAGACTCAGAAAGATGAACCCATTTACACGGATGACATGTCGATTAAAATGGCTGAATGCGCAAAATGGGGCGGGGCAGTTGCGATACGTGCCAACATGCCTGAGCAAATCAAAATGATTAAGGATAATGTGGATCTTCCAGTAATCGGTCTTTGGAAAATCTGGCATGAGGATACGGATGTTTTCATTACACCAACTTTAGAAGCTTGCAAGGCGATTTGGGATGCGGGAGCGGAGATCATCGCGCTAGATTGTACAACTCAGACCACACATGAGGGAACCATCGCAAGAGATCTGCTGCCGATCGTGAAAAAGGAAATTCCCGAAGCGATCATTTTCGCAGATGTTTCTAACTATGATGAAGCTCGTTGGGCGATTGATAACGGTGCGGATATCGTAGCGCCAACTTTATATGGCTACACAGAAGAGACGAAGCATATTGAAGGACCCGATTTCCGTGAATTTGCCAAAATGTGCCGCGACTTTAAGGATGAGGCGTTTGTCATGATGGAAGGGCACATTTATACTCCGGAGGATGCAATGAAAGTATTATATTTAGGCGCCCATTCAGTTGTCGTAGGCAGCGCCATCACACGTCCTCACTATATTACCAAACGGTTCACTGATCTATTAAGCGGTTACCAAAATAATTGGCGAGAAGCGGAAAGGAGTAAACATTAAAATGAAAAAGGCAAGCATTGCTGGAGTTCAAAACGTTGAAGTCAGTATCAAATTGCCAAGCGAAAAAACACCCGTCGAGCAGCTGGAAATCATGGAGGCCTATACGAAGGCTCATAAAGATTCTGAGGGACTCTCCAAAGAAGTTCGGGAAATCAACTGCTTAAAGGTAATTTACCCGACCCTTTTCCGAAGCATTGAAGCCACGGATTTAGTGGCTGGTCGTCTTGATTTCTTACCAATTGGGTTTGGTTGTGTGACATCTTTGGGTGGTGTTGGTCACTATTGTGTTTTTGATAAATTGGCTAAATTCAAAAATGAACTTGCGTCTGAAGAAGAGAAAGCCAGAGTGGACGCCATGTATGACTATTGGGAGAACCACGATGTAAAGGCTTTGTACTGCGCAGACGCGCTTCAGGAAAACATCATTAGTCGATTTATTGATGGAACAGCGCCATTGATGGCAACAGCGCGTTTGAGCGGAATGATGCTGGATTATCCTAAGCTTCTTGATAACGGCATCGAAGGATTAAAGGAGCTTGTTCTCGAAAAGCAAAAAGAGCTGGGCTCTACTGAGTTTCTCCAGGCCTCAATCGATGCCCTCAACATCTACCAAACGGTGTGTGATCATTTAAGAGAATTAGTCAATGAGGCTAAAACTGAGGCAACGACAGAAAAAAGAATCAAACAATTAGAAATGATGGAAAACGACTTAAAGGTAATTACGTATCAAAAACCGCAAACCTTCCATCAAGCGCTTCAAATGTTATGGCTATACGCCTTATTAGCTGGTTGTATAAATTATGGTCGATTAGATGATTATTTAGGTCCTTATTTAAAGCATGATTTGGAGAATGGGGTCATCACTGAGGAGGATGCCTATGAGTATTTGAAATCCTTATGGACATTGATTGAAAATCGTCGTACCACAGTGAATGGTCGGATTATTGTTGGTGGCTACGGTCGCAAGAACCCCGAAGCAGCAGACATTTTTGCCAAAATCGCCATCAAAGTCACGAAAGATTGCAAGTATGTTGAACCGCAATTTACTCTACGATTTAATAAAGATACTCCAGAGGAAATCATGGATCTGGCCTATGACTGTATCGGTGCAGGGGCAACCTACCCAACGCTTTATAACGATGAGGTGAACGTGCCGGCAGTGATGCATGGAATGCGTGTAGATCGTAAAACCGCGGAGCAATATGTACCGTTTGGCTGCGGGGAATTCGTGATTCAAGGTCAAAGTGTCGGAACACCAAATACGTTATTGAATCTTTTGAAGCTATTGACTATCACGCTAAACGAAGGTGTCGATCCGATGGACGGCATCAAAAAATCAGGACCTGTACACATTAAAAAGATTGAAAATTTTGAATCTTTTGACGATTTATATGCCAACTACAAAGACCTGTTGGATTATTACTTCGATCTATCCGCTGACGCGCAATATTATAGCTATGAATTGATGAACCGAGAAGTTTCCTTCATGTTTGCGAGTATTTTGATGGATGACTGTCTTTCAAGAGGCAAGGCGATCTTAGATGGTGGGATTCGTTATCTCGGCGGAACCAATGAAACATATGGAAACATCAATAGCAGCGATGCTTTATATGCAATCAAGAAACTTGTTTATGATGAGAAGAAATATTCGCTTAAAGAGTTGGTAGAAGCGGCTAAGCATAATTTTTCCGGCTATGAAACGATTCGTGAAGAGCTTTGGGAACAGGGCAAGTATGGAAATGATATCGCTGAGGTTGACGAGTTAGCGAATGATTTTTATGAGTTTGTCGCAAAAGGTATCCGTGAAAGAGGAATTACAAAGGGGATGCAATACTACCTGATTGTCATCTCTAATAACCAGACAAATACGGAATGGGGACGCGAGACTTCTGCATCATTGGATGGCAGATACGCCGGACAGTTCATGAATCCCGCAAATAACCCTCAAGGCGGAGCGGCACAAAGCGGACCAACAGCCGTACTAAATTCATTGGCCACCTTTGATGCGAAGTATCATGGCGGGTCAGTCCAGAATATTAAGTTTACACCTAGTATGTTCAACAAGAATCGAACGAAGATCAACTATCTATTCAATACCTATTTTAAAAAAGGCGGCTGCCACTTGATGGTGACCATCGTTGACCATGGAATTTTGGAAGATGCCCAAAAGCATCCAGAAAAATACCCGAATCTAATTGTCCGAGTCAGTGGCTTCAGTGCCATCTTTGTAAATTTAGATAAAGACGTGCAAGATGAGCTGCTAAGCAGAACCCTTTATGATGAATGAGAACTAACAGGATAAGAGATAGCGCTGCTATCTCTTATCTATCACCAGAACATGTGAATGAATACCCAAGCTAAAAAATTGACAAAAAAATAAAGCCGTTGGCAAAAAGGAGAATGGATATGTTTTTTAGAATCGATGACAGATTAGTACATGGACAAGTAGTGACTGCTTGGATCAAACAATTAGGGGCAAAAAGAATCGTGGTTATTGATGACCTCGCAGCTAGCAATCCGATTATTTCGAAAGCGCTGACAATGGCGACGCCAAAGCATGTGGAGCTGGTAATCAAAAAAGTGGATGAAGCAGTGCAATGTGTAAATGATTACTCAGAAAATGACACGCTGTTCATTACGAAGGCACCAGTAAGTGCCAAGCAAGTAATTGAAGCCAACAATCAGTATGATTGGAAGCTGAATGTCGGAAATATCGGAATGGCACCAGGGCGAAAAAAATATGCACAAACAGTTCACCTAGACGAGGAAAATTATCAAGCAATCGATACATTAAAGTGTAAAGACTGCGTAGAAGTATTTATGCAAACAGTGCCGGGGCAGCCTGTTTCAACGTTTTAATAGATTGGGAGGAGTAAACAAATGAACTTATTACAAGCGGTATTAATTTCACTTTTCACTTATTTAGCTTGGATTGCGACACCATGGCTTGGTGGGCAAGGAATTGCGTATCATGTTTTTGGCAAACCCTTAGTTGCAGGGCTGATCGTTGGGATCATTATGGGGGATGTAAAAAATGGTGTGATCATTGGGGCTACGATCAATGCATTATATATCGGCGCTGTTACCCCAGGCGGGGCGATGGCATCAGATATAGGAATCGCCGGCTATGTCGGAACGGCATTAGCACTTTCGACAGGGGTCTCAGCTGAAATAGCTGTATCTATTGCAGTTCCTTTAGGGCTGATCGGTACATTTGTTTGGCAATTATTTGCGACGATTAATTCCTTTTTGGTTCATAAAACAGATGAGTATGCCGCTGAGGGAAATCTTAGAAAGCTGACCTTCATGACAATTGGCTTACCCCAGATCATCGCCTTTGTTTTCCGTTTTGTTCCAGCCTTTTTAGTTCTCTATTTTGGCGCTTCAGCGGCGCAGGATATCGTTAAAATCATCCCAGAATGGTTAACAGCAATCATTACCGTTATTGGAGGGATGCTGCCTGCTTTAGGGATGGCGGTACTGTTGAAAATGCTGCTTACTAAACCAAGCCTGATGGGCTATTTTATCCTTGGATTTATTGTTGTGACAGCATTGGAACTGCCGATTTTTACTGTTGCTCTAATAGGGATCGCATTAGCGATGATCAGTTACTTAAATCAAGAAAATGCGGGAGGACATGAACATGCCTAATACAGCTCAAGAAGTGACGAAAAAGGATATCTATAAGGTTGGCTTTCGTTGGATTATGTCCAATACGTCAGCTTGGAACTGGGAACGAATGCAGAATGTGGCCTTTGCCTGGAGTATCGTTCCAGTTTTGAAGAAGGTGACGAATGGTGATAAAGACGAGATGGGGCAAGCATTAACAAGACACATGGCCTTTTTCAATACTGAACCAACCATTGGACTGCCGCTGATCGGAGCAGTTTGTGCGATGGAGGTTTCAAAAGCGCAGGGTGAAGATATTCCTGATGATGTCTTTAATGCCATCAAATCTGGCTTGATGGGACCTATGGCCGCATTAGGAGACTCATTATTTGCAAGTACCGGAAATGCGCTGCTGCTTAGCTTTGGTATGGGATTGGCTCTTGACGGGAATATTTTAGGCCCGATCATCTTCTTGGTTGGCTGGACTGCAATTACCTTAGGCTTCGGACTTTGGGGTGTTCAGTTTGGATTTAGAGAAGGAATGAAAATCATGGACTCTGAGATTTTCTCTCCAGCTATGATCGAAAAGGTTACTGGCTTCTTGTCCATCCTCGGTCTAACAGTCGTCGGCGGATTATCGGCTCAGTTCGTTTCATTGAGTACCCCGATCAAGTGGGGAAGCGGTGGAGCCGTCACTAAATTACAGGATATTGTAGATGGTTTAATGCCAGGCCTGCTGCCATTCATATTGGTGATGGTCATATGGTATCTGCACGACAAAAAGAATGTATCAGTGATCAAGCTATTGCTTATTTTGATTGTACTAGGTGCTGCTGGCTCACTGCTGCATATCTTTTAGACTGAAAAAAGGGAGATTTTTATGGAAACCAATATGAGCAATGTTCTAGTTATGACCCACGGTGAATTCGCGACAGGAATCAAAAAATCTGCCGAGATGATCATTGGTGAACAAGAAAATTTTGAAACTTTAGTTTTTACCCCTGAAATGTCATTAGACGCCTTGGTCAGTGCACTCAAGCAGAAACTGAGAAAATTTGACAATGATCACCCAACATTGGTATTTGTTGATTTATTCGGCGGCTCCCCTTCAAACGCAGTCGCGCTATTGCTTGCAGAAGGGTATGATGTCCAAGCCATCTCAGGCGTAAATCTGCCGATGCTGCTAGAGGTTCTAACCGGCAGAGCCATTTTCCCGCTTGAAAACTTAGTCTCACAGGGAGTTATAGCGGGAAGTGAAGGCGTTATCAATATTGTCAAGAAGTTTACGGAAGAGTAGGACCCATGATCAATCAGAAATAGGACTTACCTTCCAGCAACGAACCAATGAATGAAGAATTTTATGACTGTCTATTGCTGAGCAATAGGCAGTTATTTTGTGCAGGCTTAAAAGACGGTACACTGAATCAGCTCCGTAAAAGTACTAACTAAATCATGAACCCCATGTACAGTTCTATCAACCACTTATTCAGGGAAATCCGCCCAACAACAGCTCCTTCATTTTATGAATCAGCCGCTTTTTCCTTTTCGGTTTTTCGAAAATTGGCGGCACTTCTGGAGCTGCTGCAGGTGATGTCTCGATTGGTTGGCGCATAGTGGGCGCATTTGAGTCAAGACGATCAATGTTTTGAAGAACAACAGGCTCAGGAGTCGCTTCGGCGGCTTCTTTTTCTACGGTAAAATGGATGTCCGACAGGTTCTCCAAGGCTGCAGGGCATACTAAATCAACGAATTTTTCGTAATTCGGTTTTGGGCGGGTGACAGGTGCAGGGACTTTGATTGGCTTAGACAGAGTCGTCGGTTCTACCGCTTCGACGGGGTTGTCCTTATCAAATTGAATGTATTTAATGGTCTCTACGTATTTACAGGTATCGACCTCCGCGAATGGTTTAACGCCGTTTTCTTCTTCAAAAATATCCAATGTCGTCAGCAGCTCCAAAGCTTCGCGGACTTCGGCGGCGGATTTATCGACGGCAGGGTCTTTGATGGTCAGATGTTGCTTTTTGCCATCGCTTTTTTTAAAGGTGGAAACCAGTTTTTTGGTTGTAATAATTTTCATGGTGTGAGCTCCTTTCATTATTGATTACTCGAATTGGACTTCTTGGCTGCCAAACAGCGGGCTGACGGATAAGCGATTACGTACGGCGGTGATCGCTTTTTCGGCGTATTGACGGACAGGGAAGACCCGCAGATTTAAGTATTTCCATTCCTTTGATAAGAAGTAGTGCTTGAAGTGGAAAAAGAATTTTTTCATGATCTTGGTCACTTTTCGCTGTGAAAACAGGTGCTGTACGACTTCCTTTAAGATCAGGTGAAACTCGCTGTCGCCTAAGCGATCGCGGACCTGCAGTGCCATCAGATATTGGACGGTGCTGTCAGTATCTCCAGAAAGTTTGTAATAGGATTTGATGCGTTTTTCAAGGGTGTTCTTTTTCAGACTGAATAGCTGTTTTGATGTAAATGGTCGTTCGTTCATGGATGTTTCCTCCTAAATTTTTTTATAAATCAAAGCTGTTCCAGAGGAGTGCGCATCTCCTCTGAAGGCTAAATCTATGTACTGCCTGAGACGGCAGATGACTACCGCCTCAGAATTCAATGATTAGAAAAGGATTGTTTCTTTGGTTTCTACAAACATGGCACTTTCCACTGTGTCGTAGAGAGTATTTCCATCTTTGCTGAAGAGATCTAAGGGTCCGATTTGTTCCAAGAGCCCTTTGAGCTGAGCAGGTGTATAGCTCCTATTTGGGTCGGCAAGCGTCAAGGTTTGGCTGCTTCCCCCATTAGATGTAAAATTTGCGACTAGCTTCACTATCTGTACGCCTCCTTTTTTTGAAGGGACGATCCAACGATGCAGGTGAGAGAGACTAAGAGTGTTGATTTTTCCCCACTCGTTGGACAGTCCTCAAGAATTACTTTGTAACACGTGATTGACTAGTTAACACGACACCATCCAAAGTGCTGCCTTCTGAGGATAAGGCGGTCACGATCTCGCCTAAGGTCAGCACAGCACTTTCGGCTGGTGCATCGACGACATGCTGGAAATGAATGTTCTGTAATTTCTCATCATTCGCCGTATGGATCTGAACCTTTAATTTTGTCCCGATTTTTTGAATCATCATTTGCCTCCACTTTCATTATCGTACCGGCCGGTGACTTAACGATAAGCCAGAAACCAAAACTTGGTCAAACCCCTGAAATTTGCATTTGACCGCCAAATTTGCGGCTTTTTACAGGATTATTTTTGACGAAATCCTGCTAGAATAGGCTTTTGAAAAGTGAAGCAGAAGAAACGACTGCAAATTTCAGATGGAAATGTAATATTCATGTGGTGAGAGTGAGAAGGTATTTATAGGGAAAGGATAAGCAATGATCGTTTTGTATTTTTCATCAAAGCGTTGCTTTTTTTTAGTTTTATTATGAGCAAACGTTATGTGTTACACTTAAAATATCAATTTTACAGTCGCGTTAAAGACCCTAGTTAGGGCTTGTGCAATAGGAAAAAATCGAGGATGGGGTAAGCTATGGAGTTTCAGCAACGAGTAATTAATCAAGAATATCGTTTTACAGATTTGGAGGATGAGATCGTTCGGTATATTGGCGAGCATAAATCGGTGGTTTCTAAAATGAAAATTGTTGATTTGGCTTCAAAATTTTTCACAGCGCCAAATACGATCACCCGATTGTGTCACAAACTAGGATATTCAGGATATTCAGAACTAAAAAATGAGCTAAAGCATGAAATCAACGAACCAATTGAAATTGTCCACCAGCAAAAAGAGCTGCTGTTAAGAAATTTTGAATTGATTGATTCAGAACGTGAGAGACAGGTTGCTCAGTTATTCAGCAGCGCAAGCCGCATTAATTTCTTTGCGATCGGTCAGACAGCCTATGCCACAAAAATCGTTGTCGACAATTTTTATGCGATAGAAGATAAGGCCTTTTTTTATACCTACGCAAATGAGCTGCGGCATAAAATTGAGCACTCGACGAATGAAATCTTCTTCTTTATCAGCCTGTCAGGTGAAAAAGATCAAATATTAGAATTAGCCAAGCTTGCCAAGGAGCATGGACATCCAATCGTTTCCTTAACGGGATTAAGCGCGAATTCCCTTGCGAAATTGGCTGATATTAGTTTGTTTTGCTATTCTCCTGAAGTATTTAGAAATCATTACAACATTACGGATAAGACGCCGATACTAGTTATTATGAACAGTCTCATGGAGGCGTATGCCGAAATTTAGAACTAATCCGTGTAATATTACACAAAGACCTCTATCAAAGTTATGAAAGGGGTTTATTTTTATTAGAAATGCGAACCAGGTTTTGGGAATATGCTAGATTTCTAATAAGAAAAGGAGGAATTCAAATGAACTTAGCAAACGCCACATCACAAGCACTTATTTTTTTAGATCAAAACTTTGAGACGCGTGAAGAAGTTTTTGAATTTATGACACAAAAGCTGTATGAACAGGGAAAGGTCTCTGATCTCAAGTCGTTTTTAGCGGCTATTTATGATCGGGAAAAAATCTCAGTTACCGGATTTGAAAATGGATTGGCTATTCCCCACGGAAAATCTTCTGCTGTACTAGAAGCCTCTTTTGCGGTTGTCAGATTGAGAAAACCGTTGAAGGATTATCCGAGCTTAGACCCAAACAACCAAGTGTCATTGATCTTCATGTTAGCAATTCCCGAATCTGAGGCTGGGAGTACTCATCTGGACATTCTGGCGAAATTGGCTGGTCGATTATCAGATAGTGCATACTTGGAACGTTTTAAGAACGCCGGGGAAAGAGCGGAAATAATCGCGCTATTAGATGAAAAAGAAGAGCAAAGTCCGTCAATTGAAGCAGAAAAAGGATTGATTCTTGGAATCACCGCATGCGCTGCGGGAATTGCTCATACCTATATGGCAGCGGAGTCGATTACTAAAACAGCAAACCAGCTGGGCTATAAAGCACGAATCGAAAAGCAGGGCGCAAAAGGAATTGAAGATCGAATCACACCCAAAGAGGTGAATGAAGCAGTCGGGATAATTCTGGCTCACGATGTCTCTCTAAAGGGGATGGAACGGTTTGCCAATATTCCTAAAATCGACACGACTGTCGCAGAACCAATCAAGCATCCTGAAGAAATCATCAATCGCCTGCTGAAAAAGGCGGAGAATTTTATGCCTAGCTCGGAGCAGGGGGAAGATTTCACAGAGGTAGATGAATCTGCGAAATCGATCAAGCAGCAGATCAAGGATTCCATCCTTACAGGTATTTCATATATTATCCCGATTATTATTGCCGGCGGGATGATCTCAACGGTTGCGGTATTGATTACTCAACTATTCGGCCTGCAGGATTTGGCAGCAGTAGAAGGCAGTTGGTTGTTTCTATTAAAAGGCCTAGGCGGTGGACTACTAGGAAGTTTGATGATTCCGGTATTGTCCGGCTATATGGCCTACTCAATCGCGGATAAGCCCGGTCTTACGCCAGGGTTTGCTGGCGGCTTGGCTGCTATGACGATCAACAGCGGATTCCTCGGAGGAATGTTGGCCGGTCTATTCGCGGGTTTCTTGATGAATTGGATGAAGAAGAATATCAATGCCAACGGTGTTTTCTCCGGATTTGTAACATTCTGGATCTATCCTGTAGTCGGTTCACTAGTTGTAGGAGTAGTGATGCTGTTTCTAATCGGAAAGCCAGTCGCGGCGCTAAATGATGGTCTGATCGGCTGGTTGGATACCTTGCAAGGAAGCAACGCGTTGCTATTAGGTGCAGTGCTGGGTGCGATGGTGTCATTTGATTTAGGCGGACCAGTCAACAAAGCAGCTTACGCGTTTTGTATAGCGGCTATGTCTAATGGAAACTTCATTCCTTATTGTACCTTTGCATCAGTAAAAATGGTCTCTGCGTTTTCACTTTCAGCAGCGTGTTTGCTGAAGAAAAACCTGTTTACCGAACAAGAGAGAGAAATTGGAAACCAAACATGGCTGCTAGGATTAGCTGGCATTACGGAAGGTGCGATTCCTTTTGCTATGGGCGATCCAATTCGAGTGATCGGTTCATTCATTGGCGGCTCAATCGTCACTGGGGCTATCGTTGCCTATACCGGACTTGGATTAAATGTTCCTGGAGCAGGTATTTTCTCCATGTTTCTATTGGAAGGAAGCTACAGTGGTGTGACAGGCGCACTCATTTGGTTTGGGGCTGCGATCATCGGAGCGGCTATCTCAACAATTTTATTGATTGCAACAAGACAACAAAAATTACGCAAAGCAACGGTAAGCGAGTAGGAAGAGGCTGACAGATTTTATGAAAAACGTACACATCGTACCTCATATGCATTGGGATCGTGAGTGGTATTTTACAACAGAAGAATCAAGGATTTTATTAGTAAATAACATGTCCGAGATTTTAGATATGCTAGAGAACAATCCTGACTATCCTTATTATGTTTTAGATGGACAGACGGCATTACTAGAAGATTACTTCGCAGTCTGCCCAGAGAAGGAAGAGCGGGTCAAAAGACTTGTTCAAGAAGGTCGATTAATCGTGGGACCTTGGTATTCACAAACCGATGAGCTGGTCGTGGGAGGCGAATCGATCGTCAGAAATCTGCTGTACGGCTTGAAAGATAGCAGGAAACTAGGGAATCCTATGATGATCGGTTATTTGCCGGATTCCTTTGGACAAAGTGCCCAAATGCCGCAAATCTTAAATGGATTTGATATTGAACGAGTGATTTTTTGGCGAGGAGTTTCGGAACGTCATGGAACAGATCGAACAGAATTTTATTGGGAAGGAAGCGCTGGATCAAAAGTACTCACTCAATTATTTCCCCTTGGTTATGCTATTGGGAAATACCTTCCTACAGAAAAAGAACCATTAAAAGAACGAATGGATAAATACTTTGGTGTTTTAGACCGCGGAGCCACTACGGATGAAGAAATTATTCCTAACGGGCACGATCAAATGCCTATCCAGAAAAATATCTTTCAAGTAATCGAAAGTTTAGAGGAGCTGTATCCTGAGCGCAAATTTTTCTTGAGCCGTTATGAGAACGTCTTTGATATTTTAGAGAAAAAGCTGGATTTACCGCGAATCAAGGGTGAATTTATCGACGGCAAGTATAGCCGTGTTCATCGCAGTATTTTTTCTACAAGAATGGATATTAAAGCAGCGAATGCGAGAATCGAAAATAAGCTCACGAATATTTTAGAACCACTGGCATCGATCGCCTACTCGCTTGGTCATGAATACCATCATGGTTTAATCGAAGGTATCTGGAAGGAAATCATGAAGAATCATGCTCATGATAGTATCGGCTGCTGCTGCTCGGATAAAGCGCATTTTGAAATATTGGCTAGATTTGTAAACGCAGAAGAACGAACAGATCGGTTGATTGAATTTTATCAACGCAAACTATCAGAGGGAACGCCTGATAAAGAAGGTACGGAGAAGCTAGTAGTCTTTAATCTATTGCCTTATGAGAGAAAAGAGACCCTAACGACAACGATCATTACAAAAAAAGCGTCCTTCCATTTGCTTGATTCTGATGGGAAATCAGTGGATTTTGATATTCTCAATGAAGAAATCATAGATCCCGGCTTGATTGACCGTCAAATAGTACACTATGGGAACTATGAGCCCTTTGTGAAGTTTACGATTTCCTTCGAGAAGGAATTGCCAGCAATGGGGTATGAGACCCTGTATATTGAGCAATGTGCTGAGTCAGCTTCGATGAAAAAAGCAGTATCCAGCGCTTGTATCGAAAATGATCGATTCAAGCTGTGGGGCAATCCAAATGGCACGATCACGTTATTGGATAAAGACTCCAATGAAGAATTTTCTGAGATACTCTATTTAGAGGATGTGGCAGATGATGGAGATGAGTATGATTTTTCACCATTAGAAAATGATCGGCCAATTTTGTCAAAAGATGAAGTGAAGGCAACGGTTGAACATAGTCAAAACAACTACGCAGGAACAGTAAACATAGCTTATGAATGGTGTTTGCCAAAGCATTTGGAAGAACGAAAACAAGGAAAGAGCACTGGAAAAGTAAGCGTCAATCTAGAGGTAGAGCTGCCAAAAGCAAGCGATAGTATTCGCCTTACTTTACGAGTAGATAATCAATGTAAGGATCATCGAACCCGGCTAATTTTTCCGACAGGGATAGAATCTCAATTTTCCTTTGCCGATAATCAATTTGGAACCATTCGTCGGGGTGTACATGACCAAGCGATGGACGTTTGGGAGAAAGAAGACTGGGATGAGCGACCAGATACGATCTTCCCATTTCTAACGAATGTCTCACTCTCAAATAAACAACGAACAGCCGCTATTTTAACGAACAGCTCCAGAGAATATGAGATCATTGGAGAAAAAAATGATTGTATCGCTATTACATTGTTTAGAAGCATTGGTGTCTTAGGGAAAGAGAACTTGGTCCGTCGACCAGGCAGACCTTCCGGAATTAAGCTTCCAACACCAGACTCACAAATGTTGAGAGAGATCCAACTAGAATTTGGGTTAGTCATTTCCAATGGCCCGATAGCTCAAGGCAATCCTGCTAAACATGCGAAGGAATATCTGACGCCCTTCGTAGCGTATAATCAAATGGGCTATAACGCAATGAAGCTGAACAAAGCAGAGGTAGCTTCGCCTAACCGTTACTCTTTATTCACACAGAAAAATGAGCATCTCATTTTGAGCACAGTGAAAAAAGCGGAAAATAGTGAAAAGATATTAGGCCGATTCTTTAATCCGCTTGAAGGTAATGAAGTGTTGCAATTAGAAGGTGCGAAGTCCAGCAGTTTCTATGATTTGAAGGAAGAGCCAATACACAGCGATAAAAATGAATTGTCAGCAAATGAAGTCATAACTATTGATTTAGAACAATAAAAAGGGAATCTGGGCGATGATTCAGCTGCCCAGATTCTTTATAGATAAAGGTGAAAAAATGAAAATTATTTCAGCTATCGACTCAATGAAGGGTTCGTTAACTAGTAAGGAAGCGAATCAGATTATAAAAAATACCTTTGAAGATGAGAAAATTTCCGTAGAACCGATCGCGATCGCAGACGGCGGGGAAGGAACGGTTGAAGCCTTCGTCTCAAGTAGAAATGGGCAGATCAAAAGTGCGCTGTGCCATGACCTTAAAGGAGCAGAAATAGACGCTCAATACGGCTGGCTAGCAGATGAAAAGACCGTGATCATCGAATCTGCGCAAACGTGCGGTATCCAGTTCTTGGACGGAACGATCTCCTCACATCCAAGAAAGACCAGCTCTTTTGGACTAGGCGAACAACTAATAACGGCTTGTAAACAAGGCGCCAGACGTGTGATTGTCGGCTTAGGGGGCACGGGTACAATCGATTGTGGAATAGGCATGCTAGCAGGTTTGGGTGTGGAATTTTTTGACAACGAAGAGCAACCTGTATCTCCAATCCCAGAAAATTTTCAACAAATAGCTAGGATTTCAACGGATCACCTGCCAAACGAACTGAATGAATTGGAAATCATTATCGCCTCAGATGTTCAAAGCGTAATCACTGGTGAAACAGGTGCAGTGTATATGTTTGGTGAGCAAAAGGGGTTACGTGCAGATGAATTAGTAGAATTCGAGAGAGACATTCATAAATTTAGTCAATTATTGTTAGCCAACTCAGAATCACAACCCGGAGATGGTGCCGCTGGCGGAATCGCCTTAGCCTTAAGAACGATATTCGACGCGCAAATCGTTTCTGGGATAGATTTGCTTATTCAATACACTGATCTGGAGAAAAGAATAAAGCAATCCGATCTTGTAATCACCGGAGAAGGGCGCATGGACGCCCAAAGCTTACAAGGAAAAGTCCCTGTCGGCATAGCAAAATTAGCCAAGCAGCATGGTGTTCCCGTTATTGCGTTTGTTGGTGAAGTCAGCGGAGAGCCGCTTGAGTTTGAAAAAGTAGGGCTTTCGGTAATCATCCCGATCGTTGCTCAACTATCCACTTTAAAAGAAGCGTTGGCAAACGCCAAGCAGAATCTTGAACTAGCGTCAATGAGAGCGAAACAACTGCTCTTTCTCTTGCAGAAAAACAAGGAAGAATAGTATAGTTCTTGTCTGTTGAGGACAGGTCAATTGAACTTGGACCGGTGAAGACTCCCGATCCAAGTTTTTTCAGTTAAATGAAGCATAAAGTTGTAACTGCTTAAACAGGAATACATGCGAAGTAGTTGCTGCATCTAGCGATAAGAAAAGCCCTGCTTATGACCGAGCAGGGCTTTCGTGTGACTAGCGTTTGGAATATGCAGCAATACTTTATGCCATTGCTTTTAAAGCGCTAACATTCTTCTGCTACATAAGATTCTCTTGAGACCTCAATAATGCTTCGTGGAAATAACGCTGTTGAAACATACCACGCTCCGAAGCCCAATGCTGAAGCAGGGAACGATTACGCAAATTTTGGGCGAAAGGGGTATTCGGCAGCTGAATATAATCCAGCGGGACGCCGTTATAATTCGAGGTTAGCGAGTAATCACGACGCAAGTAGCAAAGCGCATAGACAGCTTTCTCCGCTTGACTGACCAAGCTGCGCATCTGAGAAGGAATCTCTATGACTAAGCCGTTAGTCATTTCCGCGAAACAAACCCCACGAATCGTACTCAATTTGTAAATATCCAATGGATTCAGCCACGTACAAGATTCCGGCTGCTCCAGCGGCAATAAAACATAGTGCCAGTTCAGAAAAGGGACTTTATAAGAAGAAAAACCATCGATCGCCGCAAAACAACGACGCGTCAATGAGTAATCGAAAAACCGATGCGTCCGAAAGAAATTTTCCAGTGTTTTTAAAGGACTATGTGGGGAATAAGACCGTTGCTCGTCCCGATAGATCACCGTTCCCAACTCACAAGGCGCTGCTAATAAGATAGTAAGCTTTTTAAGATCATAACGATTAAAATTAGGCGCATCCTCTAATAAAATTAACCACTCCTCAGACATTTTTTTGTTATACAACAATCTCCCATTTACCGCTTCATTTGACATGTGCAACACTCCTTTAACTTGATACCTTCAGTATACAGAAAACAAAAACCCATATTCTTTATAAAAATTAATAAAAAAACATTAAAAAATTGGGTTATTACTGAATTAACCATGAGAAAAAAGAAGAAATGTAGATTTCACGCCGTTTTATTAGTGCTGTTTAAAGTGTTCGCATCAGCTCTATGGGTATAGGGCGTTGTTATTGATAGATAAATATGGTTTTATTTTTAACAGAGCAAAAAATACAAATTCCGATGGATTACGAGAGTGTAAATCGACGTATATCTGTTGTTTAAATCAAAAAAAACCAGAGGAATCAACATCCTTTGGTGTTTGAAAGTTATAAAAATGAATATCCATACATATGTGAAAAATATAAGGTGTTTTCTGAGAAATAAGAAATATTCATTTCTCCTGTTTTATTTAAAAATAAG
>NZ_JAFLVR010000037.1 GCF_017315985.1 Candidatus Enterococcus murrayae | reverse complement strand
TTTCAGCAACTTTTATATCATATCAGCTTTTTGTTTGAAAGTCAACAACTTTTATTTAAAAACTTTTTGATAAAAAAACAAGTTTGCTTTTTGTTTCGTTTCAGCGACTTTATAAAAATACCACAAGATTTTTCATCCGTCAACTATTATTTTTAATTTTTTTCAAGATGTTTTTATCTCTTGGGAACATTTAATAATATAGCAATCTTCAAGCAGTAATGCAACTATTTTTTGCACTTTTTTTCAATCTTTTTTATTTTTCGAACGTTCATTTGAAACTCCAAAATAACGTTCGATTTTAAAACAAAAATAACGCTATCTTAAGTGAAATTTTTTTGTAACTTTCGCATAAAAAAACAGTCGAGTTCTACTCGACTGTTTTCTCTTCCACCATCGGAATAAAAATTCTGAAAATTGTTCCTTTGCCAACAGAACTTTCCACACTGATACTTCCCTTATAGCTCTCTAAAAGTTTATGAGCAATCGACAAGCCTAAGCCGTTTCCACCTTTTGTACGGGCACGAGCCTTATCTACTCTATAAAAACGATTAAACACTTTAGCAATATCTTCGTCTGGGATCCCTTCACCGAAATCTTGGATGGCGATTTCGAACTTATTCAGCGTCGAAGAAACCGAAATGTGCACTTCTTTACGGTCTGTCGAATATTTTACGGCATTATCCAAAATGATGATCAAAATTTGCTCTAAATGATTGCGGTAGATTTTCAGCATCTTCTCACCATCTAGATCATCATCCAATGTAAAAGTAAACTCAGGGTATAACAGCTTAAAATTATTGAATACCTGGTAAGTAACTTCCTTTGCTTTTGAAGTCTCATTTCCATAATAAACATCCACCTGCTCAGCACGAGACAAGTCCAGCATTTCTTGCACTAGACTCTTCATCCGAACAAGCTCCTGCAGACTGGCTTGAATAGACTCATCCAATATTTCTGGATCATCTTTCCCCCAGCGGTTCAACATATTTAAATGACCTTCAATCACTGCTACCGGGGTTCTCAGCTCATGAGAAACATCTTCAACAAACTGTTCCTGCTGTTCAATATACATTCGAATGCGATCGATGACATCATTAAAGATAATAGCCAAGTCAGCCAGTTCATCATTGGTCGTTATTTCAGGAACATGTACCTCAGCCTGCGGATCTTGACGGATGATCTCCATCGTATCTCGCAATATCTTGACCGGCTTCAAGAAGTAAGAAGATAGCAAAAAGCCCAAGAAGCTACTCAAAAGCAGTGACACAATTTCCAAAACGATCAGCGTCAGCAGTAATTTACTCCGCATTTCATAAAAATCAGATAACTCATAAAAAACTTGAGCATAGCCGATTTTCTCTCGCGTCTTCTTAGAATAAATCGGTTCAACAGATAGAAAACCATTATTTTCATCAACGGTGACAATCGTCGGCTCTTTGTGCTTTGTCTGCACTAGCGGGCGATAGTCCTTTTGTGTTTTGAAAATCAGCTTCTTATCCAGATTATAAATATCCAAAGACAATTGCCGCTGTCCGAGCTCTGAAATAAAATCATCGATCCGCATCATATTGCCTTCTAATGTCATATTTTGATCGTATATCGCATTGTCTCGACTGTCGGACTCTGTCAATGTGCGGTACGTATTGACTAGTGTCAGCTCCTCATCTGCGTTGGCTAAACGAGAAGTGACTTCAGAGATCGTCCGCTCGACATTGTTTCTTTCCTTCGTCACAATCAAATTAACCGAAGATTTATATGTGATGACTGCAAAAATGGTAAAAACCACGAATATAAAGAAAGAACTTGTAAAGGCCCACTTGATGGTGAGTGAGGGCCCTTTCAGTTCTCTTTGTTTCTTGATAAATTTTCTCATGAGCGCATAACGTACCCAGTACCACGGACAGTTTGAATATAGCTGTCTTCACCTGGTACATCGATTTTATTACGCAAGTAACGAATATACACGTCAACAACGTTTGTTTCTACTTCTGTTTCGTAACCCCAAACCTTATTAAGTAAAACATCACGAGCTAAAACAACATTGACATTTTCCATAAGCGTCAATAGTAATTCGTATTCACGTTTTGTCAGCTCAATAATTTCATTTCCGCGGCGAACTACACGGTTTTCTTTTTCAATCGTTAAGTCACGATAAGTGATCGTTGTCTGTTTAGCAACGTTCTTATCCCCTTCGATATCGATTCGACGAAGTAATGCACGTAGACGTGCTAATAGTTCTTCGATAGCAAACGGCTTGACGATATAATCATCTGCACCATGATCTAACCCTGAAACACGGTCAATGACAGAATCTCGGGCAGTCATCATGATGATCGGCGTATTTTTAACTTGACGAACACGACGACAAACTTCTAAGCCATTTAATTCAGGAAGCATCAAATCAAGTAAGATCGCATCCCAGTCACTTTCCAAAGCGGCTTCAAGTCCTGTTCTACCATTATAATGAACTTCTGTATCATAGCCTTCGTGCTTCAATTCTAGTTCGACAAAACGAGCTAGATTTTTCTCATCCTCAATGATCAGAATATTACTCATTTTTTTAGTTCCTTTCCAAGTTGGATTTCATTAAACCTCTATCATTATAGGGCTAAACCTGTCAAAAAGCTATAGTTAGTTATCAGTAATATTATAAATAACTCTTGCTATTCTTCGTGGTACCAGCTGTAGTGATAAATTCCTTCTTTATCCGTACGTTCATACGTATGAGCGCCAAAGTAATCACGTTGTGCTTGGATCAAGTTCGCTGGCAAACGTTCTGCACGATAAGAATCGTAATAAGTGATTGCAGAGGAGAATGTTGGCACCGGCACACCTGCTTGAACAGCAATGGCAACAACTTCACGAACTGCTTGTTGATACTTGTCAGTGATTTTCTTGAAGTAATCATCCAGCATCAAGTTTGCCAAATCTGCATCTTTTTCATAGGCGTCCGTGATTTTTTGCAAGAAACGAGCGCGAATAATACAGCCGGCACGCCAGATTTTCGCGATTTCACCAAATGGCAAATCCCAGCCAAACTCTTTTGATGCTGCCCGTAATTCAGAGAAGCCTTGCGCATAACTCATGATTTTACTGAAATAAAGTGCTTCACGAATTTTTTCGATTAATTCTTGTTTGTCACCTTCATATTTGTAAGGCGCTGGTCCAGCAAGAACTTTGCTGGCAGCAACCCGTTCTTCCTTATATGCAGAGATGAAACGAGCGAATACAGATTCTGTAATCAACGGTAATGGTACACCTAAGTCCAACGCACTTTGTGAAGTCCATTTACCTGTTCCTTTATTACCAGCGGCATCTTTGATCACATCAACGATAGCCTTATCTGTTCCTTCGTCGTCCTTGCGAGTCAAGATGTCCGCAGTGATCTCGATCAGGTAGCTGTCTAACTCGCCTTTATTCCATTCTGAGAACACTTCTGCCATTTCATCAACTGAAAGTCCTAGTAAGTGCTGCATCAGGTCATATGATTCAGCAATCAATTGCATATCGCCGTATTCGATTCCGTTGTGAACCATTTTTACATAGTGACCCGCACCATTAGCTCCGATGTAAGTAACACATGGTTCGCCATCTTCGGCCTTCGCAGCAATTTGTTCAAAAATAGGAGCGACTAGATCATAGGCTTCTTTTTGCCCTCCCGGCATCATTGAAGGTCCTTCTAATGCACCTTTTTCACCGCCAGAAACACCGGTACCAATGAAATTGATTCCTGAATTGGCTAATTCTTCGTTGCGACGAATCGTATCTTTAAAGAATGTATTTCCTCCATCGATCAAAATATCGCCTTTATCTAAATGTGGTAATAGTGATTGAATCGTTGCATCTGTCGCTGGTCCTGCTTGCACCATTAACATGATACGACGTGGCTTCTCGATCGAGTCAACAAACTCCTCGATTGAAAAAGTTGCTTTTAAATTGCGATCAGGATGCTCCGCTACCACCGCTTCAGTTTTTGAGCCCGTACGATTGTACAAAGCCACCGAGTAGCCGCGGCTCTCGATATTTAAAGCCAGGTTTTTTCCCATTACGGCCATACCGACGACGCCGAATTGTTGTTTTGACATAGTATACCCTCCTAATTACTCAATACGATTCTCATTATATCCTAAGAAAGTGAGAATGGAAAATGAATAGTGTTTTTAATATGAAAAGCTCTTTGAAATCTTCAAAGAAATTAATCTAAACAGACTCGCTGTTAAGGCCAGAAGATATTCTCGATTGAGTGATCCTCTGCCTGTTTTAGCCAAGAAAAAAACCTCAAGACTCCATGGTTAGTCTTGAGGTTTTGACTTTCTCTATTAAAAAGTGCTTATGCTTCTTTAGACATAACATCTTTTCCATCATAGTAGCCGCAGTTGGCACATACGTGATGGCTCTTCTTCATTTCGCCACAGTTAGGACATTCGTTCAATCCTTTAATGGTCAATTTGTAGTGAGTACGACGTTTGTTCTTTTTAGCTTTTGATGTTTTTCTAGCTGGTACTGCCATTGGGTGTTACACCTCCTTATAAAATGAAGTATCATTTACTGATACATTTTATTCCAATCTTACTTATCATCTTCCGATTCGTTGAATAGTTCAGATAATTTTGCAAGACGAGGATCAATTGTTTCAGCAGATTCTTTTTTCTGCAAATACTCTTCTTCGCTCACGACTTTCCAATCGTTGCCTTTTGGTAAATCTGTCGCTTGTAATTCTTCTTCAGAAAAGACCTGCATCGGAATCGCTAATAAAATGTTATCTTCGATAGAATCGGTCAAGTCGATCGTATCACTGTCTAGGACAAGGATCTCTTCGTCTCTTTCTTCCTCCATTGAAGTCCATTGCTCCCGTGTCATGAATACTTCGTCCACCGAAAGATCAAGTGGCAGATCAACTGGTTCCAAGGAGCGGGCTGAAGGAACAGTTACAATAGTTTTCAATCGATAATGTAAAATATATTCATTTTTTCCAACAGACAAGATTCCTTCTACAGTCACCGGAGCTACTGACAAGATCTCGTTATCGCGGGCTGTTAATGCGTCATTCACATCAATCGTTTCTGAAAAATTTAGTGCTTCTTCTTTATAGCGGCGCAATTCGCCAATCGACCATTTCATCATTCATCACCTCTAAGCAACAATCGATATTATACAGGTGGAAAAAACCTTTGTCAATGAAATTTTCTTGACACCCTCAAAAGCTTTCTGGGCTCGTCCAGATTTTGAGCATTAAGACTAAAACAATTCTAAATCGCTTTTCAGATTTCGAATTGTTTTCGCTTAATGTTGAAAAATCTAGCCCAGAAAGCTGGATGCCAGCTCCAATCTCGTGAAGCTCACCCAGCTTTTGAACAACATTTTCGCTTATTGCTGAAAAAGCTAGCTTAGAAAGCTGGATGCCACGACAAATCTCGTGGAGCTCGTCCAGCTTTCCACCCAATATTTTCATAGAAAAGGACTGTGACACATAGGTCGCAGTCCCTAAATTTCCTTTTAAAACGACAGTCTAATCGAAAGCTTAGATTGCTGTTGTTTGTCCACGGTAGACGATACCACGACGAGGGTCAACAGTGACTAATTCACCGTCAACAACTGTTGAAGTCGCATCCTTCGCACCAACTACTACAGGAATATCTTGAGCGATACCTACAACAGCAGCGTGAGAAGTCAATCCGCCGTCTTCAACGATCAAAGCAGCAGCTTTTTCAATTGCAGGCATGTAATCTTTATCAGTTGTTGGTACAACTAGAACCATACCGTCTTTCGCATTTTTGATTGCTTCTTCAGCAGTTTTAGCAACTACTGCGTGAGCAACTACTGTTGATTCGCCGATACCTTGGGCTTGCAACAATTTAGAACCAATCATTTGAACCTTCATAACGTTCGTCGTTCCGCGTTCGCCAACTGGTACACCAGCAGTGATCAAGATCAAGTCGCCTTCTTTAGCGAAACCTAAGTCAACTGCTTTTTGTGCAGCTAAATCGAACATTTCGTCAGTTGTTGTTGGTTTTTCAGCAACTGTTGGGTATACGCCCCAGTTAACCATCAAGCTGCGTTTTGTATGTTCGTCGAATGTCACAGCCAAGATGTCTGCATCTGGACGGTATTTAGAGATCATACGCGCAGTGTGGCCTGATTCAGTTGCAGCAACAATTGTTTTAACACCTAAGTTTTTCGCAGCGCGAGCAACAGATAAACCGATTGTTTCAGTAACGTTTGATTTATCGAATTCATTGATTTGGAATGAACCTAATTCTGACAAAGCAGATTCAGCTTCCATGTCAATACGAGCCATTGTGCCTACAGCTTCAACTGGATACTTACCATTTGCAGATTCACCAGAAAGCATTGTAGCATCTGTTCCGTCAAATACAGCGTTGGCAACGTCAGATGCTTCCGCACGTGTTGGACGTGGGTTTTCTTGCATAGACTCTAACATTTGAGTCGCTGTAATAACTGGTTTGCCAGCCGCGTTACATTTTTTGATGATACGTTTTTGAACCATAGGTACTAGTTCAGGTGCGATTTCAACACCCATGTCTCCACGAGCGATCATGATACCATCAGAAACTTTGATGATTTCATCGATGTTGTCGATACCTTCTTGTGATTCGATTTTAGGGAAGATATGAACGTGAGTCATATTTTTTTCTTCAAGGATTTCGCGAATTTCAAGAACATCTTGTGCTTTACGTACAAAACTTGCAGCGATAAAGTTGATGTCGTTGTCTAAACCAAAACGGATATCATCTGCATCTTTTTCAGTGATACCAGGCAAGTTGATTGAGATACCAGGAGCGTTGACCCCTTTACGAGAACCCAACATACCAGCATTTTTAACCAGCATGATCAATTCGCGGTTAGCGTCATCTTTGCCCACGATCTCCATGTCAATCAAACCATCATCAAATAGGATGTGTCCGCCGATATGTGCATCGTCGAATAGACCAGGGTAAGTAACAGCGATTTTTTCTTTGGTTCCTTTATGTTCAGAATCCATTGAGATACGAGTTTCATCGCCTACGTTAAATTCGATATATCCAGCGCGGCCGTAATCTGCTTCTGTTGTGTCTTGAACAGTTGTACGGATTTCAGCACCTTTTGTATCTAAAAGAATACCCACATCTTTACCAGTTTTTTCTACTGCTTCACGAACCATGTTCATACGTGTAAGTTGTTCTTCGTGGTCTCCGTGTGAGAAGTTGAAACGGAACACGTTAGCACCAGCTTCAATTAATTGAGAGATAGTTTCCACTGTGTTACTTGCTGGTCCTAATGTACTAACGATCTTCGTTTTTTTCATTACGTAATACGCTCCATTCTTGTTTCTTGATTGTTTATAATATATAGCTCTTCACTATTATTAACGAGATTAAAATGAGATTTGGTGGTTCAATTCATACAATGATAAATCAGGTTTGTGTTTGTTGTTTTCCAATGTTTCAACGATGTCAGAAGCGATCACTTCATTATCCTCGATACCAATACACAATCCGCCTTTGCCCTCTAACAATAAATCAACGGCATAAGAACCGAATTTGCTGGCTAACACACGGTCGCGTGCACTTGGTGAACCACCGCGGACAACGTGTCCTAATACACTGACACGTGTATGGAAGTCGCCGTATTCAGCTAACTTATCAGCGAACTCATTTCCGCCCATAACGCCTTCCGCTAAGATGATCAAGCAATGTTTCTTCCCGCGATCACGGCCTGCTTGGATTTTCTTCGCAATTTTTTCCATGTCGAAATCATGCTCAGGAATAACGATTTCATCAGCTCCGCCGGCTACACCGGACCATAGAGCGATATCGCCTGCGTTCCGTCCCATTACTTCGATAACGAATGTACGAACATGTGACGTCGCTGTATCACGAATACGGTCAACGGATTCTAATACGGTGTTGATCGCTGTATCAAAACCAACAGTGAAGTCTGTTCCTGGAATATCATTGTCGATCGTCCCTGGAATACCGACAGCTGGATAACCATGTTTAGTCAAAGCTAAGGCGCCATGGTAAGAGCCGTCTCCGCCGATTACTACTAATCCTTCAATACCAAATTTTTTCAATTGCTCGATCCCTTTTAATTGCCCTTCTTCAGTAGCAAATTCTGGATAACGAGCTGAATATAAGAAAGTTCCGCCTCGTTGGATCTTGTCACCAACATCCGCAACATCCAAACGACGGATATCACCAGCAACTAGACCGGCAAAACCATAATTGATGCCATAAACTTCCATGCCTTCGAAAATCGCTTTACGAACGACCGCACGAACAGCAGCGTTCATTCCGGGAGCGTCTCCTCCACTTGTTAAAATTCCAATGCGTTTCATTTTCTCACCTCATAAGTATTCTCAAAAAAACATACATCGTTTAATTCATGGTACATTCTACCAAAAAACATCCCAAAAGTCTTGGGATGTCTTCGGGAAAAGCGCGTATTTTGAAAAAAGTTTTTGAAAGTTACAAGAAATCATCTTATTACGACGTTTTGTTCCCCTAATATGTCACTTAAAGCATTTAAGAGGGTGTCATTAACCCCCACCCAAAACTTTTTATCCAGCACAATCTTTCGACGACTTTTTTCATAATAGATCAAAACGGGGATTTTTCCTGGTGATAATTGAAGTCTTTCGGCAATTCCCTGTTGAATTTCTGGCGTATCATATTTTTCCTGTACACGCAGATACAATGTTTTATCACTGATATCGTCTTCTGCGATTTGAGCTGGAACCATTTCTTCGACTAATAACTGGATCGCTTGATCATAGCGGCTGCGCTCTACTTTCCCTTGAACCAAATATACCTTTTCAAGTTCAATATCTTTGCGTAATCGACGATAGGACTGCGGGAAGATCGTCAATGATACCTCTCCGCTTTGGTCATTTCCTGTCAGAAACGCCATCTGTTCTCCTTTTTTAGTTCGGATCTCGCGAACCTCTTTTAAATAGAAGAGAATCTTCCCATGACTGCCGACAGTAAGCTCAGTAATCGGCTGCAAATCCTTTTGCTTCAATAATTTAGGAAAGTTCTCCGTCGGATGCCCCGAGACATATAGACCCAGATAATGTTCCTCATAATTCAAGCGTTCAGCCAATGAATAATCCTCAGAGGGACGTTCCTTTAGACTCATCACATCCAGCAATGACATGCTGCCGCCGCTATACTCCACATTTTGAATTTTCCCTTCCAGCCCATCAGCCAGTTCCCGCCGATTTGGGTGCAGCTCATCGAAAGCCCCTATGAAAATCAACGGTGCGATATAGTCGATTTTCAGCCAGCGAGATTCAATCCGCAAAAGAAATTGATCCAAGGATTTGAACGGACCTTCTGCCTTGCGCGTTGCCAAAATGTTACCGACAAAATCGCGCCGCATTCCTTTAATGGCGTCCAAACCAAAACGAATCAATGCTTTTTCTACCAAGGTAAAGCTGTAGCTGCTGCGATTAATATCCGGCGCCAATAATTTCACCCCTGAACGATTAGCTTCGGCGATGTATTCTCTCAGCTTTTTTGGATCATTTCGAACAGACTGCATCAGCGCTGTATAAAAGGCCCCAGGATAATGAACTTTTAAATACGCCATTTGATAACCGACAAAGCTGTACGCTACCGAATGAGACCGATTAAATCCATAATTGGCAAAACGTTCAATATAATCGTACACTTCTTCAGCACTCTTTTGACTATGCCCACGACCAACAGCTCCGCTGACAAAATGACGTCTTTCTTCATCTAATAAGTCCTTTTTCTTTTTGCTGACCGCTCGCCGCAAAATATCCGCCTCACCTAAGCTGAAGCCGGCCATCTGAGCAGCCACCTGCATAATTTGCTCTTGATAAACGATAAAACCATATGTTGGCGCTAATATCTGTTGAACAGAAGCATCCGGAAAGGTGACTGGCTCCTTGCCGTTTTTCCGCGCAATGAACTGATCGATAATCTGCATCGGTCCCGGACGGTACAATGCATTGACCGCTACGATATCTTCAAAAGATGTCGGATGCAGATTACGCAGCACTTTTCGGATACCAGCGGATTCGAATTGGAAAACACCACTCGTTTCGCCTCGCTGAAACAGAGCCAAGGTTGCTGGATCATCCAATGGAACATTTTTCAAATTCAGCTCTTCACGGTAAATACGACGAACGTTTTGCAACGCGTTATCAATAATAGAAAGGTTCCGCAGTCCTAAGAAGTCCATCTTCAACAGGCCAATAGTCTCCACATCTGTCATGGTGAACTGCGTCAGTAAAATATCCTCAGAACCATTCTGCAAGGGAACGACACCGAGCAAGTTCATATCACTGATTACTACACCGCCAGCATGAGTGGAGACGTGCCGCGGCAAGCCTTCTAGAGCCAAGGCGGTTTGGAACAGTAAATTACTGCGTTCGTCATTAGCAACCAGTCGTTTCAGTGGCTCAGATTTTTCATAAGCCTCTCGTAAAGTGATCTTCAATTGATTGGGGATCGCCTTTGACCAGCGGTTTGCCTCACTTTGTGATAAGCCGAAGACACGTCCGACATCCCGTAACACCATCTTTGCCGCCATTGTTCCAAATGTCGCGATTTGCGAGACATGGAAATGGCCGTACTTTTCATGGACATAATGCAGAACCTGATTCCGCCGATTGTCGGGAATATCCAAATCGATATCGGGCATGCTGTTTCGTTCAGGATTCAAGAACCGTTCAAATAAGAGATTGTATTTGATCGGGTCAACATCGGTAATACTCAAAACATAAGCAACTAATGAACCGGCAGCTGATCCACGGCCAGCTCCAGAAACAATCTTGCTGCGATGGACATAATCCATCACATCCCAGACAATCAAGAAATAGTCATCGAACCCCATACTATGGATAATCCCCAGTTCTCGAGTCAGCCGCTGACGATATTCTTCAGTTGCTTCAGGAATTCGCTCCGGTAATTTTTCCCAACAAAGCTTTTGCAAATAAGCATCTGCTGTTTGTTGTATCGGTACTGGATAATGCGGGAGTAATTTTTGATGCAGCGGCAATTCAAACTGACACGTTTCGACAAGCCTTTGAGCATTCATGACCGCTTCCTTATCATCAAAGCCGGCCAACAGCTCTTCCATCTCGACTAAATAGCTGTCTCCCAACTGATTGGTCAGCTCTTCTCTAGGCAGCTGACTGCCGTTTTGGATGTGTCCCATAACTTTGATCGCAAAAGCTTGGGTCGCGTCCAAATACGCTACTTCATGAATCGCGATTGTCGGGAACCCTTCTGGTAAAACCGAAGTCTTTGTTTCTGGTGAAATCCCTAAATAAATTTCTCCGTTTATGGCTTCCGCAATCTTGGCAATAATTGGTTCGCGTGGTTCATTCAGTGCATCGACAGGCAAAACTGTGACCACGTTTTCTCCGTCGATTTTATATTCAGATAATGACTGCGGCTTTTCTGCCATCATGCGTGTACTAGATAAACGCATCAACTCTTGATAGCCGGCGACATTTTTGGCGTAAAATAATATTCTTTCGGTCGCTTCTTCCAAATAGAAGTCCAGCTCCAAACCAATGATGCCGATCATTTGATTTCTTTGGCAGGCTTGGAAAAACTCTACAGCCCCATACAGAACATTTTCATCAGTAATCGCGATTGCAGTATAGCCTCGAGCCTTCGCCATTTCCACATAATCGCTGATCGTTAAAGTACTTTTCAATAATGAATAGGAAGTTTTCGTATAAAGTTGTGGTAAAATCATGCTCTCCTCCTACTTCCTTAATAATAATGTAGTTAAGTGTAATTGATTATTTATCTCATGCAACTAGTAACAGCGAAACTCAAAGCACGAGACTTTTCTTTACATTTTCAAAAAAAATGCTAAACTAAATCTAGAAATTCTTGCGAAAAGAGGTGCTCTTGATGAAATATCTAGTTACATTATTTTGGGCTTTCGCAATTGGACAAGCCGTTTGTTATCTAGGTGGTGCCTTGCAAAGTGGTTCTTATAACTTCGAATTATCTACGATTATATCACTGATCGTGGGTGTTATCGCACTTGTTGCCGCACGTTTTGTTTCACCGAAAAAAGCTGAAGCATAGACAAAACCAGTTACTATATTGTAACTGGTTTTTTGTTTTTTTCATAGCTCGAAGCCAATAGGAATTGTTCTTCATTTGTAAACCTCATTCTTATCGCCTATAAAAATTTACGCGCTTCTATAATTAACATTCCTCTGCTCTGCTTGCATCCTATCTGATAGAGGTTGTTTTTATTTTATCCATTTTCCCCAAAAAAAGAGCAGAATCAAATCGCTCTGCTCTTGCAAGGTATGACATATAAATAAAACAGCTTCTCTAAAATCGTTAAACTCTTTCCCACGAAACCTATGAGCAGCCTTATTTCTCGTGAGTCTAATTCTGCCCTGCTGGATCGCTGAACTGCATTTTTTCACCGAATTTTTCCAGCCGTTGATCGCGAATTCTGTGAATAATGGCTGTAATTTCAGCATCTCCAGCATGGTATGCTCTGTGTACTTCAGCGGAAACGGTCAATAGATTCTGTTCATGATCTGTTCCATTATGCGAGACAAAAATTAAATGATGGATTGCCAACTCACCATTGCTAGCTGGAATTCGTATGCCGTGTCGGTTATACTGCGCCAGGTCTGCTCCGCTGATTTGACAAAAGAAGCGATCACGGCACGCAATCCGATAAGGCAAGCTGGGCATATGCCGTTTCGTAAAGGTCGCCTGTGAATAATTGCGAGAACAACTATCCTTGCAAAAAGAGCGTCGACCCTTCGGCAAAGCCTGACCACACCATTTACAGCTTGATGCATCTGGACGTAAATCGCACTGATTAAAACTCAAGGCCTCTCCGAACTGCCGTTCATACTCTGCCAAGCTTAACCAATTGCGCTGATAGCCAAACTCGTTTTGGCGTAGTTGACTTCCTTGTCCTTTGTAATAGTGCTTTTCTGGCAAGGCTTGAACAAGTGCATCTAAGGTCGCTTTTTCTTGAACAGTTGGCGGTTTTTTATTAGAAAGCTTTTGCAGCTCTTGACCATCGAACGCATAGACTGCTCGACAGCGGAAGCAAACACAGACTATTTCCTGAAAACCATCCTTCAACAAAATATCTAGCTTTCTTTGACAGGTTGGACAATTGGCACCCATCATCTTGACACGTTTATAAGTCATAAAAACTCCCTTTACAATTGATTGATTCACGCTGCCCTATCATTGTATAGCAATAACACTCAAAGCAAAAATCCTATGCAGCGGCTTTTATTATCTTAGCAACTCTTTAGATCTTCGTCTTTGTTGCCAGCAGCTTCCGAAAATTAAAAAGACTCAAAATAATATTACCAAAAACACATGCACTTGTTACAAGGAAAACTGCCGGATAGCCCAGCCCATGTGCAACGGTTGACCCTAGCCTAGCATGGGGCCGATAACCTGTCCAAAGTTATTGAACATCTGATTATAGCTGAAAATACGACTGACGCCTTCAGGAGGACTAATTTTACTGATCAATGTATTGATAGACGGCATTAGAGCCCCTGTCGAAAAGCCTAAGAAGAAACGCAGCACGCCCAGTTGAAAAGGCGTTTTCACAAAAGCCATTGGTATAAAGCAGATTAGCGACAGCACTAAACCAGCTAACAGCACCTTGTGATTCCCAATCCGGTCCCCTATTTTCCCCAATGTCGGTGAAGAGGCAATCGCCGATACCCCAGCGATTGAAACGATAAACCCGCTGATGACCAACGCATTGCTGCTGGAACCGCTCAAATCACGAATGTATAATGTCAGAATTGGACTGATACTCGTTACTCCGACTTGGAGGATCAACGTACTGATAAACAAACCAATCAGGATCGGCATATAATTGATCCGTTTCCGTAATTCCGCCATACTGATGACGTCCGCCTTTTCGATTGGTTTGAAATCTTCCTTCACCATAAAGACAGTTAAAAAAGTACAGACAAGCAAAATCACTCCAGTAATAATAAACACATTTCGCAAACCAAACCATTGCGCCAGCATCCCGCCGATTAATGGGCCAATCAAATTTCCTGCGACACCGCCTGTTGCCAGCGTTCCTAACGCCCAGCCGCTCTTTTGCTTAGGCGCTTGCGATGCGATCAAAGCCGTTGCATTCGGCATATACCCAGATAACACACCAGTCATAAAACGCATGATTAATAACCAATAGACATTTGGAACAAAAGCCAGCGACCCCATCGTAAAAGTCATCCCTGCCGCTGCACGAATCATCATCAATCTGCGTCCTTTTCGATCCGCCAAGCTTCCCCATAACGGTGAAACAATCGCCGCTGAAAATGCTGTTACAGAAATCGCCAATCCAGAGAATAAATCGACCTGCGATTTAGCTGTTCCCAACTGTTCTATATAGACTGGCAAAAAGGGCATGACCAAACTGAAGCTCGCTCCAGTGAAAAAACAACCGATCCATGAAATAAACAAATTTCTGCGCCAATTGATTTTCATCTTCTTGACTCCCCTTCCTCGCCAATTTTATGTATCTACTATAGCAGAGTCTAGAAGAAAAAACTTTCCTTCTCACTCAAGGAGATTGAAATTTTTCTAATGCTTTCATACTTTTTAAAGCGCTACGGTTGCGTTTTCCAATGGATGTGCTAGACTAAAACAAATTGAATGCAAGATAATAGTTTTACTCTTTGCAGCATTTTTCGAATGCTAAGCGCGCCGAGAGTTCAACTTATTTTCCCTCAAAAATAAATCTATTAATACGAAGTAGGAGTTTTTATGAAAAAATTGATCGCAATTGATTTAGACGGTACAACACTAAATCAAGATTCAAAAATTACTGATAAAACAGCTAAAACTTTACGTCGTGCCATCCAAGACGGCCACTCTGTAGTGATTGCAACAGGTCGTCCCTACCGCATGAGTAAAAACTTTTATCAAGAATTACAGCTAACGACGCCGATGATTAATTTTAACGGCGCTCTTGTCCATCTTCCTGGCAAAAAATGGGCGGACGAACAAGAAACATCCATCAATCGAAAAATCGTGTTTGATTTGATGGCAGAAAAGAAAAATCTAAAGCTTGATTTTATCGCTGCTGAAAATCGCGAAACCTTTTTTATCGATGACTTAAATTTCTTCGATCAGCACTTCTTTGCTAGTGATGTCGCGACTGCAGATAACTTGTTGACCGTCAACACGCTACAAACAAATCCAACCTCTGTCTTGTTGCGCAGCCAACCGGAAAATGTTAGCAGTGTTTCAGAAGAATTGAAACAACAAATCGGTCATGAGGTCGAAGTCAATACATGGGGCGGACCGAATCCAATGCTAGAAGTCGTAGCCAAGGGCATTCAAAAAGCTCACGGGCTGAAGCGAGTTATAGAAAGCTTAAATATGAAGCAAGAAGACATTCTTGCGTTCGGTGACGAGCACAACGATGTAGATATGCTGAAATTCGCCGGATGGGGCGTCGCGATGGCTAATGGGACTGATCAGGTAAAATCAGTCGCTAATGACATTACTGATAAACCAAATACCGAAGATGGTATGGCCGATTATTTAACTAAATATTTGGATCTATAAAAAAGAGAGAAACGATCGAATCCGATTGTCTCTCTCTCTTTTTCTTATTTTCCAAATAGCTCGAATGCCTTCTCCGCAAATCGTTGTCCAAAAAGCTCAAACATTTCTTTTGAGTCTTCATAATGATTTCCCACTGCATCAAGCGCCACTGGTCCATGATGAATAAACGGTTGACCAAAAGTCGCTCCGCCTGAATATATCAGCATCCCTTTTACTAACAGCATGCCCAACATAGAAAGAATTGCGCTATCACTGCCGCCTTGTGCATAATGAGCCGTCGCAAAGCCACCGCCTAATTTTCCAGCTAAAGAGAAATTGCCGCTTTCCTTCATTAACCATTGAGTGATCCGCCAATGACTCGTCGCCATATATGTCGGTGTTCCAAAAACGATTCCTGAACATTCATTCACATAGTTCGCGTTGATGGAGTCATCTACTGAATAGACACGCACTTCGCTGCCAACATTCCGCATCCCTTGAGCAATAATTTCCGCCATCTCTTTCGTCTGTCCCGTTTTACTGTAATAAATGACCGCTAATTTCAATAAAATCGCTCCCTTAATCCTTTTCTATAATGGTACCCTTTTATAAGCGGAGTGTTCAACAAAAAAAGAGAAGCATTATAGCTTCCCCTACTTCACAATAGTATATTCATCAATTGTTTTCCCGTCTTTGTCTTTTAGAAGCAGCCAGCCATTGGTTCCTGCGTAATAAAGAAAGATCCCAACCTCATTGACACTTTTTAATACGATATCCTCTGTTGTCGTAAAATCCGAAATTTGATCGGCATGATCCGACCTCAGTTTTTCTGTTAAGCGTGCACTAAATCCCACTGAACCATCTTTATTCAGCGGCATCTCTCTTGTTAGTTTCGCTCCCGCCTTCAACAGCATTTCATTCCGCTTTTGCCACACAACTTCCCCTTTAGCAGCATTGTAGTCAATATAGAATGGAATTTCACTGACCTTTTTATTCCAGCGATGCTGCGCTTTAGCTGGCTTAGCCTTGATTTTTTTATTCTCATAGCCAAAGGTAGCCAAGATTTCAAACAACTCTTTTTGATGATTGGCTACAACTGTAAAATGATTTGGAGCAATTTTTTGCGACTCAAATAAGCCGGTCGTTTTCAGCCCGTTATCTCCCCAGACAGATAACATTTGCTGCGCCAGTTCTGAGCCTTCAATGTCCCATGGTACATTGATTGTTACTAAACTATCCGCTTCCTTCGATACTTTTTTGTCGATTTTTTGTGCATAATCGACTGCATGTGCTTCGCGCCCCTTGTAATACAGCAATAGTTCCTCACTGCACAAATCCGGGAGTTTTTTTAGTTCGCGATAGATTGTCATCGCACCTTGTTCACCGAAATGAATTTTCGTTACCTCACCATCTATTTCAACTGCTAATTTGATCATCGCTTTTCCCTCAAATCTTTTTTCTTAAGCTTATTAAAAAAAGTTTTTTGAGTCGAATAATTTGTCTTATATCAACAAATTTACAACGAATCCTGCAAAGAACTATTGGTCAGTCTAAATAGACTGCTGATTCAGCAGATTAATTTTTCAAGTAAAGTATCTTCGCAATGAGTCGCGCTTTTTGACCACTCCCATACCAACGTTGGATTTTCTAATGGGATAGTCCTGCTAAGCTATTCTCGCCTCCGAATACGATCAATCAAACGCTTTCTTTTTTTCTTAGGTATTTCTTCTGGCGATGCTTGATCCACTAAAGGGACTGGCGTACAGCCTTCTTTGAGTCGTTCAATCAAAATCAACTTCGCAGATTCTTGACTATCGTCAATCTGAACATTTTCCAGTAAAAAATCATCCGGCAAACAGGCCGTTATTACGGCGAGTGACTGCATTTCATTTAGCTCCCACGGATTAATCTCTGGCGGAAATCCAATGGTCTGGATCATCACATCAGGTGCCGGCCGTTCGGTTACAATTGATAGATCCTCTGGGATGCGGAAATCTGTCGATACCTTTTCTATTTCTGTTTCCACAAACTCAGATACTTGTGTTTTTTCTTGTGCTGCTTGCTGCTCAGCTGCTACAGGTACCTCATTAGCAGCTTGATCAAAGATCGGGGTCTCCCTTTTCTCGATGACTTTCGCATGCAAGACTTTCTTAAATAAGCCTACTCCGTCTTTTTCAAAAAGATTCAGCTTAGTTATTTTTTCTAAGGATGTCTTTATTTCTTCTGCTGTTTTACTCGGATCAAAGTCCTTTAAACGTAGATGGTGGTGTTTGCCATTGCTTTTTTCAAATTCAGCATCTAGTGTATACATGTTCTCATTCCTCTCTTGTGTGTTTTTTCAGAATCTTTTCCATTCGTCATCATGAACCAACTAGTCGTGCGAACGGAGCTTTAATAAATTGTGTATATAAGGTTTTCAGCTTTTCTGCGATATAGCTTTTAGCCGGAAATAACTTAATTAGCAGCAGACGCCACTCTTTCTTTTCAAAATACTCCGAAAAAAAAGTATAGTACCGGCGCAAAGTTGCGTTAGACCTCGTTCTTAGAAAAATATGTTGAACTAAATCGGCCAGCATCAATGAAAAATCTCCCTCGCATAGTTCATTTCTCGTTTGAAGCGCTATCAACATTTCGATTGTGCTATTTCCGTCATGAGTGTCTTTATAGAAATGTTTAATTCTAGTTTCCAATGTCTTACGTTTTAAATCAAAAAGCTTGCGACAGCTTAATCCGTAATCTTTCATAAGTGTTTCTCCTTCTTCAGTTTGATTCTATTTATTTGAAAGTATGTCTCACCGATCATGCAAAACACAACACAGCATTCTTATTACTTTTTTTCAAAACGAGTACCCGTCTCCATCTTCGCAAGCCAAACATAAACTATTTTTCCCAAAAATTCTACTTCAGCTTTTTTAAAATAATTTAAAAATAGGAGTTGTTCTTTATTGATAAGAGCAGAAGACCTATAAAATAATTTTTTAACCCTTCTAAAAAATCGTCAAAAAGAAAAAAATACTTATCTATTTTTTCATTTAATTGACGATTATTCTGCCAATGCCTAAAAAAAATCCTCCGTTCAATGAACGAAGGACACTGCAACTATTCAATGATCTTTTTTACTTTAAAGGCCTCAGTCTTTTCTGAGGGTTCTTCCTGATCCGCTAGATCAAACAAGATAAGCGCATCTTGACCTTCACCTTCTACAATCACTAATTTTCCTAATGGCTCTCGATTATCCTTGACGATTTGTGCTTCTTTGATTAATTCCTTAGGATCACGTTTTGCGGCGATCGCATTGCCTAAATTAAAGAATACTGTCTCTTCCATATTTATCCGCTCCTCAAGAATCTTTGTACTTTAGTATACCAGAAATCCAGCAAATGCTTCCAGATTTGCAACTATCCAGGTACCCAACTTACTCTGAACCTTCAAAAGATGAGGACTGTAATACGCCAATTTTTTCTGCCTGATCCAAAAAAAGGTGCATTTTGGCGATTAATTGGTCATTTGAACACTTATTTGCACTTTGCAGCGTTATATTTATTTCTCCATACCCCATCTTACTATTGGCCTTAATGGCTTTTCGTTGAAAAGAGGATACTTTTGCAAGAAATGCATCCGGATCTTTCAAATATACTGATACAAAGTCTTGGTTTACCATCCTTGTACTCTCAATTGTACGAACATCAGACCAATGAATAAGCGATTTTTTTGTAGCTAGTGCACTAGAGTAATCATAAAAGCCCTCAACGGTTAATACGACAAGCTCTTTCCCCTTAAATACTTGTTTAATAATGAAAACCTCACACGCTCCAAAAAATACACAGCCGATCACCCCGACTATCATTACTAAGTACTGCTTGTCCGCTGCGCCGGCTAAAAATATGAACAGACTCATCAAAACCATAAACAGTCCCAATAAAGATAAGCCAATTTGTTTTCTTTTACTTTGATACACAACAAACTCCTTTTCCATTTTTCACCTCCACGTTCAGCCTTCACCATTTAGGGTATCAAATCAATCAGAAATTTTAAAGGCTCTTCAAACTTACCAACAGGTTGTCAAAAGTTAGTCGATCACAAAAAAGAAGCTAGAAGTATTGACAGAACCGCTCTGTATCAATGCTTCTAGCTCTATTAGTAAAATAAATAAGGAAGGTACGGGACTTGAACCCGTGCACCACATTACTGCGGCTCGCCGGATTTCGAGTCCGGTGCATTACCACTCTGCCAACCTTCCGCACCATTTATCTTACCTTTTTTCGTTTAAATGTCAAGATTTTATAATGTGTCTAACACAGAAGTGTCTTCTTCTTCTAAAATATTCTTGATCGTACGGTTCATTAAATGAACAATTTCGTCTTGAGTCGGTGCAATAATACCTGAAGACATTAGTGTTGCAATCCCAGTCACACAGATCCATGTTCCAACGTGTAGCGCATTGATACGTTTTTCAGACAAGTTTTTGTACTTAGGGTGCTCTACGATCAATTGATGGAAGTAATTGTAAGAAAAGTCATGCATCTTCTTGCCGCCGCCATACTCTTGAACGTATAACGCGTTATAAAGATTGCTTTGCTCTTTTGCAAAGTAAACATAGCTCAAGCCCAAATCAATAATCGTGTCACCCGTGCGAACTTCTGGGAAAATATCGTAGTACAGGTGATTGCAGATCTCATCTAGCAAGGTGTTTTTAAGATCACTCATGTTTTTGAACTCTAAATAGATCGGTTGCGTACTGATTCCCATTTTTTTGGCAATGTTCCGTGCTGTAAATCCAGAAAATCCTTCATTCTCGACAACTTCATAGGCAGCCTTTAGAATCTGGTCTTTGGTATAAACTTTTCTTCTCATTGTAATTCCTCCCAGAATGTTATTATTTTTCTTGTCATTTTATTTTAATCAAAAACTGATTAGTTTTGCAACCCTTATGTAAGATGTTATCTAAATTTACGTAACTTTTTTTGAAAAATGCATGCTAAACCTGCAACTTTTTCCTCACATAGGGGGTGGAACCGTTTTATTATTTTTGTAATTTTTAACTCATTTCATTAAAAATCAAAAGAGCCGTTATACATTTGAGGGTAGTTTTGTTTCTTTAAAGTAAAAACAGTCTCACCTTAAAAAAAAGTCGCTGTTACTTTATTATACTTTCTCTAAGCGCCAGTGACAATCCTTATTCTTTTTCTTGTTTAATTTATTTATTTTCTCTACTATAGTATAGGAATAGAAAAAGGTGGTTAACTATGGAACAGCAAAATTATGCACAGCTTGTCTTAAATACATGCTTAAAAGCCGGAAAGATCATGATGGAGTCCGGTTCTGAAGTCTATCGTGTGGAAGATACGATGAAACGGATCGCGATCAACGCGGGACTGGATGATATTCAAACCTACGTGACGGCTACTGGCCTGATCGTTGGCTTTCCCTCAGAGCAAAGCAGCCAGGTGATTCAAATCACCCCTCAGGCGATCAATCTGGAAAAAGTGACCGCAGTCAATCAAGGGTCTCGCCAATTTGCCGATGGTGAGCTTTCTTTGCCAGATTTTTACCTCTATTTGGAGGATGTCGATCATGCGACCCCGGACTTTCCTTATTTATGGAAAATCATTTCCGCTGGAATCGTCAGCAGTACTTTAATGATCATTTTAAATGGAACCTGGTTTGATTTTATCCCGACATTTGTCATCGGGATGATTGGTTTTGCTGTGCATACCTTTTTTGGGAACAACTTGCGCATGAAGTTTTTAAATGATTTTGTAGCAGCACTGGTCATTGGAAGCTTGTCCTTATTAGTCGTTTCTTGGTCGGTTGCTCGTGATGTAAACAGCTTGATCATTGGCTCGATTATGCCGCTAGTGCCCGGACTGGCTATTACTAACGCCTTTCGTGACATTATGGCGGGACATTTGATTAGCGGTGTTGCTCGCGCTACTGAGGCTTTATTTATTGCTGGAGCGATCGGCGGAGGAATCATCGTCGCTTTTAATTTCTTTTAAAATAAAACAATCATACTTGGAGGTCGCTCATGAATTTTATCGTTAATTTTTTATTCAGTATGTTTAGTACGATCGCCTTCAGTGTCATCACAAATATTCCCCGCCGTGCGTTTTTAGCCTGCGGTTTTACTGGTGCTGCGGGCTGGATGACCTTTTGGATCTTACAAACATATTTTCATCAAAACATCGGCATCGCTAATTTTTTAGGTGCATTGATCATTGGACTGATTAGTATTCTTTTCTCACGGACCATGCACATGCCGGTGATCGTTTTTAATGTACCAAGCTTGGTTCCGTTGGTTCCTGGTGGTCCTGCCTACATGGCGGTGCGTCATATGATGAACCAGGAGTTTACTGAATCAATGGAAAAAGTCGTCACCGTCCTAGTCACTTCTGGTGCAATCGCGATCGGCTTTATGTTTACAAACTTGATTGAACGTGCGCTTAAAAGAACCCGTTCAAATTTTCGAATGAGGTAAACAAAGAGGAACAGG
>NZ_JAFLVR010000036.1 GCF_017315985.1 Candidatus Enterococcus murrayae | reverse complement strand
TGGAAGACATTCACTTTCATCAATTGCGCCATACATTCGCGACCCGCTGTTTAGAAGCTCAAAGCGATATTTTATCTGTCAGCGCACTTCTAGGACACAACTCCACCAAGTTGACCTTAGATACCTATGCAGATTCTATGACTGAACAACGAGTAGAAGTGATTTACCGCATGGAAGCCGCCATGTGCTAACAATATCAAATGGTAGATAACGTTTTCAAAAAATGATTTTTCTCATTTACTGCCCTCTTCCTTTTGTCTAAGCAAAGTAAGCGCTTACTAATTAAAGGATTTATCTATTAATTTTTTTTCTTTCAATTTTTGTTAAAAAAAGAGTATTCGCGAGTTCACAGACACCCATCCGCCGTCACGTTCCGTCAAAAAACTACGTAAAACATTGTTATATCAACGTTTATAAGCATAATCTTGGTTTCGGATAAACATAGAAAAAAATAATCAAGACATAGCAAAAAAGGCATCACTCTATTTTAGTATCAAATGTACCATGTGTACTTTTTTGATAAACAAAAATTAAATTATTTTAAGGAGAGAAAAGAGATGAATAAGAAAAAATTAGTGACAGGATTGTTGAGTACAGCTTTTCTGGGAGGTGTATTGGTAACCACAGCATTACCGGCAGATGCGGCGACATTTAGCGAGAAATCCACTGGGTCTGTAACGTTTAAAGAGGGTACCCTTATTAATCCGCCTACTACGGATCCAGATATTGACCCAGGTCCAGACAATGGTAAGATCGGACTGTTATATGTACCAACAGAATTTATTTTCGAAGATACAGCTGTTCCGACAAGTGTGGTTACGACAACAACGGTTATTCCAATTGCTCCAACGCTGTCCAATCCACTTACTAAACGAGTGGCTGTTGGGGATGTTCGTGGAAAACGCGCAGCTGGTTGGAAGTTAGAAGCGAAGTTGGATGCAGAACTTACCACAGGATCTAAGAATTTGACTGCTGCAACGATTACTATGACTCAAGGATTAAAAACCTTAGACCCAGTTACTGGTGTAGCAACAACTGAAGCTCCAACCGTGCATACACCAGATACTGTGACTGGATCATTAACAATTAGTCCATCAAGTTCATTAGTGATGAGTGCATCTGGCGAATCTGCACCAAATAAAGCAGATGGTCGTGGTGAAGGGTATTGGCAAGGCGAATTGACAAGTATTAACTTGAATGTGCCAGCAGGGGCAATGAACTTGGTTGCAGCAGGAGAACAATACTCTGGAACGATCGACTGGACGTTAACAGATTCAATCTAAGATAGGAAAGAACAGACAGGCTGAAGTTGCCTAGCAGCTTCAACCTGTTCTTGTCTAAAGGAGCCAATTATGAAACGACTACTTCCGATAGTAAGTGTCCTACTATTGATACTTTTTCCCAGTGTTGGTTTTGCGGAGGAGACGAAGGAATCACAAGGGATCACAGAGAATGAAAAACGAGCAGGTTTTACCGTTCAGGCAGTCCTGCCGGAGAATCAAGTCAATGATCGCGTGAGCTTCTATCATCTATTGATGCAACCGGAACAGGCACAAACGGTACAAGTAAAAATTTTCAATACTTCTGAAAAAAAGCAAACCTATAGAGTAGAAGTGATCAACGCAGCAACCAATCGCAACGGCTTGATCACCTACGATGAACGCGACAAGAAACCGGATGCGAGTATGAAGCTTCCGATTACTAAGGTGGCGAAGCCCAAAAACAAGGAAGTGTCAGTGGATGCCTATTCAGAAGGAAAAGCCGAGGTCATTATCCAAACACCGGCAGAGGCCTTTCAAGGGATTTTGCTTGGCGGGATTCGTATCTCATTGAAGAGTGACGATTCGGAGGAAGAATCACAGGGCATGTCGGTGAAAAACACCTACGGCTATGCCATCGGGTTGGTCCTGACTGAACAGGACCATGCGCCTGTCTATGGAGAAACGGATCTGAAGCTGACAAAGGTACAGCCAGAGGTTGATTATGGCAGTAAAGTCCTAGAAGCCAGCATTCAAAATCCGTATCCAGAAGCCATGGAAGACCTTGTCGCAGAAGGAAAAATCGTTCGTAAAGGACAAAAAAAGGCGTTAGCGAAGAATAAATTGGAGTCGGTCAAGATTGCGCCGAATTCGATCTTCCCGTTTCAGATTGATTGGGGCATGTTAGAAGTCTCGGCAGGAGAATACACCTTCATCGGAACAGTCAAAGGGAAAACGAAAAGCTGGTCATTCAAACAGGATTTCACCATTACACGTCAACTGGCGAAAAAGATGAATGAGCAAACTGCTTTCCGGATCTTTATCCCGAGTTGGTGGACCACTAGTTTCTATGCCGTAGGAACGATCACTGCCATCGTGACCGCTTGGCTCATCATTCGTTTGGTTAAACGAAAGAAAGGAAGGGAGATACGTGAAAAAGAATAAAGTTTGGTACGTGCTTATTGGGTTGTTTTGCCTATGTACCAGCAGTGCTTCTGTCTATGCCGCAAGCTATAACGCACAAAATAAAGTGGGCGTCCGCTTTGTGGAATCAACAAGTACCAGTACGACATCCTCAAGTAGTTCCAGCAGTTCAACGAGTTCGACAAGTAGTTCAACATCCAGCTCCAGCTCGTCTAGTTCAACCAGCTCAAGCAGTACCGTACAAAACAGCTCTTCATTACCAGATACCGATCAGAAAAAGGGCGGCTTTTTATGGTGGGGCAATGATAACGGAGGCGGGACAGGTGGAACAACTCGTTATTACTCCGATGATAAACGATTACCAAGTACAGGAGAACTCATTCACTTGGCGTTGCCATTTGCGGGTGTGTTCTTGGTGATGTTGGTTTTCTTCTATTTTGGAAAGAATAGGAGGAAAAGGGTATGAGGTCATTAATTAGAAATCTATTTGTGGTAGTTGTAGTATTGTCAGGGATTGGTGCAGGTAGTCTTTCTTTTCCTGAGCAATCAATTGCAGTTCGTACAAATACGTTTACTGGGAAGATTGATTTTAATATGTATATGGATGATGGTAGCCAAATTCCTGCGGGGAAGGTTCCAACAGCACAGGTTGATTATGGGGTAAGAAGAGATGCTGCAGGATGGAAGAGTGATAACTCGTACGTTGGTATATTTGATGACTTTACTGGTCTAAAGACTATAACCATTCCATATAACGGGTCAGGTAATTTTTCTGCATCTGAAGTAACGACATGGACATACGGTTGGGATATGAACCCTCCTTCTCCATATACTGAAAGGCGTGATACAAGGTTTCATTCGTTTCATAAGTTGAGATTTACCAATGTTCCCTCTTATATCCGAACTATTTCAGCTAAGTCAACTGTTTTAGGTGACTATTCCCAATATACTCAGGAATATGATGTTTATGAGGGACCTAGACTCACTTCAAACTTAGCATTTAATAGAACTGAAAAAAAAGGAAATATAGAGATTAGGTATCCAGAATTAACTAGAGTAGCCTCAGGAATATTTAGTTATCAGGGGTACCCGGAACTCCTACCATCGGAAGAACATCCAAACGCAGTAGAGTTTACTATTTCTGGTGGTAGAGCAGGTGCAAATGGCCCCCACCTTTGGAATGAAATAGTATTTAAAAATTCAAGTGTAGCGGCTTCGGGTAAAAAAATTACCTTCTTTATGAAAGGCTTCCGAGTAATGGAAAGCTTTGTAGATGAGACTGGAGTGACCTTGACACCGCCGACTGGTTTTACACAAGGAAAAACAACCGATGTGAAAGAAGAGCAGTATACTCATTCAATGAGCAAGTTGCCAACCTCTTATATAACCGGGGGAGATGGCTATGTATTGCAAGGATGGTATCAAGGTCCTACAAAACCAGGAACGTTGAATACGACGAATCCGCCTAGCCCCACGATTGATTATACACAGTCGAAATCGATTCAAGCATTTGATGATGAAGGGAAAATTACAGTTGTCTATGAAAAAAGAAAATTACATGCTCTACAAGAAAAATATATAGACAGTAGTGATACATCGATCAATAGTGGAAGCTGGGACACTACCGATGCTGTTGCAGATGGGAGTAATTTCACTGGAGCCCCTGCTGCAAATAAAACGGATAGCTTGAATACAGATTGGGAATATACTGGTTGGAAAGAGGGGATTTCTGGACCATTAAATAATAAGTCAGTCCCAGTTTCTCTAAACAATATCACTGGGAATAAAGATATTTATTACATTTATAAAAAGAAACAACACACCATCACCGAAAAATGGGTCAATCAATCAGATGGCTCAACCTTAGTACCAATGGCTGGAAATCCGAAAACAAGTACGATGGATGACAATGACAACTTTACTGGAACAGCTTCTGCCACAGTCACAGATACTGGTGGCGATGTTTGGGACTATGTCGGCTGGGAAAATGTGACGGATGCGCCGGGAACGGTGAATCCTTCTCCTTCTTATGCTGTGAATAATGTCAAAGGAGCCAAAGAGATTCGCTATCATTATCAAGCACGAAGCACTACAGCGAGTCTTGACTTAACACCAACGCCGCAAATTGTCGCAAATAATGGTTCGGTTGCTTGGAGTTCACGGTTAACCAATACAGGAACTTCTACATTGAATAATCTCACACTCAAGGCAACAAGTAACTGGGCGTCTGGCTTATCCACGCCTACACAAGTAACAGTAACACCTGCGGGTGGCGCGCCTATGAACATTGCGATAACACCTGCGGATTGGGTTGGCGGTTTTAGTCTAACTGGTATCAGTATTCCAAATGCTGGACCGAATAATTACGCAGACATTACCTTTACTGATACTGCTACAGGTGCGGTAAACCAAGTGCTGCCAGCAGAGATCGAGATTGATGGGAATATCGCAACACCATTGACTGCGGAGAACTTTGTCCGTATCGATGACCCAGATGAGCCGAATTTGAAACCGATTGGAAATGCGGGACTGATCAATATTCCGAATTTCAAATTTGGAGATGTAGAGGTGAAGCCTACCGCTCAGAAGAAAGAATTAGATGCGGCTTCTTATGAAGCGGGTTATAAACCCTACATTCGTTTCATGGATAATGAAAGCAATTTTGGTTGGGACTTGACCGTAAAGCTGGGTCAATTCACCAGTGGATCAAAAACATTGCCGACTACCACTGCGATCAGTCTAAGGAATGGGGTTTTGATGGACGTTCAAAACTACAACAAGCACAACGAGAGCTTTGGCTTAGTGAAGACTGAGAGTACAAAAGTGATTCCTTCTGATGGGACGACCGTTGCTCTGACAGATCATTCTGGTAGAGGTGTTTATCATTTGGAATATGGTCTTAATCATGTTGAACTAGAGTTACTAGCGCATTCTGGAATCGCTGGATTGAAATACGAGGCTGACATGGATTGGACATTGACTACAGCACCGTAAGGAAAGATAAACGAACAAGGAGTGGTACCGATGTACAATTTTGTCTGGTTGTCTGCGGGAATGGGGGGTCTTTCCCTCATCCTAGCCATCTTTTTCTTAGTGAAGGATCTGGCTTATTGTGAGCGGACGCAACAGAAGAAGCTGACCTATCTGCTGGCGAACTGGGGGATGTTCCTCTTAGCGATCGTCTGGATTGGTCTGGGAATCAGCTTATATGTTCTGATCCAGAATCAGTTAACTGCTTTAAAAA
>NZ_JAFLVR010000035.1 GCF_017315985.1 Candidatus Enterococcus murrayae | reverse complement strand
GTCCTACTGCCGGAGTTTCAAAGACAATCAATCATGATTGTCTTTTTTTTGTTGTGAGCAAAGTATTTAAGAGATTGATAGAATCGTGCTATGCTTTATATGAGGTGATGAGAAGTATGTATATAAATATAGCAGATGAGTTAGTAAAACGACTTGAGAAGTATCAAAATAGTCGAATTGTTTTAGATTTAGATGATGGTGTGGGGCGCTATTCTAAATCGGGTAGTTGTGCATTAAATATCAGTTTCCGTCTGCTCGTTTTAGATAAGGAACAGGATCATTCAGATTACACGTTAAATGTTGATAGTACTATCGGCAGCATCCCGATCAAAGAGCATTCAAAACTCTATTTAGAAGATGAAATGTCTTTGATTTTTGATCCGCGTATGTCATTGATCAAACTGAAAGGTCCTGGCGGAATGATTGATGGAAATGTACAAATTATTGATTTGCGTGAAAAAAAGGAGTGAGCTCAGAGGAGCCCACTCCTTTTTTATTTCGGTCTTTTTACATTTAAGGTCGCTGCAATATGTGCATAAGCATCTCCAGCTAAACGTGCTAACGGATTCAATTTTAGCGGGTCAATGTATTCTCGTTTTTGATCGAAAACTCTTTCCTCAAAATGATAATTCAAAACTTCTAAGATAAACATGTCGCTGATAATATTTTCAGCATTGTCCTTAACTGGAATATATTGATGCAGTCGAACCTCGAAACGAATCGGAGCTTCTTTGATAGCCGGCACAGAAATTTCTTGGCTGTCTATCAGTGTCAAATGGCTATTATCCAGTTCGCTTTCATCAGCTGGGAGAGAAGCAGAGGACTGATTCATTTCAGTTAATATAGTATCATTTACAAGATGGATTACTCCTTCTTTTTGCTGCAGCAAATTACGAGCGGAATCCTTTATCTGCTTCTCGTTGCGATTGATTGAGAGACTGATCAAAGGCAATTCTTTCGCCACGACATTGAAATAGCTGAATGGCGCAGCATTTACCACACCAGATTCTTGATTGATCGTTGTGATCCAAGCGATCGGGCGTGGAATGATGCTACCAGTTAGAAATTTATAATTTTGTTTGGTGGTAAGTTCTGAAGCTGAATAGAAAAGCATGGCTGTCTCCTTATTGACGTTTTTTATTGGCGTCAGACGTATCGAAAGGACGAACGTATTCTTCGATTTCCTCACGTTTTGCTTGTAGATGAGGTGGCAAGGATAGGATTTCTCCTGCGTGATCATAGGTCTCATCTTGTAAGAAACCTGGTCCGTCAGTTGCTAGTTCGAATAAAACATTTGGTGCAGCTAAGAAGTATTCTGATTGGAAATAGAAACGATCTACAAAACCAGAGTTTGGAAATTCTAGAGCATTTATTTTTTCTATCCAATCACGAAGAGCCGCATCATCTGCAACACGTAAAGCTAAATGATGGACATTTCCATAGCCCTCTTGAGCTGGGATCATGTCTGGCTGATCATCGACAAGGATCGTAGCACCATTTCCGCCTTCTCCGACTTCAAACTGATGCAGACTGCCTTCAGCGGCTGTTTCTTTAAAGCCGAGCAGGTTCTCTAAAACAAGTTTCAAATGTTCAAATTTTGCTACGGTAACGATTGTTGGGCCTAAGCCGTAGATCGCATGTTCGGCAGGTACATTTGAATTCTTCCATGGAGTTCCGCCGGCAACGCCTTGATTTTTTTCGTCAGATACTAATTGGAACAATTGATCATCAAAATCGTGAAATTCTAAATATTTTTTTCCGAAGCGTTCTTTGATTTCACCATGGGCAATATTCAAATCTGAGAATCGTTGCAGCCAATAGTTTAAAGAGGCATCATTAGGTACACGAAAGCCAGTTCGTGAAATACTGTTCGTTCCCTTTGTTCCTTTGGGAATTTGTGGGAAGTCGAAGAATGTCATATCCGTTCCAGGAGCACCTGTATCATCAGTAAAGTATAGATGATAGGTTTCAATATCGTCTTGATTGACAGTTTTTTTAATCATGCGCAAGCCTAAAATATCCGTGAAGAAGCGATAATTTTTTTCGGCACTAGAAGTCATAGCTGTAACGTGGTGTAACCCTCGAATTTGTGTATCCATAATAAATTCCTCCTAAGTTCTTACTAAAAGTAAGTATATGTGTAATGAAATTTTTTAGCAAGAATATTGCCTTGGGTTGATATTTTATAAAGGAATCAGTAGGATGGAAGCAGGAGGTGGACAATGAAAAAGATTGTTTTGTTTGATTTAGATGGGACATTGACTGATTCTAGAGAAGGAGTCTTGAATAGTGTCCGTTATATGCTGAAAAAAATGGGGTTGAAAAGTCCTGGTGAGGCTGCTCTGCGTAGTTTTATTGGACCGCCGCTAAAGGAAATGTTAGAGACGCTTTATGATTTGACGGAAAGTGAAGCGCAAAGTGGCATTGAATTTTATCGTGAATATTATAGGAACGAAGGAATCAAGCAATTGTCGGTGTATTCAGGTATTGACGAATTATTAACAGAATTATCCACTGAGTACTATTTAGCTGTTGCCACGTCAAAACCAGAATTTTTTGCTCGTCAGGTTCTTGAGAATACCGGACTGGAAAAATATTTTTCGGGGGTTTTTGGCGCAGATTTAACGGGAGAACGCTCAAAAAAAGCAGATGTCATTGCTTATGCATTGAATAATCTGGATAAATCTCCGGCAGTAATGATTGGGGATCGCAAGTTTGATATTTTAGGTGCCAGGAAAAACGCCGTGAAGAGCATAGGCGTTTTATATGGGTTTGGAGACCGTGAAGAACTGACCGAAGCACAGGCAGATATTATGGTTGAGCGAGTGGAAGAGGTTGCTGAAGCTGTCAAAAGAGCTTTTCTACTCTGATATATATTAACAAGCAATAAAAAAGTCCCTCGCATGAGGGACTTTTCATATTTTTTTCGGCTTAGTACCAGCCGTTTGCTTGCCAGAATGCTTGCGCGCCTTCCCATGAACCATAACGAGAAGTTACATATTGGTCTGCTACACGTTCTTGATTAGCGGCAGAGTAGTCACCATTTAAGTATGAAGCGGATAATTGGTAACGTCCAATGTATTGACCGTTTGTAGCTGTGTATGAACCGCTAGATTCGCGTTGTGCGATCCATTCTTTAGCAGAGTTCGTACTTGCTGGTGTTGATGCTTCGGCAGCAGGTGCAGCGGCTTGTTCTTGGACAGGGGCTGCTTGCTGTGCTGGAGCAGCTTGTGTTGCTTGTTCTGTTTGAGCTGGGGCAGCTTGTTCTTGAGCAGGTGTTACTGTTGAACTGCCTTTAGCGTCAGTATCAATTGTCAAATTTTGGCCTTCAAAGATCATGTCTACGTTAGAAATCTTGTTTCCTTTAGCAATTGAATCTACTAAGCTGTTGTCGCCTGCAAATTTGATAGAGATTTTTGATAGGGTATCACCAGATTGAACAGTGTAATTTTCAGCGGCCTGTGCATCGCTTGTTCCTAATGCAAATGCAGCACCAGCTGTCAGTAAAGTTGTAAGTACAAGAGTTTTTCCAAATTTCATTATGTAAATTCCTCCAAAAAAGTTTTATGTGTAAATCAGTCATTTCGACTACGAGACATACTTTACCATCCTTCTTCATGTCATGGGTTATAAACCAGTGACAAGACGTTACAATGCCATGTACAAATGTAACAAATGACTGGTAAAACCGAGCTTTTGAAATACTTAATCTCTTTTAAGAATAATTGAAAAGGTCTCTCTGCTGGGGAATCAGCGCCTCATTATTGGCGGCTCTCTTTTGAAAGCGCTGCTTAAAATTGCAATGTTGACATTTTACTGTAAAAAATCAGAAAATTATGTCAGGAAAAAAACGGGAAAATAATAGAATGTTTCTTAAGAAAAGGTAAACAGCACAGAAGGCAATGATGGAAAATGAAAAGTACAGCTAAGAAAATCAGGTGCTTCGCTGATATTTTGTTTTTCGAAGAAGTGAAGGAACGAGAGAGTATTCGAGATCAAAGAGACAGCTACTTTTTTACTGTGAATCAAGACTTAACTATAGAAGCTGCAAGCTTACTGAATGTCATTGTTCCTATTAATGAGTCGAATAGCTATAAGTTCACGTGATAGTCAAAGACTAATCAAATTATAACTGGCTAGAAAAGCTAGATAATTATATTTCAGTTTCTTTTTACTCAGGAAAGCTTATTTAAAAGCTATTTTTTATCTGAAATTTGGCAAAAATGCTGTACAAAAATATTTATCGAGAGGAATTACTAGTTTTTCACAAAAAAAACATAAATTATTGGACATGGGTCGTTATTTTTTTGGTAGAATATGATAGTAGTGAAATTTAAAAATCTGTTCCAAGCAGCAGGGGTGGCTGTCGTGGAATAGATGAATTTTAATCAAGAAAAGTGAGGAAATGTTTTGAAAAGGTTTGGGGAAGATTTTTTTCAGGAAAAAACGAAAAAGATTGTTATCATTTGTTTGGTTGTTTTAGTTGTATTCGTCAGCTTCTATTCTTTTAAGAGTGTCCATTATGCAGAACGACTGCTGCCGAAGACCAAAGTCAATAATATTAATGTGGGCGGCCTGACTGTTGATCAAGCGAATAGAAAAATTAACGCAAAGCTGACTGAAGCACCTGTTGCTATTTCATTAGACAATAAATTGTGGAAGAAAATCAAACGCAGCGAACTTGGCTGGCAGAAGGATCATTTAGAGGCGCTTATGCAAATCAAGCAGAAGCAGGTACCTTTTGCATGGGGAATAAATAATCTATTAGGAAGCCAGCATCAACTTTCTAGTAGCTATGATCAGGCGTATGTTGATCAATTGGTCGAAAATTTAGGTAATGAGATTCTGCAAAAAAATGTCACTCGGACACCTACGACGAATGCGAAGATCGAATGGGTAGAAGGCGATTTTGTGATCGTACCGGAAAAGCAAGGGGATACGATTGATGTTGAAGCAGCTCAAAGGGCGTTGATCAAAAATTTAGAGAACGGCAAGCAGACGGTAAACGCCGAGGATTATTATGCGCAGCCAATTTTAACGAAAGATGACAGCCAGTTAAAAAAATTGAAGGATCAAATGAACAAATTGGTCAAAATAGAAGCAACCTATACGATCAACGGAAAACAGGTCGTTATTCCGGCTGAAGAACTTGCTAGCTGGTTAACTACGAATGAAAAAGCTGAAATGCAGCTTGATCAAGAGAAGGTTACGGCTTTTGTGACCAATTTGAATGGGGAATACAACACTAAGGAAAATCCGACAGCCTTCACTAGTACTAAACGTGGAGAAGTGTCTGTTCCAGTCGGAATTTACAGCTGGTCGATCAATATTCCTGCAGAGGTTGAAGCATTAAGCACTCAAATTTTAAAAGGGAAGAATTTTAACCGGACACCGGTTGTAGAGAGCGAAGTCCCCAACGTACAGACAAGCATCGGTAATACGTACGTGGAGGTAGATTTGCAGAATCAATATATGTGGTATTACAAAGAAGGCCAGCTTCAGTTTGAAACGGATATTGTCAGTGGAAAGCCATCGACACCGACTCCGCCGGGAGTAAATTATGTTACAAGCAAATCAACCGATCAAATTTTACGAGGCTTGAATGATGATGGCTCTAAATATGCCAGCCCCGTACGTTACTGGATGCCAATCGATAAAACAGGTGTTGGGATCCATGATTCCGATTGGCAATACGCCTATGGTGGAGATTTGTGGTTGTACCGTGGTTCCCATGGCTGTATCAATACTCCGCCGGCTAAAATGGATGAGCTTTACCCAATTCTTGAGGTGGGGACACCAGTAATAGTATTTTAATGGACAATTTATATAGTAGGAAAAGTGCTAACCAGCGTGTTAGCACTTTTTTTGTCTGAAAGAAGAAGTCCCAAGACTATTTAACTGGTATTAGATTACTGCTCCTTTTTTATGAGGATTGAAATAAATCCATGCTCCCAAGCACTTTGTAGTAAAAAAATATTCCGATATAAATGTTGTTAAAACAACGATTCAAATTGATCGGCAATTTTTCTCCCTATTTTTTGTTGACAAACTAAAAAAAACCACCTTACTATTGGTTTGTGGTTATAACCAGTAAAAAAGGAGCTCTTATGGAAAATTCATTTAAAAACAAAGCTTTGTATCATCAGCTTGTCGATTTATTGAAGGATCAAATGGAAACGAGCATGATTCCCCATGACAAGCTGCCATCTGAACGAGAACTAACAGCGCAATATGGAGTAAGTCGGACGACGGTTCGCTTGGCTCTGCAGGAGTTGGAAAGAATCGGCTATATTTATCGTCGTCACGGAAAAGGGACCTTTGTCTCTGATATCAAGAAAAATGCGGCAGATTTAGCTAGTGCTTATAGCTTTACTGAGCAGATGAAAAGTTTAGGAAGAAATCCCGAAACTAGAATATTGTCTTTTGAAAAAATCGAAGCGGATAAATTTATTTCTGAGCATCTGAATCTTTCGCTAGGTGAAGCTGTCTTTAAACTAAGTCGGCTGCGAATAGCTGACCGTGAGCCTTTGATGTGCGAGGATACTTATTTGCCGGTGAAGTTTTTCTTATCATTGGATGATCGGCTGCTACGAAGCAAACCGCTTTATGACCTTTTTTCAGAGGAGTTTAATCAAACAATCCGGTTGGCTGATGAAGAGCTGTATGCCAGTGTGGCTTCAAGCGACGACGCGAAACAATTGATGATACCGGAAGGAGCCCCCGTTCTTCATTTAGCTCGCCAGACATATAATATGAAAAATGAAATCATTGAATTTACTTTGAGTGTTGCCCGTGCGGATCAATTTCATTATCAGATTCGTCATATTCGAAATAGTTAGGAGAATCGAAGGATGTTTACAATAGAAAAAGAAAAATTGGAAGAACTAGGTGCAGAGATCACGACTCGTGAAATTCGGCAACAGCCAGAATTATGGGAAGAAACTCTTGAGCTTTATCTAACAGCACAAACAGAGTTAGAACAATTTTTAGCAGAAGTCAAAAAGCAGGCACAGGGAAAACGGACACGAGTAATCTTTACTGGTGCAGGAACTTCGCAATATGTAGGTGATACATTAGTTCCATATTTACGCAAGCAGGGAGAAAATCAAGCATTTAGTTATGAGAGTATCGGCACTACAGATATTGTGGCAGAGCCGTTAGAATATTTGATTAAAGAAGAGCCAACGTTGCTTATTTCATTTGCGCGAAGTGGCAATAGCCCTGAAAGTTTGGCCGCTGTTGAGATTGCAAATCAAGTCGTTGAAACGATCCATCATTTATCCATTACCTGTGCGGAAGAAGGGCAGCTAGCTCAAATCAGCAAAAATGACCCAAACAGCTTCTTATTCTTGATGCCTGTACGTTCCAATGATGATGGTTTTGCGATGACAGGCAGCTTTTCTTGTATGTTGTTAGGCGCATTATTAAGTTTTGATCAAACCGCTCTTGATAAAAAGCAGGGATATTTAAAAACATTAAGCCTCCTTGGAAAAGAAGTGATTGATCGTGAGACTGAGATTGAGAAAATTGTCGAGTTTGATTTTGAACGAATCGTTTACGTAGGGTCAGGGAGCTTAGCTGCTTTGACACGAGAAGCACAGTTGAAAATCTTGGAATTAACAGCAGGCAAGATCGCAACGGTCTTTGATTCTTCAATGGGCTTTCGTCATGGTCCAAAATCATTTATCAATGAAAAAACGGTGATGCTGGGCTTTGTTAACAATGATTCGTATACCCGCGATTATGATTTGGATGTCTTAGAAGAAGTTCGCGAAGATGAAATCGCTTCCGGTATTTTTGCTATCACTCAACCAGGTGAACGAAATTTTTCTGGCGATACGTTTGAATTTACAACGGACGCACAATTATTGCCAGACGGCTATTTAGCACTAGCCTATGTCATGGTAGCACAAACAGTAGCGTTATTAACATCTATCAAAGTAGCAAATACACCCGATACACCCTCACCAACCGGCACAGTTAACCGTGTGGTAAAAGGTGTAACCATTCATGAATATAAGTAGTAACAAACTGGGAGGAAGAAACATGCTTACGTTAACAGCAGGAAAAAAAGCGGCAATGGATCGCTTATCGACAGAAGATGGGATCATTAGTGCTTTAGCGATTGATCAGCGAGGCGCATTGAAGAAAATGATCAAAGCGCTGGATGTGGAGCCAACGGACGAGCATATTGAAGGCTTCAAGGAATTGGTTTCTAGTGAGCTGACACCTTATGCTTCCTCGATTTTATTGGATCCAGAATATGGTTTGCCAGCTGCAAAAGCGCGACATGAAGAGGCGGGATTATTGCTGGCTTACGAAAAAACGGGTTATGATGCGACAACACCAGGGCGTCTTCCTGATTTATTAGCCGATTGGTCTGTACTACGTTTAAAGGAACAAGGGGCCGCTGCAATTAAGTTCTTACTATATTATGACGTGGATGAAGAGCCGGAAATCAATCATCAAAAGCAGGTTTTCATTGAACGATTAGGCAGCGAGTGTGCAGAAGAAGACCTTCCCTTTTATTTAGAATTAATTTCTTATGACGCCCAAAACGCCGATAGCGGTTCAATTGACTATGCAAAGGTGAAACCACATAAGGTCAATGAGATGATGAAAGAATTCTCAAAACCGCAATACAAAGTAGATGTATTGAAAGTCGAAGTACCGGTCAATATGAATTTCGTTGAAGGCTTTGCAACGGGTGAAACAGCTTATACGAAAGCAGAAGCAGCAAAATACTTCTTAGAACAAAGCCAAGCAACGGACTTGCCGTTCATTTTCTTGAGTGCGGGCGTTTCTACCGAGCTGTTCCAACAAACACTGGTCTTTGCTAACGAGTCTGGATCAACCTTCAATGGTGTTTTATGCGGACGTGCTACATGGAAAAACGGTGTGAAGCCTTTCATTGAATCAGGAGAGGTTGCTGCTCGTGAGTGGCTGAAAAATGAAGGACGGAAAAATATCGAAAGTTTAAACAGCGTTTTAGCAAAAACAGCAAGCTCTTGGCATGCCAAAGTGCAAGTAGTCGAAGAAGCTGTTGCAAACTAGGAGGCGGTCTCGTGATAGTAACTGTAACGATGAATCCCTCGATTGATATTTCCTACCCGCTGGATAAACTGAAAATGGATACCGTCAATCGAACCGATCAGGTGACGAAGACGGCAGGCGGAAAAGGATTAAATGTGACCCGCGTGATCCATGATCTAGGAGGTGCGGTGCTTGCGACTGGTGTTCTTGGAGGGTTTCATGGGAAATTTATTGCAGAAGAGTTAAATAAGGCTGGAATCAATCAGGCGTTTACACCCATTAAAGAAGAAACACGTGATTCAATCGCTATTTTGCATGAAGGAAATCAAACAGAGATTTTAGAAACAGGCCCGACTGTCTCAGGTGAAGAGAAAATCGCTTTTTTGAAAAAATTTGAAGAACTGCTTGAGCAAACGGATATTGTCACCATTTCAGGAAGCTTAGCGAAGGGATTGCCGCAAGACTTTTATCAAAAGCTGGTTCAAGTAGCTCGAGAAAAGGAAGTCAAGGCGCTTGTTGATACCTCGGGTGAAAGTTTGAAGCAAGTTTTAAAAGGGCAAGTAAAGCCCTATTTGATCAAACCTAATCTAGAAGAATTAGAAGTGTTACTGGAGCAAGATTTTTCTATTGAACAATTGAAGGATATCCAAACAGCATTAGAGCAGCCACTATTTGCTGGAATCGAATGGATCGTTGTTTCATTAGGCAAAGCAGGAGCACTCGCCAAACATAGAGACCGATTCTATCGAGTGACGATTCCAACAATCAAAGTTGTTAATCCAGTAGGTTCTGGTGACTCGACAATTGCGGGCTTTGCTTATGGGCTGACTCAAGCGATGCCGCCTGAAGATTTGCTGAAGTTCTGTATGGCAACAGGAATGGCCAACGCTCAAGAAAGAACGACAGGCCACGTGAATCCAATCAATGTACAGCGGCACTTTACAAAAATTGCTGTAAAGAAGATCGAGCGTTAGCTCGATCTAAGAGTTAAGTATTTTTTGAAACTAACTCAATTTTGTAGAAGTTCCACTTTTTATAAGTCTCGACGTATTCTAGTATCTGTTGTGTGTCTTTTCGTTTGGTTACTCGAACTTGCAGAACTGTTGGTTCCTCAGGAGGGATCTGTAATTTATCTGCCTCTTCATCCGGAGTAGGAAATATGATCTCGTTGGTTTCTGTAAAATCTTCTTCATTCATATGGATATTGTAATCCAATTTAAAGCGTTGATAAATCGAATTATAGTGGCTCAAATCTGAGTAGTTTGAATTCACATATTGTTCTGGTAAATAAGTTCGATGATACATGTAGGGGATATCTTCCGTTGTGCGAAGCCGTTCGATACAGCAATAAAAAGCTGTATCAGGCAGGCCGAGCCTGCTTAAAAATTGAGGATCATTTCCGCGAACGATTGACAAGACCCGTACTTGATCATGATTAATTGGGAACAGTTCAATGTCGGAAAATTCAACCAATTTTCCTTTACGAGCTCGTGAGACAAAGGAGCCACGACCTTGATGCCGAACGATAAAGCCATCCTTTACTAGTTCATTTAGTGCACGGATGACAGTTATCGAGCTGACGTTGAACATTTCAGCTAACTCAGCTTCAGTATAAAATTTGTCACCGTTCTCAAATTTACCGGAGATGATTTGTTGTTTCAGATCATCCTTTATAAGTTGATATTTTGGTATAGCCATACTATTCCTCCAAGACAAAAAATGAATAGGGAATAAAAATTTCATTAGAAAAATTTTGATTCCCTCTATGGCTTGATTTTACCACATCGCGGAAGAATAGAAAGAATTGACTTTCTATACGGAGTAATTTAATATATTAATATATTAAAAACGTTTTCAATTGGGAGTGAGCGCTTGAATATTTTTGAAATTAAAGAAGATTTTCTTTTGAATGGTGAGCCCTTTAAGATTTTATCTGGAGCAATTCACTATTTCCGTGTAGATCCTTCAGATTGGTACCATTCACTTTATAATTTGAAAGCTTTGGGATTCAACACAGTCGAGACATATGTACCTTGGAATTTACATGAACCCAAAAAGAATGAATTTTGTTTTGACGGTATTTTAGATTTAGAACGGTTTTTAACGACTGCTCAAGAATTAGGATTGTATGCAATCGTTCGTCCTTCTCCATACATTTGTGCAGAGTGGGAGTTTGGCGGTTTTCCAGCGTGGCTTTTAAACGAGCCCATTCGTATACGTTCGAATGAAACCACTTTCTTGAAGCACGTTGCTGATTATTATGACGTATTGATGAATAAAATAGTCCCTCATCAGTTTACTAACGGTGGCAATATATTGATGATACAAGTTGAAAATGAGTATGGTTCCTATGGAGAAGATAAAGCGTACTTACGTTCAATCCGCGATTTAATGAGTGGTCGAGGGATTACAGTGCCTTTCTTCACATCAGACGGACCCTGGCGAGCGACCCTAAGAGCTGGCAGTATGATTGATGAAGATATTCTAGTTACTGGGAATTTTGGTTCTAAGGCAAAAGAAAATTTTGCATCAATGCAGCGTTTCTTTGATGAGCATGATAAGAAGTGGCCGCTGATGTGTATGGAATTTTGGGACGGTTGGTTCAATCGATGGAAAGAACCAATCATACAACGTGATCCGCAAGAGCTGGCTGAGGCAGTGAGAGAGGTCCTAGTCCAAGGCAGTATCAACTTGTATATGTTTCATGGCGGGACGAATTTTGGATTTATGAATGGTTGTTCTGCACGTGGTGCGATTGATTTACCGCAAATCACTTCGTATGATTATGGCGCCCCCTTAAATGAACAAGGGAACCCAACAGAAAAGTATTTTGCATTGCAAAAAATGATTCGAGAAAACTTTCCTGAGATTCAACAAATGACGCCTTTGATCAAACCATCATTGGAGAAGAAAAACATTCCACTAACCGAAAAAGTCAGCTTGTTTGCTACTTTGACTACTATTAGTGAACCGATTCAGTCGAAATATCCCCAAACGATGGAAGAGTTGGGACAAAATACTGGCTACTTGCTTTATCGAACGATGCTTGAAAAGGATGGGGAAGAAGAAAGATTGAGAGTGATCGATGGTCGTGATCGCAGTCATTTTTTTGTAAACCAAGAGTTGCAAGCAACACAGTATCAAACCGAAATAGGTGAAGATATAAACCTCTCCATGACGCAAGAAAACAATCAAATCGATATCTTGATTGAAAATATGGGCAGAGTTAATTATGGACATAAATTATTTGCAGAAACTCAAAAAAAAGGAATACGCACTGGAGTGATGGCAGATTTACATTTTGTTACTAATTGGGAGCAGTATTGTTTGCCGCTAGATTCTTGTGAGAAAGTTGATTATTCAAACGAATGGCAGCCAAATCAACCAAGCTTCTATCGCTACGAAACTACCTTGGATGAAATTGAGGACTGTTTTATTGATTTATCGAAGTTTGGAAAAGGCGTTGTTTTCGTTAATCAAACAAACATCGGCCGTTTTTGGGAAGTAGGACCGACGCTTTCGTTGTATATACCTAAAGGATTATTAACAAAAGGAATAAATGAAATCGTTATCTTTGAAACAGAAGGTACGTATCAACCAGAGATCCAGTTAATTAAAGAACCACTATATAAAGAAATGAAAGAAGGATAATTATGAGTATTATCGGAGTAAGAATTGATGGGCGCCTAATTCACGGACAAGTAGCAAATTTATGGACAACGAAATTAAATATTTCGCGCATTATGGTCGTTGATGATGACGTTGCTCAAAACGACATCGAAAAAAGTGGGTTGAAACTAGCGACACCAGCTGGGGTAAAGCTCAGCGTGCTGCCAATTGAAAAAGCGGCACATAATATTTTAGCTGGAAAATATGATTCTCAACGTTTATTGATCGTTGTACGTAAACCAGATCGCCTATTAAAAATGGTTGAATTAGGTGTACCGATCGAAGAAATCAATGTCGGAAACATGTCACAGTCAAGTGAAACTCGCTCTATTACGAAATCAATCAATGTGGTTGATCAAGATGTCGAAGTGTTTAACGAACTGAATAATAAAGGGGTTCGTTTAATCGCTCAAATGGTACCAAGTGATAAAGCAGAAGATTTTATGAGTCTTTTAACGAAATAGGAGGATACAAGAATGGATATCTTATGGTGGCAGATCTTATTATTAACATTATATGCAGGGTATCAGATTTTAGATGAGTTACAAATTTATTCTTCACTAAGTGCTCCCGTTTTTGCCGGTTTATTCGCCGGATTAGTCATGGGAGACTTAAAAGCCGGACTTATTATTGGTGGTAGTATGCAGTTGACTGTTTTAGGCGTTGGAACATTTGGCGGAGCTTCAAAAATTGATGCCAACTCTGGAACAATTTTAGCGACAGCTTTCTCAGTAGCTTTAGGAATGAACCCAGAGCAAGCAATTGCCGCGATCGCAGTACCAGTAGCTAGTTTGATGATTCAATTGGATATTTTAGCTCGTTTTGCAAATACGTTCTTTGCACATCGTATCGACAAATTAGTTGATGAAATGAATTATAAAGGGATTGAACGAAACTTCTTGATGGGTGCTTTGCCGTGGTCATTATCTCGGATGATCCCAGTATTTTTAGCTTTAGCTTTCGGCGGCGGATTAGTAGAAAAAGTCGTAGCGGTCTTAAACAGCGACCTAAAATGGTTGGGTGACGGATTATCTGTAGCAGGTGCTGTTTTACCAGCAGTCGGTTTTGCGATCTTACTGCGTTATTTGCCAGTCAAGAAACATTTCCCTTACTTGATTTTGGGATTCACTTTAACTGCTTTATTAGGAACTGTCTTTACGAATATGCAGTTATTAGGGACAGGGGTAGCAAGTGTAGTAAAAGATTTCAGCGGTATCTTCAATGCATTACCTATGTTGGCGATCGCGTTGATCGGTTTTGCTTTAGCAGCAATCAGCTATAAGAATGGGCAAATGATCCCCAATACGCCAGCACCTAAAAAAGATGATGCTTTCAATGATTCAGATGAAGGAGAGATCGAAGATGACGAAATCTAATTACAAATTAACCAAGGAAGATTTTAAGCAGATCAATCGTAGAAGCTTGTTCACATTCCAGCTAGGCTGGAACTATGAACGGATGCAAGGATCAGGCTATCTTTATACAATTTTACCGCAATTACGGAAGATTTATGGTGACGATACACCAGAATTAAAAGAAGTAATGAAGACGCATACACAATTCTTCAATACATCAAACTTCTTCAATACAATTATTACCGGAATCGATTTAGCGATCGAAGAAAAAGAAGGAATCGGTGGGAAGCAGACAGTTTCAGGGCTGAAGGCCGGTATGATGGGGCCATTTGCCGCAATCGGAGATTCAATTTTTGCAGCTTTGATTCCGACAATATTCGGAGCTTTAGCTGCGAATATGGCGATCAATGGAAATCCAACAGGCATATTTATTTGGATCGTTGCTCAAATCGCGGTCATGATTTTCCGTTGGAAACAACTAGAGTTTGCTTATCGTGAAGGGATTTCTTTAGTGACAACGATGCAGCATCGCTTGACAGCCTTAACTGATGCGGCAACTTTGCTTGGAGTATTCATGGTAGGTGCACTAGTCGCAACGATGATTAATGTGAAATTTTCTTGGGCTCCTAGTATTGGAGATGTGACTCTTAACATGCAAAACAACTTGGATATGATTTTGCCGCGCCTACTACCAGCTGGAATCGTCGGTGGTGTTTACTGGATGTTAGGTAAAAAGAATATGACTTCCACTAAAGCAATCTTTATCGTATTGGTTGTTTGTGTCGCATTGTCAGCAATGGGTGTGATTTCTAAATAATTCGAATAGACGACTTATTTAGATTTGGTACATTAGAAGAACTAGGAGAAAATAAATGAGTAAAAATTTAGTTTTAGTCAGCCATGGACTCTTTTGCGAAGAATTAAAAAAGAGTACGGAAATGATCATGGGACCTCAGGAAAATATTTATACAGTAGGATTACTTCCTTCAGAATCAGCAGAAGATTTTCGCACTAAATTCGAAGCGGTGATTGCTGAATTAGATGAATTTGTTGTATTGGCAGATTTAATGGGTGGAACGCCTTGTAATGTTGTTTCCCACATGATTTTAGAAGGTCAATCCATCGATTTATATGCTGGAATGAATATGCCGATGGTCATTGATTTCATTAATAGTGAATTAATCGGGACTGAGATGGCCTTAGTCGAATCAGCCGCAAGTAATATTTGTCATGTCAATGAACGAATCAACAGTGATGATGATGAAGACGAGTAAATTAAAAAATTAATACTCAGGAAGAGTCAGAGAATGTTTCTCTGGCTTTTTCTTACTGTAAAAGTTCCATTTTAGTATGCTATGCTTGGTATAAAGCAAGATGGATAGGAGAGTTAGAGTGGATTTTAACGAAAAACTGAAACAATTACGCCAAAGTAAGCATTGGACGCAAGAAGAATTAGCTGAGAAGCTGTTTATCTCACGAACTGCAATTTCAAAATGGGAATCGGGAAGAGGATTTCCCAGCATCGAGTCATTAAAGGCAATTTCTCAAGTTTTTGATGTATCAATTGATGAGCTGCTTTCTAATAGTGAGTTAATCTCAATTGCTGAAAATGATAAGAAAAAGCAGCAACAGAAATTTCAGCGTCTGTTGTTGGGAATCCTAGATTGCATGACCGGTTTATTGCTTTTTTTGCCTATTTTTGCTCAAACCCAAGAAAGCCGCATTGTTTTTGTTTCGATGTTGCAATTGTCGCCTGAAACGGCAGCATTAAAGATTATACTTTCAATTTTTATTATTTTAACTACGTTGTTTGGGGTCTACGAAATTATGTTTGCTACCAGCGATCAGACATCTGTCATAAAAATTTCTTTGATTTTAACGTTGTTCGGTACATTACTTTTTATTATGACTAGGCATCCTTACCCTTCAACCTATCTATTGATAATTTTAGCTGTCAAAGGATTAAGCGCGTTAGATAAGCGTTGATACGCATCGTCACATACCAGTGACGATGCGATTCTTTTTGTACTTAGACGATTCTGATACTTTTTGTTTGGATAACATCCAAATAGAAGAGTTAGGAGAAAAGTCTATGAGTAAAAAGCTGAAACGATTGAGAAACGCTATAGGATTATTTTTACTTTTTGTTATATATACAATTAGTTTGAAAGTAATCGACGTACAAAAGGTGGGGCCGAAACAGTCTGAGGTAGGATTTGCAACGATCAATAAATATTTTCTGAATATAATTGGAACGAACTTGTTCTGGTACCGTGTGACAGAAATAATAGGAATTTTCCCATTATTGGTCGTGAGCTGTTTTGCCATTTACGGATTTTGGCAGCTAATTACGCGTAAGAAAATGTCATTAGTCGATCAAGAGATCCTCTATTTAGGCTTTGTTTATGCCGGGATAGCTGCTGTCTATATCTTTTTTGAACACGTAGTCATTAATTATCGACCGATCTTAGTGGAGGGACAATTGGAGCCTTCTTATCCATCAAGTCATACATTTCTTGCAATTACAGTCTTACTCACTGCTTTTTGTGTGTTGAAAGATCAAAGCAGGATAAAAGAAATTGTATCCTATCTTTGCTTGATTGGGCTATTTTTCCTAGTCATAGGAAGACTGTTATCAGGGGTACACTGGATCACAGATATTTTTGGAGGGATTCTTTTAGGCTTATCAGTTGCCTCATGTTATGCTGGTATGCTCGAAAGAAATATAGATAAAATAAAAAAACCTTGATTTCTCAAGGTTTTAGAAGAGCCACCTGTCGGGCTTGAACCGACGACCTCCACCTTACCATGGTGGCGCTCTACCAGCTGAGCTAAGGCGGCATAGTTATTTAACACAAGATATAGAATAGCGAAGTAAAGGCTGTTTGTCAACTCCCTGAGTATAAAAAAACTGATTAGAAAAGTCTGATGTGAATTATTTATAAAATAGTCGTCATTAGGTGTTAGTGGCGACTATTTTATACAATTGACCAGCAAGATTGTTGTACCCCTTAGGCTGATTCCAAACGTTTGAAAGTAGAAGAACACCATCTTGTCCATCCTTAGAAAAATCAGCAACTGTTTCAAAGCGAGCTTTAACACCGCGTGTGTGATAACTATTTGTCATATTGTAGAGACCGCTGGCATATTTTTCGCCTGGATAAGCATACCATAGCTTAGTCCGTTCAGGATTCGTTAAGAACTGATCATTGAAAAGCGCCTGAAGATAAGTATACAAATCTTTTGCTGACATAAAAACATTCCCTGTTCCTAACTCATCTGCATAGGAAGAGGCGGCTGTTGGAGTGTAGATTGGACCGGCAGCGGATAGAGAGTAGGAGAGTGTCTGATTTGTATTTTTCTCTGAATAAAAACTAGTTTCATTCAATTTCATCGGCACCTTAATTATTTTATCAAACAAAGTATTATAGTCTGTTTGATAAAGCTTTTCTAAAATACCTGCCAATAGGACATAATTTACCGGTTGGTAAGAATAACCAGCATCTTGAGCTACAGTTGTTTGGCGGATGGTTTCATTTAGTATTTCTTTTGTATCCGTCGTCTTTAAGGCACCGATTCTTTTTTCATCAATACGTAAGCCAGAGCTCATGTTTAACATGTCTTTAATAGAGATGTTTTTACTGTTAGGTATTTGTGGGAAAAACGTACTTAGCTTTTCGTTCAAGCGTAATTTACCAGCCTTGACTGCTTGCATGATTAGATAGGCAGTTTGGCCTTTTTGAACAGAGCCGATACAGTATTGTGTGTCGACTGTATTCTGGATTCTTTTTGCTTGATTTTTCCAGCCATAAGCTTTGTTCAAAATTATTTGACCGTGTCGAAAGATCAGAATAGTTCCACTGAAGTTTTTTTCTACTAGTGCCTGTTCAATACGGGCAGAAACAGCATCTTTAGGCTCGACTATCTGTGCAGCTGTGGTGTCGGGTGAGTGGGTTAGCTTAGCAGAAGCAGCCTTTTCTACAGCGCTGTGCTGATTGCGAATATGTTCAATGTAAATCCCACTTATTGTTAGAAGGATGATTATTAGGATAAAGAGACCGATTTTCGGTCTATGATTTTTTCTTTTTTGATGGAGTCTTCTTGGCATAAAAATTCCTCTAGTTCTCTTAAAATAGATTTATCCTACAGCTCAATCAAATATTGAACATTTAGGATTGCATGATGATTTAAAAATTGATATTATAATAAAGTATTCTTCCGGCATAGCTCAGTTGGTAGTAGCGCATGACTGTTAATCATGATGTCGTAGGTTCGAGTCCTACTGCCGGAGTTGCTAGAGACGATCATTTGATTGTCTCTATTTTTTTACACCTAAAAAGTGAATTTTTCATGAATAAACGTGTTAAATGTGAGAGAAATATTGAGGAAAACATGATCTTTTTCTAAACTAGTGTGATCTCTTTGAAACTAAAAAAAAACCTCGTTATACTAATAATGATAAGGAGGGACAGGATGGAAAAACGTGATGCCTATTTTGACAATGCAAAACTTTTTTTGATGATTTTAGTTGTGTTTGGGCACTTTTTGCAGCCATTCATGGATGATCACCCATTGTACAATGACTTGTACTATTTCATTTTTACTTTTCACATGCCAGCGTTTATTCTGATTTCAGGATATTTCGCTAAAAATGGCCCCAAGCCAATTATGAGTTTAGTGAAGAAGTTATTGCTTCCATATCTTTTTTTCCAAGTACTTTATTCATGCTATTACACCTTAATTGGCCTGCAGGACTCTTTTAGTTTGGATCTTGGAATTCCGCAATGGTCGCTTTGGTTTTTATTGAGTTTGTTCGGATGGAACGTCCTGCTACACTTAATAAACTATTTTTCTGTGAAGCAGGTTTTGATAGGAAGTGTGATTCTTGCACTCTTGGTTGGGTACTTCCCGATTTTTGATCGTTATTTAGCGATTCAACGAACATTGGCTTTTTTTCCTTATTTTATGGTGGGATATGTAATCCCGAAAAGCTGGGTCGAAAAGTTGAAAGCCTATCCTAAGAAATGGATGGCGCTCCTCTTGTTTAGCGGCCTGTTTCTGTTTATTCAGGGAAATGATTTGATCAACAAGTATTGGGTCTTTGGGTCTAAACCTTATGAGGATTACTTGGCTCATCCACTACTCGGCGGACCGCAACGCTTGCTCTTTTTCGTGGCAGGTTTGATTGGAATTATTGCCTTTTTACTGTTGGTTCCAAAAGAACGTCATTTTTTCTCTAATTGGGGAAAAAATACGTTAACGGTCTATTTGCTCCATGGTTTTTTAGTCAAGGGATTGCGAGCACTGGAGTATGATTTTGAAATCAGTTCGCTAGAGCTAGTCTTATTATTTATAGGCAGCATGCTGCTGACCGCAGCCTTATCAAGCAGACGTGTTGGTCAATGGATAAAAAAAGGAAAACGGGTTTTACAGCCGAGTTTGTAAACTAATTGTCTCTTTGCCCCATTAAGCGTAAAATGAGGTGCAAGGAGGCGTTTTTTTTATGTCAAAAATTACTAATGAACGAACCCACGCTTTTCGTGAAGCTTTTGCTAAAAACTCAAAACAAGTCGCGCTGCAGCGAGGCGTAGTAAAAAATGGTATTCGAGCTTCAGCAGAGAATATACAGACACATGTTGAGAATACGCCGGTTTTCTCAATTGATCTTGCAACTGGAAAAGTAGCAAATCAAAAACAATCTGGACGCTGCTGGATGTTTGCGGCGCTGAATACCTTCCGCCATAAATTATTGACGACATTTCAGTTGAAGGATTTTGAACTTTCCCAAAACTATACTTTCTTTTGGGATAAATATGAAAAAGCGAATTATTTCTATGAGAATATTTTAAATACAGCAGAACAGTCCGTGGCGAGTCGAGAAGTAGCCTTTTTACTGCAAACACCCCAACAAGATGGTGGACAATGGGACATGATCGTGTCGCTTTTCCAAAAATATGGTGTCGTACCGAAAAGTGTAATGCCAGAAAGCAGCAACAGCTCGAATTCACGTGATTTAAACAATTATTTGAACAAATTGTTACGCAAACATGCCGTTCTATTGCGACAAATGGTGGCAGAAGATGCTACTTCTGAAGAAATACAAGCCAACCGTGAGGCGATGCTGCAAGAAGTCTATAATCTTTTAGCGATCTCATTAGGGACACCTCCAACTGTATTTGATTTCGAATATCGCGATGATGAAAAAAACTATCATTTAGATAGAGGATTGACGCCTCAAAGCTTCTATGAGAAATACGTAGGAGTGGATTTAGATGATTATGTTAGTATCATCAATGCGCCAACGGAAGATAAGCCTTTTATGAAGTCATACACTGTGGATATGTTAGGAAATGTAGTTGATGGGAAACAAGTGAAATACTTGAACCTTGAAATGAATGACTTCAAAGCGTTGGCGATCAAACAGCTAGAGCAAGGCGAATCTGTTTGGTTTGGCTGTGATGTAGGCCAGTCATCTACTCGGGACAGCGGCATTATGGCTTTAGATGCCTATGATGTTGAGGACCTATTTGATGTTGATCTGACAATGACTAAAGCAGAACGGTTAGACTACGGCGAAAGTTTGATGACTCATGCGATGGTACTAACGGGTGTAGATTTGATTGATAATCAAGCGAAAAAATGGAAAGTCGAAAATAGCTGGGGTGAAAAAGTTGGTGACAAAGGTTTCTTTGTAATGAGTGATGAATGGATGGACGAGTATACGTATCAAATCGTTGTTCGGAAAGAACTTTTGACACCAGAACAATTAGCTGCTTTTGAAGCAGAACCGACCATTTTGTCACCATGGGATCCCATGGGAGCATTAGCTTAATACTAAAAAGTATATAATTTTCACATGAATAAATCGCTTTGCAGCAGGTATATCCATGTTCGGCTTCACGAACTAACTTTATCGGCAATAAGCAAAAATATTTCGAAATTTGAGAAGCAATTTAGAAATATTTTGGTCTTATTGTTCAAAAGTTGAGCAAGTTCGTGAGGCCTTTTTTGTATGATCATAAGGTAAAATTTCCTCTAATAAAGTGCTGTGGGAACGGAGGAGCACACATTCTTGACACAATGTTGTTTCTATTATGAAAAGCGTTTTCTTTTTTGATGTGCTATACTTTTAGCAAAAAGGAGGTTGGTTGGATGTCTAAACATTTAGCTGTTCGACATGCTGAAAACATACGAGAATTGGGTGGCTATGAAACAACGGACGGTCGAGAAGTTGCCCATCGCAAATTGATCCGATCTGCTAACATCAATCACTTAGACGCACAGGATAAACAATATTTAAGCGAGTACGGTATCAAAAAAGTTGTTGATTTTCGTTCACTTGAGGAACGAACTGCCCAGCCTGATCAAGAAATACCCGAGGCTTCGAATATTTTTTTACCGATTTTCCCACTCAAGGAGACCGAAACGGCATCGGCTTCGCCCAAAAAAATGATGCAGCGAATGCAGGATGGTGAAAATGCCCTTCAACAGATGGTTGAAGTGTATAAGCATTTTGTGACTGATCAGCACATTCGCGGTCAATACCGTAAATTTTTTGATTTAGTATTAGACAATCATAAAGCTGATGAGAGCCTACTTTTTCATTGCACAGCTGGAAAAGATCGGACAGGCTTCGCGGCGATACTTTTGCTACATTGCTTAGGCGTGGACAGTGAAACAATTGTAGAAGATTATTTGGCGACGAATCGGTATTTAAAGAAAGTCGTACAGGAGATGTACAAAAAAGCAGAGCTCGCAGGTATATCAGCTGAGGCGTTACACGGGATCGAAGATATGATGTCTGCTAAGGAGGTCTATTTAGAGACTAGTTTTGAACAAATCAAAGAACATTATGGAACAGTGGGACAGTTTGTTCATGAAGGGATCGGGATATCCACACATGAAATCAAAGATCTGCAGAAAATCTATTTGTTGTAAGGAGTTGACGAAATGGATGAGTTGCTGAATTATTTAAACATGCAAACAAAAGCAATACCGATTGGCGGCGGAGATATCAATCAGGCGTATCGGGTAACAGATGGAAAAAATAATTATTTTTTGAAATACCATCCGCAAATGTCGGCAGATTTTTTTCAAGCGGAGGTCGATGGATTAGCAGAACTAGGAAACGCAGTGCGAGTACCAGAGGTTTATCAGCATGGAAGTTATGCCGATGCGGCGTATCTTTTGATGGAGTGGATCGAGCCTGGAGAAGGCAATCAACAAGACTTGGCTCATGAACTTGGCAAGCTTCACGAAATCAAAGCAATCAAGTTTGGTTATAAAAGAAATAATTTCATGGGTCTATTGCCTCAGATCAACACGCCTTCAGATAACTGGTGGGACTTTTATTTGACAAATCGATTAGAGGTCCAGATAGAAATTGCTAATGGGCGAAACCATTGGACGGCACGCAGAGAAAAAAATTATCAGTTATTTAAAGAGTGGATTTATCAAAAATGGGGTACAATGTCTTTTGAACCAACTTTATTGCACGGCGATTTTTGGAGCGGCAATACTTTTTTTGATACGCAAGGCCGACCGGTCTTTGTAGATCCGGCAGTTTCTTATGGTCATCGAGAAATGGATATTGCTATGTCCCAACTATTTGGCGGCTTCCGTCATGAATTTATTGACAGCTATCAAGAAATTATGCCGATGCGTGAAGGTTGGCAAGATCGACTGGCTATCTACCAACTTTATTATCTGCTGGTTCACCTGAATATTTTTGGGGAGACCTACGGAGATGCGGTAGATCGCGTCTTAGCTTTAGGAGGAAAGTAATTGGGAAAGAGATACACCATTCATCATGAAGTCGCATATTATGAGTGCGATATCAACCAGAATATGACGTTTCCAGCTTTATTAAGTGTTGCTATCAAGGCCTCATCTGATCAAAGCGATGAGCTGGAGCGGGGAACAGATTATATCAATACTTTAGGTATAACTTGGGTGATTACACAAACGGAAATAGCAATCCATCGTTTACCTCAGGTTGGCGAAAAGGTTACGATTGTGACCGAGCCAACAGAATTCAACCGCTATTTTTGCTATCGAAGTTATTGGGTCTACGATGCAGAGGGTGCAGAATTATTGAAAATCGATATGTCTTTTGTATTGATGGACATCGAAAATCGCAAGATGAGCAGTGTCGACGCAAATCTTATGGCACCCTATGAATCACCACAGGTCAAGAAAATTCGCCGCTGGCCGAAGATTGAAAAGGTCGAAGGAGATCTGAAGCAATTGTATCATGTACGCTACTATGACCTTGACAGTAATCATCACGTGAACAATGCCATGTATTTTAATTGGTTGATCGATGTACTAGGCTATGATTTTATGACACATCATGATCCAACATATGTGAATGTAAAATTCGATAAGGAAGTATTGTACGGTAATGATATCGAAAGCTTCTACGAAATTGTCGCAGACGAAGAAGTAAAAACCCGTCATGAGATTCGCCTCGGTGATCAGCTTGCTTGTGAAGCGAATATATTATGGCAAAAAAGAAGTTAAATCGGAATAATCGATTTAACTTCTTTTTGCTTTGTTCATACTTCAGATTTTAATAATTGAAAGAATGGACCTACTCTTCCATAAAGTGTTTTAATTCTTCTTTTGATAAGTGAGCATTTAACGCAATCAATAATTTTAAACGAGCTTTTTGACTATTGATTCCGTTGCAGAAGATGACACCATGTTGTGCCAACTCTACACCACCGCCATGATAGTCATAAACTGGTTCAGCGATACCGTTAAAGCAGCGTGAAACAAGGACAATCGGTAGACCTTGTTCCAATAAATGATAAAAAGGCGGTAAGGTTTGCGGAGGCAAGTTACCAGCACCGAGCGCCTCAACTACTAGTCCATCGACTGTAATGGCTTGATCAAGGATCTCGAAGAAGTCGCCCTGCATTCCTGCAAAAACCTTAATGATTGGGATCATTGCGTCAAAGCTGTTGATATCATAGCGAGTTGTTTTAGGCAATTCTTGCTTGAAAAGTATCTTTGATTTCGTGACTAGGCCGATGGGTCCCAAGGTCGGGGTCCGAAAAGTTGCTACATTTGTTGTATGGGTTTTTGTTACATAACGAGCGCTGTGAACTTCATCATTCATGACAACGAGCACACCTTTACCAATAGCATTGTCTGAAGCTGCTACACGAATCGCACATTCGAAATTGTAAAGACCGTCACTTCCTAATTCATTGATAGAACGCATCGCACCAGTTAAAATAATCGGCATTAAATCACCAATGGTCATCTCTAGAAAATAAGCAGTTTCTTCCAGAGTATCTGTTCCATGGGTAATAACGACACTGTCCAGACCTTCTTGTTTAGCGGACTTGATTCTCTCTTTCAAATCAAACATTGTCTCAACAGTGATGTGGGGGGAAGGTAGGTTAGAAAAATCTTCCACGATCAATTCAATATCAGCTGGCAGACGTAATTCCTGCCCAGCCGCTAGTAAAGGATTCTTTTTGTCTGGACGTACAGCACCATCGGCATCTTGACTCATTGAGATCGTTCCGCCTGTATGTAAAATCAAAATCCGTTTCATCATCATTACTCCATTCGTTATTAGCGCATTGTTGCTAATTTTTTGCTATGCTTATTGTATACTATGAAACAAAGGGAGGCTAGGATACTATGATTCGAATTGGATTAACTTCTTTTAATGAACACAGCAGCTTGACTGGTAAGAAGACCTCTTCTTTGTATGAGTATGCCGGTTACCTGCCATTGGTCGAGCTAGATACGAATTATTATGGAATCACCAAAAAGAGCTCGGTTGAGAACTGGTTGACACAAGTTCCAGCTGATTTTCGCTTTGTGGTTAAGCTATATGCGGGATTTACAGGACAGGCTAAATGGCAGGATAGTTATCCTTCTATAGCAGCGATGCAGGAGCATTTTCTTGAAACATTAAAGCCGATGATCGAAAGTGGAAAGTTATTTTGCTTTTTAGCACAATTTCCGGCACAATTTAAGTGTACAAAAGAAAACGTCGCTTATTTAGAGACACTGCGGGAGTTATTCCCTGATTTACCTGTAGCGATAGAACTGCGAGATTACAGTTGGTATGCTGAAGAATTAATTGAGAAAACAAAACAATTGATGAGAACATTGGATTTTAGTTTGGTGATGGTGGATGAACCGCAATTACCGGATACTGTTCCGTTAGATTCTACGGTGACGAATAAAAATTTTAGTCTGTTTCGTTTTCACGGAAGGAATCAAGCGTATTGGAACGATCGGACTGGTGATTGGCGCAAGAAGCGTACTTTATACCGCTACAACGAGGCTGAATTGAAGGACTTGGGGATTAAGGTTAGACAAGCAGCTGAGGAGTCCGCAGAAATTGGCGTCATTTTTAATAATAATTCTGGTGGAGATGCCGCCGATAATGCTATGCAATTGAAAAAAATTCTTCAACTGGATTATGAAGGATTGAATCCAAGTCAAATCGATTTATTTTGAACGAGGGAGAGCCATGATAAAAGCCATTTTTTTTGATATAGACGGAACCTTGATAACTGGTGATTCTAAGGTGCTAGACAGCACCCGCGAAGCGATTCGGTTAGCTCAAGATCAAGGGATTTTTTGTGGAATAGCAACGGGACGAGGCCCAGTAAAAATCGAAGAACGGATTGAGCAGCTGCCTTTGGATGTTTATGTCATGTACAACGGACAGTTGGTTTATACGAAAGAAAAAGAGATTTTTCAACGGGCGTTTTCTGCTGAGACATTACAAAAGATCGTGGATTTTGCGGACGATGAGCATCGTCAAATTATTTTTGGCGGTCGCTATCGTGTGGATGGCAGCCACTTGATGAAATGGTCACAAAACTCGCTGCTAAAAAAAATTGCTGGCTGGATGCCTAGATGGTTTCCTGTAAGGTCGACTCGTCGATTATTGCAGTCTTTTAGTCCGAATCGAGAAAAGGGCAGGTATAAAAAATTATCTATTTTACAAGAGCCGATTTACCAATGTGTACTCTTTAGTGCAGAAAACGAAGCACAAAGCTTGCAGGAACGCTTGCCAGATTGTTCTTTCCAACGTTCAAATCCTTATTCTGTGGATATCGTTCCTAAAGACGGTTCAAAGTATCATGGAATATTAGAGTTTACTAAGGCAGCCGGAATTAATATAGAAGAGGTAATGGCTTTTGGTGATCACTACAATGATATTGAAATGATTCAAAAAGTAGGTATCGGAGTGGCAATGGGAAATGGTCTGTCAGAAGTAAAGGAACAGGCTGATTATGTAACTGAGACGAACGAGAAGGACGGTATCTATCAAGCATTAAAACATTTTGAGGTTATTTGATTTCTGAATTTCAGAGAAAATGATAAACAATATTTTACACTTATTAAGAATAGGGAGTATTGATAGATGAACGAACCGTATCAAATGGCACGAGAGTTTCACACGGTTTTTGCCCCAATGCCGCCAGAGAAGCCAGAAGCATTCTCCAAAGAACGCGGGAGCTTCCGCGCTGGTTTTAAGGTTGAAGAAATTGTCGAATTTCTATATGGTGTTGCAGAAGGGGATGAAGCTGACTTCAATGCCCTTGTAGCAAAACTTCATGAAGACGTCGATCAAGCCAAAGAAAAAGTTTCAGCAAAAGCTGCTCCAGTAACAGACCCGTTAATTGCGGAAGTGGATGCTTTGACTGATTTACTTTATTTTACTTATGGATCATTTGCCTTGATTGGCGTGGATCCAAAACCGATTTTTGAAATTGTCCATCGCGCAAATATGGGCAAACTTTTCCCTGATGGCAAACCTAGATATCATCCGATAACGAATAAAGTGATGAAGCCTGATGATTGGCAAGAAAAGTATGCTCCAGAACCGTTGATTCAAAAAGAGCTGGATAGACAAAAAGGAAAAGCCGAATAGCACTGGCTTTTCCTTTTTTTATTTAATGGATTAGGTATCAGGCCAACAGATTTAAAGAAAGGCTCCTTTAATCAAAGAAAGTGTAATAAAGCGATCGAACAGCTAACCGTTCTTGTTCACTGCGGATTGCAAAGATGATGCTTCGCTCATCCGCGCCTTGCGAAATCATTCGTAGGTTAACGTTTTTTCGAGCTAGGGCAGCAGTGCTGTCAGAGGTGGTACCAGGCCGTTCACGCATACCTTCACCAACCAGTGCAACAACAGAAAGCCCATGTTCGATTGATAATTGATCAGGCTGAATCTTTTCTTCAATTTGTTTCAATAATTCTGCTTCAATATCGCGGGTCAATTGTCGTTCTCTTAAAATAATCGAGATGTCATCAATTCCCGAAGGCATATGTTCAAAACCGATACTCAGATCTTCAAGAATTTGCAGGATTCGCCGAACGATTCCGACTTCCCGGTTTAACAAATATTTGCCAATTGTAATACCGCAGAACCCGCCATCGCTAGCAACGCCAACAACTTCATTGCGAGTTTCACTATCAAAGGACTTTTTAATTAAGGTCCCCTGACATTCAGGATTATTGGTATTTTTAATAATAACTGGAATTTGTGCTTTAAAAGCCGGCATCAAAGCTTCATCATGAAAGACTGTGAAGCCTGCATAAGTCAATTCGCGAATCTCGCGATAGGTAGCAAATTCAATCAATTCTGGATCGTGAATGTATTTTGGACTAGCAGCAAAGATCCCATCCACATCAGTAAAATTCTCATACATATCTACTTTCAAGCCCGCTGCAACGATCGAACCCGTGATGTCGGAGCCTCCTCGTGAAAATGTACAGAGATGTCCATCTTTGGTGTAGCCAAAAAATCCTGGAATAATCAAAATTTCTTTCGAGTCGCGCCATTGATAAATTTTCTCGTAGGACTCCTCTAAAATTCGGGCATTTTGCGGTTCGTCAGAAACGGTGATTCCCAGTTCCTTTGGATTTATGTAGCGTGCATTGATGCCGCTCTTTTTGAAACATGCAGCAACTAGCTGAGCATTCAAGTTTTCTCCGCTAGCTAAAAAGCTGTCTAAAGCATAAGCGTTTGTTTCGTCATAGTTTTCTTGAAGTTGACGTAATTCAGCGCTGAATTTTTTTTCAATATCTTCGTCGACGTGGAACGCTGCAGCAATTTCTGTATAGCGAGCGACGATTTCACGGATCAATTCTCCAGTTTCATGTTTGTATACAACAGCATTGTAAAATTGAATCAATAAGTCGGTGACTTTTTTGTCTTTATTGGTTCGCTTTCCTGGAGCAGAAACCACGACGAAACGACGGCTAGAGTCGCCGGTAACGATCGCTAAGACTTTTTTTAGTTGTTCAGCCGAAGCCACGGAGCTTCCGCCAAATTTGATCACTTTCACTTTAATCACCTCTTATTTTAATGTGGATTTAATATTATCTGAAAAGCCGCATAATTTCAAGGGGCTTTGCCGCTTTCACGAATAGAAATTTTTATTAAATTACACTTTTCTTAAATTTATAACAATTGAAGCGGATTCCAAAAAATGCTAATATGAAGAGTGACTGTGCGATAAACATTTCAAAATGAATTCTAAACTAGCTAGTGAAGAGAAAAGTCTTTTGTGTTATAATCTACGTTAGATGTTTTCGCCAAAAAACAAGAATATATGAACCATTAAATAAATTGAATCTTGATAGTTGAAAGGAAAATCATACATGGGAAGTAATGTAATCATAGGGATCGTTATCGGCTTAGTCATTTTGGCTGCCGCTTTATACTTGATTGGTTATCTGATGAAGAAAAAGAATCAAGAACGCTTGAAAGAACTTGATAAAAGGAAAGAAGCGTTATTCGATCTTCCAGTCGTGGAAGAGGTCGATGAAGTGAAGAAAATGCACCTTGTCGGTCAAAGTCAGAATACTTTCCGTGAGTGGAATCAAAAATGGACGGATGTTTCGACAAAATCTTTTGCTGAACTGGAAAGTCAAATTTTTGAAGTTGAGAGTCAAAATGAAACCTTTCGTTTCATGAAGGGCAAATCAGCGATTGAAAGTGCTGAACGTACAATGACAGAGATGGAAGAAGAAGTTGAAGGCATTCGTACAGGGCTGAAGGAATTACGGGAAACTGAGGAACGGAATTCACTGGCTGTGCAGCAAGCCTTAGATGTTTTTGAAGAATTAAAGAAGGATCTGAAAGAGAAAAAAGACAACTTTGGACCTGCTTTACCAGAAATTCAGAAACAAGTAAAAAATGTTGAAATCGAGTTTACACAATTTGTAACGTTGAATACTTCAGGTGATCCAATTGAAGCACGAGAAGTATTAGACGATGCTGAGAAACATACCTATGAAGTTCAAGCAACAATGCAAAAGGTTCCAACAATCTATGAAGATTTAGAAAAAACATTTCCAGGCCAAATTGATGAGTTAGAAAAAACCTACAAGAAAATGATGGTAGATAATTTCGTTTTACCAGAAGATAACTTTGAAGAGCGTTTGGATAAAGTGAAAAAGCATGTAGAACGCTCATTGGAAGATCTAGAAAAAATCGAATTGAGTACGGTTGAAACTGCCAATAAAGAAACGGCTGAACTGATCGATGATCTTTACGTGGTGTTGGAAAAAGAATTTGAAGCTAAAAAATATGTTTTAACGAATCGCAAAACGATCGGTGAATATATCTCTCATGCGGCTCGCAATAATCATCAATTGATGGTGGAGTTAGATCATACGTCTCAAAGCTATGCTTTGAATAATAATGAATTAGGCCGAGCTCGCGGATTCCAGACGGAGATCGAGGAATTGGAACGACGCAACCGTAATATGGAGCCGCAGATTGACAAGCACGAATTGCCATATTCAGAGGTTCAAGTATTTTATAAAGATGCGTTTAAGGTCTTAGACGATATTGAAACGAAACAGGTTGAAATCGATGATGACTTGCATGATTTGCGTAGAGGTGAAAAAGAAGCTTCTGCCAAAATTGAGAAATATGAGTTTCGTTTACGCAACCTGAAACGTTATGTAGAGCAACAGCGTTTGCCTGGTTTACCAGGAGATTACTTAGAATTCTTCTTTGTAGCAACTGATCGGGTTGAAGAATTGAGTAAGTCATTAAATAAGATTCGAATCAACATGCAGGATATCAACAAACTAGTTAGCCTCTGTGATGAAGATATGGAAATGCTGGATCAAAAGACGTACGATTTAGTTGATGCTGCTGCATTGACAGAACAAATGATGCAATATGCAAATCGTTACCGTCATACACATCCTGACATTAAGAACGCGATTGAAAATAGTTTAGAGTTATTCAACAAAGAATACCGTTATCAAGATGCTTTGGATGAGATCGGTACAGCGCTTGAACGTGTTGAACCAGGAGCATTCAAACGAATCGAAGATTTTTATTTCAACAACCGAGATTTAGTATAAGCTGAGCGTATCGCTCAGCTTATTTTTTCGAATGTTTCCATGGATTTCCATATTTATAAGGAATACTTGAAGACTTGCAACATTCTCGCTATAATAGGAAAGAATTTTTGAAGGAAGGTCAGAGAATGATTTATTTTGATAATAGTGCAACGACTGCGATTTATCCGTTAGCATTAGATACATATGTAAAAACTAGTCAACGTATTATGGGGAATCCCTCAAGTTTGCATGATTTAGGTACACAGGCAAATCGCTTACTGCAGCAAGCGCGTAAACAAATAGCGGAGCTTCTGAGTGTTCAAGCCAATGAAATCTTTTTTACTAGCGGAGGGACAGAAGGAGACAATTGGGTATTAAAAGGTACAGCGATTGCCAAGCGAGACTATGGGAACCATATTATTATTTCCAGCGTAGAGCATCCAGCAGTTAGTCGTACAGCGGAGCAGCTGAAAGAACTTGGATATGAAGTGAGTGTGGTCCCTGTTGATCAAACCGGTTTTGTGCAAGTAGAAAAACTTGTAGAATTGATTCGCCCTGAAACGATTTTAGTTTCTATTATGGGAGTCAATAATGAGATGGGGGCGATTCAGCCGATCAAAGCTATTAGTGCTATTCTGGAAAGTTACCCGACGATTCATTTTCATGTGGATGCTGTACAAGCCGTTGGAAAAGTTGATCAAGCGGAGTGGTTAACTCCCCGAGTTGATTTTGCGACTTTTTCTGCTCATAAGTTCCATGGGCCACGTGGTGTAGGCTTCATTTATTGGAAAGCTGGGAGAAATCTAGCCCCATTATTAAATGGTGGAGGGCAAGAAAGCGGCCAAAGAGCAACGACTGAAAATCTTCCTGCGATTGTAGCTATGAGTCGCGCTTTACGACTGCACCTTGAGAAAAAAGCAGAACGACCAAATCATACAGCTGTTATTCGTCAATATTTAAAAGAGGCGTTAACCAGTTATGATAAAGTAACGATTTTCTCAGGTGAAGAAAATTTTGCTCCTCATATTTTAACTTTTGGGATCAAAGGAATTCGTGGAGAAGTTTTAGTGCACGCATTGGAAGAAAAGCAAATCTTTGTCTCGACTACGAGTGCTTGTTCTAGTCGTAAAAAAGTGGATAGTTCAACTCTTCATGCGATGAATGTCCCTCACGATGTTGCAACAACAGCAGTACGTGTAAGTTTGGATGAAGGCAACACAATGGCAGAAGCAGAGCAATTTATGGTGGTATTCAATCATCTATATAATAAATTTTCGAAGATCAACTAAAGAAAAAGCTACTTAAATAGTAAATGAGGAGAATGATCGTGCAATATACTGAAATTATGGTGCGTTATGGTGAGTTATCGACAAAAGGGAAGAATCGACGCAGTTTCATCATGCGATTAGCACAAAATGTACGTGGTGCACTGGCGGAATTCCCTGAGTTGAAGATTCATGCAGAGCGCGACCGAATGCATATCTTATTAAATGGCGAAGCAAGTCATTTGGTTTTACCTAGATTAGAGAAAGTTTTTGGTATTCAAACGTTTTCACCTAGTATTCGTGTGGAAAAAAATTTGGATGCCTTAAAACAAATGACACAACAAATCATGAAAGAGGTCTACACTGGGAAGGAAACCTTTAAAATCACAGCAAAGCGCAGCGACCACAACTTTGAATTGGATAGTCACGAGCTTCAGCAATTTTTAGGAAACGCAGTGATGGATGTTTGCCCAGAGATTAAAGCACAGATGAAGCGTCCGGATATTAATCTGCGCGTTGAGATTCGTCGTGATGGTGCTTACCTTTCATATGAAACCATCAAAGGAGCTGGCGGACTGCCGGTAGGGACTAGCGGACGCGGTATGTTGATGCTGTCTGGGGGAATCGATTCACCAGTTGCTGGCTACCTAGCAATGAAGCGCGGTGTTGAAATCGAAGCAGTTCATTTTGCAAGCCCTCCTTATACGAGCGAACAAGCGCTGCAAAAGGCGAAGGACCTAACTGAGAAATTAACTCCTTATGTTGGCGGTATTCAATTTATTGAAGTACCATTCACCGAGATTCAAGAAGAAATCAAGAAACATAGTCCGCAAGGATATTGGATGACGTTGACGAGACGCATGATGTTGCGCATAACAGATGCAATCCGTGAAATGCGTTATGGTTTGGTGATTATCAATGGGGAATCCTTAGGGCAAGTTGCTTCGCAGACGCTACATAGTATGGTAGCAATCAATGAAGTTACAACTACGCCGATTATTCGTCCGGTTGTAACGATGGATAAAACGGAAATCATTGAGCTGGCAGAAAAGATCGATACCTTTGAATTAGCCATTCAACCGTTTGAAGATTGCTGTACGATTTTTGCACCGCCTCAACCAAAAACTCGGCCAAAATTGGAAAAAGTTTTGGAATTGGAGGAACGCTTCGATATTGAGGGATTAATGTCCCGCTGTTTAGCAGGATTAAAGATTGAAGAAATCACACCCGCTCAAGCGGAAAAAAACGAAGAATTTGCAGATTTTTTATAATATTAGTGAGCAGGAAAGAATACTTTCTTGCTCTTTTTTTTGCAAAAGATTGTTATTGTTTTTTCTACATGTTAAAATCATTTATGTGAAGTGTTTAACAAACAATCGTGGTTCTAAAATTTAGGATTACATATACTTAAAATAATTCATTAAGATAAACAAGGAGAGCGACCATGGAGCGGATAATTCAAAAACCACAACTATCGAAAGCAACAACTAAAAGATTATCTTTGTATTTGCGTTGTTTAAAAGGCTTAGAAAAGAATGGGATTACACGTATCAAATCCTCTGAGCTAAGTAAAATGACCCAAGTCGGTTCTGCGACGATTCGTCGTGATTTTTCTCATTTTGGCGAGTTAGGCAGAAGTGGTTATGGCTATGATGTCAGTGACTTGATCAAAGTTTTTAGCGATATGCTAGAAACAAAAGAGGAAAAACGAATTGCATTGATTGGCTGTGGGAATCTAGGCCAAGCGCTTTTGAATAATAATTTTCGGCGGAATGAAAATTTGAATATCGTTTGTGCTTTTGACAATGATCCCGAAAAGGTCGGTAATGAGATCTGTGGATACCATGTTTATTCGATTGATGAAATGAATGATGTTTTGGCGGAGGAAAAAATCACCGTTGCGATTTCAACAGTGCCAAGTCAAAACGCACAAAGAGCGATTGACCAAGTGGTTGTTAATGGTATTACAGCTATCCTAAATTTTGCTCCAGACCCGCTGAAAGTACCTGAGAATGTCCATGTGCATTATATTGATTTAACTTCAGAATTGCAGACATTGATTTATTTTGATGGACAGTAGGACTTTACAAGTTTCTGAGTTCATTGTAGAATGATTCAGACGATGAACAAGAGGAGTACATAAGAAATCAAGGTTCTAGAGAGAAGATGCATGGCTGAAACATCTTCACTTTGACTTATGGAAGGTAGCTTGGGAGTTTTGCGATCTGAATCAAGTAAGAGCGCACGGCACATGACCGTTACAGCATGTTTGAGCGGCAGATAGTTTTCTGCAATTTAGGTGGTACCGCGTATTTTACGTCCTAGAACACATTTGTGTTCTAGGACTTTTTTGTTAGTTCTGCTTTATCCAGGTTATGCTCTAGAAAAGCTGAAAAAGATTTTACAGAAATCATTGCTTAAGCTGAATAGCAGAATGAGGGAGCGATGGAAGTTTGTCCTTAAGCTTAGACGAACTAACACAAATTATTCACAAAACAATGATTCTTTAGGAGGAAAAACTATGACTGAAAATTTAGCAACAAAATTCAATCCGCAAGAAGTTGAAGCGGGTCGTTATCAAAAATGGTTAGATCAAGATTTATTCAAGCCATCAGAAAATAAACAAGCCAAACCTTATTCAATCGTGATCCCGCCACCAAATGTTACGGGAAAACTTCATTTAGGTCACGCTTGGGATACAACGCTACAAGATATGATCATCCGTCAAAAACGGATGCAGGGCTTTGATACGTTATGGCTGCCTGGAATGGACCATGCTGGTATTGCTACTCAAGCAAAGGTTGAAGAAAAATTAAGAGAACAGGGAATTTCTCGATATGATCTTGGTCGTGATAAATTTGTCGATCAGGTTTGGGAATGGAAGGACGAATATGCCGGTCATATTCGTGAACAATGGGCAAAGTTAGGCTTATCTCTTGATTATGGCCGTGAGCGTTTTACCCTTGATGAAGGGTTGTCCGATGCAGTTCGCAAAGTATTTGTTTCTTTATATGAAAAGGACTTAATCTATCGTGGCGAGTATATCATTAACTGGGACCCGCAGGCTAAAACAGCCTTGTCTGATATCGAAGTAATCCACAAAGATGTTGAAGGGGCATTCTACCATGTTTCTTATCCATTGGCTGACGGCAGCGGCGTATTAGAGATTGCGACGACTCGTCCAGAAACAATGCTAGGGGATACAGCGATCGCGGTTCATCCAGAAGATGATCGTTATAAAGATTTGATTGGTAAAAAAGCGATTCTTCCATTATTAGACAAAGAAATTCCAATTATTGCCGACAGCTATGTTGAGCGTGAGTTTGGAACGGGTGCGGTTAAGATCACTCCAGCCCATGACCCAAATGACTTTGAGGTTGGTAATCGCCATGATCTGCCACGAGTAAATGTCATGAACGATGACGGCAGTATGAATGACTTAGCTGGAAAATATGCTGGAATGGATCGTTTCGAAGCTCGTAAAGCAATTGTTGACGATCTAAAAGAAATCGGACGTTTAATCAAAGTTGAAAAAATGGTTCACAGTGTTGGGCATTCAGAAAGAACCGGTGTTGTAGTAGAACCTCGTTTATCCACTCAATGGTTCGTTAAAATGAGTCCGTTAGCGGATCAAGCGGTGAAAAATCAAGACACCGATAATGCTGTTGAATTCTTCCCGCCGCGTTTCAACAATACCTTTATGACTTGGATGGAAAATGTTCATGACTGGGTAATTTCTCGTCAATTATGGTGGGGGCATCGTATCCCTGCTTGGTATCACAAAGAAACTGGTGAAATGTACGTTGGCATGGAGGCTCCAGCGGACAGCGAAAATTGGGAACAAGATCCGGATGTATTGGATACTTGGTTCAGCTCAGCTTTATGGCCGTTTTCTACGATGGGCTGGCCGGATGAAGGCAGTGAAGATTACAAGCGCTACTTCCCAACGAGCACATTAGTGACAGGATACGACATTATTTTCTTCTGGGTAAGCCGGATGATTTTCCAAAGTTTGGAATTTACCGATGAACGTCCATTCAAGAATGTATTGATCCACGGCTTAATCCGTGACGAACAGGGCCGCAAAATGAGTAAATCCCTAGGTAACGGAATCGATCCGATGGATGTCATTGAAAAATACGGTGCTGACGCCTTGCGTTGGTTCTTATCTACGGGATCTGCACCAGGCCAAGACGTGCGCTTCAGCTATGAAAAGATGGATGCCGCTTGGAACTTTATCAATAAAATCTGGAACGCTTCTCGTTTCGTAATCATGAACGTTGAAGGTTTTACTGCCGAAGACATTGACTTTTCTGGTGAGAAAACCGTGGCGGATCGTTGGATTTTAACTCGTTTGAATGAAACGATCGAAAAAGTGACGAATCTATTTGATCAATTTGAATTTGGTGAAGCTGGGCGTCAATTGTACAACTTCATGTGGGATGACTTCTGTGACTGGTACATCGAAATGAGTAAAGAAATTCTTTACGGTGAAGATGATGCTGCTAAACAAACGACGAAGAGCATCTTGGTTTACGTATTAGATCAAACGCTACGTCTATTGCATCCAATTATGCCATTCGTAACAGAAGAAATTTGGGCAAAGATTCCACATACAGGCGAGTCTTTAGTTGTGGCTGATTATCCAGTAGTTCATCCAGAAAATAACGATGAAACAGCTGCAAAGGGAATGGAAGTCTTGAAAGAGTTGATTCGTTCGGTTCGTAATATTCGTTCTGAAGTGAATACGCCGCTTTCTAAACCAATCACGTTGCTAATCAAAACCAACGATGTCAAAATTGATAAATTCCTAATCGAAAACACCAGCTATATCGAACGCTTCTGCAATCCAGAAGAATTAGTGATTTCAAGTGATATTACTGCGCCGGATTTAGCGATGTCAGCTGTATTGACTGGTGCGGAAATTTATCTTCCTTTGGCGGGATTAATTAATATCGAAGAAGAAATCAAACGATTAGAAAAAGAATTAGCGAAATGGAATGGCGAAGTGAAACGTGTTCAAGGTAAATTAGCTAATGAGCGTTTTGTGGCAAATGCGCCTGAGAATGTAGTAGCTGAAGAACGTGCGAAAGAAAAAGATTATTTAGAAAAACAAGCAGCGGTTCAAGAACGTATTGAAAGCTTGCGGACAATTTCTTAAAAAGATAATTAACGGGTGCAGCATTACCAAAGCTGTACCTGTTTTTTTCTGATCAATAAGAATGAAATCTGAACTATTTATTCCTTTTGAAGGATTTCGTCAGCACACAGCAATCTTTCTTTGACAATTTTTGCTATACTAGAGGCAGGCAAAATTGATGTAAATGAGGCGAATAATTTTGACAATAACAGAAGCAATCGCTTGGATTCACAGTCGGAAAAAATTTGGGTCACGTCCGGGTTTAGATCGTATCCAGGCCTTATTGAATAAAGTGGATAATCCTGAAAAAAAAGTACCGGTGATCCATATCGCTGGGACAAATGGCAAAGGATCAACCGTTGCCTATTTGCGCAGCATTTTGATAGAAGCGGGTATAACCGTAGGCAGCTTCACTTCACCATATATTGAAGATTTTAATGAACGGATTGCCATTGATACAAAGCCAATCTCAGATGCAGCATTGATCCATTATGTAGAAAAGTATCAACCAATCGTTACTGAGTTGGACCAAGATTCAGCAGTCGACGGTATTACCGAATTTGAGATTTTGACGGCGGTCATGCTTGATTATTTTGCGGCTGAGAAGGTTGATATTGCTATTGTTGAGGTTGGCTTAGGTGGTTTACTCGACTCAACAAATGTAGTTGAACCGATCTTAACAGCAATCACTACCATAGGATATGATCATATGGAAGTCTTGGGTGACACTCTAAATGAGATCGCGCAGCAAAAAGCGGGGATAATCAAGAAAAATATACCAGTAGTAACAGGTAAAATCACTAAAGGGCCATTGATTGAGATCGTCGAAAAAGCGGTAACTGAAACTGCAAAAATCTATCGTTACGGTGAAGAATATCAGGTTGATTATTTACGACCGGATGCAATGTGGGGCGAGTTGTTCAATTTTACAGATTACGCAGGAAAACTCTCTTCACTAAAAGTTCCATTATTGGGCCGTCACCAAGTAGAAAATGCTGGGGTTGCAATTGAGCTCTTTCATTTATACTGTGAACAACATGGGCTGCCTTTTGAAGAAAAAACCATTCAAAAGGGGTTAGCGAAGGCGCAATGGCCCGCACGAATGGAAAAAATCAGTGATGAACCTTTAATTATAATGGATGGTGCTCATAACGGTCATGCGATCGAACGTCTAGTGGAAAATGTAAAACGTGAGTTTCGTGATTACAATATAAAAATACTTTTTTCAGCATTGGAGACAAAGGACATTGACCAAATGTTGACAAAGCTTTCCAGTATTCCCAATGTACGTATCTATTTAACGACATTTGAGTATCCTAAAGCATTGGATCTCAGCCGATTTGATAAATCAGACAGTCGCTTTGAGGTGGTTTCACTGTGGCAGTTTGGGTTAGGCGAATTGTTAGAGGACATGGGGGCAGATGATTTACTATTAATTACGGGATCGTTGTACTTCGTTTCTGAAGTACGTCAATTATTATTAAACTTGGGAGGTACGAATGAAAAAGATTAAGGGAATTATTTTCGACATGGATGGATTATTGTTTGATACAGAGTCAATTTATTGCGACGCAAATTTAGTGGTGGCGGATAAATACGATATTCCTTTCACAACAGAGACGTATGCGCGCTTCATCGGAATTTCGGATGAAGAAGTATGGGCAGAATTGCATAAGATGTATGCCGATCATGGTGAAGAGACCGTACAAAAATTTATCGACGAAAGCTGGGGAATGGCCCATGACCGTTTTAAAACAGGCAATGTTGATTTGAAACCTGGAGTTCATGAGTTGCTAGCCTATTTGGAAGAAAAAGATATCCCACGCGTAGTAGCTTCTAGCAATGTCCGTCCGGTCATTGAAATTCTACTGGAGAATGCAGGAATCAGGAATAAATTTTCTGATATCATATCGGCAGAGGATGTGAAATTCGCTAAGCCTGATCCAGAAATTTTTGAGATTGCGGCTAAGCGATTAGGAGTTGACGGAGCTGACGCCTTAGTGCTAGAGGATTCAAAAAATGGAATTTTAGCTGCGGACAGTGCCGGGGTTCCGGTTGTGATGGTACCGGATATTTTACCACCAACTGATGAGTTGAAAGAAAAGACAGAAGCAGTTTTCACCTCTCTGCATGAGGTGATTGACTTTTTAGAGGATTAATAGACACTCCTTTGCGTACTTTATTGAAAAGTAGGTAAAGGAGTTTTTTATGGAAAAGAGTTTATTGTTACAGGAGCTGCCAGAAAGTTCTTGGCCGCGAGAACGCTTATTGCGAGAAGGTGAGAAGCATTTATCTGATCAAGAATTACTGGCGATTATTTTGCGGAGCGGCTCACGCCAACAGAATGTGATGTCGTTAGCCGGAAATATCTTACGCGAATATCCAGCGCTCTATGATTTAAAACACGCTACACTGCAGGAACTTCAACAATTTAAAGGAATTGGAGAGACACGTGCGATTGAGCTTAAAGCGATGATGGAGTTTGGCTACCGGATCAACCGAGCGTTACAGCCCAAATTAGGAAGAGTTCAATCTAGCTTTTCATTAGGTCAGCTTTTGATTTCTGAATTGAAGGACTGTCAGCAGGAACATTTAGTTGCATTTTTTTTAAATACTAAAAATGAAATCATTTTGCAAAAGACGATTTTTATTGGATCTTTGAATCAAAGCATTGCTCATCCAAGAGAAATTTTCCGAGAAGCCGTACGAATCAGCGCGGCGCGCGTGGCTTTAGGGCACAATCATCCCTCTGGAAATCCTACTCCTTCGCAAAATGATTTGGACTTTACCGAACGTGTCAAAGAGTGCGGAGCGATGATGGGAATCGAGTTATTAGACCATATTATTGTTGGAGAAACCAAATATTTCAGTTTACGTGAAGAAAATTACTTAAAGTAGCGATTGAAAACCCTTGCGCCTAAGCTGAAACCAGTGTTAAACTATTATTGTAATTTTGTTTGAGATACGAGTTGGTATACAGATGTTTCCCTTTTCGTAGGCCGGCAATGTTACAATCAATAAGTGCTTAGGCACGAGGAGGATTTTATTCATGGAAAACGGAACAGTAAAATGGTTTAACGCAGAAAAAGGATTTGGCTTCATCACTCGTGAAGATGGCAGCGATGTATTCGTACATTTCTCAGCTATCCAAGGCGACGGCTTCAAAACATTAGAAGAAGGACAAGCAGTAACTTTCGATGTTGAAGAAAGCGATCGCGGACCTCAAGCAGCTAACGTTAATAAGCAATAAAATGACAAAGCCTTAGAGAAATTTCTCTAAGGCTTTTTTTTGTTCCATACTTATTCTATTAGAGTGGCATTCTGAAATACTTATCCAAAAGCTAATTTTCTAAAGAAAATTGAAAGAATTGATCTTCTTCTAGACCGTCAGTATGATTGTCGTTATTGATGGCTAGTGCAGCTTTGCCGATACAGTATTGCCAGAAAAAGTCAAAAAAGAGTGAGTGGCTCTTTTCTGGTTTGATGGTTACGAAAACATCGCTTGTTATTTGTTTGACTAGCTGGATTGTATCAGAGTCCTGCAAGAAAAAACGATGGAATTCATCCGGATAATCTGTTGCGTAATTCGTGATAGCTGTCGATAGTGCTTGCAATGATTTTGGTTCTTGATCCTCTAAAAAATCTTGGTATTTTACTATGATGCGATTAGTCAAAACTGATTTCAACTCAGCCAGATTGGCAAATTCACGATAGATAGGTTGGGTCGAGCAAGCAATATGTTTTGCGATACTGCGAGCATGGAATTTTTTGAAGCCTTCATTAATGATCAGTTGATAGGCACCATCAATAATATGACTTCGCTGCACGCGTTGTGTTCTTACCATAGTTTATCTTCCTTTATTCTAAATTCAAGAAACTTTAAAATAACTAGTGATAGTTATTTGTTCCTTCTAACTAACTTTCATTGTGCAAATAATCCAGTTGTTTGTCAATCGATTTTTTGGTAATTTCAGGAAAATAATATTTTTTTTTGCATAAATTTTGTTATTTGAAAAAAACGATAGAGTAATCCATAAATTTTGCAATGAAATAAAAAAACATCTATCTGGATTCCAGATAGATGTTTTGGTTAATTGTCCGGTGTCATGATCATCGGTAGAATCATCGGATGACGTTCTGTTTGATCAAATAAGAATGGTTGTAATGCTGCTACCATAGCATTTTTTAGTTTTACTTCAGTACATCCAGCTTCATTTAACGCCTCACGAAGCGCATGGAATAAAATTCGCTGTCCTTCATTGATCATCTCACCGGACTCTCTCATGTAAACAAATCCACGAGACAAAATATCTGGACCAGCTAGAATCTCTTTCTTATCAATATCCACTGTAGCGACAGCTAAGACTAATCCTTCCTCAGAAAGAATTCGGCGATCACGTAATACAACATTACCAATATCACCGATTCCGCTGCCATCAACGTAAACATCGCTAGCATTAAAGTGACCAGCACGACGAGCGCTGTCAGCTGTTAAAGCAAGCATGTCCCCATTTTCCATGATGAAGCAGTTCTCTTCAGGAACACCAGTATCTTGTGCTAATCCTGTATGGATTTTCAACATGCGGAATTCGCCATGAATCGGAACAAAATATTTTGGTTTCATTAAGCGCAGCATCAATTTTTGTTCTTGTTGGCTACCGTGGCCAGAGGTATGGATATTGTTAACTTTACCATGAATAACTTCAGCGCCGGCTTCTGATAGCAGATTAATCAAATGGTTGACACTGGTCGTATTACCAGGAATCGGCGAACTTGAGAAAATCACAGTATCATCTGGTTGAATCTGTATTTGTCGGTGAGTTCCATTAGCAATTCGTGAAAGAGCGGCCATCGGTTCACCTTGAGAACCTGTACATAAAATCATTAATTCATTAGCTGGCAAGTTATTGATTTCATGAGCATCAACAAATGTGCCATCAGGAACAGTAATATAGCCTAATTTTTGGCCATTGACGATCGCATTTTCCATACTGCGGCCAAATACCGCGATTTTTCGTCCTGTTGCAACAGCAGCTGAAGCAGCTTGTTGCAAACGAGAAATATTAGAAGCGAAGGTGGCGAAAATAATCCGTCCGTCGACTTTTTCCACGATGCGCAAGATCGATTGGCCAATCGTTTGCTCGGATTTAGTAAAGGTGGGCACTTCAGCATTAGTACTATCAGATAGTAAGCATAGGACGCCTTCTTCACCAAGTTTGGCCATACGATGCAAGTTTGCCGGCTGACCTACTGGCGTGAAGTCGAATTTGAAATCTCCAGTTTCCACAATATTCCCAGAAGGTGTTTTAACAACAACACCTAATGGATCAGGGATACTATGTGTGGTGCGGAAAAAACTTACAGATGTTTTTCGAAAACGAATCACAGAATCTTCGTCGATTTCATGCAATTCAGCATCACGTAATAATCCGTGCTCATCCAATTTGTTTTTAATCAGTGCTAAAGCTAGCGCACCTGCATAAATCGGGATATTCGCTTGCTTTAATAGATAAGGCACACCGCCGATATGGTCTTCGTGCCCATGTGTGATAACAAGTGCTTTTACCTTGTTGATATTTTGGACTACATAACTGAAATCGGGAATGACATAATCAATTCCTAATAGATCATCTTCTGGAAATTTTATTCCTGCATCGATGATGATGATCTCATCTTGGAATTGAACCCCATACATATTTTTTCCGATCTCGCCCAATCCACCAATGGCAAAGACACCAGTTTCATTGTTTTTTAGCGAAAGTTTCATGCTAGAACTCCATTAACTTGAAGTCGGCATTTTCTTTTTCATATTCTAAATGATTGCCTTCTAAAAGTTGGATATATTCCACGTTATATGGGGTGTTCTCGCGCAATAAGTTGTGCACCATTTCTTCGCCGTCTGCTTCTACATACAATGACTGTGTCTGCTCACGTTTTGGGTTGCGTTCTTTGGTTTCTTGATAATAAACTTTGTAAATCATGAATCTATCTCCTTTATTTGCTTAATAGCAATTTTTTCCACGACAAAATGAGGGGCGGCAGCCACCTATTTTTTTATGCTCAACATCTTAGCTCATGCTAAGGCGTTAAGAAGAAGCCTCGTCTTTGCTTCTTGCTTGAAAAAACAATTTCACCGTTCTTTGGGTTGTTCTTACAACAATTACTTGTAGTTTATCACAGAATAAATAAGAAGTATAGAAACTAGGAAGTGAAATGAGGATTCCTTAGAAATTTTCAGAAAGTCCAAAAAACAAAAATAAAAAAACAAATTACTGAGCAGACAGAAGTATTTTATTTATGCTATATTGGAGTCATTACGGTATAGAGAGAGGCGAGAAAAAATGAAGTTGATGTTGCGGTATACCTTGCGCTACAAAAAGCTATTATTGTTTGATTTCATCAGTGTTTTCGGATTTATCTTGATTGAGTTGGGGTTGCCGACGATTTTGGCTATGATGATCGACAAAGGAATTGGAAATAATGATTTTAACTATGTACAAAAGATGGGCATCATAATGATTGCAATTACTGTTATCGGTATAATCATGAGCATTTCATTACGTTACTTCAGTTCTCAAATTACCTCTAGAATGGTTGCGGCTATTCGCGATGATCTTTTTGAAAAAGTTCAAACCTTCTCCCATTCAGAGTATGAGCAAATTGGTGTGCCATCTTTAATTACGAGGACGACAAATGACGCTTATCAGATTATGTTGTTCATGCAAAATATTTTAACTACTGGATTTATGACTCCGATGATGTTTGGAATGAGTTTGTATTTGATAATGCGTACGAGTCCTGGTTTAGGTATCTATGTCTTGTTATCGCTGCCGATTTTATTATTAGCAGTTATATTGATAGCAAAATATTCCGAACCATTATCGACAAAGCAGCAAAAGAACTTGGATAATATTAACGGGATCCTTCGAGAAAATCTTTCGGGCTTACGAGTAATACGTGCTTTTGTCAACGAAAAGTTTGAAGAGAAGCGTTTCCGGTTGGTTAACGATGCCTATACAAACAGCTCTAAAAGTTTATTTCATTTGATGGCAGTCGCTCAGCCAGGATTTTTCTTCCTATTTAATATCGTGATGGTATTAATTATTTGGAATGGGACTGTACAGATTAGTCATGGATCTTTAGCGGTCGGGACTTTGATCGCATTTATTGAATATATCTTTCATGCATTGTTTTCATTTATGCTTTTTGCGACGGTCTTTATGATGTATCCGCGGGCGAATGTTTCTGCGCAGCGAATTCAAGAGGTTTTTGATATGAATTCTTTGATTAAGGATAATCCTGAGAAAACAGCAGAGCTGACTGAAAAAAGTTCATTGGAATTTCGAGATGTGACGTTTGCTTATCCAGGCCATGCAGAAAGTCCTGTAATTCGCAATGTCAGCTTCACCGCCAAGCCAGGAGAGACTGTGGCATTCATCGGCAGTACGGGTTCAGGAAAATCAACTCTGATTCAATTGATTCCTCGATTCTATGATGTGACAGAAGGCCAAGTTTTGGTCGATGGACAGGATGTACGAGATTATCGATTGAAAGATTTGCGAGAAAAAATCGGCTATATTCCTCAAAAGGCTCAATTGTTTACTGGAACAATCGCGGACAATTTGCGCTATGGGAAAAAAGATGCGACCCAGGAAGAGATGGAGCTGGCTGCTGAAATTGCTCAAGCAGCGGACTTTATCGCTCAAAAACCAAATGGTTACCAAGAAGAATTATCAGAAGGCGGCAGTAATTTTTCTGGCGGACAAAAACAACGACTGGCAATCGCTCGTGCAGTGATTCGCCGCCCAGAGATTTACATCTTTGATGATAGCTTCTCGGCATTGGATTATCAGACAGATGCAAAATTACGAGCTCGATTAAAAAAGGAAACAACTGAGTCCGCTGTTTTAATCGTTGCACAACGTGTTGGAACGATCATGCATGCAGATAAAATCGTTGTCTTAAACGAGGGAGATGTCGTAGGTATCGGTACACACCGAGAGTTGCTAGAAAATTGTCCGATTTACTATGACATTGCCGCATCACAGTTATCGGAGGAGGAATTGGCATGAGAAAGTACACTTCTTCTTTAAAGCGTTTGATGCATTATATCAATCCTTATAAAAAAACTTTTATTTTGGTTTTAATATTGGCTATAGGAACTTTGATTTTGGGAACCTGGATGCCTTATTTAACAGGATTACCTACCACAGAAGTCAGTAAAAATATCGCACAGGGTGAATCGATTAATTTTGATTATGTGTTTAAATGGCTGATCGTGATCGTAATTGTGGGCATAGCTTATTGTGGAACCCAGTTAGGAACGGGTTGGTTGATGGCGAATGTCGTTCAATCAGCAATGCGAGATTTGAGAGAAGACATCGAGGCGAAGATCAATCGTTTGCCAGTTTCTTATTTTGATCGTAATCAGCAAGGAAATATTTTATCACGTGTTACGAACGATGTAGATGCTGTAAGCAACGCGATGCAGCAAGCGATCATTAAATCAATTAATGCTGTTCTAGGAATCCTGCTGGCAGTGGCCATGATGTTGTATATCAATCCTATGATGGCGGTTATTTCTATGATTATGATTCCATTATCTATAGTCATCTCTAGAAAAATCGTTCAGGTATCACAACAGGATTTCCAAGGAATGCAAAATTCACTCGGTGAACTGAATGGTTTTGTACAAGAAAATATGACCGGCTTCAGTATTTTAAAATTATACGGACGTGAGCAAGAAACTTTAGCCGGTTTTAGCGAAGTTAACCATAAATTGCGTCGTTTTGGTTTCCGTGCTTCGTTTGTTTCAAGTTTGATGCAGCCGCTAGTTCAATTAACCGCTTATGCGACTTATATTGCGATGGCTATTTTAGGAAGTTGGAACGTAATTCATGGTGTAATCTTGGTCGGACAGCTGCAAGCCTTCATTCAATACATTTGGCAAGTCAGCCAACCAATGGGAGAAATCACTCAGTTGTCATCGATGATTCAAAGTGCGTCAGCTTCGGCAAAGCGGGTTTTTGAAATTTTAGATGAACCGGAAGAGGAACTAAATGATCAAGATTTGCCATTGCCAGAGCCAGTACAAGGTAATGTGGTCTTTGATCATGTAAAATTCAGCTATGATCCAAAGAAACCGCTGATTGAAGATTTAAGCTTCGAAGTTAAAGCTGGAGAAACTGTTGCAATCGTAGGACCGACTGGTGCTGGAAAGACGACATTGATTAATTTGTTAATGCGTTTCTATGATATCAACAGTGGTAAAATTTTAATTGACGGCGTGAATACACAAGAGATGAATCGTTCAGATGTCCGGTCATTATTCGGTATGGTTTTGCAGGATGCTTGGCTATATGAAGGAACGATTGGTGACAATATTCGTTTTGGGCGTTTGGAAGCAACTGATTATGAAGTTGTCGATGCAGCGAAAACTGCAAATGTCGATCACTTCATCCGAACGATGCCAAGCGGCTATGAGATGGAGATTAATTCAGAGGGGAATAATGTTTCTCTGGGGCAGAAACAGCTGCTGACGATCGCGCGGGCAATTATTTCTGATCCTAAGATTTTAATTTTAGACGAAGCAACAAGTTCAGTTGATACACGATTAGAAGGATTGATTCAAAAAGCGATGGACCGTGTGATGGAAGGACGGACAAGTTTTGTAATTGCTCATCGCCTATCAACTATTCGTGATGCAGATCATATCTTGGTGATGCGTGATGGACAAATTATTGAACATGGTACACATGATGAATTGTTAGCGCAGGGCGGCTTCTATGAGCAGCTTTACAATAGCCAATTTATGGAAGAAACAGAATAGAGTTTTGAGAACAGCACAGCCAGTGCTGTTCTTTTTGTCATTGTGTTGACAGGTAAGGAAGAGATGCTGGATAAATGCTATACTTATCTAGAAGAGGAACAAATTTTTTAATGTGTAGTTGAGTGAGGAGAAAAAAATGACAAATTTTATTGCAAATAGTGCTGATGTCTTTGGAAGGGTAACGTTAGGAGAAGGGTCAACAATTTGGTTTCAAAGTGTTTTGCGAGGTGACAGCAACACTATTTCCATAGGTAAAATGAGCAATATACAGGATGGTACGATTGTACATGTTGATCATGATGCGTCGACAGTAATTGAAGACTATGTGACAATTGGACACGCTTGTATTATTCATGGCTGCACGATACATTCCGGTGCGTTGATAGGAATGGGAGCAACCGTTTTGAACCACGCAAAGATTGGGAAAAATAGTTTGATCGGTGCAGGTTCATTAGTAACAGAAGGAACAATTATTCCTGACAACTCGCTAGCTTTTGGTTCTCCAGCGCGTGTGATTCGTCAATTAACGCCAGAAGAGATCGAAAAAAATCGAATGAATGCTGAACATTATTATGAATTAGGACAGGCATATTTAAAGAATGAAATACCTTCGTTCCATTCGAAGGGAGATGACTATGAAGGAAACTAGTTTTTTGTTATTGCAGGCACAATTGAGAGCATTATTTCCTGATGACGGGTTAAATCAATTGGCCATTTATGAAGACCAAGGGGAGCATCTTTTGATTTTCTCTCAACGTGGTCTTCATGTATTAGAAGAGGATAAGTTAACAAAAACACCACGAAATGTCTATTATACTACGGATAGTCTGAAGCCGTTCTCAATCAGACAACAGTCGGGAATATTTGAATTAGTTATAGAGACCGTCGGGGGTCGAACGTTTGTACTGAATTTTCCAGATCAAGGGGAGGCTCATCAAGCGATGCAGACACTCCTCGATCTATTAGCTTAACAAGACGCTTTAGTGTAATTTTTTTATGATTCCCATTATAATCTTACTTAAAGGAAGTGGTAAAAAATGGACGGAAGTAAATTTGATCAAGAACCAGTAAATGAGGACGAATTATTAACCCAAGGGTACCGTAAATATCATGGTGAGGGCATTGATATTTATTATAATAAAGATATTTGCGCGCACATTGGGAATTGTGTACGAGGAAACCCAGAAATTTTTGAGGTGGGCCGCAGACCATGGATTATTCCTGATAATGGCAGTGTCGAGAATGCCAGCTATGTTGTAAATACATGTCCAAGCGGTGCGTTGAAGTATGTCATCAAAAAGTAAATAAACTTTTAATGAATAATTTAATTTAAGGGGAATCATTATGGAAATTAAAGAAGAAAAAGAACGTTTTGTCTTATTGAACGACACAAATGAAGAAGCTGGAGAAATGACTTGGTCCAACGCTGGTTCAGAAATCATGATCATCGATCACACATTTGTTGATCCCACTTATCGTGGTCAAGGGTTAGCAGAAAAATTAGTCGCTGCAGGTGTAGAAAAAGCTCGAAACGAAGGCAAAAAGATCATTCCACTGTGCCCGTTTGCCAAAAAAGAGTTTGAGGAAAAACCAGAATATGCAGATGTTTTAAGAAAATAAGTTTGGACTTCTCTAGTCAAATGACTTCAATTGTGCTAAAGTAAAAAATGAGGTAGTTTGGAAATAAGGAGGATCATCTTTTGTATAATTTTATTTTGGGCGTTATCTTAGTTTTGTCAGTGATTATAGTTATAACGATCATGATGCAACCTAGCAAACAAAATAGTGCTGCAAGTGCTTTTACTGGTGGCGCAGATCAATTGTTCGGAAAGCAAAAGGCACGCGGCTTTGAGGCTGTGATGCAACGATCAACCGCCGTTTTAGGTGCGATCTGGATGATTTTGCTCTTCGCATTAATGTTTTTATCAAGCAAATAAAACCGACCTCTCAAGCGAGAGGTCTTTTTTATTTTGTATTTGTACTAAATCAAGTACACTTTAAGTGAGTACAGAGCTAGAGGTTCTATTGAACTTACTTTATACAGACTAATAGTTAGTATGTATGTAAAGGAAATAAGAAGCTATAATCCATAAAAAGGACTTTATGTTTGCTTTATTACATGGTGAGTTCAGCAGAACGATACAATGAGGAGTGAAGGAAAAATGAATCAAGCACCTGAGTCGTTGTTTTTACCCCATGGAAAACGAGCGGTTCTACTTTTACACGCTTATTCGGGCAGTCCCAATGATGTGCGGATGCTGGCGCGCTTTTTAGAGAAATTGAATTACACGATTTATGCTCCGCTTTTCACAGGACATGGGACATTGAATCCAATGGATATCTTGCAGGAGACTTCTGATCAATGGTGGCAAGACTGTAAAAAAGCTGTAGACTTTTTACAGTCGCAAGGATATAAAGATATTGCAGTTTTAGGACTTTCAATGGGTGGAACCTATGCAACTCGATTATTGAGTGCAATGCCTGACAGCTTTGTAGGAGGCGGCTTTTTCTGTTCACCTATTGCACCTGTTAAAACCAACGTGACAGAAAATTTTCTGTTGTATGCTAAACAAGTCATGGAGCGGAACGATGCCTCGGTGACAAAAGAAAGAATTGAAGGTTACCGCCCCTTAGTAGAACAGCAATTAGCAATGATCGAGGAACAGGCTCATATCGCTTATGAAAATTTAGCCAAAATTAATCGTCCTTTTTTTATGGCTCAAGCAGGTCAGGATGAAATGATTGAAGCAAAAGGGGTCTTTCAAACAGCAGCGCGTTTACAGCAGACTTCCTTTACCTTAAACTGGTACCCAAACAGTGGTCATGTGATTACCATAGGACCCGAAAGAAGACAATTAGAACAAGACGTGGCAGATTTCTTAGCTAGTCTTGGCTGGAGAGAAAAAAATGGAGAGAAAAACAATTAAAACAGAAATATTGGCTGGATTGAAAGCGACCAATAAAAAAAGCCTTTCAATGGAAGAATTAGCAGAAATTTTGGATATGCAAAAAAGTGACGATTTCAAATTATTGGTCAAAACTGTAGCACAGCTGGAGCGAGAAAAAGCATTAGAGTTTAATAAAAAGGGACGAATTAAATTACCGTTCCAACCGATTGAAGTAGAAGGGATTTTTCGACGCAATGAGCGCGGATTTGGTTTTGTGACGATTGATCCAGAAGAGGCGGATGTTTTCATTCCAAAAGAAGAGACAAACTTTGCGATGGATGGAGATATCGTTATGATCGATATCCAGAAGAACGCGGATCTGTTTTCTGATCGAGGGGCTGAGGGACGAGTTGTTTCTATTAAAGAACGCAAGATTCAACAAATCGTTGGCGAGTTCACTGCTTTTGATGTCGATGAGATAGCAGAGACTGATTTGTTTGGTTATGTGATTCCAAAAGATAAAAAAAATGCGCAATTTAAAGTCTTTATTGTAGCAGAAGGGATTCAGCCGGTCGATGGAAGCATCGTTATCGTTGAGATTACTCATTATCCGGAAAAAGGTTATGCAATGAGCTTGGAAGGTTTGGTCACTAAAGTAATCGGTCACAAGAACGACCCGGGTATGGATATTTTATCGATTGTGATTGCACAGGGAATTCCAACTCAATTCTCGGAAGAAGTTCAGCTTGCATCGGAACAAGTACCTGATAAAATTGTAGAATCTGATTTAATTGGTCGTCGTGATTTACGTGATCAGCAAATCATTACGATTGATGGCGCGGATGCGAAAGACCTAGATGATGCGGTAACAGTTCGGAAGTTAGATAATGGAAATTATTTCTTGGGTGTACATATCGCAGATGTTTCCTACTATGTAACTGAAAATAGCATATTAGATAAAGAGGCATTCGAACGAGGTACAAGCGTCTATTTGACAGATCGTGTGATTCCAATGATTCCACAACGACTATCTAATGGTATTTGTTCTCTAAATCCACAGGTCCCACGACTGACAATGAGTTGTGAGATGGAGATTGAACCCAATGGTGCGATCCTACATCATGAGATATTTCAAAGTGTCATTCAAACGAGTGAACGTATGACTTACTCTGCTGTTAACGCAATTCTGGAGGAAGAGGATTCAGAGACAATCAAAAGGTATCAGGATTTAGTTCCGATGTTTCACTTGATGAAGGAACTCCATCAAATTCTTGAATTGCGGCGAAAACGTCGAGGAGCAATCAATTTTGAAGATCGTGAAGCAAAAATTATTGTGGATTCTGCAGGACATCCAGTGGATATTGAACTGCGCGAACGTGGTGTTGGCGAACGATTGATTGAGTCCTTTATGTTGGCTGCAAACGAAACCGTTGCTGAACACTTTAATCGTCTAAAACTACCATTTATTTATCGAATACACGAGCAACCAAAAGAAGAAAAGATGCAGCGTTTTTTTGATTTTGCAGCAGCGCTAGGTATTCTAGTGAAAGGCACTAAGAATACGATCACTCCGAAAGATTTACAGCAAGTAATCTATGATGTAGAAGATAAACCAGAAGCAGCAGTAATCAACACAATGTTGTTGCGAAGTATGCAGCAAGCGCGCTACTCTGAAGACAATTATGGTCATTATGGCTTGGCAGCCGAATACTATACTCATTTCACTTCCCCGATTCGCCGCTATCCTGATTTGATCGTCCATCGATTGATTCGAAATTACGAGCAAGATCAAAGCGATGCGACAAAAGAGAAATGGGCAGAAGATTTACCTGAAATCGCTGATCACAGTTCGAAAATGGAGCGAAGATCTGTAGAAGCAGAGCGTGAAGTCGATAGTATGAAAAAGGCCGAATTTATGGCTGAAAAAGTCGGTGAGGAGTTTGACGGTATTATTAGTTCTGTTGCCAAGTTTGGTATTTTCATCGAGTTACCAAACACGGTAGAAGGTATGATCCACTTAAATGAATTGAAGCAGGATTATTTCCACTTCGTTGAAAATCAACTAGCGTTAGTTGGAGAACGAACTCGCCAAACCTTTAAAATTGGGCAGAAAGTACGAATAAGGGTCACTAAGGCAGATCCAGAAACTCGAGAAATAGATTTTGAATTGTTAGAAGCAGAAGAACTGCCTCCTTTGGAAGTACCGAAAAACGATCGTCTTAATCAACGTCGTAAACCAAACGGTGGAAGAAAAAATAATAAGGATTCTGCCAAGTACCAATCTAAAAAAGCAGATCGTTCTAAAGGTGGAAAAGAGAAGAAAAAGAAAAAAGGCAAGAAGCCTTTTTATAAGTCGGTTACTAAAAAGAAAAAGTCTGGAAGAAAGAAGGGATAGCATGCCAAAAGGCGAGGGTAAATTAGTAGCACAAAATAAAAAAGCACGTCATGATTATACGATTATTGATACGATTGAAGCTGGAATCGTTTTGCAAGGGACTGAAATCAAATCAATTCGGAATAGCCGTATTAATTTGAAAGACGGGTTTGCTCGAATTCGAAATGGCGAGGCGTTTTTATACAATGTTCATATCAGTCCTTACGAACAAGGAAATATTTTCAACCATGATCCTGTACGAACACGTAAATTATTGATGCATAAAAAACAAATTGCTCGTTTGACTGGTGAAGTTAAAAATGCTGGAATCACATTAGTGCCATTGAAAGTTTATTTAAAAGATGGATATGCGAAGGTTTTGATTGGCGTCGCGAAAGGGAAACATCAATACGATAAAAGAGAAAGTTTGAAACGTAAAGATGTAGATCGGCAAATCAGCCGAACACTGAAAAACTATTCACGTTAGCAAAATATTCTTTTTCGCATATTTGGTGACAATTTCTTTACTTCACAATGGATTTTGATACGATTAGTTACAATCTATACTAGCCTTTTTGTGGGCAAAACCAGCTAATTAAGGCGTATAGTCAGGGATAAAATAACGTTAGAGAAAATGTCTCTGAGTTATTCGAAAATTTTTAGGAAAATTCTTTGAAATTTTCTTTCTCTGGTGGTAACATACGATAGTATTTTGAGGAGCAGCGCTAGGCAGGCACGAGCTGACACGAGTCGCTGGGAAGAGAGGTGAACTGAATTGGATGAAAAATCTTGGGTTTTCCATATTGGCCCCATATGGTTTGATGGTACGGTAACAACAATGATTATTTTGACATGTGTGATTGTCTTTTTCCTTGTTTTTGCGTTTACACGCAATCTATCATTGAAGCCCAAAGGAAAGCAAAACGCAATTGAGTGGGTCATTGATTTTACTACGAACATTGTTGGCGACAACATGCCTCGTAAAGAAGTCAGAAATTTTAGTTTGTTCTCATTTACGTTGTTCTTATTTATTTTTGTAGCAAATCAAATTGGACTGGTCACAAAGATCGTTACAGGTGATGAGGTAACTTTTTGGAAGAGTCCAACAGCAAATCCTTTTGTAACAATGGGATTGGCCTTACTTGTATTGGTCTTAGCCAATTACTTAGGAACAGAAAAACTGGGCCTAGGTGGTTACATCAAAAATTCTTTCTTCACACCAGCAGGATTATTTCCTATTAAGTTGATGGAAGAATTTACAAATGTTATTACGTTGGGACTACGTCTTTACGGGAACATTTTTGCAGGTGAGGTATTGCTTTCGCTGATCGCAAGCATGGTTACCAGCGCAGGATGGTGGACTTTACCATTCGCTATTCCGCTTGAAATGATTTGGATCGCATTCTCATTATTTATTGGTAGTATCCAAGCTTTTGTTTTCACAACTCTATCGATGGTTTATATCAGTCATAAAATCGAGGTAGAATAAAAAAATTAACATACTTTTAGGAGGAAATTTATTATGAACTTTATCGGTGCAGGAATCGCAATCATGGGAGCCGCAATTGGGGCTGGTTATGGTAATGGACAAGTAATCTCAAAAGCAATTGAATCAATGGCACGTCAACCAGAAATGTCAGGACAAATTCGTTCAACAATGTTTATCGGTGTTGGTCTAATCGAAGCTGTGCCAATTCTAGGTGTTGTACTTGGTATGTTGATGGTTTTCCAAGGTTAATAATAATGCTTTTTTATTGCGACTCATCCCAAGGGTGAGTGAAAGGACCGTTTGGCGGTTCTTTTAAATGAGAAAGAACAGAAAGGAAGACCGAGTATGCTGAATCTAGTTATTGCTGAGGCTGTCAATACAACACTCGGTAATTTAATCGCCGTTACAGGAGCTTTTGTCATCCTAATGGCATTATTAAAAAAATTCGCGTGGGGTGCAGTTCAAGATATCCTGAAAAAACGTGAAGATAAGATCGCCAATGATCTAGATTCTGCCGAACAATCTCGGATCAAGGCGGCTGAGTTGGAAAAAGAACGTGAGACTCAGTTGGCTAGTTCTCGTAGTGATGCGGCAGATATCATTAAAAATGCGAAAGAAAGTGGCGAGTTGAGCCGTCAAAACATCATCAAGGATACAAAAGAAGAAGTGACTCGTCTAAAAGATCGTGCACAAGCGGAAATCAAGGATGAACGCGAAAATGCATTGACTTCTGTCAAAGATGATGTGGCAACACTTTCTCTACAAATCGCAGAAAAAATCTTGAGCAAAGAGCTGTCACAAGATGCTCATCAAGATTTGATCAATAACTATATGGATAAGTTAGGTAATACGAAGCATGAAGCTTGATAAATATACTGTTGGTAAACGTTACGGAAAAGCTTTGTTTGAATTGGCGATCGAAAATGAAGCTGCCGATGCCGTTTATCAAGAGTTATTGACAATTCGGGAAATCTGTAAAGAAATACCCGATTTAGGAAATATTTTGACTGACGTTCGTTTAGAAAGTGCCGAAAAGAAAGCGATTATGGATGCTTTCACTGGTGGTTTTGACGGCATTGTCAAAAACTTTCTGTTAGTTGTCTTTGAATACAATCGAAGCGATGATTTGCCCTTTATGATTGAAGAGTTTGAACATCGCTATGATGAATTAAATAAAATCGCACACGGAACAGTCACCACGGCTGTGCCGCTCTCTCAAGAAAAGAAACAAGAACTTGAAGCAAAAGTCGCTGATGTTTTTGGCTACCAGAAGGCCACGCTAACCCCGTTAATTGATGAATCAATTCTCGGCGGTGTCATTGTTGAAGCCGATCATCAAGTGATCGACGGCAGCCTCGCCAGCCAATTAAATGGTCTACGAGCAGCACTTAGTAAAAAGTAGAGAAGAAGAGGTGAAATGAATGGCCATCAAAGCAGAAGAAATCAGTGCTTTAATCAAAGAACAGATTCAAAATTATGACAATAAACTGTCTGTTGAAGAAATAGGAACAGTTACTTACGTTGGGGATGGGATTGCCCGTGCTCATGGGTTAGAAAATGCAATGAGTGGAGAACTTTTAGAGTTTTCTAACGGCTCTTACGGAATGGCACAAAACTTAGAAAGCAATGATGTCGGTATCATTGTTCTAGGTGAATTTGAGTCCATTCGAGAAGGAGATAAAGTAAAACGTACAGGTAAAATCATGGAAGTGCCGGTTGGCGATAACATGATCGGTCGTGTGGTCAATCCATTAGGCCAACCGATTGATGGAATGGGGCCGATCGAAACGAGTAAAACACGCCCAGTCGAAGCTATGGCTCCTGGCGTAATGCAACGTAAATCAGTTTCAGAGCCAATGCAAACTGGCTTAAAAGCCATTGATGCCCTTGTTCCAATTGGTCGCGGCCAACGAGAATTAGTAATTGGCGATCGTAAAACTGGTAAAACGTCAATTGCGATTGATACGATCATCAACCAAAAAGGTCAAGATATGATTTGTATCTATGTTGCTATCGGTCAAAAAGAGTCTACTGTACGCTCACAAGTAGAAACACTTCGTAAATTTGGTGCTATGGATTATACCATCGTTGTAACAGCTGGTGCATCTCAACCTGCACCGCTATTATTTATTGCGCCTTACGCTGGAACTGCGATGGGTGAAGAATTCATGTACAACGGCAAACATGTATTGGTTGTTTTTGATGATTTATCAAAACAAGCCGTTGCTTATCGTGAACTTTCCTTACTATTACGTCGTCCGCCAGGTCGTGAAGCTTATCCAGGGGATGTTTTCTATTTGCATTCACGTCTATTAGAACGTGCAGCAAAACTTTCTGATGAATTAGGCGGCGGTTCATTAACTGCCTTGCCATTCGTAGAAACACAGGCTGGAGATATATCTGCGTATATTCCTACTAACGTAATCTCGATCACTGATGGACAAATCTTCCTAGAAAATGATTTGTTCTATGCTGGTATTCGCCCAGCCGTTGATGCAGGTCTATCTGTATCACGGGTTGGTGGTTCCGCACAAATCAAAGCGATGAAAAAAGTTGCCGGAACTCTTCGTTTAGATCTTGCCAGCTATCGTGAATTAGAAGCCTTCACCCAATTCGGCTCTGATTTAGATGCTGCTACTCAAGCAAAGTTGAATCGTGGACGCCGAACAGTTGAAGTACTGAAACAAAAATTGCATGATCCGCTTCCTGTTGAAAAACAAGTTGTGATTCTTTATGCCTTGACTCATGGTGTGCTTGACAGTATTCCAGTTAACAGTATTTTAGATTTTGAGGCACAATTATTTGAATATCTGGAAACAAATCATTCAAACATGTTTGCGACAATCCGCGACACGAAAGATTTACCAGATACAGATAAATTAGATGAAGCAATTCAAGAATTTAAAGATATTTTTGACGCTTCCGCAGCTAACCAAGAAAAAGCATAATCGAGGTGAGAACAAATCATGGCATCCTTAAATGAAATCAAAACACGGATTGCATCGACAAAGAAAACTAGTCAAATCACCAACGCTATGCAAATGGTATCCGCATCTAAATTAACGAAGTCAGAAGCTTACTCAGCGAAATTTCAACTTTATGCTTCAAAAGTACGTGAAGTACTGACACACTTAACAGCAAGTGAATTGACTGAGTTGGCCAACTCTGGTCGGGAATTAGGCGGCATCAATTATCACAGTATGTTGTTGAATCGTCCAGTCAAAAAAACTGGTTATATTGTGATTACTTCTGATGGCGGTTTGGTCGGCGGTTATAATAGTTCGATCTTAAAACAGACCATGACGATGCTTGAAGATGATCATGATTCTGCTGATGAATATGTTTTGTTAGCCATTGGTGGAACCGGTGCGGACTTTTTCAAAGCTCGCGGCGTTAAATTAGCTTATGAGTTACGCAATTTATCAGATCAGCCAAGCTTTGATGAAGTACGAAAAATCGTCTCTATGACGACCAGTATGTATGAAAATCAGGTTTTCGATGAACTGTATGTATGTTATAACCATCACGTCAATTCATTATCTAGTCAGTTCCGGGTGGAAAAAATGCTGCCGATTTCTGACTTAGATCCAAGTGAAGCACAAACGTATCGCGAAGAATATTTATTCGAGCCTTCAAAAGAAGCGATACTTGATCAATTACTTCCGCAATATGCAGAAAGTCTGATCTATGGTGCGATTGTTGATGCTAAAACAGCAGAGCATGCAGCTGGGATGACAGCGATGAAGACAGCGACAGATAACGCAAGTGCTATCATTGATGATTTAACGATTTCATATAACCGGGCACGTCAAGCGGCGATCACCCAAGAGATTACTGAAATTGTCGGCGGGGCTTCCGCATTAGAATAATTTCGAGATTGGAGGAAAAAACATGAGTTCAGGCAAGATTGTTCAAGTTATTGGTCCCGTTGTCGACGTGGAATTTTCTTTAGATCAATCCTTACCAGACATCAACAATGCGTTGATTGTTTATAAAAAAGATAAAACAAAAGTCGTTCTTGAAGCTGCTTTGGAACTTGGTGATGGTGTCATTCGCACAATCGCCATGGAGGCTACTGACGGTTTGCAACGAGGGATGGAAGTTGTCGATACTGGCAAATCAATTTCTGTTCCTGTAGGTAAAGATACTCTAGGTCGAGTCTTTAATGTATTGGGGGAAACAATTGATAAGGATGCGCCTTTTCCAGAAGATACTGAAAGAAGCGGTATTCATAAAAAAGCTCCTGCCTTTGAAGAACTTAGTACGAGTAATGAAATTTTAGAGACAGGAATCAAAGTTATCGACTTATTAGCACCTTATTTAAAGGGTGGGAAAGTCGGACTTTTCGGTGGTGCTGGTGTTGGTAAAACCGTCTTGATCCAAGAACTGATTCATAATATCGCACAAGAACACGGTGGTATATCAGTGTTTACAGGTGTTGGAGAACGTACTCGTGAAGGAAATGACCTTTATTATGAAATGAAAGACTCTGGCGTTATCGAGAAAACGGCTATGGTGTTCGGACAAATGAATGAGCCGCCCGGTGCGCGTATGCGGGTTGCCTTAACAGGTTTGACATTAGCTGAATATTTCCGTGATGAAGAAGGACAAGATGTGTTGCTGTTTATCGACAACATCTTCCGGTTCACTCAAGCAGGCTCAGAAGTTTCTGCTTTACTAGGTCGTATGCCGTCAGCTGTTGGTTATCAACCAACTTTGGCGACTGAAATGGGACAATTGCAAGAACGGATCACTTCAACGAAAAAAGGTTCAATAACTTCTATTCAAGCCATTTATGTACCAGCCGATGACTATTCTGACCCAGCTCCAGCGACTGCTTTTGCCCATTTGGATGCAACGACCAATTTGGAACGTAAATTAACGGAGCAAGGGATTTATCCGGCCGTTGATCCATTGGCCTCATCCTCAAGTGCTTTAGCACCTGAAATCGTTGGAGAAGAACACTATCGTGTGGCAACAGAAGTTCAACGTGTCTTGCAGCGTTACCGCGAATTACAAGATATTATCGCCATTTTAGGGATGGACGAATTGTCTGATCAAGAGAAAGTAATCGTATCTCGTGCTCGTCGGATTCAATTTTTCTTGTCACAAAACTTTAACGTAGCCGAACAATTTACTGGTCAACCTGGTTCATATGTGCCTGTTGAAAAAACAGTTGAAGGCTTTAAAGAAATCCTTGAAGGAAAATATGATGATCTTCCAGAAGATGCCTTTCGTAGTGTAGGTACAATCGAAGATGTAATCGAAAAAGCGAAAACTTTAGGCTACTAGAAAGAGGTGCCCGATGGAACAAGAAAAAAACAAAGTTCTGCAAGTGAACGTTGTTACTCCGGATGGTAACGTCTATGATCATAATGCAACTATTGTTGTTGCTAAAACAGTCGCTGGTGAAATTGGAATCTTACCTAACCACGCACCGATCATTGCGCCTCTTGCAATCGATGAGGTTCGTGTTCGTCGAACGGATTCTGATACACACGTGGACTGGATTGCAGTTAATGGAGGAATCATGGAGGTTCGGGACAATGTGTTGACAATTATTGCTGACACGGCCGAACGCGAACGTGATATCGACGTATCCCGTGCTGAAAGAGCCAAACAGCGTGCGGAAGCACGGATTCAAGAAGCGCGTGAAAAACAAGACACGGATCAACTAAGTCGTGCCGAAGTTGCTTTGCATCGTGCGATGAATCGGATTAAGGTTTCAAAACATCGTTAAAATTTTGAAAAAGGTTATGTCAAATTTTTTTGACATGATCTTTTTTTTATTCGTAACTCGCAATTAGAATATAGCCTTGAGTAAAAATTTGTTGAAAGTATCAATACCAAATTTCACTAATAAATTTTTAGTGTTTTGACAAAAAAATCTAAATGAAAATTTTTAAAGAACTTTTTAGGAATAATAAAAATTACTTTTGACAGTTAAGAAACAAAAAATAAATTTTAAGTTTTTTAAAAGTTTCTGTACAGTCCTTTGGGTGAGCAAAGTGTTCTTCTTTACATGAAACTGTGATATAATCCAACTGTTGATTTTTTTTGAAAGGATATGAATTATGCAGGTATATGGAATTGATGCAATCGTTAGAATCGTCTCGCATTTTTCCTTCATCTATTTAGCTTTTTGGGCTCTAAGATCATTGCGCACAGAAAATCTTTTTAAAGCATTCAAGGAAACACAAGTACGGCTTGTGATCTTGATGCTGTCCATTGCTTTAGGTTTTGCTTGCAGCACATTCTTTTTAGAAATCATTCTTTTGTGTAAAAATATATTTTTGACATTTAGTTAAGGTACATATACAAGGAAATCGATTAGCTTTTTTTGGAGGGAATACAATGGAAGAGATCATCGTTCGTGGTGGTAAACAATTAAAAGGAACAGTACATATTGAAGGGGCAAAAAATGCCGTACTGCCGATTTTAGCTGCGACTTTATTGGCTGAAGAAGGAACATCAACTTTGAGCAATGTTCCGATTTTATCTGATGTCTTTACCATGAATCAAGTGATTCGTTATTTGAATACAGATGTTGAATTTAACGAGGAAAGTAAAGAAATCACAGTGAATGCAACACGTCAATTAAACGTGGAGGCACCTTATGAGTATGTTAGTAAAATGCGTGCATCAATTGTCGTAATGGGACCTTTATTAGCACGTAATGGTCATGCTAAGGTGGCGATGCCAGGTGGATGTGCGATCGGCAAGCGTCCAATCGACCTGCATTTGAAAGGATTCCAAGCGTTAGGTGCGAAAATCATTCAAAAAAATGGTTATATCGAAGCGATTGCTGATGAACTAGTGGGAGATACAATTTATTTAGATTTCCCAAGTGTTGGTGCAACTCAAAATATTATGATGGCTGCTGTAAAGGCCAAAGGCACAACCGTGATTGAAAACGTAGCTCGTGAACCTGAAATCGTTGATTTGGCAAACTTCTTGAACAAAATGGGCGCTAGCATTCATGGTGCAGGTACAGAGACGATGCGTATTGAAGGTGTAGAGCATCTTCATGCAGTATCGCATCCAATAGTCCAAGATCGGATCGAAGCTGGAACATTTATGGTTGCTGCTGCGATGACTGAAGGAAATGTTTTGATCGATGGCGCGATCCCTGAACACAATCGTCCCTTGATTTCAAAATTGATTGAAATGGGTGTTAAGATTACGGAAGAAAACGATGGTTTGCGCGTGATTGGTCCTAAGACGTTAAAAGCGACTGATATCAAAACAATGCCGCATCCAGGTTTTCCAACAGATATGCAGGCTCAAATGACAGCTATTCAATTAGTCGCAGATGGAATCAGTACTACGACAGAAACAGTTTTTGAAAACCGTTTCCAACATTTAGAAGAAATGCGTAGAATGAATGCGCAAGTCAAAATTGATAATAATGTGGCATTAATCAAAGGCGCTTCAGAGTTGCAGGGGGCAGAAGTTTACGCCACAGATTTACGTGCGGCTGCGGCTTTAGTTTTAGCGGGTTTGCGAGCAAATGGCATTACTCGTGTACGTAATCTAAAATATTTAGATCGTGGATACTATCAATTCCATAAAAAACTTCAACAATTAGGTGCAGATGTGGAACGTGTAGACAACGAAAGTAAGAAAGCAACTGACGTAGCGACTGTTTTAGCTTAAGGAGTGGATACATGAGTTCAGGTGAACATATCTTACGCAGCTTGATTCGAATCGTAGCGATTTTACTCACGGGTGTTTTATTATTCATCATTGGCAGTATGATTGGCTATGGAGCAATGGGTGGCGGTAATCCGTTTAAAGTGCTATTGCCAGATGTTTGGCGTCATATTTTAGAATTTGTTCATTAGTATCTTGAACAAATTTATAACGAAGACTGATGAAGAGGCTGTTCCTATTTTGGTGCAGTTTCTTTTTTATCGATTCTGCTTCTTAACAGTTTATTTAAAGAAGAACTAAAATAGGAGAAGCTATCAGTAATTAACAAAATGATTTAGTATAATCATACGTGTATCCAAAAATTCTGTACATAGTTTCAACGTAAAAGTCAATTTGTAGTGAAATAGAAAGTATATGATTTAGTTTGAGGTGAGAGAATGAGTTTCATAGGAAAAGGATTAATCCTTTTAGTGCGTGGGTATCAGCGATTCATTTCACCGTTAAAGCAACCATCTTGCCGTTACTATCCTTCATGTTCAAGCTATATGATCAAGGCGGTACAAGTTCATGGGGGCGTTAAAGGTTTTTTGATGGGAGTATCACGAATATTGCGGTGTCATCCCTTTGCTAAACCTGGTTTGGATTATGTACCAGCAAAATTTTCCTTACGAAAAAATTTAACGGATAAAGAAGAACCAAATTATCAGAATCCACAGGAACGTTCATAGATTCTATTATTTCATGATACTTTGTTGATAGATGAAATAAAGAAAGACTGAACACGTCCTTATTACCAAGTTTGCTAAATTACTGAAAAAAAGTTGAATTGGTTATTGTAAGCACAAGGCAAGTTTAGCCGGCCTTTTGACAAGTGTATGAGAAAAGCCTTTCAAAAATAGGCAAATGCATATAAATTTTTTTCAATGTTTGGTGACAATAGTTTTTCTCAAATTGTTTCAAGAATAAGTTAAATAAGTTATTTTAAATAAAGTAATCCGACTTTTCATAAGTTGGATTACTTTTTTTTTAGTTATTTGATGAAGTGTTCTCAGTATTGTAAGCGCTATAAATTGTTTGAGTATTGCTGAATTATTAAAATATTCAGAAAATTTAATTGACAGTGAGAGTTTTTTCCTATATATTCTTTATTATCTTAACGATTTATCATTATTTTATTAGGGGGAAACAGGATGAAGAAAAGAACAGTAGCTGCTTTAGCAGCAGGGTTGTTTCTATTTGGCGCATGTGGTTCGCCTAAAGCTAACGATAGCAGCGGCGGGGAAGATGCGAAGACAATCAAAATCGGTGGAAACTTTGAATTATCTGGTGCTGTAGCTGCATATGGTGAAGCGGAAAATGAAGGCGTCAAATTAGCTGTTGAAGAAATCAATAAAGATGGCGGAATTGATGGAAAGAAAATTGAATATATTTCGAAAGACAACAAATCAGATAATAATGAGGCCGCATCTGTAGCTGCGAACTTAACAACAAAAGATGAAGTTGTTGCAATCGTTGGACCAGCGACATCAGGTGCAACAAAGGCGACTTTACCGAATTTGTCAAAAGCTAAAGTACCAGCTGTGACACCATCAGGAACAGATGATGCAATTACTGTTCAAAAGAAGAAAGTGCAAGACTATATTTATCGTTCTTGTTTCCAAGATAGTTTCCAAGGAATTGTATTGGCAAAATATGCGGACGAAAACTTAAAAGCTGATAAGGCGGTAATCTTAGGTGATAATTCTAGTGATTACGCGAATGGGTTGAAAAAGGCATTTAAAGAGACTTATAAAGGAAAAATCGTAGCAGAGGAGAACTTTACTGCAGGAGACAAGGATTTCCAAGCGATGCTAACGAAAATCAAAGACAAAGACTTTAACGTTATCTATATTCCAGGTTATTACACAGAAGCTGGTTTGATTATCAAGCAAGCACGTGAAATGGGAATTGAACAACCAATCATTGGTGCTGATGGCTTCGGTGATGAAAAATTAGTTGAAACAGCAGGCGCGAACAACGTTAAAAATGTTTATTACACAGGGCACTTCTCAACAAAAGCTCCAGCAACGGATAAAGTTGAACCGTTTGTAAAAGCTTTTGAGAAGAAATACAGTAAGCAGCCATCTTCATTCAACGCTTTGGCATATGATTCTGTTTATATGATCAAACAAGCAATTGAGGATGAAGGAAAAGCAACACCAGAAGCAATTGATAAGGGTCTTGCGAATTTGAAAGATTTTGAAGGTGTTACTGGTAAGATTTCAATGGACAAGGAACATAATCCTGTAAAATCAGCGGTTGTTCTTGGCCTTACAGATGGGAAAGAAACTTCTGCTGAAACCGTTAATCCTTAATTACTTGGGAACAGCAGGCAAGGGAGTGTGCCAATGGACTTTGGTACGCTCCCTTTTAAGAATTAAAGCCGCTACTAAGCGGCTACTCTATTTTTTTGAAAAGTGATGTGATAAAGATGGAAGTATTTATTCAGCAAATCGTCAATGGGCTTTTCCTAGGTAGCGTCTATGCATTGATGGCATTGGGGTATACTATGGTTTACGGAATTATTAAATTAATTAACTTTGCTCATGGCGAAATTTATATGATTGGTTCCTTCATAGGGTACTTTTTAATCAATCAGTTCAATATGGGGTTCTTTCCAGCCTTAGTCTTGTCGATGTTGGGCAGTGCCATTTTAGGTGTTGTGATTGAATTTTTAGCGTATCGACCATTGAGAAACTCAACACGAATCGCGGCATTGATCACAGCGATTGGTGTTTCATATCTATTACAAAATACAATGATTTATTTCTTCAGTTCAACGACACGACCATTTCCGCAAGCGATCAAGCTACAAGTTTACAAAATTGGATTCTTGAGCGTTTCAAATATTCAGTTGCTGATTTTGGGCTTATCAGTGTTCTTAATGATTGCTTTGAACTTAATCGTTCAGAAAACGAAAATGGGAAAAGCGATGCGTGCGGTAAGTGTTGATACGGATGCTGCTCAGTTGATGGGAATTGATGTAAACCGTACGATTTCCTTCACGTTCGCTTTAGGATCAGCGTTGGCTGCAGCTGGAGGAATGATGATCGGTTTGTATTACAACTCGATTGACCCGATGATGGGCTATATTCCTGGTTTGAAGTCATTTATTGCAGCGGTATTAGGCGGGATCGGAATTATTCCAGGTGCTGCGATTGGCGGCTTTGTAATTGGTTTGATTGAAACGTTAACTACGGCGTTAGGTTTCTCTGATTTTAAAGATGCAGTAGTGTATGCTGTATTGATTTTGATTTTATTAGTTCGTCCGGCCGGTATCTTAGGCAAACATGTGAAAGAGAAAGTGTAGGTGGATCAAATGAAAAAGAATTTGAAATACAATTTGATTTGGCTAGCTTTAATCGTGATTGGGTACGCGGCATTATATATCGCTTATTCGGCTGGTTTAGTCAACTTGTTTCTAGACAGTATCATTGTTCAAATCGGGATCAATGTGATTTTAGCCGTTGGTTTGAATTTGATCATCGGCTTTTCTGGTCAATTTTCTTTGGGGCATGCTGGATTTATGGCGATCGGTGCTTATGGCGCTGCATTAGTTTCTATGAGTATGCCAACATACGCCGGTTTTTTCTTAGGTATGGCAGTAGGAGTCATTTTGGCTGGAGTCGTAGCTGTAGCAGTTGGAATTCCGACTTTGCGTTTAAGCGGAGATTATCTTGCAATCGCAACATTAGGTGTAGCAGAAATTATTCGTATTTTACTGATCAACTTTAAAGAAATTACAAATGGGCCTTCTGGTTTATTCGGTATTGAGCCTTTTGTTGATTGGCAAATGGTTTATGGTTTTATGGCGATTACGACATTATTTATCGTAAACTATATTCGTTCAGGTGCAGGACGTGCAACTATGGCGATCCGTGAAGACGAAATCGCAGCTGAAGCAATGGGAGTTAATACAACTAAGTACAAGGTAATGGCCTTTACATTTGGGGCTATGACAGCTAGTATTGCTGGTTCATTGTATGCTGGATATCTACAGTCGATTGCACCGAAAGACTTTGCTTTTACCAAATCAGTTGATATTCTGATTTTAGTTGTACTAGGCGGCATTGGTAGTGTGACTGGGACATTTATTGCAGCGATTCTTTTGGGTATCATCAATATGTATCTACAAGACTTTGGTACATTACGGATGATTATTTACGCATTCGCATTGATTATTCTAATGATCTTTAAGCCTGGCGGATTATTAGGTACAAAAGAAGTATCCGTAAAGAAAATTTTAGATAAGTTCAAAAAGGGAGATGACCAGAATGCCTCTGTTGGAAATTAAAGAGTTAACCAAAAACTTTGGCGGTTTGGCGGCGGTCTCCAATGTCAATATCGCATTAGAAGAAAATCAATTAGTCGGCTTGATCGGTCCGAATGGTGCCGGAAAAACGACGTTGTTTAATCTGATTACAGGTGTCTATGAGCCAAGTGAAGGTGATGTTTTACTAGAAGTAGATGGTGAGAGTCACCGTTTGAATGGTCAGAAACCATACAAAATAGCTGATCTTGGGTTGAGTCGAACATTTCAAAATATCCGTCTATTTAAAGACCTGACTGTTTTGGATAATGTATTGATTGCTATGAACAGTAAAAATAAAGAAGGCTTTTTCTCTAGTGTTCTGCGTCTACCTTCTTTCTACAATAAAGAAGACAGTCTGAAAGAAGAAGCGTTGAAATTATTAACGATTTTTGATCTGCAAGATAAGGCAGAAAATTTAGCACGCAATTTGCCTTATGGTGAACAACGGCGCTTAGAGATTGTTCGCGCGTTGGCTACGAAACCAAAGATTCTTTTCTTAGATGAGCCTGCGGCAGGAATGAATCCGCAAGAGACAGCAGCTTTGACCTTGTTGATTCGAAAAATCCAAGAGGAATTCCAGATCACAATTCTATTGATTGAGCATGATATGAGTCTAGTAATGGATGTGTGTGAGCGAATTTATGTTTTGGAATATGGGCGTATTTTAGCGGAAGGCGTTCCAGAAGAAATCAAGAATAATCCAGAAGTTATTAAAGCCTATCTCGGAGGTGAGCTATAATGCTGAAAATTGAAAATCTTTCGGTTCATTACGGCATGATTCAAGCAGTACGAGATGTTAGTTTTGAAGTAAATCAAGGAGAGATTGTTTCACTGATTGGAGCAAATGGTGCCGGAAAAACGACAATTTTGCGGACGATCTCTGGTTTAAATCAGCCATCTAAAGGGACGATTACTTTTGAGGGCGCACCTATTCAAAAGAAAGCACCAAGAAGAATTGTTGCTCAAGGAATTTCCCAAGTACCTGAAGGTCGGCACGTTTTCCCTGGGTTAACTGTTTTAGAAAACCTAGAAATGGGTGCCTATTTAAGAAAAGACAATGATATACAAAAAGACTATGAACATGTTTATGAAAAGTTTCCGATCTTGAAAGAGCGTTTAAACCAGGATGCATCAACGCTCTCCGGTGGTGAGCAGCAGATGTTAGCAATGGGACGTGCATTAATGTCAAAACCGCGTTTATTATTGTTAGATGAGCCCTCAATGGGATTAGCACCGATTTTTATTCAAGAAATTTTTAATATCATTCAAGAGATTCAAAAACAAGGAACGACCGTTTTATTGATCGAACAAAATGCTAAGATGGCTTTATCGATCGCTGACCGCGGCTATGTATTGGAAACTGGTAAGGTAGTCTTATCAGGGACAGGTCAAGAGTTGCTAGAGAGTGAAGAAGTGAAAAAAGCTTATCTAGGAGGATAAAACATGAGTGTAAAAGATTTTATGACAGAAAATTTAGTGACAGTCACACCAAATACTAAAATATTTGACGCTGTTGATTTGATGAAGAAATATGATATCCATCGTTTACCAGTTATTGATAATGAGAAGTTAGTAGGCTTGATCACTGAAGGAACGATTCAGGAGTCTCTGCCTTCAAAAGCAACCAGCTTGAGTGTCTATGAGGTCAATTATTTGCTGAATAAAACGGTTGTATCAGACGTAATGATTAAGGACGTCAAAACGATTGCTCCTGATGCGGAGTTAGAGGACGGAATTTACTTAATGCGTCAAAATAAAATTAATGTACTTCCTGTATTAGATAAAGAAAAATTGGTGGGTATTATCACTAATAATGATATCTTCGATGCCTTCTTAAAGTTAACAGGCTATCATGAAGGTGGAACACGTATCCAATTGAAGATTTTAGAGGATAAAAAAGGTGTGTTAGCGGCCGTTTCCAAAATTTTGGCGGATAATGATTTCAGTATTCTGACTGTTATTGTAGATCATCAAGCAAAAGCAACGAGAGTAGAAATTCAAATCGCCAGCAAAGAAACAGAAAAAATCAAACAATTGTTAACAGATAATGGGTATGAAGTTGTCCGTGCGGCAATCACACAGCCCTAGATTTAGGGATGACTGAGTGATCAGTTGTCCTTTTCTTTTGGAGTATGATAAAATATGCTGGACGGAGGGGAAACTATGTCTAAAAAGAACAAAGATATACAGGTTCAGATTAAAGAAGAAGAGCGTACGGTTGGTGGCAAAAAACAAATTGTTACTCAATTAGTAATCGGTAAAAAAATTATTGGTGAAATCATTCCTGAAAATAAAAATTTTCAAGCCTATAATGACGGGCATTTATTAGGGAATTACAGGACTTTAGATGATGGAATAGAAGCCTTGATTCGTAACTGGAATTTACATGAATAATTTTTGAAAAAGTACTTGCATTTTTTTTAAAGATTAGGTATTATAACTGAGTCGGGTTTTTAAATAATAAAAAAACCTAATTGGAGGAGTAGCGAAGTGGCTAAACGCGACGGACTGTAAATCCGTTCCTTAGGGTTCAGTGGTTCGAATCCACTCTCCTCCACCATTGTGGGGTATAGCCAAGCGGTAAGGCAAGGGACTTTGACTCCCTCATGCGTTGGTTCGAATCCAGCTACCCCAGTAGTTTTTAAGTGAGTTGCAGGAGCAACTCACTTTTTTTGTGTTTTCATATAACAAATATATTTAACAATTCGTGCCGCGATTTCGTATCCTCAAAAGTCCCCAAAAGCATGCGATGCAAAGTAAAAAGACGATGAAAAGAATGAAGTTTATTGCCACATAAGGAAATACTGAAGGATTGATTATTGATAAAAGCGGCTCAATAAGCACCTTTTGGATAATTTGCGGAACGTCATTCTGCAAATTAGTTAATGCCTGAGTAATTTCTGGTAGATTACTGTGCGCGGGCAGGATACTGGTGTAAGCCCCGAATGCTCTACTGCCGATAGCAAGATATCCTAAGGCGAAGTTTCCTAAGCTAAAACCACCAATAACTAAATTTCCTAAAGCGAACAAACCGATAGCGAGATTGCCAAATGCAATGGCTCCCAAAGCTATATTTCCGGCGGTAAAAAGCCCGAACGATAAAAGCCCTGCTGAAAATATACCTAAGGATAGCAAGCCGATCGAAAAAAATCCTTTCGTGAAAACACCAAGTGAAAAAATTCCTGATGAAAACACCCCAACACTAAATATCCCTTGTGCAGTTGGAATCAGTTGCCTTTTATGCTTCAATGAACTAATAGCAAATCTGCGATTATGCCATAACATCTCTGAAAGATTTGGGACAATGATATGCAGCAAGGGTAGATTAAACAGAAGAATGTTCGAGCGGTATTCGAAATATAACTCTGGATCTTGTTCATTCAAAAGATTGTCTAATGAAAGATCTAACAATTGAGCAATATGTTTTAGCGTGCTGATGTCGGGATACCCAGCTCCGCGCTCCCATTTAGAAACAGTTCGATCAGATACATATAAAATATTGGCTAATTGTTTTTGCGTTAGCTCGTTTCGTTGACGATAGTTTTTTAATTGTTTCCCTAAAAAGTTTTCCATTTAATAGCCTCTTTCATATTGATAAGATAAGCATAGCGAATTATTAATAAAATTGATAGAAAATTCAGCGAAAACCCGACTCTACTTTGCGTAGAGTGTTGATAAACTAGGATTTAGGATAAGAGAAGTTTTCTTGCTTGATGCCTTTCAAAATATGAGATACATTTAAATGGAAGAATTTTTTTAATATTAAAAGGGGGAAAAAACGATGAATAAAGTTGAGGAAGTCAAAGAAATGTTAACCGATACTGTGGCAAAAATTTACAGCACGATCAAAGACAATTCTTTAGAGATAACTAAAGAAAAAGGGAAGGCACCTCGTGTGCGTTCTGTTCGTCCGACTCGTCATACGATCAAATGGAAATCTAAAAATCATTAAGAAACAAAGAAAAAGCGCTCAGATTTTCTGAGCGCTTTTTCTTTAGTGATCGATTTCAATGCCTAAAATAGTTAAGTGTCCATTGCCAACCAATTTGATAACTAGCTTAGATAAACTATCAGCGCTCATGGTTGTCTCACTAGTGATCCACCAATGCAAGGTGCCAACAAAAATCGAAGTCATGTATTCAATGATAAAGTCTAAAGGAACTTCAATATCGTTCTCAGTAATTTTCAAACGTTTAAAAACATGGGAATATTTCTCATTTAAAATTTCGGCAACTTTTTTCCGTAAGATTTCATTTCCTGAGGCATCCATGATAGTTAAAAAGAATTTTCTATTGGCTTGAATTTGCTCATAAATATTTTTTAGTACCATTTCAATTTTACGAACCTTCAAACGGTTGCCCTGAACAATTTGGTCAGGATCAAGGACAGCAGTGAATGCATCGATAGCTTGTTTAAAAATTTGATCGTAGAGATCCTGCTTATCTTTGAAATGAGCATAAAAGGTAGCACGATTGATCATTGCTTCATCAGCGATTTCTTGTATGGTGATATTGTCGTATCCTTTTATTTCTACTAAATGAATAAAAGCTTCCATAATCATTTTATTGGTGCGCTTAACACGTAGGTCGATTTTTTTTACCATAGTAAAATCCTTTCAGTTTTGCAACAGATTTCTTTGAATTGTTGCTTATCACACGAATGAAACGGTTTTGAGTATTGCATAACGTTCGAAATGTTTTTAGAATATACGTGAGTAGTATAACAAACACTTTGTAAGTTAATCAACATGTGTTGTTAAAAATGGAAGGTAGGAATAATTATGACATTACGAGCGGGGATTGATGTTGGCTCTACAACCGTCAAGTTGGTCATTTTAAATGAACAAAACGAGAGTCTGTTTGCAAAGTATGAACGACACTTTTCAGATGTGAAAGCTGCCACAGAACGTGTGCTGCGAGAAGCTGAAGTAGTGATCGGCAATCAAAAAATGACCATGAGCATCACAGGATCTGGCGGGATGGGTTTAGCGGATGTTTTAGAAATACCTTTTGTTCAAGAGGTAATCGCGTGTACACGCACAGTTGAGGAAATTATTCCTGAAACAGATGTAGCCATTGAGTTGGGTGGAGAAGACGCGAAAATCACTTTTTTTGAAGGCGCATTGGAACAACGCATGAACGGGAGCTGTGCGGGTGGTACAGGGGCTTTTATCGACCAGATGGCAGTTTTATTGAAGACCGATGCCAACGGTGTGAATGAACTAGCAAAGAAATATAAGACGATTTATCCAATCGCTTCCCGTTGTGGAGTGTTTGCAAAAACAGATGTACAGCCATTGATTAATGAGGGAGCGGCAAAAGAAGATATTGCTGCAAGTATTTTTCAAGCAGTTGTTAATCAAACAATTGCTGGTTTGGCAGCTGGTCGAAAAATTAAAGGGAATATCGCATTTCTTGGCGGACCATTATTTTTCATGTCCGAGCTTCGTCAACGTTTTATCGAGACATTGGATATCGCACCAGAGAATGTAATTTTTCCAGAAAACCCACAGCTTTTTGTTGCGATGGGTGCCGCTTTTTACTCAGAGGAAGCAGAAGTGACTTCGTTAGAAGCGTTATTGCATCGTTTGACGACTGCTGAAGAAGGGCATTTGTCTCCTTCAGATACCTTGGAACGATTATTTGAAGATGAAGCAGATTTGGCAGATTTTCGTATGCGGCATGGTCAAGCGCAAGCTAAGGAAAAGAGTTTGACAGATCATGAAGGAGTAGCATTCTTAGGAATCGATGCGGGTTCGACGACGACTAAAGTTGCTTTGATCGATGATAGTGGAAACTTGATGTATTCATTTTATGGAAACAACCAAGGGCAACCTTTAGAAACAACTATGACAGTATTAAAAGATCTGTATAAGAAATTACCTGAAAATGTATTTATCGGAAAATCCGCAGTAACTGGGTATGGGGAACAATTGATTAAAAATGCCTTGAAGGTGGACATCGGTGAAGTTGAGACAATGGCGCACTATAAAGCGGCGAATCACTTTCAGCCAGGCGTTGATTTTATCCTAGACATTGGTGGTCAAGATATGAAGGCTATGACTATCAAAGAAGGTGCATTGTCTTCGATCCAACTGAATGAAGCGTGTTCTTCGGGGTGCGGATCTTTTATTGAGACGTTTGCTAAATCGTTGAATTATCGAGTGGAGGATTTTGCTCAAGCAGCCTTGAAATCGAAGGCTCCAGTTGATTTAGGTTCTCGTTGTACAGTCTTCATGAATTCTAAAGTAAAGCAAGTGCAAAAAGAAGGCGCCACTGTTGGTGATATCTCAGCGGGATTGTCTTATTCTGTTATTAAGAATGCTATCTATAAAGTAATCAAAGTACGCCGACCAGAGGAGCTGGGTGAAAAGATCGTCTGTCAAGGTGGAACCTTCTACAATGAGGCTGTACTGCGTGCTTTTGAAATGGTAACTGGTCGAGAAGTTGTTCGCCCATCGATAGCTGGTTTAATGGGGGCATTTGGGGCGGCTTTGATTGCTATGGAAGATTACGAGCTGGGTGAAAAAACTGAAACCTTATCTTTAGCCGAAATCGATAGCTTCACTGCAGAAAAGGAGTTCACTCATTGCGGACTATGTGAAAATAACTGCATGATGACAGTCACTTTATTCTCAGACGGTCGTCAGTTTATTACTGGCAATCGTTGCGAACGCGGTGCGCGAATCAAAATTAAGCGAGAAGATAAAAAAGTTAATTTGGTGGATTATAAATATCGACGTTTATTCAAATATCGTCCGTTACGCAAGAAGGATGCGGTTCGCGGTGAAATTGGAATTCCTCGTGTTCTTAACATGTATGAGAATTATCCACTGTGGCATACACTTTTTAGTGATCTGGGTTTTCGCGTAAAATTATCGCCGCGTTCAAACAAGGAACTGTATGAGCAGGGGATGGAAACAATCCCTAGTGACACAGCTTGCTATCCTGCAAAAATCGCTCACGGTCATATTCAAGCCTTGATTGATGACGGTGTGCCAATGATTTTCTATCCTGGTGTAGTATTTGAACAGGAAGAATCTAAAGAAGCAGATAATCATTTTAACTGCCCAATCGTTCAAAGCTATCCAGATGTAATTCGCAACAACGTGGATGATATTCGTGAAGGCAAGGTTGATTATCGTAATCCGTATTTGAATTTAGCAAATGAACAATCAGTAGCGGCAGTCTTAGGTCGCTGTTTCCAAGACTTGGGGATTACACAAGAAGAAATCAATCAAGCACTGCATCATGCGTATGAGGAATTAAAAATATTTAAAGAGGAGATCCGACAAAAGGGTGAAGAGACTCTATTGATGTTGAATCAAAAAGGCGAGCGCGGTGTGGTTCTTTCTGGCCGCCCCTATCATTTGGATCCTGAAATCAATCACGGAATCGCCGAAGTAATCACTCAAGAAGGATTTCATGTTTTAACAGAGGACAGCATTTCACATTTAAGTGATGTTGGAAATCTCCGCGTGGTTAATCAATGGGTCTATCATTCTCGTTTATATGCAGCAGCCCGTGTCGTTGCAAAATCGAAGAATCTTGAGCTTGTTCAATTGAATTCATTTGGTTGTGGACTTGATGCGGTCACGACGGACCAAGTAGAAGAAATCATGGAACAATATGGCAAAATCTATACTGTTCTGAAAATCGATGAAGGATCTAATCTTGGTGCGATAAGAATTCGCCTTCGTTCATTAAAAGCCGCAGTTAACGAACGAGACAAAACAAATTTCGAACCAGTTCGACGTTTCGAAGAACCAGAAAAAATCGTATTTACTAAAGAAATGCGTAAAACTCATACTTTATTGCTACCTATGCTGAGTCCGATTCACCAATCTGGTTTATTTGATGTTGCTTTGGAAGCATCAGGTTATAATGTCGTTTGTTTACCAGCGATGGATAGAGAAGCGGTCAATGTCGGTTTAAAATTTGTTAACAATGATTCTTGTTATCCGGCGATTATTTCGATTGGGCAACTTGTCGAAGCTTTACAAAGCGGCGAGTACGATCTAGATAATACGAGTGTAATGATGAGTCAAACAGGAGGCGGATGCCGCGCAACAAACTATATTCCATTGTTGCGGAAGGCTTTAAATGACGCTGGTTTCCCACAAGTTCCGGTTGTTTCTGTTTCTCTAGGTAACAAAGGAGTAGAAAGCAATCCAGGTTTTAAATACACATTGCCGATGTTAAAACGAATTGTAGTTGCGATCCTTTATGGTGATTTATTTGAACGAGTCGTTTATCGAACACGTCCTTATGAGTTGGAAAAAGGGCAGATTGATGCTTTGCATGAAGAATGGCTGAAAAAGGTTGAAAGCAATGTTCGAAATGGCTCGTTGACAATTTTCAATCGTAACATGAAGAAAATCATCAAGGATTTTGATACGGTGCCTATTTCAGATGAAGTTAAACCAAAAGTCGGTGTTGTGGGTGAAATCTTAGTGAAATATTCCCCAACTGCTAACAACGACATTGTACGTTTATTGGAAGAAGAAGGTGCTGAAGCTGTTGTTCCGGATTTGATCGGGTTTATGAATTACTCCTTGTATAACCAAATTTGGAAATACGATAACATGGGAATGCCGAAGAAAAACAAAACGATTGCGGAAATGGCGATCAAACTGATTGAAGTCGTAGAGAAACCGATGGATAAAGCCCTGCGTGCTTCTGAACGCTTCACCGGCATCCATTCTATTTATCAATTGGCTGAAGATGCCAGCAAGATTCTTTCAATTGGGAATCATACTGGAGAAGGCTGGTTCCTGACGGGTGAGATGATCGATCTATTGAAAACAGGCGTTAATAATATTGTCTGTATGCAACCATTCGGTTGTTTGCCAAACCATGTAGTTGGTAAAGGTGTCATCAAGGAGTTGCGTCATCAATATCCGAAGTCAAATATTGCTGCGATTGATTATGATCCAGGAGTGTCAATCGTTAATCAATTAAATCGAATTCGTTTGATGATGGCGACTGCCAACAAGCAATTAAAAGAAGAAGTAAAGAATTAGTTATAAGAGTAGACCAATTAAAAATGGTCTGCTCTTTTATTTTGAAAAAAAGATGTATGAGCAAAGGAGATAGAGGATTATTGTTGTGCATTAGGTATATACCAGTTATAATGAAAGTAGAAAAATTGAACGGGGTGACGGAACGTGGCGAATCAAGTGCCAGTTTATATTCAAATACATGATCAATTAAAGCATGAAATTGAAAACGGTGTATGGAAGGTTGGTGCTCGCTTGCCTTCTGAACGAGAATTATCGTTGAGATTTGGAGTAAGTCGAATGACTCTCCGCCAAGCGATTCAAACATTATCCGATGAAGGAATTTTAGAACGAAAGATCGGTTCAGGAACGTATGTAGCAAGTAAGAAAGTACAAGAAAAAATGAGTGGGACGACCAGTTTTACTGATATCATGGAATCATTGGGGAAAGTACCTTCTAGCAAGACTATTTCGTTTTTTCATTCACGAGCAAGTTCCAGTGAAGCAGAAAAATTGGGATTAGAAAAAGGGGAACAAGTTTTGCGCATGGAGCGAATTCGTTACGCTGATGATGTGCCGATTTGCTTCGAAGTCGCAAGTATTCCAGCCAAGCTGATAGAAGGGTTTAGTAAAGAAGAGATTACAGATTCTTTTTATCATAGCTTGCAAGAAAAGGGCTTTGAAATAGGTCGGGCAAATCAAACGGTATCAGCGATTTTGGCATCTGAACAAATTGCTGAATATTTAGCTGTGAAACGCGGTGATGCCATTTTAAGACTGCGTCAAATTTCTTATTTGGCAGATGGACGTCCATTTGAGTACGTGCGTACACAATACGTCGGTAGCCGTTTTGAATTTTATTTAGAAAAATGATCCAAGAGGACTACACCTCTTGGATCAATTGTTCATGGTAAGTAACTTCACCAGTTTTAAAGCTGACTTGGCCATTTAGCAGATCAGTAACCTGACTTTCAAAGTCAGTCACTTTATTTTCGTCTACCATACAGGTTACAACGACTTGATCCGTAAATTGAGTATCTTTAACTGACAGGTGTTCATTTGTGATGAAATTTTCCATCTTTCCCCACTGCGGATAGTCTAGCTGAACTAAGATTTCTTGTTGCAGTCGACCTTCTACAATGCCAGTAGCAACTAGCGCTTTGGCAACAGCACCTGAATAAGCTCTGATCAAACCGCCAGCGCCGAGTTTGGTTCCGCCAAAGTAACGCGTTACGACAGCACAAACATTAATCAGGTCATTTTTTTTCAGTACCTCTAGCATAGGAACACCGGCGGTTCCGCTGGGTTCGCCGTCATCTGATGAGCGCTGAATTTCATTACGATCACCTAAAACAAAGGCACTACAATTATGATTCGCTTTCCAATGCTCCTTTTTGATTTGTTGAATGAAGTTTTTTGCTTCTTCTTCTGATTCAATGCGCTTCAAAAAACAAATGAAGCGAGATTTTTTTATTTCTGTTTCGTGTTGATTGTCTTCTTTGATGGTTCGATAATTTTGCAGCATGATTTTGCCTCACTTTAGTTTTCTCTATTATAGTATAGGAGAAAAGCAGGGCAGGTTTCAACTAAAGGCTGTTGATCAATATGATTTTGTTTGAAGGTGAGGGATGAGCATGACACGTGCAAAAAAATATGATGGGATTACTCATTATTTGAAAAGTAATAATGGCTCTCAGGTGACATTGACTTTTACTCAGTTTGATGAGCTGTTGTTTCCCCGCAGTGGTCTGCCGCAAACAGCGCGAAGGGATCTAGATTGGTGGGCAAATGATTATCGTCATCCAGAAAAGGGCGCCTATGGCTGGTTGAATGCCAATTATGAAGTAGTACAAGTGAATCTTAATAAAGAGTATGTGGTCTTTAACAAATTGGTAAAATCAAGTTGGTTGATATAAGGATAAGGAAGTGCGACGATTTGATCGTCGCGCTTCCTTTTTACATCCCTCTATATCTGTATGGATCTTATTCTTAAAGGTAGCAGAATAATAGGAAGATTGACGCGTTCGCTTGCGTACGTTTATTGCAAGAAGGGAGGATTCGCATGGAGATAACTGGTCAACATCTATTATTGAGCGAGTGGCAGACGTTCTATCCACAAGTAGATTTGAAGTGTGCTGAAAAAGAACCTGCAATGACAGAAGTTAAAGAGGGCTGGCTATGTCAGCGTTGCGGAGGAGTTTCTCAGGAAAAATTGCCAGCCGATTTTTTTTATTGTACAGACTGTCTAGCTTTGGGGCGTGTGGATAGTCGCAGCTTTCTTTACTATTTTCCAGTAAAAAAATTGCCCGTTAGATCAGTTGAACTAATTTGGTCGGGACAACTTTCTCCTTCACAACATAAAATTGCTGAACAATTGTTAGAAGATCAGAGTATTGCCAAAACTTTCTTACTTTGGGCGGTGACAGGAGCGGGGAAAACAGAAATTCTATTTCCACTTTTGAAGACTTCATTAGAGCAAGCAAAACGAATCGCTGTAACATCACCTAGAGTGGATGTTTGTAATGAACTTTATTTGCGTTTTTGTAGAGCATTTCCGCAAGAACGAATCAGTCTGTTTCATGGACAGGATCGGAAGGATGCAGGAGATACTTTTGTTGTGTGCACGATCCACCAGCTTTTACGTTATCGTGATTATTTTGATTTGATAATTGTTGATGAAGTTGATGCATTTCCTTATGCAGCAGATCCGTTATTGCATCGGGCAGTAGATGACGCACAAAGAAAAGATGGAAATCGTATTTACTTGAGTGCAACTCCAGATGATTTTTTGAAGAAGAATGTCGATCGTTTCTATTATTTGCCAGCACGTTATCATCGTCGTAGTTTGCCAGTCCCGCAACTATTATTTTCTTGGCGTTTAGAGAAGTATTTATCTAAAGGGCGACTACCAAAAAATATTTTGACTAAAATTGCTCAACTGTTAGAGAAAAACAATGTGTTGCTTTTCTGTCCCAATATCCCTTTGTTAGCAAAAATGGCGAACCACATTCAATATGTATATCCGACAGTTCAGTTGACAACTGTTTTTGCACAAGATCAAGAGCGCTTAATCAAGGTTGAAAATATGCGGGCAGGCAAGTATCAGTTACTTTTAACGACTACTATTTTAGAACGCGGTGTAACTTTTGAGAAAGTGTCAGTTGTAGTATTGCAGGCTTCTCATCGTGTGTTTAATAAGGCAGCGTTAGTCCAAATTGCTGGAAGGGCAGACCGCAAGGGAGATTACGCTCATGCAGAAGTCATTTTTATCGCAAGTGAATTTACTGCTTCAATTAAGAAAGCAATCGTTGAAATTGAAGGGAATAACCAACAGGCGCTATTGGAGGGATTAATCGATGCGTTGTAGCTGTTGCCAAAAGGAACTGATTAATAATGTAACTTTACGAGAATTGTTTTTTTCCAGCAGTCAAAGATGTTATCATTGCGAAAAATTATTCTCAAAAATTGATCAAGCAACTGCTTGTCCCGGCTGTGGACGACCAAATTCAGCAGAATTATGTTCGGATTGCCGTTTATGGCAGCAGAAGCTTGGATTTGTTATGAAGAACTATAGTCTGTTCCGTTATGATGACGGCTTTCGTCAGTGGATCGAACCCTATAAGTTCACAGGGGACTATCGTTTACGAGGAGCCTTTGTCTTGGAATTGAATCGGGCACTTCAAAACTACCGATCCTATTTGTTTTGTCCTTTGCCTCTTTCAAAAGAGCGTTTTGAAAAAAGAGGATTTAATCAAGTGTGTGGTTGTTTAGATTTGACGAAGTTTTCTTATGAGCTTCTATTGAGACGCAGTGAGTTAGCTCCACAATCAGAAAAATCCCGAGAAGATCGCTTACGAATGGAACAGCCTTTTCAAATAAATGGACCAATTGAAAAAATTAGAAATCAAAAAGTTTTATTAATAGACGATGTTTACACAACAGGACGTACGCTGTTCCATGGTGCGGAATTGCTTTATGAAAAGGGAGCAGAAACAGTGAAAAGCTTGACTTTTGCACGCTAAAATGCATCCTTTTAGCTTTGGAAATTGATAGCGATTTACTTTGCAAAAGGATTAGATTTCGATATAATAGAGATAAGAAGAAGAGGCAAGAGTGGTCCTTCCTCCTATCTTCAGTTGGCAAGACGAAAGGGGCAATACGTATGTTCAAATATAATGTTCGTGGGGAAAACATCGAGGTTACAGAAGCTATCCGCAATTACGTTGAAAAGAAAGTAGGAAAGTTAGAACGCTACTTCACTGATGTTCCGGACGCAACTGCTTATGTCAATTTGAAAGTTTACACAGAAAAAACGGCAAAAGTTGAAGTAACGATTCCATTACCATACTTAGTTCTTCGGGCGGAAGAAACTTCACCAGATTTATATGCAAGTATTGATTTGGTTGTGGATAAATTAGAACGTCAGATCCGCAAATTTAAAACAAAAATTAATCGTAAAGCACGCGAAACCGGTGTACCTGAACGTGAAGTGGAAGTGTTAGTGAACGCTGAAGATTCAGAAGAATCTGAATTAGAAATTGTTCGTACTAAACGTTTATCACTGAAACCAATGGGCAGCGAAGAAGCTGTTTTACAAATGAACATGCTTGGACATAACTTCTTTATCTTTGAAGATGCAGAAACAAACGGTACAAGTATCGTTTATCGTCGTAAAGACGGCAAATATGGTTTAATTGAAACTGATTAACAGAAATTTAGTGCCTTCCAGTATTTGCTGGAAGGTTTTTTATTTTGATTGAAAATAAAGTTTTGGAATAATTCCATTTTTTTATCCAGAGTTACTTCCAACAAGCCTTGCTATTAAAGAAAACTATCAAAAAAGATTAATCATTGTATAAGTCGCTTTTTATTCGCTATGAGAAGTTTCTTTTCTCAAGGACTAATGATAAAATATACTAGCGGGTTTCTATCAAAAAATAGAAAATGAAAAGAAATAAAGGAGTAAGATAAACGAATGGCAAACTTTCTGAAACGAATGATTGAAAACGATAAAAAAGAATTAAAACGATTGAGCGGTATTGCTGACAAGGTCGAAGAGTTTTCTGGCGACATGGAAAAATTATCAGATGGGCAACTGCGCGGCAAGACTGAGGAATTCAGAGGACGCTACCAAGCTGGCGAAACGCTGGATGATTTATTGCCAGAAGCGTTTGCAGTAGTACGTGAAGCGGCAAAACGTGTCTTAGGACTATATCCTTATCATGTGCAATTAATGGGGGGGATCGTATTACACGATGGTAATATCCCTGAAATGAAAACCGGGGAAGGAAAAACGTTAACAGCGACGATGCCGGTTTATTTAAATGCTTTAACAGGCGAAGGCGTCCACGTAGTCACAGTAAATGAGTATTTAGCTACACGTGACTCGACTGAGATGGGTGAATTATACAATTTCTTGGGTTTGAGTGTCGGATTGAATATTAATTCGAAAACGGCTGATGAAAAACGTGAAGCCTACAACTGTGATATCACTTATAGCACGAATAATGAACTCGGCTTCGACTATTTGCGGGACAACATGGTAGTTTATCAAAGTCAAATGGTTCAACGTCCATTGAACTACGCTATCGTCGATGAAGTAGACTCAATTTTGATTGATGAAGCGAGAACACCATTAATTATTTCTGGTGCTGCCGAAAAATCAACGGCGCTTTATACACGAACAGATAACTTTGTAAAACGTTTGAAAGAGGACGAAGATTTCAAAATCGATATCCAATCAAAAACAATCGGATTAACAGAACAAGGGATCGAAAAAGCAGAGGAAAACTTTGGTTTAGAAAACCTATATGATTTGGACAATACTGCTTTGACGCACCATTTGGATCAAGCGTTGCGTGCAAACTTTATCATGATCCGTGACATTGATTATGTAGTGCAAGAAGGAAAGGTCCTGATCGTTGACCAATTTACTGGTCGTATCATGGATGGTCGGCGATATTCTGACGGATTGCATCAAGCGATCGAGGCAAAGGAATCTGTTGAAATTGAAGACGAAACTAAAACAATGGCAACAATTACTTTCCAGAACTATTTCCGGATGTATAAAAAATTAGCCGGAATGACAGGTACTGCTAAAACGGAAGAAGAAGAATTCCGTGAAATTTATAATATTGAAGTCATTCAAATACCAACGAATCGTCCCATTGTCCGGGAAGACCATGCAGATTTGTTATACCCGACATTGGAGAGCAAATTCCATGCGGTGGTGCAAGATATCAAAGAGCGTCATCGTAAAGGACAACCGATCCTAGTCGGTACAGTTGCTGTTGAAACATCTGAATTACTTTCTAATATGTTGGATCGCGAAAAAGTTCCACATGAAGTTTTAAATGCGAAAAATCACTTCAAAGAAGCGGAAATCATTATGAATGCCGGACAAAAAGGTTCGGTAACAATCGCTACTAATATGGCGGGTCGAGGAACTGACATCAAATTAGGTCTGGGAGTTGTTGAGTTAGGCGGCCTTGCGGTAATTGGTACGGAACGCCATGAATCACGCCGTATTGATAATCAGCTGCGTGGACGTTCAGGTCGTCAAGGGGATCCAGGTGTTTCACAATTTTATCTTTCATTGGAAGATGATTTAATGAAACGATTTGGTTCTGAGCGAATCAAGGCTTTCTTAGATCGCATGAAGGTTGAAGATGAAGATGCGGTGATTCAAAGTAAAATGCTGACTCGCCAAGTGGAATCTGCTCAAAAACGAGTAGAGGGTAATAACTACGATACTCGTAAGAACGTTTTGCAATATGATGATGTGATGCGGGAACAGCGTGAAGTTATTTACAAGCAGCGTCAAGATGTGATCATGGGCGAAAAAGATTTAACACCAAACTTGTTGAACATGGTACGTCGGACGATTTCACGTGTTGTAGACAGTCATACTCAATTGGAGAAGGAAAATTGGAATCTTGAAGCTCTAGCAGATTTTGCTGGTGCGACATTGGTTCATGAGGATTCTGTTTCAAAAACAGATTTTGAAGGCAAGACGCCAGACGAAATGAAAGACTATCTATACGATCATGCAAAAGCGGTTTTTGATACAAAAGTGTCACAATTGCAAAGTCCTGAACAGCTATTGGAATTTGAAAAAGTGGTTATCTTGCGTGTCGTTGATACGAAATGGACGGATCATATCGATGCGATGGATCAATTGCGTCAATCTGTTGGACTTCGTGCATATGGACAAAATAATCCACTAGTTGAATATCAAACAGAAGGCTATAAAATGTTTGAGGACATGGTTGGGGCCATCGAGTTTGAAGTAACTCGTCTCTTTATGAAAGCAGAAATCCGTCAAAATGTTCAACGTGAGCAAGTAGCACAAAATCAACAAGAACATCCTGTGGAAGCTGATGGTGATCCAAAGAATTTGACTCATACAAAACAACAACCGGTTCATGTAGAAAAAGTCGGACGAAACGATCCATGTCCATGCGGCAGCGGTAAAAAATACAAAAATTGCCACGGCAAAGGACAATAATTTTTTACGAAAAAAGAACCTCTAGGACGGGACATAGCTGCTATGTCTCGTCTTTTGACAGTTCTGTTAAGGGATAAACGAAGCTGATTTGTTAGAGTAAATGTTTAATCGGAAGATATGCATGCAAAAAAACTGTATACTACTAATTGAGAAAGCTAGATTTAGAATTACTGGTTAAAACGGATGAGTTTTATCCGTAAGAAAGAAGGAATAGATTTGGAAAACGCAGAAATACGCAATTCGTTAGACACAATGCAAGAGCAGGTCTTAAGCTTCAGGGGGTCTCTTTGACCTTGAGCAGTTAGAAGAAGATATTGCTGAAGCAGAAAATCAAATGACAGCAACAGATTTCTGGGATGATTCGGAAAAAGCTCAGGCTTTAATCAACCGTAACAATGCGGCGAAAGAAACATACGATCAGTTTCAAGCAATCGCGAATGAAACGGATGAACTGAATGTTATGTGGGAAATGCAGCAAGAGGAATACGATACAGAGTTGCAAACGGAATTGGAAGAGCGACTAGTAAAGTTGCAAGAAAAAATTGCTGCTTTTGAGTTGTCGTTATTGTTAGACAATCCTTACGATAAAAATAATGCAATTCTAGAGTTGCATCCTGGAGCTGGTGGAACTGAGTCACAGGATTGGGGATCGATGCTACTAAGAATGTACACACGTTGGTCAGAGCAACACGGTTTTTCTGTTGAGACGATTGACTACCAATCAGGTGATGAAGCGGGCATTAAGAGTGTTACTTTAATGATCAAAGGAACCAATGCATATGGCTACTTAAAATCTGAGAAAGGTGTGCATCGGTTAGTGCGAATTTCGCCATTCGATTCAGCTAGTCGACGTCATACGTCTTTTTGTTCTGTGGAAGTTATGCCTGAGTTAGATGAAAATATTGAAGTTGAAGTGAATACTGATGACTTGAAAGTCGATGTTTATCGAGCTAGTGGTGCAGGTGGACAGCATATCAATAAAACTTCTTCAGCTGTTCGTATCACTCATCTGCCAACGGGCACGGTGGTTGCTAGTCAAGCACAGCGGTCACAGTTTCATAATCGGGAAACTGCGATGCAAATGCTGAAAGCAAAACTGTATCAATTAGAGATAGAAAAGAAGGAGCAGGAAGCTGCTGCTCTGCGGGGGGAACAAAAAGAAATTGGCTGGGGCTCACAAATTCGTTCTTATGTTTTTCACCCTTACTCCATGGTTAAGGATCACCGTACAGAATATGAGACGGGGAATGTTCAGGCAGTTATGGATGGCGACTTAGATCCTTTCATTGACGCTTATTTGAAATGGCGCTTAGCACAAGAGGTTTAAGGGTAAAATGAAATCAAATTGTAAAGTAATGAAAGCCAGTTGCAATGTTGGCATGCTATAATAACAAAGAATTTAAGAGGATTTGGAGAGATAAAGCATGATTGAAATGCAGGATGTAACAAAAAAGTATCCTAATAAGACAACTGCTGTACGTGGGATTTCGGTCCGTATCGATCAAGGTGAGTTCGTCTATGTCGTTGGCCCCTCTGGTAGCGGAAAATCTACTTTCATCAAATTAATGTATCGTGAAGAAAAAGCAACTTCTGGAAAAATATTAGACGTTGCTCGCCATGATTTATTAAAAATTAAAAATAAAGAAGTTCCTTACCTACGTCGTGATGTCGGCGTTGTTTTTCAGGACTTCAAATTATTACCTCGTAAGACAGTTTATGAAAATGTTGCTTATGCAATGCAAGTAATTGGCCGTAAGCCGCGAGAAATCAAAAAACGTGTTATGGAAGTTTTGGACCTTGTTGGTCTGAAACATAAAGTCCGCGTGTTTCCAAGTGAGCTGTCTGGTGGAGAGCAACAGCGGGTTTCAATCGCGCGTGCTATCGTGAACACTCCCAAAGTGTTGATCGCTGATGAACCAACAGGGAATTTGGATCCAGATACTTCATGGGAAATCATGAAGCTATTAGAACGCATCAATAACCAAGGAACAACGATTGTGATGGCAACACATAATAAAACGATTGTTGATACCATGCGTCATCGCTTAATCGCAATTGAAAATGGTTTGATCGTTCGGGATGAAGCGGAAGGAGAATACGAGTTTGATGATTAGAAATTTCTTCCGACACTTGTTGGAAAGTATCAAGAGCGTTAAACGTAACGGCTGGATGACTTTAGCATCTGTCAGTGCGGTGACAATTACGTTGACAATGGCAGGAATCTTTCTGGCAGTTATCATGAACGCGACAAAATTAGCACAAGACGTTGAAGGCAATGTTGAAGTAACGGTTTTTGTTGATATCGGTACAAAAGACAAAGAATTAAAAGAGCTCAAATCTGATTTGCAGGATATAAAGCATGTTGATAAAGTGAAGTTTTCTAGTAAAACAGATCAATTGAAAAAATTGCAAAAACAAATGGGTGACGCTTGGGATTTATTCGAAGGTGACAGCAATCCGCTTTACGATGTATATGTGGTTAGTGCGACAGATGCGCAATACATTCGTCCTGTAACGCGTGAAGCAAGTCAGCTTCCGAATGTTTTTCGTGCAAACTATGGCGGCAACTCGGCTGATCGAATCATCCAAATGGCGAAGGTAGTTCGTACTTGGGGTCTGGCAGCAGCAGCATTGTTAGTCTTTGTAGCAATATTCTTGATCTCGAATACTATTCGAATCACGATTATTTCGCGTAAAACAGAAATTCAAATCATGCGTCTTGTAGGTGCTAAGAATGGATATATCCGTTGGCCATTTTTCCTTGAAGGTGGTTGGATTGGCTTGATAGGTTCTATCGTTCCAATCTTAGTTTTAACATATGGCTATTCGCAAGTTTATGGGTTAGCAGCACCGTATCTGCTCCAATCAAATCTAGCACTGTTACGTCCAAGCCAAATCGTTTGGATATTGGATATTACAATGGCAGTTGGCGGGTATCTGATTGGTTCATTAGGTTCAGTGATTTCTATGCGTCGCTTCTTGAAAATTTAAAAAAAGTGAACTTCTCTGTTTTTTCAGAGAAGTTTTTTTGCAAATAAGAAAGAACTTCTTGCTTGCCTTTTCCAATAAAAGACTCTAAGATAGGAATCAAGTTAATAAAACGCTACCGAGCAAGGGAGCCAATTTCGTTAGGTCATTGAAGAAATTGGACTCCCTTTTTGTCGTTTCCCTTTTTATAGCATTGGTATGCGCAATATTACTTCAGATTATTTTAGGAGGATTATTTATTATGGCATGGGTATCGTTGATTGTTGCGGGCCTTTTCGAAATGTTTTGGGCAACAATGATGAAAATGAGTGAAGGGTTCAGCAAATTGAATTATTCGTTATTAACAATAGTGGGTATGATTGCAAGCTTTTATTTTTTGGCTAAATCGCTTCATTCGTTACCGATGAGCTTGGCTTATCCAATTTGGACTGGGATTGGAGCAGTGGGTGCGATTTTGATCGGTGTATTTTTCTTTAAAGATCATTTATCCCCTCTGACCTGTTTTTTTGTACTTCTTTTAGTAGTCGGTATCATTGGAATTAAGATTACTAGCGGACATTGAGCAAGAAGTGCGATAAACTATTTTTAGAAAAAATAGGAGGTACTTATGATTAAATCAACTGATGAGTTAACGTCGCAAGAGTTATTAACGATTTTGCAGGCTCGCACCGCTGTTTTTGTAGTGGAGCAGAAATGTCCGTATCAAGAAGTTGACGAGGAAGATCGTCAAGCGCTGCATGTTTGTCTGGAAGAAGAAGGAGAACTTCGAGCCTATGCACGAATTTTGGAGGATGGAGAGATTATTCATTTTGGACGTGTGCTAGTGGTGAAAAAGTATCGCGGACAGCAATTAGGAAGGAAAATTGTTGCAGCGACGTTAAATGAAATTGACAAACGCTATCCAGATCGAACGATTGTCATTTCAGCACAAGCACATTTAGTGGATTTTTATCGCTCATTCGGATTTGAACAAAATTCTGAGATATATTTAGAAGATGAAATCCCTCACATTGAGATGATTTTGGAAAACGACCAAAATCGTTAATGCACATTGTTTACATTCAGCATTTTCTCGGCTATCCTTTAGGAGAAGGAGTGTGGAGGCATGTCTTTTGTGGCAGGGCACTTAGGTCTATTTTTTTTGATTATCAACACTATTTTATCTTTTATTATTGTTTTTCGAGAACGTAAAGATACAGTCAATACGTGGGCTTGGTTATTGGTTCTAACGTTTATTCCCGTGCTGGGCTTTGTTTTATATGTCTTTTTTGGCAAAGGGATATCTAAGGAACGTATTTTCGATTTGAAGATGCAAACCAAAATCGGGATGAATGTTGAGGTTCAACAGCAACAACGAGCGTTGGTGAGAGGACTATTTCCAAAGCCGACTACGAATCAGGTTGATCCAAGACAGCTAATTTATATGCTGACGATGTTTGAGAGTTCTTTGTATACTACTAATAATGAAGTCACGCTTTATACCGATGGTCGCGAGAAGTTTGATGCGTTACTTGAAGACATTCAACGAGCGAAATATAATATTCATATGGAATATTATATTTATCGAGCAGATGACTTAGGGCTTGAGGTTCGCGAGGCATTGGTGGAGGCTGTTTCACGTGGTGTAAAGGTGCGACTACTTTTAGACGCCTGGGGTTCCACTCAAGTGAACCGTCGTTTTCTTGCGCCCTTGATTGAAGCGGGTGGAGAGGTCGATTTTTTCTTTCCCTTATTTTTACCCTATTTAAACCCACGGATGAACTATCGTAATCATCGGAAAATCGTTGTGATTGATGGTGAAATTGGTTATACTGGCGGGTTCAATGTCGGCGACGAATACCTTGGCTTAGTGGATAAATTTGGTTATTGGCGAGACAATCATCTGCGGATTCATGGACAAGCTGTTTATACCTTACAGAATCGTTTTTTGATGGATTGGAATTCGCAGCAAAAGCATGAGCTGGTTTATCAGCCAGACTATTTTCCAGAGATCGAATCAGAAGGGAAATTAGCTTTGCAGATTGTCAGCAGTGGGCCAGATAGTGAACACGAGCAGATTAAATTGACTTATTTAAAAATGATAAATTTGGCTAAAAAAGAAATATTGATTCAGACGCCGTATTATATTCCGGATGCACCGATTCATGAGGCGTTGAAGTTGGCATTGCTATCGGGAGTAAAAGTTCGAATGCAGATACCAAATAAACCTGATCATATCTTGGTTTACTGGGCGACGTATTCATTTGCGGCAGAATTACTGGAATATGGTGCAATTATCGAGACCTATGAAAATGGGTTTATTCATGCGAAAACAATGGTGATTGATGGAGGGATTGCTTCAGTAGGTTCAGCTAATATTGATGTACGCTCCTTTAAATTGGACTTTGAAGTAAATACCATCGTTTATGATGCTGAATTTGCAGAAGAGCTGCGAGAAGAATTTCACAAAGACTCATTGAAATCGGAGCTTTTAACGCAGGAAAAGTATGAACAACGTGGTATGCTAATCAAATTTAAAGAAGGTATTGCTCGTTTAATCTCCCCGCTCCTGTAAAAATCATTTGCGCTTTCATGGTTTGATAGTATAAAATGAACTAGCTTGTTTAGTGAGTGAAACAGATGAGTATTGAACGAGGATGCCAGCTTAGCTAATTAGCATGTTGATTGAAAGAATATAAAGAGAGTAAGTATAGAAAATGCTAGTTGGATGGCTTCCAGTATGAAAATAAGAGTCATTTTTCTTTTTTGAAGAATGATTGCTTATAAAATGAGTAAGGAGATTTTTCATGAAGAAATGGTTAATTCCCCTATTGGGTACGCTTCTACTTTTATCTGGTTGTTCGAAATGGATTGATCGTGGTGAATCGATCACTGCTGTTGGTTCTTCTGCTTTGCAGCCGTTAGTCGAAACAGTCGCTGAAGAGTATCAAAGCAAAAATCCAGGCAGATTTATCAATGTCCAAGGCGGGGGTAGCGGTACAGGCCTGAGCCAGGTACAATCAGGGGCAGTCGATATCGGCAATTCAGATTTATTTGCTGAGGAAAAAAACGGGATTGATGCAAAAAAATTAGTTGATCATAAAGTTGCTGTTGTTGGAATCACTCCGATCGTGAATAAAGGCGTTGGAGTTACAAATATTTCGCTTGAGAATTTGCAAAAAATATTTTTAGGCGAAATCAAAAACTGGAAAGAAGTCGGTGGAAAAGATCAAGATATTGTAATCTTGAATCGGGCGACCGGCAGTGGTACACGCTCGACATTTGAGCAGTGGGTCTTAGACGGCAAGACGGCGGTTCGGGCACAAGAGCAGGATTCTAGTGGAATGGTTCGTCAAATTGTTGCGGATACGCCTGGAGCAATCAGTTATACGGCTTTTTCTTATGTAACAAAAGATGTTCAAACACTGAACATCGACAATGTCGAGCCCACAGATGAGAATGTAACAATCAATCGTTGGAAAATTTGGGCATACGAACATATGTATACTAAAGGACAGCCAACGGAACTAGTCAAAGACTTTCTTGATTACATGCTTTCAAAAGAGGTCCAAGGGAAAGTCGTTCCCCAACTGGGCTATATCCCGATATCTGATATGAAGGTTGAACGTGATTGGCAGGGAAATGAAATTAAATAAAATTTTTTAGGGCACGGAATTAATCTGTGCCCTTTTTGCTAATTTAATTAGTAGATGAGTAGATGAGATAAAAAGTGCGTCATAGATGATGGCTAACTATCGACAAGGAGGAAGAAAGCGATGTATTATCCGATTCAATTGCCCTTTATTTTGAATGATACTTTTACTAGATTAGTCACTTACCGTGAGAAAATCATTCCTGAGTGTAGTGATTTTGTATTGTGTTTTTGGGAGATGTTTCCAAAAACAAGCGAGCAGGCTCGTGTGAAAAATATAATTATTGCGGATGGCTGTATCGATCTGATTGTGGATTTTGATCAAAGGCAGCTTTTTTTCACAGGAAATCAGCAGACAGATTTTGATTATGAGATTGAAGTACCAGCGCGCTTTTTTGGTGCACGGATGATGCCGGGAGCGTTCCATCAATTAACTGGATTGCCAGCTGAAGAGGCAATGGGGAATTTCATTTTACTGCAAGAAGTTTTTGCTGATTTTAATTTGGAAGAGTTTTTTTCTATGTCGTTTGAAACCGCGCAAGAAGCTTTTCAAACATACTTATTAGAAAAATTTTCAGGACAACAGCCCAATGATTTTACTCAGCTTTTTCCGCCATTGTTTGAGTCAATTCCACCGACGAGCAAAGAATTATACGAACAACTTTATTTTAGTCCGCGTCAATGCCAGCGGCTGTTCAAAAAACATTTTGGGTTGACGCCCAAGATGGTTTTGAGTATTTTACGATTTCAAAAATGTTTGCAAATTTTAACTTCAGAGCAGGCAGAACCGGCGGATATTCTTGCTGTTACGAACTACTATGATCAACCGCACTTTAATAAGGATTTCAAACAGCATTTAGGAATTACTCCTTTAGAGTTAGTTGCTCGGTATAGAAAATGACGTATTTTTACAATAAGCTTAGCCTTGAACTTGCTAGAATAAGGATATAAATAAGGAGGCGGTAAAAATGTACAAAAACATAACAACAAATTTGATGGTGGCTAGTGTAGATGCTTCAGTAAAGTTTTATCAAGAGATTTTGGGACTAGAGGTAGTGGCTTCTGTTCCAGCGAAGGATCAGACGTTACAATTTGCAATACTTGCTAAAGAAGCAATCACTTTGATGCTGCAAGAGAAAAACAATTTGAGTGAAGAGTATCCGATCTTAGCGACAGAAAAAATTCAACCATCGATTACACTATATATCACAGTTGAGGACTTTGAGACTTTTTATGCAAATACAGAAAAAAACTATTCGATTTATACGGAACCTCATGCGACGTTTTATGGGGCGAAAGAGTTTGCCATCACAGATCCAGATGGATATGTCTTGACTTTTACTGAATACAAGGAAGGCTGATCGACGATGGAAAACAATTTAAAGGTGATACCGGGTATTGGGAAGAATATGGAGCAGCATTTAATTAAGGCAGGGTATCCAACTATTGCTTCGCTAAAAAAGCAAGATCCGGAGGAAATCTATTTGAAGGATTGTGTAATGCAAGGAGAAAAAGTTGATCGATGTGCATTGTATGTCTATCGTTTAGCCGTACATTACGCCAATCACGATGGCGACCTGCCAGTAAATAAGCAGAACTGGTGGGATTGGCAGGATTAAACTTTCAAATAGCGGTACAGAGGCTTTCAGCTTTCTGATGAAGCTGCTTCTATCCAGCTGATCAATCACAAAAAGGGGCCCTGACATCAATTTGTCAGAGCCTTTTTTTAAATTGGTTGAGGACTAATATCATCCGCTAACCGTATTTGCTTTTGCAAGACATCTTTTTGCAAGATTCGACACATTTTTTCTGCTTCTTCAAAACAGGGACTATGAGCCGAATCCTCGAAGGTATAAAAGCCAACTAACGGGGCTTTGATGGTCTGAGAAAATTCTTTTGCAAGTGTGTAGGATACTTGATAATTATATTTGCCATGCAATATATAGACGGGGACAGCAAGTTCAGGAATTTCCTTTGTGAGATCAATCGCCATAATGGTATTCCAAAGACAGTTCAAAGCGAAGGAATTACCTTGCATAAATTTAATCTTTTCTTTCAATGTGTAACCTTTAAAACGCAGCAACATCCCGCCGATATCCAGCATTGACTGACAATGATGCATAACACCGATACCAAGTTTCATCATTCCGGCACTTCGTACAGAGAGATACGCATTAGTTACCTCAGCACCTTGATCAATGGGGAATTTCTCCAGTTTTTTAATCATCTTCCTATTTTCATTTTTCCGAAATTCATTCAACATGTAGCTATATGCTAAACGCTCTGATTCTAATTGGTTGCTCAGCTGACCTACACCGATATAAGCGTGAAAGAGCTCTGGATTTCTTTGGACCGTTAACATTCCAAGTAGCGTACCCCATGAATGTCCAATTACATAAATTTTATTTTTTGCGAAGCGTTTTTGTAAATAACTTGTTACCACGAGGGTATCAGAAATCATTTGGTCAATGGTCATTTTTTCTTTTGGAATATGCCTTTGATATGAGATTCCACTGCCTCGCTGTTCCCACCAACAAACCGTGAATAGTTCCTCTAGCCCTGTTGGATTTTCTTGCGTGAAGGCAAATTCTGGTGATCCTGGGCCGCCGTGCAGAAATAGTAATACCGGATTTTCTGTATCCATACTTTGTAAAAACATTCCCTGCTGCACGCCGTTTACTTCCACGAAGATTTTTTCATCCAATTCTTTTTTCACATTCCTACTCCTTTTTTTGTTTAATGAAGTTAATTTTCTTACAAAAATAAATCTGATTTTCCAGCCTTATAGGATTCCGTTAGCAGCGTTCGATACTGCATTCTTTTTGCTGGTTTTTCCTATTCACAATTGAAGCTGAAAAAGCAGAGTGGTCATCCTTATATAAATAGTATGAATGTATTGGTAGTACTTCACAATGCAACTTAAGACCTAAATAAATGATTTAAGGTATAAAAAACTCTCTCAGGCAGTTCTGTTGCGGTCAAGCTCTGATCTGGTTTACACTTTCTTTACAATTGTCATGGAAGCGTTACAGGAGATTAAAAGGAAATTGATTTTCAACGAGTAGAATGACTTTGTTGGTTTGCAAAAAACCGAGTGGATTAGTTTGAAGGATCAGGAGGAGTAGGCTTTGGAAAATGAAGATGTAAAAAAAGCGCTAACGACGAAATCAAAGCGTGCGAAAATCGAACAACGGGGACGATTTGTTAGCTTTGTTTGTATCGCGTTGATTGTGCTTGTTGTAGGAGCGATTTTCTATTTTGTAGCGAGTAAAGGGCTATCAACCTTTTTTGTAGATAAGATTAATGTATTCGACTTCTTGTTTGGGACTGTCTGGAATCCTAGTGCAACGGGACCAGATGGAAAGCCATTAGTTGGAGCGTTGCCTATGATTTTAGGCTCATTCATGGTGACTTTTTTATCGGCAATCGTAGCGACCCCGTTTGCGATCGGTGCTGCTGTCTTTATGACAGAAATTTCACCAAATAAAGGACAAAAATTTTTACAGCCTGTCATTGAGTTATTGGTGGGAATACCTTCCGTAGTTTATGGATTTATTGGTTTAACGGTGATCGTACCGTTTATCCGGTCGATTTTTGGTGGAACTGGCTTTGGTATTTTATCAGGAACTTTCGTTTTATTTGTAATGATTTTACCGACCGTGACTACAATGACGGTAGATACGTTGAAATCAGTGCCGCGTCATTACCGTGAAGCTTCATTGGCTTTAGGAGGCACGCGTTGGCAAACGATTTATAAAGTTGTTTTACGAGCAGCGGTGCCAGGAATTTTAACAGCAGTTGTTTTTGGCATGGCGCGTGCGTTTGGTGAAGCTTTAGCAATCCAAATGGTGATTGGGAATGCGGCGTTAATGCCGACAAGTTTAACGACGCCAGCTTCAACTTTGACTTCGATTTTGACTATGGGTATCGGAAATACCATCATGGGCACAGTAGAGAATAATGTATTGTGGTCATTGGCGTTGATCCTGTTGTTCATGTCTTTAGTTTTCAATATTTTGATTCGTTATATCGGAAAGAAAGGGGAGATAACAAATGGATAAAGCAAAACGCGCAGATAAAATTGCGACAGGTGTCCTTTACGTTGTCTCAGCTTTGATTGTTGCAATCTTGGCTTTTCTTCTGCTTTACATTTTAATCCGTGGTTTGCCGCATGTGTCTTGGGAATTTTTGACCTCGCCTTCGAAGGCCTATCAAAAAGGTGGCGGGATCGGAATTCAACTATTCAATTCTATTTACCTGCTGTTGATTACTATGATCATCAGTCTGCCGATTTCTCTCGGAGCAGGAATCTATTTATCTGAATATGCAAAGAAAAATTGGGTGACGAACGTTATTCGAACATCCATCGAAATCCTAAGCTCATTACCTTCAGTTGTTGTGGGGCTATTTGGTTTCTTGATTTTTGTTATTCAATTTGGTTATGGCTTTTCGATTCTTTCTGGGGCATTGGCACTGACTCTTTTCAATCTGCCGCTATTGACAAGAAATATCGAAGAATCCTTAAGAGCGATTCATTACACCCAGCGTGAAGCAGGATTAGCATTAGGGCTGTCACGATGGGAAACAGTGACAAAAATCGTTGTCCCCGATGCTTTGCCTGGAATTTTAACCGGTGTAATTTTAAGTTCAGGACGTATTTTTGGTGAAGCGGCTGCGTTGATTTATACGGCAGGTCAAAGCGCGCCAGCGTTAGATTTTACCAACCTTAATCCATTAAGCGTTTCAAGTCCGTTAAGTATTTTCCGACAAGCCGAGACTCTAGCTGTACACATTTGGAAAATCAATACAGAAGGAACGATGCCAGATGGAACCTCAGTATCTGCGGGAGCTTCTGCAGTGTTGATTTTAGCTGTTTTGTTGTTCAACTTCGGAGCGCGGGCAATTGGGAAACGATTGCACAGAAAAATGACTTCGGCCTAGAACGTTTAGCTCATTCTTTAATGAGGTAGTAAATTTAAAAATTGCTGTAACGCAGAAAACATACTTGAAGAAACACACGGTGTGAGATTTTGAGAATTTCACAGAAGAAAATTTTCAACAAATAGTATGAACTATAGGAGAAATTCGATGAAAGAATATAATTGGGAGGAACGCAATATTATCAGTATGCCTGGTGAAGTTGCGTTACATACGGAGGATCTGCATGTCTACTATGGTGATAATGAAGCCATCAAGGGTGTCGATCTTGAATTTGAAAAAAATAAAATCACAGCTTTGATCGGCCCTTCAGGCTGCGGAAAGTCGACCTATCTACGTTCGCTAAATCGAATGAACGATGGCATCGCCAGTGCTAGTGTAACGGGTAAGATTATTTATAAGGATGTCGATGTCAATGCATCGAACATCGACGTTTACGAAATGCGTAAACGGATTGGTATGGTATTTCAACGACCGAATCCTTTCAGCAAATCTATTCGTGATAATATTACCTTTGCATTGAAGCAGCACGGAATGCGAGACAAGCATCAGTTAGAAGAAATCGTAGAGACTAGCTTGAAACAGGCAGCGCTTTGGGATCAAGTCAAAGATAGTCTAGATAAAAGTGCCTTGGCTCTTTCTGGCGGACAGCAGCAGCGTTTATGTATTGCACGTGCGATTGCAATGAAACCAGATATTTTACTATTGGATGAACCAGCTAGTGCGTTGGACCCCATCTCAACAGGTACGGTAGAGGAAACCTTGGTTCAGTTGAAAGAAAATTATACGATTATCATTGTCACTCATAACATGCAGCAAGCTGCACGTATCAGCGATTATACTGCATTTTTCTATTTAGGACATGTGATCGAGTATGATGATACCGCAAAAATCTTCACACGGCCGAAGATCCAAGCCACTGAAGATTACGTATCGGGACATTTTGGTTAAAAGAAGGATGCCAATTTTCAGTACTCAACATATCTATGAAAAAGGAGAAAATTGAATGTCGAAGATTATTACTTCCAAGGACCTTCATCTATATTATGGCAAAAAAGAAGCCTTAAAAGGCATCGACATGGAAATCGAAAAGGGAGAAATCACTGCAATGATCGGACCATCCGGTTGCGGAAAATCGACCTATTTACGTTCATTGAATCGAATGAACGATTTGATTCCCGGCGTTACGATTACCGGCAGTGTCATGTATAAGGGAAAAGATATTTATAGCCCTAAAACTGACACGGTAGAACTGCGAAAAGAAATCGGAATGGTCTTTCAACAACCCAATCCTTTTCCTTTTTCGATTTACGAAAATGTCATTTATGGGTTAAAATTGAAGGGTGAAAAGGATAAAAACAAACTTGATCAAGTCGTCGAAGAGAGTTTGAAAGCTGCTTCGGTCTGGAATGACGTGAAAGATAAATTGCATGAAAGTGCACTGTCACTGTCTGGTGGGCAACAACAACGAGTTTGTATTGCACGTGTTTTAGCAGTGAATCCAGAAGTTATTCTTATGGATGAACCAACAAGTGCTTTAGACCCTGTATCAACAGGTAAAATCGAAAATATGCTGTTGGAGTTGAAGGAGAATTATACGATTATCATTGTGACCCATAACATGTCACAAGCATCACGAATTTCCGATCGCACAGCCTTCTTCCTGCAAGGTGAGCTGATTGAGTTCGATAAAACGAAGAAAATTTTCCTCGACCCAGCAAAACAAGAGACCGAAGATTACATCTCAGGAAAATTTGGTTAGTGAACAAGAAAAAAAGAGTCTTGGAACAGTATAGAAATAGAATTAAGTTTCTTTAGGAAAATAATTCTTTAACATGAAAAAGGAGGGCAACGATGTTACGTACACAATTTGAAGAAGATCTGTTGAATCTTCACAATCAGTTTTATGAAATGGGGATGATGGTCTCAAGTGCCGTGCACAAATCGGTTCGTTCATATATTGACCATGACAAAAAATTAGCGCAAGAGGTGATTGATCATGATGTCGAGATCAATGACATGGAAGTCCGATTAGAGAAAAAGAGCTTTGAAATGATTGCTTTGCAGCAGCCGGTTACTACTGATTTGCGTACGATCATTACAATCATGAAAGCCAGCTCGGACTTGGAACGAATGGGAGACCATGCTGTTTCAGTGGCAAAGTCAACAATTCGTCTAAAAGGACTGCCCCGAATTTTGGAGGTTGAAAAAGAAATCAATGAGATGTCCAACTACGTGAAAAAGATGGTGGACAATGTTTTGATTGCTTATGTTAAAACAGACGAAAAAGATGCTCGAATGATTGCGAAAATGGATGAGCGGGTAAACGATTATTTCCAAAAAATCTATGATATGACGACTAACACAATGGAGAAAGAGTCCGATACAATTATCAGCGGAACAGATTACTTGCATGTTGCTGGTTATTTGGAGCGTGTCGGAGATTATGTAACCAATATATGTGAATGGATCGTTTACTTAGCAACAGGGAAAATCACTGAGCTTAACAGTAATCGTAATGAAACTTTTTAAGACAAGCGGCCAGCTGGAATTTTCTAGCTGGTTTTTTCTACATTTAAATAGGAAGAAACTCTTCTCTTCAGGAAGTCGGATGAAAAGATGGGTCTTTAGTCCTATGACAAACGGATAAAAACATTGCATAATATGAATGTAAACAAAAGTAATGTATTTGCTTTTTGAAGGAGGCAATTTCTATGAATGAAAGACAAAGAATTTTGGAATTAGTAAAAAAAGGTATTTTATCGACTGAAGAAGGGTTAGATTTACTCGAAAGCATGGCCAAGGCAAAGGATGAAGCGCAGATCAAACAGGCTGCAGATAAAGTGGATTCTTATCACCGCGACCAAGCAACCAATTTAGTTGATGAATGGGAAACTGGAAAAAAAGCCAAAGGTTCTGAAGAACAGGACTTGGAAGACCTTGAAGCTTATTTTGATGACTTAGCAACAGAAGTGAATCAAATTTCCGCTCACATTGATGAGATTAACCAAAAGAAAAATGAGTTAAAAGCAGCACTTCATGAAAAAGAAGAAGTTTTGATGGAGTTAGATACAAAAGAGGAATTAGAGACTTTATCAGAAGCTGACGATGAAATTCGCGAAGCTGTCGAAGCAGCAATCGATGAATTGAAAGAGCAAATCTCAGAGTTAGAAGAGCAAGTTGAAGAGCAAGAAGAAGAATTGAGCAATGTACAAAATGATCAAAAGGACAAGCGTAAAAAACGGGTCTACGCTCATATTGAGATTCCAGATGATTTGAAAGATCAAGCCAGTGAAACTTTCTCGCAGGTTGGTGAAAAATTGGGAGAAGCCGGCGTTCAACTAGGTCGTTTGATGAAGAAGACTTGGAAATCTGTTTCTGATACAGTAGAGGAAAATGTTGACTGGAAAGACTTCAACGTGAAAGTTCCTGGTCTGGTAACCTCTAAATTTGAACATCAGTTTTTATATACAGATGTTGAACCTACCTTGCTTGATATCAAATTAGCTAATGGTAAAGTGACTTTAAAGGCTTGGGATGACGCAGCTATCAAAGTGGATGCGAAAATCAAACTTTATGGTAAAATGAATGAAGCAACTCCTTTACAATCATTGATGGAACGCAGTCAGATCGAAGTGAATGATGAACATATCTCATTCCAAATTCCGAACAAGCGGGTTCAAGCAGAACTTGTTTTCTACTTGCCAAAACGTACTTACGATCATGTAGCAGTGAAACTGCTAAATGGTGATTTGAATGTTGAAGAGATGGATGCTAAAGATGTTTATGCTAAATCAACAAACGGCAATATCACTTTCAAACATATTGATGCAACAATGCTTGAGATCCAAGGCGTTAATGGCAATATCGAAATTCGCGAAGGCGCGATCTTAGATTCAATTATTGAAACGGTTAATGGGAATATTACTACTAAAGCAGCGATTCAAAACTATGGTATCTCATTGGTTAATGGAGACGTGAAATTGACTGCTGGCCATGATACTTTACAAAAAATCAAAGCAAGCTCAGTTAACGGAAACGTTAAAGTTTCTGTAGGGAAAACGATTGGTTTGGAAGGTTTAGCTAAAACAAGCCTAGGAAGCATCAATGATCGTTTGTCAAACTACGAAGTGATCAGAGAGAAAAAGGAAAAAACGAATCGTTTACTACAATTTCGACGAGTAGCTGATGAAATGGCGAAAATCGATGTATCAACTACCACGGGTAGCATTTTCTTGAAAGATTTCGACAATTAGGAAATAATAAGGAAGGAAGATTCATATGCAAAAGAGATTACAAAAGTCACGAAATAATGTGGTACTGACAGGTACCTTAGCTGGGATCGCCGAATACTTCGGGATTGATCCAACAATTGTGCGTGTGATTTATGTTTTCTTAAGTTTCGGCTTAATCGGCGCGCCAGTTGTATTATATGTCTTGTTAGCATTAGTGATTCCTGCGAGCCCGCGAGGCCGGGATTCTTATGGACATAATAACCCATATTATGGCAACAACGACTACAACAACTATGAGAAAAAAGCGTCCCGCCAACGTAAGAAAGCGGATAAAATCGACGATGATGACTGGAGCGACTTTTAATGACTTACCTACAGCGCTTAATAGCTAATGCACTGATTTTTATTTCACTATCAGTGCTCTTTCCCAATCAGGTTTATGTGGAAAGTCTTACGATGGCTATTGCCGCAAGCTTTGTCTTATCAATATTGAATACATTAGTGAAACCAATTTTGATTCTGCTTTCACTGCCGTTAAATATTATGACTTTAGGACTGTTTAGCTTTGTGATTAGCGCTGGTATGCTGCAATTGACTTCCAACTTATTAGGAAATTATCGTTTTGGCTTCTCTAGCTTTGCCATCTCAGTTCTGGTGGCTATTGTCATGGCGATTGTCAATGCGATCGTTTCAGATCATAATATCGACAAATACGCGGATAGGTAATTTTTACCTATCCGTTTTTGTGTGCCAACTTTTCGCAACAACCTGATGACAAAAATCAAATATGGATAGTCATTTATAAAAACCGGTTGGTTAGCTAGATTGTATACATTGTGAGAGTAAAACTAATTCTCTAAAACTGATTAGCTGTGCGATTTTCTTCCTGCTTTAGCAAGCTTGAAGAATATTATGTTTACAAAAGCTTTTTTTGAAAGAGGCTTTTTTGAGGTGTCTATGACTTCCAACATTGTGAGCAGCAATCGTAAGTCTAAATGTAGATGATCTTCATAAAACTAGTTGGTTCTTTTATGCGAGTTCATTAATAATTTATGAAGCCTTTTCTGTTTCTTAGGGGAGAAGCTGTCTGAACCTAGTCACTCCATGGATAAAATGATAAAATAGAGCGGAAGTGTAGAAAAGAGGGATTATATGGCTGAAACAGTAAAAGTAAAAGAACTAGTTGATAAACTTTCATTGGAAGTAGTAACTGGCGATGAAGAGAGCCTAGAGCGGGTCATCACTACCGGCGATATTTCTCGCCCAGGGTTAGAATTGACCGGCTATTTTAACTATTATTCACATGATCGTTTACAGCTTTTTGGAAATAAAGAAATCACCTTTGCAGAGCGTATGATGCCAGAGGAACGATTAATGGTATTACGCCGGATGTGCAGCGATGATACACCAGCCTTTATTGTTTCCCGCGGATTAACTCCGCCAAAAGAAATGATAAAAGCTGCTAGTGAACGTAATATTCCAGTGTTGAGTTCACCTATCTCGACATCTCGTTTGCTGGGTGAGATATCCAGCTTTCTAAATGGCGGTTTAGCGCCTCGTACGAGTGTCCATGGTGTATTAGTCGATGTTTATGGATTAGGTGTATTGATCCAAGGCGATAGTGGGATTGGCAAAAGCGAAACGGCATTGGAATTAGTTAAACGTGGACATCGCTTGATTGCAGACGATCGGGTCGATGTCTACCAGCAAGATGAATTGACTTTAGTCGGTGAACCGCCTAAAATTTTACAGCATTTAATCGAAATTCGCGGAATCGGTATCATTGATGTGATGAATCTATTTGGAGCGAGTGCTGTTAGGGGATCAATGCCTTTGCAACTAGTGGTCTATTTAGAAAATTGGTCGAAGGATAAAAAATATGATCGCTTAGGCAGTGGAAACACTGAAGTGGAAATCGCGGAAGTGAAAATTCCGCAAGTGAAGATTCCAGTGAAGACCGGGCGAAATGTTGCTATTATCATTGAAGTAGCAGCAATGAATTTCCGTGCTCGCACGATGGGTTACGATGCTACGAAGACCTTTGAGAATCGTTTGACCCAATTAATCGAAGAAAATTCTGGACAATAGAATGATCGGACAAATAAATCGCGTAGCTTTTGAATTGTTTGGTCTTCAAATTTATTGGTACGCGATCATTATTGTTTCTGGGATTGCCATTGCTTTGTGGCTTGCGAATCGGGAGGCACTAAGAGTTGGTTTAAAAGAAGATGACATGACAAATTTCATTCTTTGGGCTCTGCCAATCGCGATCATTGGTGCTCGCTTGTATTTCATCTTGTTTGATTTAGAACCCTATCTCGCAGATCCAATCCAAATCTTTAACACGCGTAGCGGAGGATTAGCCATATATGGCGGATTGATAGCTGCGGCGATTGTTTTGGTTATCTATACTAGACACAATTTTATCGATCCATGGCTCTTCTTAGATGTGGTGGCACCGAGTGTTATGCTGGCACAGGCGATGGGGCGATGGGGGAATTTTACAAATCATGAAGCTTATGGCGGGGAAACAACTCGCCAATTTTTAGAGAATTTACAGTTACCACAATTTATTATCGATAATATGTATATTGATGGTGCATTTCGCCAACCGACGTTTCTCTACGAATCAATGTGGAGCTTAGCGGGTTTTATTCTGATTCTGATTATTCGCAAAAAAATTTCTGTTAAGCGTGGTGAATTGTTTTTAGGTTATGTGATCTGGTACAGCTTTGGCCGATTCTTTATTGAAGGAATGCGGACAGACAGTTTGTACCTATTTGGTGGCATTCGTGTGTCTCAAATGTTGTCGTTGATTTTGTTTGTTGGCGGATTGATTTTACTTTACTATCGTCGAAAAAAGCGTATCGATATCAAGCCTTACGAACGTGACAAGGGTGCTAATCAAGCTTTAATTTAAGAACGAGGCAGCAGTTATCTATGCTATGATGATAAAGAAGAATTTTTTTAATAAACGAATTTATGAATAATCAAGCTTATTTATTTTTTAATCCACTAAAAAAGTTTAATATAAACTAGGAGGAAATCTCTGTGAAACAAAAAGTTGCAGTTTTAGGACCGGGTTCTTGGGGAACGGCGTTAGCACAAGTCTTAGCCGAAAATGGACATGAAGTAAGACTATGGGGGAATCACGAGGCACAAATTGATGAAATCAATACGTACCATACAAATCGCCATTACTTACCAGATTTGAAAATTCCCGAAAGCATTAAAGGGGAAAAAAATCTAAAGAATGCGGTAAAAGATGCGGATGCTGTCTTATTTGTTGTTCCAACGAAGGCGATCCGTTCAGTCGCACAGGAATTTGCTCAAGTAGTTGAAAATAAACCAGTTATTATCCATGCCAGCAAAGGCTTAGAGCAAGATACCCACAAACGTATTTCAGAGGTCTTGGCTGAAGAAATTCCGGAAGAACGACGTCAAGGTGTAGTGGTTTTATCTGGACCAAGTCATGCTGAAGAGGTAGCTGTTCATGACATAACAACAATTACTGCTGCTTGCAAGGATGAAGAATTGGCAACATATGTTCAAAAGCTGTTCATGAATGATTACTTACGAATTTATACGAATCCTGATGTAATTGGTGTTGAAACTGGGGCTGCATTAAAGAATATTATCGCTCTAGGAGCAGGTGCGTTACATGGTCTCTCTTACGGAGATGATGCTAAGGCCGCGATCATGACACGTGGATTAGCTGAAATCAGCCGTCTTGGTGTTGCGATGGGAGCGAATCCATTGACCTTCATAGGATTGAGCGGTGTGGGAGACTTGATCGTTACATGTACTTCCGTTCATTCTCGAAATTGGCGTGCAGGAAATCTTTTAGGAAAAGGTCACAAACTGGATGAAGTTCTAGAGAATATGGGGATGATCGTCGAAGGCGTTTCGACGACGAAAGCCGCGAAAGAATTGGCTGATGGCTTGAATGTCAATATGCCGATCACTGAAACGATCTATGAGGTTTTATATAATGGGAAAGACGTACGTCAGGCTTGTCGTGAGTTGATGACGCGTGAAGGTACGTTTGAAAATGAATTTACTATAAAATAAATAGAAAGAGTGGGACAAGATAGATGCGAGTAAAAAAAGCAGTTATTCCAGCCGCTGGTTTAGGAACAAGATTTTTACCAGCTACAAAAGCGATGGCCAAAGAAATGTTGCCAATCGTTGACAAACCAACGATTCAATTTATCGTTGAGGAAGCTTTAAAATCCGGTATTGAAGATATTTTGATTGTAACTGGAAAAGCGAAACGCCCGATTGAAGATCATTTTGATGCAAATATTGAACTAGAAATGAATCTGAAGGAAAAAGGCAAAACAGATCTATTAAAATTAGTAGAAGAAACAACAGATGTGAATCTGCATTTTATTCGGCAGTCACATCCCAAAGGCCTAGGACATGCTGTCTTACAGGCTCGTGCTTTTGTTGGCAATGAACCATTCGTTGTAATGTTAGGCGATGATTTAATGGAAGATCGTGTTCCGTTAACTAAGCAATTAATGAATGATTACGAACAAACTCATGCATCAACGATCGCAGTAATGCGTGTTCCTGAAGATGAGACGTCAAAATATGGAATTATCAATCCGGGAGAAGAAGTTTCTAAAGGTTTGTTCAACGTGAAGAATTTCGTTGAAAAACCAAAACCAGAAGAAGCACCGAGCAATTTAGCGATTATTGGACGATACTTGCTAACACCTGAGATTTTTGATGTATTAGCTAACCAAAAACCAGGTGCCGGTAACGAAATTCAATTAACAGATGCTATTGATACCTTGAATAAGACACAACGCGTTTTTGCACAGGAATTTAGCGGAAAACGTTACGATGTTGGTGATAAGTTCGGGTTTATGACAACGAGTATCGAATATGGGTTGAAACATCCAGAGATTAAAGATAAATTACACGATTATATCATATCTTTAGGTAAAGAATTAAGCGGACAAAATAAAATAAAAAAATAATTTTTAAAGCGTAGATTTGATTCTACGCTTTTTATATTGTTAGTTATTTTAAAAAGATGAATCATTTGATTTTTTAATGCGAATTATCACTATAACGAATAGAATTAATTAGTTATTTCGTTATATAATATTTTTTGGAAATAACAATATTGAAAAGGAGACTTAATGAAAACTTCCCGATTAAATAAAGAAATCGTTATCAAATGTGCGATGGAGTTAGTCTATGAATCTGGACTCAATGGATTGAGACTAAATAAAATCGCTGATCGTCTTGATGTCAAATCTCCTTCCTTGTATACACACACAGGCAGTGTGACAGATCTGCGGCATGCTGTCGTAAGACGAGCGATGGAGGATTTTCGCGAACAATTAATAGACTCATTATTGGGCCGAGCAAATCTTTGTGCCTTTATCGAATTAGGAAAAACTTGGGCTGTTTTTGCGAAAAATAAAAATGCATTTTACACTGTATTTTATCAAAAAGAGTACATAGATTCTTATGAAAAATATATTGCTGTCTTTCTAAGAGCTGCATTTGATCGAATCTTTTCTGAGCGTGAGCTGACCAGTAAGGAAATTAATCAAATAGAACGTGTTATGACTAATTATTTTCGCGGTCATGCAGAATGCTTCACTGGAAATAGTTTTAACGAAGCAGACTTGATTAGTGACTTAGAAATCATTTACAATGGCATTCTTCAAAACTTCACGAAGGTATCTCAATAATTTAATTGAGATATCTTTTTTTATTAGTAATTAGTATAATTCTTTCTCTTTCATTAATTTCCTTGGGAATGGTATAATTTAAGTTAGCATAATGAGTGAAAAATGAGAGGAGCGATTGAATGAGTTTAGGCGGCATTGCAGCAATTATTGCGGCACTTGCATTTGTTGTTTTGGTTATATTTTTAGTGCGTGTCTTGAGTCAAGTGTCAAAAACAGTTGAAAAAGTTGAGACGACGGTAACTGAAGCCAATACAACGATCGATGTTCTTACCAAAGATGTAGATTTACTCATGCAGCAAGTAGAAGGATTGTTAGTAAAAGGTAATCACTTGCTGAATGATATTAACGGAAAAGTGGAAACGATTGATCCATTATTTACGGCAGTGGCTGATCTGAGTCAGAGTGTTTCAGATTTAAATACGACTAGTCGTAATTTAGCAGGAAAAGTTGGCGGCGTAGGAAAGAATGCAGCAAAAGCAAGTGTTGCAGGAAAGGTTGGCGCGACCACGATGAGATTCTTTAGGGATCGTAAGACAACAACGAAAACGGAGGGATAAGAATGGCAAAAAGCGGAAAGTTTTTAGCAGGTGCCTTAATTGGAGGGACAGCTGCTGCGGTAGTAGCTTTATTATTAGCACCGAAGTCAGGAAAAGAGATGCGGGAAGACTTAGCGAAAAAAACTGATGAGTGGTTAGATTTAGCTTCAGACTACACGGATGACTTTGTTATGAAGACAAGTGAGATGGGGTCAATTGTGAAGGATCGGGCTTCTGACTTGAGCGATCAAGCAAATGATTTGGCTTCAAACGTGAAGGGTAAAGCCGGAGATGCTATGGATGACATGGATGATATCACCTCTGATACTTTGGCAGATTTGAAACGTCAAAGCTCCGATTTATCTGATCGTTTTCGTAAAGCGGCAAGCGAAGCAAAAGATGTAGCTGAAGATACTACAGAAGATATCGTAATTGATGTCAAAGAGACAAAAGAAGCAGCGAAGGAAACCACCTCTGAAGGAGCAGAAGCTTTAGCGGATAAAACAAAAGAGTTAAATGAGAAAAAACCTGATTTTTCTGAAATCAAAGAAGAATTAAAAGAAGAAGTCGAAAAAAATAATCCAGAGTAAGTTGGAATAATGTAGCCCTTAGCGTTAAGGGCTATTTTTTTTGTGTTGCGTGCGCAACGCAGAATATTGCTGTAATCTGATGTCACAATAATTAATAATTGAGGTGTAACGAAATTGGAAATAGGAAAAACGATTCGTTCAAAAAGAGAAGCGATGAAGATGACTCAACAGCAATTGGCAGATCAAATTTATGTGACTAGACAAACCATTTCAAAATGGGAGTTGGGTAAAAGTGAGCCTGATGCCATTTCTAAAAAAAGTTTAGAGAGAGTTTTAGCTGTTCAATTAGTAGAGGAGTCTTCTTCAAAAAAAGGTGAGGAGGAACGTTTTATGAGAAAATTTCAATGGGGTCTAGGTTTGCTATTGTTTGGGATTGTATTTCTTCCATTACGGGTAGTATGGGTAACAATTCGTCGTAATTGGAAACAGCCCTGGAATCGTTTTGTCTTACTGCCAACTGTTTTTGCTTTTTTACTATGGTATTTGCATTCTCTTAAGGACAATGTATTCAATTTATTTTTGGCGTTGCTTCTATTATCATACTTTAGTACAAGTTGGTATTTTTTTAGTGATCAAAGAGAAATAGGAGACAATTAAAAGAAACACCGCTCGTTTTGAACGGTGTTCCTTTTTTTTCTATTATAAGATCGTTAATTCTTTTGATGTCTTAGTAAATGGAATGCAGCCGTCTTTTGTTACGAATAGGCAATCTTCGATTCGAACACCAACATCATTGGGCAGATAGATACCTGGTTCGATTGAGAAGCACATGCCTTCTTTAACCTCCAGATCATTTCCTCCAACGATTTGCGGGAATTCATGGATCGTAGTTCCAATTCCATGACCCAAACGATGATTGAAATACTCACCGTAGCCGTGGCTTTCAATGACGTCACGAGCAAGCTTGTCTAGCTGACCACAAGTGACACCTGGTTTTACAGCGTTTAAAGCAGCCATATGGGCTTCTAGTACAATGTTGTAGATGTCTTTTTGGTGATCAGTTGGCTTGCCGCAAGCAACGGTTCGAGTTGCATCACTACAGTAGCCATTAACGATTGTACCAAGGTCGAACAAAACGAGTTCATTTTCTTTACAAGTATTTTTACCCGGTGTACCGTGTGGGCTGGCAGCGTTTGGTCCAGCGAGCACTTCGGTAGGGAAGGACATTTGTTTAATGCCTTTTTTCTTTAATTCATATTCGATCTCTGCGACGATTTCTTCTTCAGAAACACCTGGTTTCACGTGTCTAAAGCCGATTTCAAAAGCTAAATCAGCAGTAGAACCTGCTTCGAGCAAGCGTTGACACTCATCTTCAGTCTTATATAATTGCAATTCTTGGACTAGCGGAGTCAGGTCAGCTGAAAAATCAGCGGAAGGAAAAGCTTCACTCAAACGTAGATAACGATCTAGTACTAGCTGATTTTTTTCTAACGCAATTTTTTTAGGAGAACCATAACGTTTTTTGATTTCATCCACGATGATGGCAAATGGATCTTGACTGTCTAAATAGCCTACAACATCATATTCAAAGCTGCTGGCTTTTGCGTCTTCAACTTCGAGGCCAGGTGCAAATAAAAATGGCTCTTTTTCAAGTGGAATGAACAATGCCAATACACGTTCCATCGGATTGCTGTCAAAGCCGGAGAAGTAGCCAATATGACTCGCATCAGAAACATAAGCCAAATCTACCTCGTTTTTTTGCATCCATTTTCGTAGTTCCAAAACTTTTTCTTGGTTCATTAAAGCATCCTTCTTTCTTTTGGCGTTATACTGATTGTAACACTAATAAATTTTATTGAAAAATGATTCTAATAAAACGCTTACAGATTTTTAAGGAAAAATGTGTAAAACGGTTGCAATCAATGAAACAACGTGCTATTATCTTTTAGAAATGTAAATGATATTTTCTGAAAACAATATAAAAGGAGCGTATCCATGGAAAAGCAAACAATTACGATTTATGATGTTGCCCGCGAAGCGAATGTTTCAATGGCAACCGTTTCTCGTGTAGTCAACGGCAACCCAAATGTAAAGCCGACAACACGTAAAAAGGTACTAGAAGTTATCGAGCGTCTGGATTATCGTCCAAATGCTGTCGCACGAGGATTGGCAAGTAAGAAAACAACAACGGTTGGTGTAATCATCCCTGATGTCAGCAACATGTTTTTCGCTTCATTAGCACGTGGAATCGATGACATTGCGACGATGTACAAGTATAATATTATTTTAGCTAACTCAGATGGCGAAGCACAAAAAGAAGTAAACGTGTTAAACAACTTATTGGCAAAACAAGTTGACGGTGTAATCTTCATGGGCCATCGCATTACTGATGAAATTCGTGCAGAATTCTCTCGTTCGAAAACACCGATCGTTTTAGCTGGGTCTATTGATCCAGATGAACAAGTCGGCAGTGTAAATATTGATTATGCTGCAGCTACGAAAGAATCAATCGACTTATTGGCAAAACACGGTAATAAGAAGATTGCTTTCATCAGCGGCGCGTTGATCGATGCTATCAACGGACAAGCTCGTATGGGCGGCTATAAAGAAGCTTTAGCTGACAATGGTTTAGAATACAACGAAGGTTTAATCTTTGAAGCTAAATATAACTTTAAAGAAGGCTTAGCCTTGACCGATCGTATCCTTAACAGCGGTGCAACAGCGGCATATGTAACTGATGACGAACTTGCTATTGGATTATTAGATGGGTTAATCGATAAAGGTGTGAAGGTGCCTGAGGATTTCGAAATCATCACAAGCAATGATTCATTGTTGACAGATGTGGCTCGTCCACGTCTAAGCAGTGTAACGCAACCATTATATGATATTGGTGCTGTAGCAATGCGTCTATTAACAAAAATGATGAACAAAGAAGACATCGAACAAAAAACAATCGAATTACCACATGGTATTTATGAAAAAGGTTCGACAAAACAATAAGCTCAAAGAGGCTGTACCCAAGTTGGTACAGCCTCTTTTTTCATAAAATTCTCTAAGCTTCCCCTAATTACATAGTGGAAGGATGGCGTCGTGCAAAATCAAAAAAGCGAAACTTGTCTACTTGATGACGACTCTCAGTATATTGAAACTGTCGAGCATCACTAGTGAAGACTCGGCTTTTCACAGAAACGATGTTGATATCGTGCTGATTTAAATCTAATAATTCGCGATCTGCCTCGGTTAACGCATCAATTGTGATTTCTTTTTCTGCAAAAGCGATGTTCAAGCCCAATTCATTTTCAAAATAGCGATAAATTGAATCCTTTGCAATCTCAGTATCCAACTCAGGGATAATTGTTGTTAGCAGTATGTCCTTATCGAGAATCACTTTTTTCTGATCGATGGCACGAGTACGAATGAGTTCCCAGCAAATGACACCTACCTCAAAACCGGTAATGCGAGCCATTTTTTCATTAATGACGATCTTTTTAAGACTAACAACCTCGGTGCTGCTTTCATAGCCATAGGAATTTTGCAGCTCCTTATAGCTGGTCAAGCCAGATACAGGAAAACGCAGCTGTTCACGCTTCAATACAAGCGAGCCTTTACCTTGGATTTTTTGGATGTAGCCATTGGCCATTAGAAGAGACAGGGCCTTACGAATCGTATCACGAGAGACATGATATGTTTGTCTTAATTTGTTTTCGCTAGGCAAGTAGGAACCAGCCTCATAGATTCCTTTTAAAATTCCACGTTCGATCGCTTGGTAGATCACTTCATAATTTTTCATATTGTCACCTTCTTCTTAGTTAAATAAGAAATATCAACTTGTCCGTATAAGTAATTTCATTATACAAAGAAAGAATCTGAAAGTAAAACGCTTCCTGAATAAAGCTAAATATAAAAATGAGTAAATTCTTATGTAGGATAAAACTTGTTGGGTTTTTTACCGACTTGTTGGTAACTATAAGACTGATAAATCGTTAATAAAATCAGTTGTGCTTCATTTAAATGAGAATTTCCTAATCAAAAGTGTTTTGCCACTAATGTAAGCGATTTACAAAAATGCCTAGAGCAATTATAGTAAACCTATCAGCTGAACTTATCCATACAAGTTAAAATTATTCGGAGGGAAAAAAGATGGGAAAATATGAAAAGGATACTAAGGATCTGTTAACGGCCATCGGCGGTAAGAAAAACATTTCCGCGGTTACCCACTGCGCCACACGGATGCGCTTTGTTTTGAATGACCCCAAAAAAGCAGACGAGGAGCAAATCGAGAATATTCCTAGCGTTAAAGGGATGTTTACAAATGCAGGTCAGTTTCAAATAATTATCGGAAATGATGTAGCTGTTTTTTACAATGAATTCGTTGCTGTTTCAGGAATCGAAGGTGTTTCTAAGGAAGCAGCGAAGTCAGCGGCAAAGCAAAATCAAAATCCAGTTCAACGTGCCATTACTGTTTTAGCAGAAATTTTTACACCATTGTTACCAGCAATTATTGTCGGCGGTTTGATTTTAGGATTTCGAAATATTTTAGAAGGCGTACAAATGGGGTGGCTGAATGGTCAGACGATTGCTGACGCGTCGCCATTTTGGAACGGCGTTAACGGATTTCTATGGCTCCCAGGTGAGGCGATTTTCCACTTCTTACCAGTTGGGATCACGTGGAGTATTGCCCGTAAGATGGGTGCTACAGAGATCTTGGGAATCGTTCTAGGGATCACCTTAGTTTCACCGCAGTTGTTGAATGCTTATGCAGTGAATGGTACTTCTGCTGCAGAAATCGCAAAAAATTGGACATGGGACTTCGGTTTTTTTACTGTTGATAAAATTGGTTATCAAGCGCAGGTTATTCCGGCAATGTTGGCAGGCTTCTTGCTCGTTTATTTAGAGCGATTTTTCCGCAAACATATTCCAGAAGCTGTTTCTATGATTTTCGTCCCATTCTTCTCCTTGATTCCGACGATTCTAGCAGCACATATCATTTTAGGACCGATCGGCTGGAAAATCGGGACAGCGATTTCAGCTGTAGTAAATGCAGGTTTGACCTCTAGCTTCAGCTGGTTGTTTGGTGGTATTTTCGGAGCGCTATATTCGCCTCTGGTCATAACCGGTTTGCACCATACAACTTTAGCGATTGATTCGCAATTGATTGCTGATTTTGGCTCAACAAATTTATGGCCGATGATCTGTTTATCAAATATTGCCCAAGGAGCGGCTGTTTTAGCAATTGTATTTGCCCATCGTGGGAATAAGAAAGAAGAGCAAGTATCGATTCCATCTGTTATCTCTGCTTGGCTAGGGGTTACAGAGCCGGCGATGTTTGGGATTAACTTGAAATATACGTATCCATTTATCGCTGCCATGATCGGCAGCGGAATTGCCGGATTATTTGTAACCTTGTTCAAGGTTCGAGCACTATCAATTGGTGTCGGCGGTTTGCCAGGGATTTTAGCAATTCGCCCGCAAGACTACGTGATCTTTGGAATTGCTATGCTGATTGCAATTGCTGTTCCATTCATTTTGACTCTGACTTTCCGTAGAATCGGTTTGTTTAATAAAATTGATCGTGTCGAAGAAGGAAATGTACCAAGCTTAGGAAGTGAGACGACGAAAAAAGCAGGTTCTGTTGTGGAATTATTCGCACCAATCGCTGGTATGCTGCATCCTTTAAGCAGTGCTAAAGACCCTGTATTTGCTGAGGGGCTGATGGGACAAGGTGTAGTGATTGATCCCAGCGAAGGGAACTTAGTTGCTCCATTTGATGGACAAATCAGTTTGCTGTTTCCAACCAAACATGCTATCGGTCTAGTAAGCACAGAGGGGACAGAAGTATTGATTCATATCGGAATTGATACAGTTCAGTTAGATGGACAATATTTTACCAGTCATGTGCAGCAAGGCGACAGCGTCAAAAAGGGTCAGCTTCTAATGGAGTTTGATGTCGAGGCGATCAAAGCAGCAGGCTATGAGGTTCAAACGCCGATCATTGTAACTAATTCAACGGATTTTCAAGTAGATCCGTTGATTGAAGAAGCGCCTGTGACAAGTGCAGAAAAAATTATATTAGCAACAGAGTTGTAGAAGCTGGAGGATAACATGAGTTTTAAAGAGAAAGTAATCTATCAAATTTACCCCAAATCGTTTTTAGATACGAATCAAGATGGTATTGGGGATTTGGCAGGGATCAAGCAAAAAATACCTTACTTGAAACGATTAGGTGTTGATATGATTTGGTTAAGCCCAATTTATCCAAGTCCGCAAAATGATAACGGGTATGATGTGGCAAATTATACTGCGGTCAACCCAATGTTTGGAACGATGGCAGATTTTGAAACGCTGATAGCAACTGCAAAAGAGCATGATATTGAAATAATGCTGGACATGGTTTTCAACCATGTTTCCACAGAACATGAATGGTTTCAAAAGGCCTTGGCGGGTGACAAAAAATTTCAAGATTACTTTATTTTACGTGACGAGCCGACAGATTGGGTATCGAAATTCGGTGGAAACGCGTGGGCGCCATTTGGAGATACCGGTAAATATTATCTGCATTTATTTGATCGAACCCAAGCTGACCTAAATTGGCGCAACCCAGAGGTACAGGAAGAACTATTTGAAGTCATACGCTTTTGGATGGATAAAGGTGTAAAAGGATTTCGTTTCGACGTGATCAACTTGATCGGCAAGGATGAAGTTTTAAAAAATTGTGCAGAAAATGATGGAAAGCCGGCTTATACTGATCGCCCGATTAATCATGATTTTATCCACATGATGAATCAAGCAACCTTTGGAAAAGCAGACGAAATGATTACGGTCGGAGAAATGAGTTTTACCACAGTAGAAAATTGCATTTTATATACAAAGCCCGAACGAGAAGAACTGAATATGACCTTCAATTTTCACCATCTAAAAGTTGATTATCAGGATGGAAAAAAATGGACACAGATGCCATTTGATTTTGCGAGATTAAAAGAATTGTTTCATACTTGGGGAACGCAAATGAGTGAGGAAAGTGGATGGAATGCACTTTTTTGGAATAATCATGATCAACCACGTGCGTTGAATCGTTTTGTTGATGTGGATAACTATCGAGTAACTGGAGCTAAGATGTTAGCTAGCGCGATTCACTTAAACCGTGGGACCCCTTATATTTATATGGGTGAAGAGATTGGAATGGTGGATCCGGATTATGATTCCATGGAAAAATATGTTGATGTGGAAAGTCTAAATGCGTATCAAGAACTATTGCTTGCTGAAAAGACTGAACAAGAAGCGTTCGAGATCGTCAAGGCGAAATCAAGAGACAACTCACGTACGCCGATGCAGTGGGACGGTAGCATGTATGGTGGTTTTTCAACTGTTGCCCCATGGTTAGCCTTGGGGAATTCAGTAAATCAAATCAACGTAGCAAAAGAATTGCAAGAAGGGTCATTATTCAACTATTATCAAAAATTGATTAAGCTGAGGAAGGAGTATCCAGTAATCGCTGAGGGTAGCTACGAAGCCTTTTTATCGGAACATCCACAAATTTATGGCTATATTCGTCGTTTTAAGGGGCAGAGCCTGCTCGTGCTTAATAATTTCTTTTCTCAAGAAACGACGATCGAACTACCAGAAGCATTTCAAAATGGAGAAACCTTGATCAATAATTATGACAATGAAAAGCTGGATAAGGAAGTCGTATTGAAGCCTTATCAATCAATTGCTATTTATTGCTAAAAAACGCGTGAGCAGTTCTGCTCACGCGTTTCATTTTGTCAAATCTATTCGTTTATTTATCAAATAAATCAATATGCCGCCTAATGACATAGAGAGCAGCTCACCTATGCCAATAATCAGCCAATTAAAGAAAAACGGTGCTTGATAAAAAAAGGTCAATTGTCCAGCAACCGTGAACATTGAAAAAGCAAAAATCAATGCTGTGATAATCATTTTTTTCTTAAGAGAGGCGATTTTTTTCGTTGCAGCTCGACAGATCAGCAAAACAATCAAGGTGGAAATACTGCCTAATAGTACGTCCACGATACCAAGTGGTGAGGCCAGGTTGGCGATCGCAACACCTAATGTTACCGCAATAGTATAGCGTTTATTGAAAAGGGGCATGTAGTTGAACATTTCTGCAATGCGCAGTTGGATCGCACCAAAACTAATGACGGATAAAACAATAGTGATAGCGACATAAAGTCCGGTCACTACAGCCATTTTTGCCGTATCGGTGGTGGTCCAGTGTTGGGTTGAGCTTTTTTCTAAATTCATTTTTAATCTCCTTTACAAGACAGTGTCTCGTTAATAACTGCGACCAAAGGATTGAAGTGCCGCAGTGCGAAATTCTCGCTATCATTTATCATAGATGATTTCATAAAAATTGCAAGCTATTTTAAAAGCCAGCCGCCATCGATTGGTAAAACATTTCCTTGCATATAGCGGGCTTCTTCACTTGCCAAAAACAATGTGGCATAGGCTACTTCTTTTGGATCTGCCCAGCGTTTAACAGGAGTTTCTTCAGCGACCCATTCAGCCATTTGCCCATCACCAGCGAAATCCGCTTGATTCATAGGGGTGTTGATCGCTCCAGGGGCGATAGCGTTGACATGGAGTCCTTTGGCCGCATAGTCTAATGCAAGCTGCTTAGTGAAGCCGATGATGGCATGTTTGCTGGTTGTATAAGCAATTCCGCCTCCTCCAGCAACAATTCCGGCGATCGATGCCATATTAACGACTGTTCCTCGATTTGCCAATAGTTCCGGCAATAATAATTTTGTCAGTAGGAACATGCCCTTTACATTGGTATCTAGAATTTGTTCCCATAAATCTTCATCTGTTTTATCTAACGGCAGATAATTATCTAGCACTCCAGCAGTATTTAGCAAAATATCCACCGTACCGAAACGTTCAAAACATTTTTGTTGAGCTGCTTGCAAAGCTTTTTTCTCGCGAACATCTCCGATGGAATAAGCAAAATGATCAGGGAATTTACTTTGCAGTTCATCTAGATATTGCTTCTGTTGGTCAAAAGCGAAAACGCGAGCGCCTTTTTCCAAGAATGCGGCAGCTTGAGCAGCACCAATACCTGAAGCCGCTCCTGTAACAAAAACAGTTTTTTTAGAAAAATCAAACGTCATCATTTAACGATTTTCCAATCGTTTGCTAAGATATCACAAACCGTTGGTGCAAAACTTGAAAAACCTTCATCAGCAGTTTTGATCAAAAAATAGGGTGTTACTGGCGAACCATCAAATACTTCACCTTCTACGAGCGTCACATATAATTCAAAGCCGCCCCAGCCTTCGCGAATAATTTTTGCCCCCTTTTTTAATTCAGGTAAGATTTCTTCAAATGTCATTTACAATTCCTCCGTTCGAAATTACTTTTCTTTTGGTAGAATACCAAAAAGCCTGAGATGTCACAAGATGCCAAAACGCAGAAGCTGTTCATACAAAGAAAGGCCGCTCTGAAAAGAGCCGCCTTTCTTAAAAGTATTCGTTGTCCATTTTGGTTTAATCATCGTCTTTATCTTCTTTGGCTTTTGCGTTGACTTTATTGCGAGTATTCCAATAAGTCTTGTAATCATCGTCGTTACCACCGATACCAAATTCATAGGTATTATCCCCTGGTCCATCCTTCGCCCAAAGAGAGGTTGTTTCACCACTTGGCACTTGATAATTGGTCCCATTGTGATTTACTTTACCAGGTTTTAGTCCAGTAAAATCAGAAACTTTAATCTGTTTGACGTCATCAGACAACTCGAATTCTTCATCTTCACCAAAGATGTTTGGATTGACCTGATAAATACGACCAGCAAGGTAAGCCATGTAGGTCGCAGTCCGATTTCCCGCGCCGTCATTCATTGGTTTGTTATCATCTCGTCCAGTCCACGTTCCTAATGTGATTGTTGGGGTGGAGACGATCAGCCAGTTATCGGCATAATTATCAGTGGTCCCTGTTTTCCCGACCCAATCAGCCGTACTCAATTGATAATTCACTCCACTCAAAATGGATTTGAATGGGGTAGTATGCTGTTCGTTAATTACGCTACGCATCAAGTCATTCATGATGGAAGCCGTTGCTTTTGAGTATACTTGAACCGGTTCGTCCTTGTGTTTATAGATCTCTTTGCCAGTACTGTCAGTAATTGAATCAATCAGATAGCCTTGCTGATAAACCCCGCCGTTAGCCAATGTTTGGAAGCCGTTGACTTCTGTCAGAGTCGAGACGTCAGTTGTTCCTAATGGTGCTGATTCAACTCCCCAAGCATTGGAAGTCGGATAATTCATTTTCTTCAAGTAGTTATCATAAGCAAATTGATCGGACCCTTTATTTGCTAACATATCTTGATAAACATGATATGCGGTGATGTTTGTGGATTCAACAAGAGCCTGTCGTGTTGTTTGGAAAGTTTTAGAACCTTTGTTTTCAGCGTTTCCTAATTCCTTGCCCGCATGTTCACCATGCTGGTATTTCATCGGAAAATCAGCAATTCGTGACGCGCTGCCTAATAGCCCTTGGTCGATAGCTGGCCCGTATACTAGCATCGGTTTGATTGATGAGCCTGCTTGTCGAGCAGTATCAAAGGCATGGTTGTTTTGGTTCGTATTATAATCACGGCTGCCGACGAAACCGTAGATTCGGCCAGTTTTGTTATCCATCATGACTGTACCAGGCTCAACAGTCGCACCAGAGCCGTCGTCCAAATATTGTCCATATTCAGCTACGCCCAGCTGCATTGCGTCATAAATATTTTTATCAATTGTTGATTTGACGACTAATCCTTGATTTTGCATTTTAACTTTGGCTTGTTCGACATAGCGATTTCGCGTTTCCTCTTTACTGTAATCCGCATCGTTGACACCATCTTCTTTAGCCTGTTGCTTTGCAACGATGCTGATGGCTTCATTATAAACGGTATAGTATAAGAAACCGTGTTGTTGGACCTCTACGTCTTGCCGTGCTTGGAAGTCTTTAGAAAGATCATATTTTTTGGCTTCTTCGTATTCCTTTTTAGAAATCATTTGTTCACGATACATATTGAAAAGCACATCATCTTTTCGAGCCATACCTAGAGAATAATCTTGCTTTAGATCGCCAGTATTCGTATAAGGGCTGTAAACAATTGGACTTTGCGGCAGACCAGCAATAAAAGCGGATTGCGGTAGATTTAGATCTTTTGCGTGAACACCAAAGATACCAATTGCCGCTTCTTCAACCCCGGCAATATTTTGTCCTTTGTTATTACGGCCAAAAGGGGAGACGTTCAGATAAGCCGTTAAAATCTCATCTTTGCTTAAATATTTCTCCAAATCCAATGCCAAGATGATTTCATTGGCTTTACGTTTGAAGGAAGTCTCATTGGTCAAAACTTGCTGCTTGATTAGTTGCTGTGTAAGCGTAGAACCGCCAGATCCGGCACCAAATCCAACCATTTCTCCTAATAAGGCACGAACAACTGCTTTTGGAACAACACCTGGATGCTCGTAAAAGTTCTCATCTTCTGTGGCAACGAGTGCTTTTTTTACCCATTCAGAAATCTCATCAGAATTTATTTTTTCACGAATTGGATCGGCTTGAATCGTTGCTAACTCACGGTCATCAGCGTAGAGTAGTTTGGAAGATTCAGCGATGTCCCCAACCTTTTGTTTCATTTCTGATTTTGTCGGTGTCGGTGTTCCTTCGACAAGATGCGCAAAATACCCAGCACCGATTCCGACGACCAGCATGCCGCCTAAAAAGAGCACAACGACTAAGCCAAGTAGCAATGACTTGACTACCCGCAATGAAACATTAAGCGCAAAAGAGCCTCCCAGAGTAGCTTTTGCTTTACTTTTGCCGCTCTTTTTCGGTTGCTTATTTATTTTTTTCTTGTGAGCCAAAAAGTCCACCTCATTAGATTCTATCATTTTAATTATCTGTTGAATTATAGCAAAGTTTTACTTCTATTAACAAGCGGATGGAATGTTTGTAATCAAAACTTCAACTAATTGTTAAGTAAAACAAAACAAACATTATTATATTGTTTGGCTTCTTTTGCTCGAGAGGCATTCTTGCAGGTACAGAAGTTTGAATAATTCTAGTGAATCGCTTTTATTTCCTTGTTTTTTCAGTTAATATGGGAAGGTATAAATCATTTAGGATTGATATGCGTAATAAGCAAATGTTTTACTTTTTTAAGTAAAGCAGCAAAATTGATTAGGAGGATAAAAATGCATTCAGACTTTTTTCAAGAACTAAAAGCCCGTGGCTTAATTTTTCAAGTAACAGACGAAGCAGCCTTAGAAAAACAATTAAATGAAGAGTCTGTTAAACTATATATCGGCTTTGACCCGACTGCAGACAGTTTGCACATTGGTCATTTATTACCGATTTTGACGTTGCGTCGTTTCCAACAAAACGGTCATGTGCCAATTGCTTTGGTTGGCGGCGGTACCGGAATGATTGGAGACCCTTCATTTAAAGATGCGGAACGTCAGTTAAACACTTTGGATACTGTTCAAAATTGGTCACAAAGTATCAAAGACCAGCTTTCTGGTATTATTGATTTCGAAAACAAAGAAAATCCAGCAGTTGTCGCTAATAACTATGAGTGGTTAGGCGAGTTAAAATTGATCGACTTTTTACGTGATGTAGGTAAAAACTTCACAATCAACTACATGATGAGTAAAGAAAGTGTAAAACGTCGGATCGAATCTGGAATTTCTTATACAGAGTTTGCGTACCAATTATTACAGGCATACGATTTTTATGAATTGAACAGACGATACGGCTGTCTTCTGCAATTAGGTGGAAGCGATCAATGGGGAAATATCACTTCGGGGATCGAATTAATTCGCCGCGAAGCAAGCAAGCAAGCTTTTGGAATGACAATGCCGCTAATCACTAAAGCAGACGGTACAAAATTCGGGAAAACAGAGGGGAATGCTGTGTGGCTTGACCCAGAAAAGACTTCACCTTATGAATTCTACCAATTCTGGATCAATACCGATGATCGTGATGCTGTCAAATTCTTGAAGTATTTCACATTCTTAAACTTAGAAGAAATCGATGCGATTGAAAAAGAGTTTACAGCTGCGCCTGAGCAGCGTGCAGCTCAAAAAGCGCTGGCTAAAGAAGTTACTGTGTTAGTTCACGGAGAAGAAGCGTATAATCAAGCAGTTCATATCTCTGAAGCATTATTCAGCGGAGAGGTAAAAAATTTGAACGCAGATGAAATCAAGCAAGGCTTTAAGAATGTACCGAATTATCAAGTTCAAACGGAAGATAATTTAAACCTTGTAGAAATTTTATTGACTGCTGGAATTGAGAACTCGAAACGTCAAGCTCGTGAAGACATCAACAACGGAGCAATCTACATCAATGGAGATCGTGTGCAAGATGTAGCTTATACGTTAAGTGATCAAGACAAATTATCAGATGAATACATCGTTGTTCGTCGCGGCAAGAAAAAATATTTTGTTTTACAATTTTAATCATAATCGCGAAAGGGATTGTACCAATTTTTTGGAGCAATCCTCTTTCTATGCATTGACAGGTAAGCGTTTTAGAAGGTAAAGGGGTGAACAGGTGAGAGCAGTTTTATTAAACTCGTTAGGATTATTTGTTATTATTTTGATAGGCTATTTAACGAAACGATTGAACTTATTGATGAAAGCGGATGGTTCGATGATCTCAAAAATTGTCGTTAATGTTACCTTGCCAGCGGCGATTATCGTAAATCTGCAGTTTTTGGAGATTAAAAATCAATTGTTATTGCTGATTATAGCGGGGCTGTTTTTGAACCTAGTAATGATTATTACTGGCCATTTTTTATCAAAAAGGCAAGAGCAGGTGGAACGAGAATTTTTGATGTATGGTGTTTCCGGTTACAATATCGGAAATTTTGCGATCCCATTTGTCCAAAGTTTTATGCCGCAGGCGATTCCGATTTTATCTTTTTTTGATATTGGAAACAGCGTCATGCTAGCGGGAGGGTCAAATGTTGTGATTGAAGGTATCAGCGGCAGTAATGAAGAACGCCCAACCGCTAAAAAGGTTTTAGGACGTTTGGGACGTTCAGTCCCGTTTCTCTGCTATTTAATTATGTTGCTTTTTCGTATGTTAAAGATTGATTTACCAGAAGCAGTTTTTCAGATCGCACAGCCGATCGCGAATGCGAACACTTTTTTGTCAATGTTCATGATTGGTTTGTTTTTGGAACTCCGTTTGCCGAAGAAAGATTTGGCATTAGTCTTGCGTGTTTTAGCAATCAAATATGGGGTAGGTATCTTGCTAGCGATACTGTTCATGTTGATGCCTTTTCCGATGATGATCAAAATCGTTTTATGCCTTGTTTCAGTCGGACCGATTCCAACGTTTGGTGTGATTAACAGTGTAGCTGCAGGTATGCGAGCTGAAGTAGTTGGCTTTACATCGTCACTCAGTTTCTTAATCAGTTTACCGTTGATGACTAGCTTATTATTATTCCTATAAAAAAATCTGGAGGTTCTTATGTTAATTGGTTCTCATGTAAGTATGAAAGGAAAAGAAATGTTATTAGGTGCGGCGCAAGAAGCAGCCGGCTACAAAGCTTCAACCTTTATGATCTATAGTGGAGCTCCCCAAAATACTCGTCGTAAGCCAGTGGAAGAAATGAATATTCCGGCTGGAGAAGAATTTATGAAGGAGCATGGTCTGTCAAATATCGTGATGCATGCACCGTATATTATTAATTTAGGCAACACTAAAAAGCCGGAAATGTTTCCATTTGCGGTTCAATTTTTACGGGATGAAATTATGCGGGCGGAGGCCTTAGGAGCAATGCAGATTACTTTGCATCCGGGTGCGCACGTAGGTGCGGGCGAAAAAGCCGGTTTAGATCAAATTATCAAAGGCTTGAATGAAGTACTGACTAAAGATCAGCGAGCGCAAATCGCTTTAGAAACAATGGCAGGTAAAGGGACGGAGTTAGGAAAAACGTTTGAAGAGTTGGCTTATATTATCGATGGTGTGACTTTGAATGAAAAGCTTTCTGTAACTTTTGATACTTGTCACACAAATGACGCGGGTTACAATGTTAAAGAGGACTTTGATGGGGTATTAGACGAATTTGATCGAGTAATCGGCTTGGAGCGGTTGAAAGTGGTCCATGTGAATGATTCGAAAAATCCAATCGGTTCTCACAAGGACCGACATGCGAATATTGGCTTCGGTACGATTGGATTTGACACACTAAATGCTATTGTTCATCACGAAAAATTGAAGGACTTGCCTAAAATTTTAGAGACCCCCTATGTTGGAGCAGATAAAAAGAATCAGCATGCCCCTTATGGTTTTGAAATAGCGATGCTGAATGAGGGAATATTTGATCCAAATTTGTTGGAAAAAATTCAAACACAATAGAAAAAAAGCACATGCCTATTAAAATGAGCATGTGCTTTTGTCTTACTCTCGAATTTGACCGTCACCGTAAATGATGTATTTACTAGACGTCAAATGTTCTAATCCCATTGGTCCACGAGCGTGCAATTTTTGTGTAGAGATGCCAATTTCAGCACCAAAGCCGAATTTAACCCCATCGGTAAAGCGAGTAGAGGCATTAATATATACGGCTGCCGCATCAACTTCTTTTAAAAATCTTTGACCATTTTGATAACTATCAGTCACAATTGATTCAGAATGCTTTGAACTATAGTGATTGATGTGCTCAATCGCTTCATCTAAAGAAGCAACCACTTTAATTGCTAAAATATAATCTAAAAATTCAGTTTTCCAGTCCTCTTCGACCGCTAGGCCTGCTTTTTTTAAATAGGTTAAGGCTTTGGAATCAGCCCGCAGAGCGACAGGATAAGAAGCCAAGGACTCTTCGAGCAATGGAAGAAACTCAGGGGCAATGTCTTCATGGACCAGCAAAGTTTCGATGGCATTACATACCGACGGACGTTGAGCTTTTGCATTGATAACGATGTCGTTAGCCATGTCTAATTGAGCAGCCTGATCAACGTAAACGTGATTGTTGCCAGTACCTGTTTCGATTACTGGCACAGTCGCATTCATTTTGACTTGTTGAATCAATCCTGCTCCTCCGCGAGGAATCAAAACATCCAAATAGTCATTTAAGCGCATCATTTCGTTTGCTGTATCGCGGGAAGTATCATTGACGAATTGGATCATCGCAGTGTTTAGCTGATTGTTTCGCAAAGTTTGCTGCATCAGCTCCACTAGCATCTGATTAGAATAGAAGGCTTCTTTTCCGCCGCGTAAGATTACTGCATTTCCTGATTTAAAGCATAGACTGGCAGCATCGGTGGTTACATTCGGGCGTGATTCAAAAATAATGCCAACCACTCCCAAAGGAACTCGTTGCTGACCAATCATTAACTGGTCCTCTGTGCGCCACATTTTTTCAACTACACCGATTGGATCAGGCAAAGCAGCTACTTGCCGAATCCCGTCGGCCATTTCTTGAATTCGTATATCGGTTAAACGTAACCGATCAATCAATGGATCTGTAACCCCGTTTTTTCTAGCTTGTTTCAAATCCTGCTGATTTGCCGTTAAAATCGATTGGGTATTGTTTTCTAGATCCGCAGCCATTTGCAGCAGACATTCATTTTTTTGAGCTGTTTCTAGCTGACTCAGTTGTCGAGCAGCTTCCTTACTTTGTTTTCCTAAAACGTTCATTAAGTTATTCATGGCTACCCTCCTTGAATAATGTTCCGACTTCTGCACCTGCTAAGATATCAAAAATTATTCTGGGTGGTTTTCCATTTGCTAAGACCATAGCACTTTTAGCATCTAACACTCTTTGAGCAGCCTTTAGTTTGCTGACCATTCCGCCAGTACCAAACCGACTGCCTTCACCGCCTGCTTGATCCATTAGATTTTGATTGATGGTTGAAATGGTTGAGTAAAGGATTGCCTGTTTATTTTTAGATGGATTATCGGAATAAAAACCATCAATATCACTTAACATGATTAATAAATCAGCAGCCATCAATTGTGCAACGATGGCTGACAACTCATCATTGTCACCGAACTTTCTCGTATGATCCATTTCATCAACAGCCACAGTGTCATTTTCATTTATGATAGGAAGGATTCCCATTGAGATAAGCTGTTCTAACGTGTTGATAACATTTTTTCGACTTTCTGGGAAATCTACTACATCTCGTGTTAATAAGACTTGAGCAGTTTGCTGATTATATCCCAAAAAACGCTGATTGTAGATATGCATCAGCTCAGATTGACCGACAGCGGCAACTGCTTGCTGCTCCGGAATTTTCTGTGGCCGCTCTGGAATATGAAGCTTGTCCATTCCAACGCCAATCGCGCCAGAAGAGACTAATATTATTTCTTTGCCTTGATTACGAAGGTCAGTCAATACAAATGCTAATTGATCAATTCCAGAAAAATTGATCTTACCGTTTGGATGGATCAAAGAGCTCGTCCCGATCTTCACCACGATCCGATTGACGGATCTCAAAAAATTTCTCATGTATACACCTCTTCACTTAGCCACCAGCGAGGAAGATATTGTTTTGCATTTTAGCATATTCTAATCAATATTTCATCAATTATTTAAAATTAGTTGAAAATTTTTTTGATAATTACTCATATTCGCGACAGCTCAGCTTTCTTCATCCTTTCAATAAAACTAAAGTATTGGATACTCCTCGAAAAATTAATAAGAATGGCATAAAATTTCGTAACCAGATTTGAAGTTTCTTAAAACTGCTTTTCTTTTGAAGTATCTTTTAGTAAAATGTATAAGAATGTGTCAGGAAAGGAGCGGTGAAAATGGTATCCACTGGAATCGTAGTATTGATCGCAGTAATCGCTGCACTATTAGGTGCTGTTGGCGGTTTCTTCTTAGCTCGTAAATATATGCAAGACTATTTCAAAAAGAATCCTCCAATCAACGAGGATATGTTACGTCAAATGATGATGTCGATGGGGCAAAAGCCTTCAGAAAAAAAAGTTCGTCAAATGATGCAGCAAATGAAAAACCAACAATAATTTTTGAAAGGACAATCGTCGCAGGATGGTTGCCCTTCTTTTTTGATAAGAATTTCAGCAAGAGTTATTTGCAGATGTACTTTAAAATTAGTAATCGAACGTATTCAAAAATACAAGTTAGAATAAGAAAGGTTACATTTAGTAAGCAGATTTGTCGACAGAATAACTTCTTGGATGTAAAGTTAAGCCGAATGGGGGAATGACTAAATGTATGATGTAATTATTATTGGCGCGGGTCCTGCAGGGATGACCGCAGCTTTATACGCTTCACGCTCAAATTTAAAAGTTCTTTTGATTGAACGTGGTGCACCCGGCGGACAAATGAACAATACTGCCGAAGTCGAGAATTATCCAGGTTTTGAATCAATTATGGGACCAGAACTTGCAATGAAAATGTATGATGGTGTTACAAAATTTGGTACTGAAAATGCCTATGGAATCGTTCAGGATATTCAAGATCATGGTGATTATAAAGAGGTTATTACTGAAGAGGAAAGCTATAAAGCTAAAACTATCATCATAGCGACAGGCTGTGTCCATCGTAAACTAGGTGTGCCGGGAGAAGAATCATTTGCCGGACGAGGAGTATCTTATTGCGCTGTTTGTGATGGTGCGTTTTTCCGAAACAAACGTTTGATCGTTGTTGGCGGTGGTGACTCAGCGGTTGAAGAAGCAATCTATTTAACTCGTTTTGCTTCTGAAGTTGTCATCGTTCATCGTCGTGACGAATTACGAGCACAAAAAATTATTCAAGATCGTGCGTTCGCAAATGAAAAAATTTCATTCATCTGGGATAGCGTTGTGGACGAAATCGTCGGCAACGACATGGCAGTAACAGGCGCACAAATCCGCAATGTTAAAACTGGTGATAGTCATTTGGAGCCAGCAGACGGAGCATTCATTTATGTTGGCCTAGAACCATTAACTGAACCATTTAAAAATAGTGGTATTACTAATGCTGTCGGTTGGATTGAAACCGATCATGAAATGAAAACTAAAATTCCTGGTGTATTTGCTATTGGTGATGCACGTGAAAAGGATCTGCGTCAAATCACAACAGCTGTCGGTGAAGGTGGAATTGCAGGTCAGCAAGTGTATAAATATATTGAAGCGCAAAATTAGTTTTGGAAAGGAAGGCAGAATCGTGTCTTCCTTTTTCCTATTTTGCAATTCAAACAAAGGGTGTTCGTTCAATTGAAAAAGAATCTCAAAAATTTTTTTAAGTAGGATTAAGATACAAGTTTTCTTTGCTGAATATAACAGTAATGGTATACTTAAATGGTAAGAAAATTTTGAAAGAGGTGTGTTTCATGTCTTGGGAACAAGTTTATGAACAATGGATTGATTCAGATAAATTAGATGAAAAAATGCGCAATGAATTACAAGATCTAGGTAAAGACCCGGAGTTGAAAAAAGATGCGTTTTATAAACAATTAGAATTTGGAACCGCAGGTATGCGCGGCGTTTTAGGTCCTGGTGTCAACCGAATGAATATTTTCACTATTCGTCAAGCAACAGAAGGTTTGGCTCGTTTTATGGACACACAGGGTCCTGAGACCAAGCGTCGTGGAGTAGCGATCGCATATGATTCACGCCACATGTCACCAGAATTTGCAATGGAGGCGGCCAAGACTTTGGCAAAACATGATATTCCTTCATTTGTGTTTGAAAGTTTGCGCCCAACCCCAGAATTATCCTTTGCTGTTCGTTTTGAGAATGCTTTTACTGGAATTATGATCACAGCATCCCACAATCCAGCGGAGTATAATGGGTACAAAGTCTATGGAGAAGATGGTGGACAAATGCCGCCGGAGGATGCAGACGCATTAACGAAATTTGTTCGTGATGTGGAGAATCCTTTGGAAGTTGAAGTGCTCTCTGATGAAGAGGCAAAACATAGCGACTTGATCAATATCATTGGTGATGAGGTCGATTCAGAATATTTGAAAGAAATCAAAACAGTAACAATCAATCAAGAACTGATTAATGAAATGAGTGAAGAGCTCAAACTAGTATACACACCTTTACATGGTACCGGTAAAATGATAGGTGAAAAAGCTCTAAAACAAGCGGGCTTCGAAAAGTTCATTTTAGTTCCTGAGCAGGCGATTGCCGATCCAGATTTTTCAACTGTGAAATCACCGAATCCAGAAGAGCACTCTGCTTTTGAATACGCAATCAAATTGGGTGAACAACAAGATGCAGATTTGTTAATTGCAACGGATCCTGATGCCGATCGTCTTGGCGCAGCCGTTCGTTTGCCAGATGGTCGCTACCAAGTACTAACAGGGAACCAAATCGGTGCGATCATGATCCGCTACATTTTAGAAGCCCATAAACAAGCCGGTACCTTGCCAGACAATGCGGTGGTTCTTAAATCGATCGTATCAAGTGAACTAGCAACAACAATTGCGAACTCTTATAATGTGAAAATGGTAGATGTACTAACTGGCTTCAAATTTATTGCTGAGAAAATCCAACAATATGAGGATGACAACTCACAAACCTTCATGTTCGGTTTTGAAGAAAGCTATGGCTACTTGATTAAATCATTCGTTCGGGATAAAGATGCGATTCAAGCATTGGTACTGCTGGCGGAAGTGGCTGCTTATTATAAGAAGCAAGGCAAAACATTGTATGATGGATTGCAGGAAATCTTTGAAGAATACGGCTACTATGCTGAAAAGACGATTTCAGTTACTTTAAGCGGTGCTGAAGGCGCAGAACAAATCAAAACGATCATGGGGAATTTACGTAATGAAGCACCAAAATCATTCGCTGATGTAGCAGTTACCTTGACTGAAGACTTCAAAACGTCAAAAGTGGTTGACGCTGAAGGAAATGAGACAGCGATTGATATGCCAGCTTCAGATGTATTGAAATACACGTTAGCAGATGAGACTTGGTTAGCCGTCCGACCATCTGGTACAGAACCAAAAATTAAATTCTATATTGGTGTAAAAGGTGATTCTCATGATGCTGCCGCAGAAAAAATTGCGATGTATGAAGAAGCAATCCGTAAAATCACTGAGTAGAGTAAATGAGGGCTATAAATGAAGGAACACGAAGAATTTCAAGCGGTCAGTCAATTTTTTAAAATTTTGAGTGATCCGACACGTTTAAAAATTTTGATGTTTCTAAAAGAGGGAGAACGGAATGTTTCATCAATCAGCGAAACGTTGGCGATGGAGCAATCAGCTGTTTCTCATCAATTAAAATTATTACGTGATAATCGCTTAGTTAAAGCGCGTCGAGACGGGAAGGCAATGCTTTACAGCCTGGACGATCAACATGTCTTGGATGTTTTGGAGCAAACCTTTCGCCATGTCCTACATCAATAAAAGGGAGCTTTTCCAAAATTTTTGGAAAAGCTCTTTTTTTTTGCAGAAATTTTGTTATACTGATAGCTAACTATTAGAATACGATGAAATTACTTTTAATACGAATGTAATTTAGTGGAGGCGGATTATGGAAAAAGCAGTCAAGGTGGGTCTATTAGGTTTAGGTGTAGTAGGTACCGGTGTTTTAGAAATTTTGGCAGATCATCAAGAAAAAATTGAGAAAAGCATTGGCGGTCCCTTGGTTGTAACAAAAGCCTTGATTCGACCACAGGAAGATAAACGTGCTTTAGCTGAAAAATATGATTTGGAATTAGTCACAGAGTTGGATGCTATCTTAAAGGATCCTGAGATCGCAATTGTCGTAGAAGTAATGGGCCGCATTGAACCGGCGAAAACCTTTATTAAAGAGGCGTTGATGGCAGGGAAAAATGTAGTAACTGCGAATAAGGATCTACTGGCGCAGCATGGCAGCGAATTAGTGGATTTGGCGCGTGAGCAGCAGCGCAATCTGTATTATGAGGCTAGTGTTGCCGGCGGTATTCCGATATTACGGACCATCGCCAATAGCTTAGCTGCAGACGATATCACTGAGGTCTTGGGAATCGTCAACGGTACAACAAATTACATGCTGACTAAAATGGTTCAGGAGCATCGCACTTATGACGAAACATTGAAAGAGGCTCAAGAGCTTGGTTTTGCAGAAAGCGATCCAACGAATGATGTAGATGGTATTGATGCTGCGTATAAGATGGTCATTTTAAGTAAGTTTGCTTTTGGCATGTCTATTACGATGGATCAAGTAAAAATAAAAGGAATTCGCGGTTTGGCAGCAAAAGATGTTTCGATTGCTGATCAGCTTGGCTATACAGTAAAACTAATTGGTTCAACAATTAAAAAGAATGATACGATCTCGGTAGAAGTTGGACCAGTCTTAGTTCCTCATGAACATCCGCTTGCTTCGATCCACAATGAAATGAATGCTGTTTTTGTTAAAAGTTCAGGTATTGGTGAATCAATGTATTACGGACCAGGTGCAGGAGCACGACCAACTGCAACAAGTATTGTGGCAGATATGATGACAATTGTTAACAAAATGAAAAAGAATACAGTCGGCCATCGTTTTACTGGTTACACACAACCAACAAAGATTACATCGCCGAGCGAAAATATTAGTAAGTACTTCTTGTCTCTGGAAATGCCAGATCAGTCTGGTCAATTTTTGAAACTTGCTGAAATTATGACTGAGACAGAGGTTGGCTTTGAACAAGTCGTGCAGGAAAAAGGCGATGGTGAAACTGCGCGTGTCGTATTGATTACACACGAGACATCAGAAACAAAGATGGCGGCAATCCAACAAGAAATTAAAGAAAAAACTAGTTACAAATTATTGTCATTGATGAAAGTTATGGGGGAATAAGCATGTACGAAGGTTTATTAAAACAATATAAAGAGTATCTGCCAATTACAGACAAGACGCCTCAGATCGCTTTGGCGGAAGGAAACACACCGTTGATTCCTTTGAAAAATCTATCTAAGGAATTAGGGATTACACTTTATGGTAAATATGAAGGCTTGAATCCAACCGGTTCCTTCAAGGATCGCGGTATGGTGATGGCTGTTGCAAAAGCAGTAGAAGACGGTGCTAAGGCAATTATCTGTGCTTCAACTGGTAATACAAGCGCTGCAGCTGCAGCTTATGCAACACGAGCGGGGATCAAGGCATACGTTGTTATTCCCGATGGAAAAATTGCGATGGGCAAGCTAGCTCAAGCAATCGCCTATGGTGCGGATATCATTTCAATTCCTGGGAACTTTGACGAAGCATTAAAAGCTGTACGGGACATTGCTGAGACGGAAGCAGTGGCTCTAGTGAACTCAGTAAATCCTTATCGTTTGGAAGGACAAAAAACAGCTGCTTTTGAGATTTGCGAACAATTAGAAAAAGCACCGGATGTATTGGCGATACCTGTTGGAAATGCAGGGAATATTTCCGCTTACTGGAAAGGCTTCAAAGAATGGCATGAGAAAAAAGGAACTGATTTACCACGAATGCACGGCTTCGAAGCAGAAGGGGCAGCAGCAATCGTAAAAGGAGAAGTCATCGAAGCTCCAGAAACAGTGGCAACGGCAATTCGGATCGGTAATCCTGCAAGTTGGACATTGGCCGAAGCGGCACGCGATGAATCGAATGGTTTTATTGATTCAGTAACAGATGCAGAAATTTTAAATGCCTATCGCAAAGTTGCTGCACAAGAGGGTGTCTTTGTTGAACCTGGTTCAGCGGCTTCTCTAGCAGGAGTGATTCAACATGTAGAAAATGGTCGGATCAAACCTGGCGAAACGGTGGTTACGGTCTTCACTGGGAATGGATTAAAAGATCCTGATACAGCTATCAATGAAACAGATATTAAAATCAATAAGATGAGTGATTTGGAGGATATGCGCCGACACTTACGTGAAGGAGTGGCATCTCTATGAAAATCCGTGTCCCAGCAACCAGCGCCAATTTAGGTCCCGGTTTTGATTCTTGCGGGATTGCATTATCACAGTATCTAACTATTGATATTGGACCTGAAACAGCAAGTTGGCAGATTAAGCACAAATTAGGCAGCGACATTCCTTCAGATGAAAAAAATCTGTTAATCCAAACAGCCCTAGACTTAGCTCCTGATTTAACACCGCACAGAATTACGATGACCTCAGATATTCCTATTGCACGTGGGCTGGGAAGCAGTTCTTCGGTTGTTGTTGCAGGAATTGAGTTAGCTAATCGTTTGGGAAATCTAGGAATGACACCTCAGCAAAAAGTGAATTATGCAACAAAAATTGAAGGACACCCTGATAATGTTGCACCAGCGATTTGTGGTGATTTTGTAGTAGCAAGCTATAACAACGACGAAGTGAACTTTGTAAAGCACACGTTTCCTGATTGTGACGTGATTGCCTTCATTCCAAATCATGAGCTATTGACATCAGAAAGTCGTGCTGTTTTACCGAAAGAAATGTCGTATCGTGATGCGGTTAAGGCTAGCTCAATTGGAAATGTGATGATCGCGGCCGTTCTAAATGGTAATTTACCATTAGCTGGGAAAATGATGGAACGAGATATCTTGCATGAGAGTCACCGTCAGCATCTTGTACCTCACTTGAAAAAAATTCGTGAGTTCTGCAAAGCCGATGGCGGTTATGGTAGTTTTTTAAGTGGTGCAGGGCCTACTGTTTTGGTTCTAACACCGCCTGAGAATACAGAAAAACTAGTATCATCCTTAAAATCATTTGATCATGAAGCGATGATTGATATGCTTTCAGTGGAAAAAGAAGGCGTACAAATATTTTAATTGCGTAGAAAAGAAGAGTACAACGAATCGGACTTGACAGAGAGCTTCGGTAACTGAGAAGGAGCAGCAGCGATTCATTGGAAGATGGTCTTGGAGCAATACGGGAATGCCCGTTACAGCAGTTCGTAGCAATACGACAAAAGATCAGTCTTGTGAGAGACTGATGAACTAAGGTGGTACCACGGAACTCCCGTCCTTTCAAATATGAAAAGACGGGAGTTTTTTTGTCAGTTCTGCAGCTAGTTTCAAGATTGACAAAATATGATACTGCTCAAACATCGGCGTAACAAAAATCATGTTTATTTTAAGCTGTATTTGTTGACTATACTAATTCGAACTAGGAGGAAGAAAGATGGAATTTGAAACAAAATGTTTACATGCTGGTTATCAACCGGAAAATGGAGGGCCTCGAGTGTTGCCAATCGTTCAGAGTACGACCTACGCGTATGACTCTACCGATGAGATTGGAAAATTATTCGATTTGGAAGCGGCAGGTTACTTTTATACTCGTTTGGCAAATCCAACAACTGGCGCTGTAGAAGAAAAAATTGCGGCATTAGAGGGGGGCGTTGGAGCGCTATGCACATCTTCAGGTCAAGCGGCAACGTTCTATGCTGTGCTTAATATTTTAGAAGCGGGAGACCATTTGATTTCATCCAGCTATATTTATGGCGGAACGTATAATCTGTTTGCTCATACCTTTAGAAAAATGGGGATCGAAGTGACATTTATCGATCAAGATGCTTCAAAAGAAGATATAGTGAAAGCGGCAAAACCAAATACTAAAGCAATTTTTGGTGAAACAATTGCAAATCCTGCGGTAAAAGTTTTGGATCAGGAGAAATTTGCGACTATAGCTAAAGAATTAGACATTCCATTCATCATCGACAACACCTTTGCAACACCATACTTCTGTCGTCCAATTGAATTTGGAGCAGACATTGTTATTCACAGCACTACAAAGTATTTGGATGGACATGCCGTTCAAACAGGAGGTGTGATCGTAGACGGCGGAACATTCGACTGGAACAATGGGAAGTTCCCACAGCTTTCCGAGCCAGATGAAACGTATCATGGCATCGTTTATACTGAGAAATTCGGCCAAGCTGCTTATATTACCAAAGCCCGTGTTCAATTGATGCGTGATTTAGGTGCAACGCCTTCGCCACAAAATTCGTTCTTGCTTAACTTGGGAATGGAAACATTGCCTGTTCGGATGGACCGTCACTATCAAAATGCGATGACTGTAGCAAAATTTCTAACGGATCAAAAAGCGATTGAGAATGTCTATTATCCTGGTTTGGAAAAGGACGAAAATTATGAGTTGGCACAAAAATATGTACCGAATGGCTTGTGCGGAGTAATTTCTGTTGAATTTGCTGATGGAAAAGAGACTGCGGCGAAATGGCTGGATGCTCTAAAACTTGTTTCATTGGAGGTCCACGTAGCGGATATTCGCACATGTGCATTGCATCCTGCAACTTCTACCCATCGTCAACTAACAGATGAAGAATTGCAACAAGCGGGAATCTCCCCGGGCCTTGTTCGTTTATCCTGTGGGATAGAAAATGTGAATGATATTCTTGCTGATCTGCAGCAGGCCTTTGATGAATTGGAGGGGTAACTTATGCCGATTCGCTTAGAGCCCGATTTTCCAGCGAAATCGGTGTTGGAATCTGAGGATATTTTTGCGATTGATAATTCGCGGGCGGAACAGCAGGATATTCGACCGTTAAAGCTATTGATCCTAAATTTAATGCCGAACAAGATCGATACAGAGATTCATTTATTGCGTTTGATCAGTCAAAGTCCATTGCAGATCGATGTGGATTTTTTGAAGGTTGCCAGTCATGAACACAAGAACACGAGCAAAACACACTTAGATAAATTCTATTTAGAATTTTCACAAGTTAAAGACACTTGTTATGACGGATTGATTATCACTGGTGCGCCAGTGGAGCAGTTGGCTTTTGAAGAAGTCGATTATTGGGCAGAATTAGTGGAAATTATGGATTGGAGTCAGCTATCAGTAACTTCAGTTGTGCATATCTGCTGGGGGGCACAGGCGGGCTTGTACCATCATTTTGGTATTGATAAAGTTCCATTCAAAGAAAAATTATTTGGGATATATAAGCAAGAAATCGAGCATCATTTTCGTTTGTTCAGAGGATTTGATGATCGCTTTTGGATGCCTCAATCACGATATACTGGAATTAACGAAGAGCAGGTCCGTCAGAAAAAAATTAAAGTGATCGCAAAAGATGAGGAAGAGAGGTCGGCTATTTTAATTTCGGAAGATGAACACGATGTCTTTTTGTTGGGGCATTTCGAGTATGCGACCAATACATTAGAAAAAGAATATCTGCGTGATCATGATCGTGGGATCACTACAGCTAAACCAGAGAATTATTACGAGGATGGAAAAATCCATAATTATTGGCGTGCACAAGCTCATTTGTTTTATCATAATTGGTTGAACGATGTTTACCAAATTACTCCCTATCGGTTAGAAAAAATTCGTGAATTACAAAAGAAAAGAAAGCTGAGATCATATTGATCTTAGCTTTCTTCTTCCATAAAGTAATAACTGTGGTCTTCCAGATCCAGAGCACTCATAATCATAGCTGCAGTCTCTTCAATGGATAATGTTGCAACATTGATGATCTCACAACCCAATTTATGATAAAGTTCGTTGGCAAATTTCAGTTCTGCTTGAATTTTCTCACGGTCTGAATAAGCCGTTTCAGGATTCAAACCATAAGCCCGCATACGTTCTTTGCGGATGCCGATCAATACTTCTGGATCGTTGGTCAAGCCAACAATTTTTTTCGGATCAATCTCGAATAATTGCTTCGGAATGTGCGCTTGCGGAATCAAGGGCAAGTTGGCAACTTTTAAGTTTTTATTGGCCAAATATAAACTTAGAGGTGTTTTTGACGTACGAGATACCCCAAGTAACACGACATCGGCTTCTAAAAAGCCGCGAGGATCCTTTCCGTCGTCGTATTTCACTGCGAATTCCATTGCTTTGATTCGTTTGAAATAATTTTCGTTCAGATGATGTAATGCGCCTCTTTCGCCTGTCGGTTCAAGGTGCGCGCGTCGACCAATTTCACTAACGACAGGGTTTAACAAATCCATTGTAAACAAGTCTTCGTTATCACAAAAATCTTTAGCAATTTTAGATAATGTTGGATCGATCAGTGTATAGATGATCATTCCGTTTTCGGCCTTGGCATCATTCAAAGCCTTCATCAATAATTCTTCTGTATGTACAAATGTACGACGGAAGAGACAAAATTCCACAGTAGGGTATTGTGCCATCGAGGCTTGTGCCAACTTAGAGGCGGTTTCTCCAGCAGAATCGGAGATGATGAAAATAGTGACTAACTCATTCTGTTTTTCGCTATCCATAAGAAAAACTCCCTTGCAATCAGTAATAATTTATTATACCATACTGTTTATTCGGAATCATTACACTTTGAAACGAGGGAGAACATGACACAGACGACCTTATTAGAAAAAGCCTTGGCGAAAGTAAAAGAAAATGGCTTTAAGTATACAAAAAAACGTGAAACGTTATTAGATTATTTGATCAAGTGCAATCGCTATGTCGCTGCTCGTGAAGTTTATGAGTATTTAAATGACCAATTTCCCGGACTGAGCTATGATACAGTGTATCGTAATTTAAGAGAATTCTGTGAAATTGGATTGATTGAAGATACTGAACTGCAAGGAGAAATGAAATTCCGCTTTAGCTGCAGTGAAAATTTTGAACACCATCATCATTTTATTTGTACTGTATGTGGAATGACGAAGGAAATCCATATGTGCCCGATGACCTTTTTTAAAGAACAATTAGATGGTTGTGAAATCGAAGGACATCGCTTTGAATTGTACGGTCGATGCGAGAAATGTCAAAAACTTCATGAATAAATTAAGAATTAAAATTCTTCAGTACCTTGACTCAAAATAGACCATTGGATATAATAACTTATGGACGGTCTTGTTGTTTGGAAGTACATTTCAATAACAAAAACGGTTACATTTCAAGCCCGGAGGGAGGGAATTTATATGTCAAAAACAGTGGTTCGTAAAAATGAATCTCTTGACGATGCTCTTCGTCGCTTCAAACGTTCCGTTTCAAAAGCAGGGACTCTACAAGAATCTCGCAAACGTGAATTTTATGAAAAGCCAAGTGTGAAACGTAAGAAAAAATCAGAAGCAGCTAGAAAACGTAAGAAATTCTAGTCTGTCAACGGAGTGATTTGATGTCACTACTTACTACCTTGAATGAAGACATGAAGCAAGCGATGCGAGCAAAAGATAAAGAGACTTTGCAAGTGATTCGGATGCTTAAAGCTTCGATTCAAAATGAGCAAATTAAAAAAGGTCAGGATTTAAATGACGAGGAAGAATTGACTGTGTTATCTCGTGAGATGAAACAGCGTCGTGATTCTCTAGCCGAGTTTGAAAAAGCTGATCGCACCGATTTGGCTGATAAAGTCAAAAAGGAAATCGTGGTTGTTGAAAAATATTTGCCGGCTCAGCTTTCTGAAGAGGAGATTCGTGCAATTGTTCAAGAAGCAATGACAACAACAGGAGCGACTTCACCAAAAGAATTTGGTAAAGTAATGGGCGCAGTGATGCCGAAGGTCAAAGGCAAAGCCGATGGCAATCAAGTCAATGCGATCGTTAAAGAGCTTCTAAACAATTAAGCAATAACGAAAGCCGAGAGAGTTTTCTCTCGGCTTTTTTTGAACCTTAAAGAAACTATAAAAAATCCATAAGTAAAAACATTGAATCCACAGCTTTAACGATGTCCGGCTTCACGAACGAGCTTTATCGACCATAAGCGAAAATGTTGTTAATTCTGAGAAACGCCAAGTAGGTAACAATCAACGTCAGCTCCTAAAGGTCACTGCGTTTCTTGTCAACTCATCAAAATTTTAGTCTTATTGCTGCGAGACACAGCGATCGTACTTTGGAGCTGAGGTGGAACAATACCTATTTGGTGTCAAAAGCTGAGTGAGTTCAAGAAGCCTTTCTAATCATTCCATCTTTTCATAGAATAGCAAGTACGAGATAAATATAGTTTGAAACGTTCTAAAGACTGAACAAGCTTGTTTAGTTGGATGATATCCGAATTGGTTTTTGATTTTCGCTTTCTTCTATATTAGTAGTTTTTCGCACCGAGAATAAAACAAACTTTTGTTTCTAAAGATATGAACATTTTTTTCAGAAGCAAAAAATATACATATAATTATTAATTGAAGGATCAGATATGGAGCATAAGTAAGCAACGATTCGCATTCTTTTTAAGGAAAGTTTAGACAATTTTTCTTTTATTTAGAGTGTGGTATTATAAGAAGGAATGATTTATGAAGGGATGAGCGCTTGTTGAATAGCAACGATTTTGAGTCGTTAGAAATAAAGCTTGATGGAAAAGATGACATCAGTATGCTTTTAGGTACCCATGATAAACATGTAAAATTTTTAGAAGACAATACAGAGACAACGATCAATACTCGTGGTGAAACGATCCAGATTATTGGTCCGAAAGAAGAAGCAAAGTTAGTAGGAGACATTATTCGAACACTGCAGATTTTAATTGATCGTGGAATCAAAGTGGCTACGCCTGACGTGATGACTGCATTGCGATTAGGACGTGAAAATCACTTAGATGAGTTTGTTATGATGTATGAAGAGGAATTATTAAAGGATCGCAATGGAAAACCGATTCGTCCCAAAAATATTGGTCAAAGTCGTTACATTGCAGCAATTCGGAAGTCAGATGTAGTGTTTGGCGTTGGACCGGCTGGGACAGGGAAGACCTATTTAGCGATCGTGATGGCAATAGCTGCGTTGAAAAAGGGTGAGGTACAACGTATTATTTTGACGCGTCCAGCTGTAGAAGCCGGTGAGAGCTTAGGTTTCTTGCCAGGAGACTTAAAAGAAAAGGTTGATCCTTATCTGCGTCCAATGTATGATGCCTTGCATCAGATTTTTGGTGTGGAGCATACCAATCGTTTATTAGAGCGAGGAGTAATTGAAATTGCTCCCCTTGCATATATGCGCGGCCGAACGCTGGATGATGCCTTTGTCATATTAGATGAAGCTCAGAATACCACGATTTCACAAATGAAGATGTTTTTGACACGACTTGGCTTCAACTCCAAGATGATCGTTAACGGGGATACTTCTCAGGTGGACCTTCCAAGAGGACAAGTCAGCGGACTGATCCATGCGGAAAGAACGCTACAAGGAATCAAGAAGATTCGTTTCGTGAATTTTGAAGCTGGAGATGTAGTAAGGCATCCTGTTGTGGCAGAGATCATAGAGGCATATGAGCATGAGAACCTACGACATCAAGAAAAGTAGTCAGGAGGGAATTGGATGTTAAATCGACCCATCAATAACTTGCTGAAAAAGTTAGGTTCAAAATTTATACCGATCATTCTAGGTGTCTTTTCGATTGTTTTGGTTTTGACGATGCTTTCCAGTGTCATTCAAAAAAGTGTGGATTATAAAGAAGGTCAAGTTGCAACAGAAAGTATTCGTGCTAATAAAACGATTGAAAATAAGGCTGAAACAAATCAGAAGCGGCAGCTCGCTGCAGAAGCAGTTACGCCTGAATATACTTTTCAAGCTGATTTGGCGCAGACGCAGCATGATCGAATTAGTCAATTAATCACATTGATCCAAAAGGCGAACAGTGATTTAGATAAGAGTTATCAAACGAAGGTATCACAAGCCAAAGATGGAGAGAAGATTCCTCAGCCGACAGTTGATGAACGTGTCGCGGCAGTTAAAAAGAATTTTGAAGGCTTGGATCAAGACGCAGTGACATTTTACCAACAGCTGCCAGAGGATTTTTATCAAGCCGTTGTTCAATTAAACGCGACAGAATTGACGAAGGTCGGAACAGAAAGTTTGAAGCTGCTGGATGAACAAATGGCGAAGCGTATTCGTCAAAATGATTTAGCGGAGTATAAGCAGCAAGCCGTTGATAAAATTCAGAACTTAGGTTTGTCGGATGAATCGACCCAGGCAATGCGCTATCTGCTGGAGAAGGGGATCGTCATCAATGATTCGTTAAACCAAAAGCGGACGGATGAACTGAAAGAACAGGCCAGTGACTCTGTTCAGCCGGTAATGATCTTTCAAGGTGAAGTGATTGTTCGTGAAGGCAGTCAAATTGACGCGAATGCGATCAATAAGTTAAAACTATTAGGGTTAACCAGCTCAAGTACCTCGATCTTTCCTTTGATCGCGATGATTTTGGCTGCGATTTTGCAGGGCGTCTTACTGTGGTTCTATAGTCGTCAGTTTGAAGTTGAGTTTCAGCGTGTACGATTCATTTTATTTTATAGTGCGACGATGACGATCGGTGTTTTCATCATGAAAATACTGCAATCTTTTCAAGGAGCAACCTCTAACAATCTGGCTCTGTTCTTTCCAGCTGCTTTCATGCCGTTGATTTTGACTGTTTTCGTTAATCGACGGGCAGGAGCATTGTCAGCTGTTTTCCAAACCGTTTTTGCTTTGTTCATTTATTACAAAGCAATTGGAACAAATATGCTGCCAGTTATTTTGATGACGTATCTTTTTTCTGGAACTTTGGCTGTTATGGTTAAGCAGAAGCGGTTGTCTGATCAGGTGAAACAAGCAATGCTGTGGATCGTAGCATTTCCGATTGCTTGGTCATTCATTTTAAGCATCTACCAAGGAATGTCTTTTACAGACTCACAAACATGGGGGCTATTGCTGAGCGCTTTTGCAGCGAGCATGCTTTCCTTTATTATGGGAATGGGACTTCAACCGTATATTGAGATTTTAGTAACAGACAGCGGTGTGATTACTTTAAATGAATTAAGTAATCCCAATCATCCGCTACTAAAGGAGTTATTAGAAAAAGCGCCAGGGACATATCATCATTCAATGATGGTGGCCAATTTGAGTGCCAATGCGGTAGCCGAAATCGGCGGTCGTTCACTTCTAACTCGAGTGGCTTGCTATTATCATGATATTGGTAAAATTCGTCATGCGAACTTCTTCGTAGAAAATCTGCCGACAGGAGCTGAGAACCCGCATAACTTTTTATTACCGGAGGATAGTAAGCAAATCATCTTTGGACATGTTATCGAAGGGGCGAAGATTCTAAAGGAATATAAGATGCCTCAGATGGTGATCGATATTTGTTATCAGCACCATGGGACGACGTTGATGCAATTTTTCTACCATAAGGCAAAGGATCGAAATCCTGAAACAACAGAGGCTGATTTTCGTTATCCTGGACCTAAGCCGCAGACACGCGAAGCTGGCGTTGTCAACATTGCAGACAGCTGTGAAGCAGCGGTTAGGGCAATGGATCATCCTTCAATTGATAAGATTACTGAATTTGTTCATACGTTGATCGAAGAACGAATCAATGATGGACAATTAGACGATTCTGGTTTGACGCTAAAAGAAATTCGAATCGTCGAAAAATCACTGATCAGCGGATTAAGCTCGACCTTCCATTCACGGATCAAATATCCTCGAATGCAATCAGAAGCGGAAAAGATGAAAGAAGAGCAAGAGAAAAAAGGGGAAGAGTAATGGATATTACTTTTATTGACGAAACAGAGCAAGTCTCTGAAGAGAAGATTCAAGAAATCGATGGCGTCCTGCAATTTGCAGCAGATTATTTAGAACTGCCAAAAGATACGGAGATGTCCGTTACCTTTATGGATAATGCAGCGATTCAGGTCATTAACCGTGATTATCGCGGCAAAGATGCGCCGACCGATGTAATCAGTTTTGCATTGGAAGAAGAAGGTGAAAATGAAGTTCCGATCATCATGGATGAAGAGGATCCGATGCCGCGGAATCTTGGGGACATCATGATTTCTACTGAACGTGCTCGCGAGCAAGCAGAAGAATATGGGCATAGCTTTGATCGTGAATTAGGGTTTTTAGCCGTACATGGTTTTTTACATATCAATGGGTACGACCACATGACTCCTGATGATGAGAAAGAGATGTTTGGTCTACAGAAAGAGATATTAGATGCCTATGGACTTAAAAGATAAAACAGAAAAAAATAAGCATTTTATTACGTCTTTAGAGTTTGCTATTCAAGGGATCCGGACGGTCTTTCAAGAGGAGCGCAATATGCGTGCGCACGTAGTCTTTGGACTGATGGCTATTTTAGTGGCATTTTTATTGGGTGTATCTGTACTAGAATGGCTATGGATTTTTCTAGCAGTTTTTCTAGTCTGGATCGTGGAAATCATCAATACCGTATTTGAAAATGTAGTGGATATGGTCACCGACTGTCATTTTCATCCGATCGGAAAAAAAATCAAAGATATGGCTGCTGGAGCAGTTTTAGTCACTTCAGTATTTGCCATTATCGTAGGTGTGATCATCTTCTTACCAAAAATTATTGAACTTTTTCTTTAAAAATGAGTACGTAAGGTTCAGAAAGGAACTTTTTCATGTCAGAACATAAATCAGGTTTTGTAGCGATTGTTGGCCGGCCAAATGTCGGAAAATCAACGCTGCTAAATCGTATCGTAGGACAAAAAATCGCCATCATGAGTGATAAAGCCCAAACGACCAGAAATAAAATTCAAGGAGTTTATACGACTCCAGAAGCCCAAATCGTTTTTATTGATACACCGGGGATCCACAAACCAAAGCATCGTTTAGGTGATTACATGGTGGAGATGGCCTATAGTGCATTAAGAGAAGTTGATGCGATTCTTTTTATGGTCAGCGCGGATCAAAAACGTGGACGCGGCGATGACTTTATTTTAGAACGTTTGAGCAAGCAAGAGGTTCCAGTCTACTTAGTAATCAATAAGATTGACACGATTCATCCAGACGAGTTGTTGGCAATTATCGATGACTACCGTACGATTATGGATTTCAAGGAAATTATTCCAATCTCAGCAACTGAAGGGAATAATGTTGAGCATTTATTAGAAGTTTTAGTTGAGCAAATGGATGAGGGCCCACAATATTTCCCCGAGGATCAAATCACAGACCATCCAGAATACTTTATCGTATCTGAATTGATTCGTGAAAAAGTTCTGAGTTTAACACGTGACGAGGTGCCGCATTCTGTAGCTGTTGTGACCGAATCAATGAAGCGTGATGAGAACGACAAGGTTCATATCCAGGCAACTATCATTGTCGAGCGCACCAGTCAAAAAGGAATCATTATCGGAAAAGGCGGCAAGATGTTGAAAAATATCGGAATTCAGGCCCGTAAAGATATTGAGACTCTTTTGGCCGACAAAGTCTATTTAGAGCTTTGGGTAAAGGTACAAAAGGACTGGCGTGATAAACAAACGTATTTACAAGATTACGGCTATCGGAAAGACGATTATTAATGAAGCGGGGCTTCACGATTCTTTCGTGGAGCTTTTCCTCATTGTTTGAAAGAATGAACGAGATTCAAATGAAATGATTTGCCCGCTGGTTATCAAAGGATCAGCGATGTATTAGTCGCAAAAGGAGGTGAATCTATGGCACAGATAGGCGAAACAAAGGGCATTATTCTATTCAGTCGCGATTATAAAGAAAAGGACAAGCTGATCAAGATATTTACTGAATCAGCTGGGAAGGTGATGTTTTTCGCCAAAGGCATCCATCGTGCCAATAATCCATTGCAAACAGCTGTACAACCGTTCACAGAAGCAGTGTTTATCGGAAATTTGAAAGCAGATGGCTTATCATTTCTGAACAGTGCGAAGGAGATTCATCCTATGCGCAGGCTGCAGGAAGATATCTTTTTGAATGCTTACGGTTCTTATATTCTAGGATTGACCGATGCGGCGATTGAAGACCATATATACGATCCGTCATTATATGGATTTACACGTGAGGCATTGCAGCGGATGAATGATGGAGCCGATGGTGAGACGATCATGAATATTTTTGAAGTACAGATTATGCAGCGGTTTGGTGTCTCGCTGAATTGGCAGGCTTGTGGAGTATGTGGCAAGAAAACGGGCGCCTTTGATTTTTCTTCAAAGTACAATGGGATTCTTTGCGAAGAACATTGGCATTTGGATCAGCATCGCTATCACGCTGATCCTCGGGCAATCTACTTTATTCGGATGTTCAACAGCATTACTTATGAAAATATCAATACGATCAACTTAAAGTCTGAAACCAAGAAAACGATCCGACGAACACTTGATCAGTTGTACGATGAGTACATTGGATTGCATTTAAAAAGTAAAAAATTCATTGATCAGATGAGTGAGTGGCAGGATGTTCTAAAACCGAAAGATGAAAAGTAATCTGCAGAACCTAATGGGTGCTGCAGATTTTTTTGTCATTATTAAAAGTACAGTGTGGACTGCTCCTCCTTATATCCATTCAAACGACGGAGTTAAAACAGGCGTATGGACTTATACGGCTGTTTTTTTTGATCTATCAACGTAAAAATGAAGAGAGCGCGTCAAAGATGCAAAAAATCAAGTTCAAAGAAATACCTATGAATCAATTTTTGCAAAAAAATGGTGGTTTCACAGATTTTCATTGCTAATTTATGATAAAGTGATTAATATGGTTAGAAAACACTAATATTTCGCTATTAAAAAATTGAGGAGTGATAAGTTTGGAAGAATTATGGGAAGTATTGAGACCGGAAGAACAAATCGAATTGAAGCTAAGAAGGTTGTACACTCAGCATCATTTCCATCCTTATCATTTAAATAATTTTGAAGAATATGGCACTTATCAGCAAAACTATAATTTTTTGCGTAATTCTTCAATCATAACCTTTACTGGAAACGATGGCCGAACAATGGCGTTGAAACCGGATGTGACCCTATCGATTGCGAAAAACACACCGGCTGGTGAGGCTCGCAAGGTCTATTATGTGGAGGATGTCTATCGTCACGATCGTCAGGCAGGAGAATATCAAAAGATTTATCAAATTGGACTAGAGATTATTGATGAAATTAAGTGGGAAGATCAGCTGGAAGTCTTGAAGCTGGCTTGGGAAAGCCTGGCTCAGGTTGGCGAAGGCACGCTGGATCTTTCTCACATGGGAATTTTGAATGGTATTTGTGATCGATTCCCGGAAGAGGATCGACAACTGGTGCTGGACTGTTTGCGGGACAAAAGCTCTCACGGAATGGACGAGCTTACTGCAAAAGCGGGATTATCACAGGAAGAGTCGGAAAACTTAGCGAAATTGGTTCGGATGTCCGGTGATTTTGAGACAAAATATCAAAGAGCAAAGGTCTTGTTGGCTGACTATCCTAAAGCGCAAGCTGGTTTAGAAGAGTTGAAGCAGCTGTATAATGAACTGCAAAAGGAAGGAATGTCGGACAAGATTCGACTGCGATTAGACTTTTCTATCATTAATGATGCGGATTACTATAGTGGACTATTGTTTCAAGGCTTTATCAAAGAAGCGCGGGAAACAATCCTGTTTGGCGGACGCTATGATCGCTTGATGCACCGTCAAGGAAAGGAGCAAGGGGCGATCGGTTTTGGGATGAAGCTGAATCATGTAGGACAAAAGCGGCCTGATGATGCCCAAGCTTCTGAATATCTGAACATTGCGCTGCCGAAAGGTCGGATGGGTGACGCGGTTTACGAATTATTCACCAAAGCGGGTGTGGCGGCTGAAGGAGTATTCGAGGAGAATCGTAAATTGATCTTTTGTGATGAAGACAATAAGCTGCGCTTTTTCCTAGTAAAACCGAGCGATGTCGCGATTTATGTTGAGCACGGAGCTGCGGATATCGGCGTAGTTGGAAAAGATATTCTATTGGAAAGCAAAGCCGAAGTCATCGAATTTCTTGATCTGCATATGGGAGAATGTCGTTTGGCAGTCGCAGCACACAATGATTTTGAAGAGGATTTCTCTCGTCCATTGCGAGTATCGACAAAATATCCTCAGATTACTCGTGAGTTTTATGAGGGGTTAGGACGTTCAGTAGAATTAATCCATTTACATGGTTCGATCGAATTGGCACCTTTGTTGGGCTTATCGGATGTGATCGTCGATATCGTCGAAACAGGAACGACATTGAAAGAAAATGATTTGAAGGTCATTCAAGAAATCGCGCCATCTTCTGCTCGTTTGATTATCAACAATGCAACATGGCGCTTTAAACAAGAACGAATCCAAAAGGTGATTGAGAAGGTGAGGAAGCAACTATGAGAGTCTATTCAACGCAAAAAGATGACTTAGCGGATATTTTAGCTCGAAAGTATTCTGAAACTGCGGATGTTTCCACGGCCGTTACAACTATCATTGATCGTGTGAAAGCAGACGGGGATCAGGCACTTTATCAATTAGTCAAAGAGATTGATGATGTCACGCTCGATTCGTTGACAGTCACCAAAGAAGAGATTGCTGACGCTTTAAAGGCTACTTCACCAGAGTTGATAAAGGTGATTGAACAGTCGAAGGCCAATATTTTAGCCTTTCATCAAAAACAAGTACGTCAGGGATTTGTTTCGACTGAGGAAAACGGCGTGGTCATGGGGCAGCGAATTCTACCCTTAGCGCGTGTCGGCGTTTATGTTCCCGGCGGTACAGCAGCGTATCCTAGTACCGTGCTGATGGATGTATTGCCGGCAAAAATCGCTGGAGTAAAAAAAATCGTTATGGTCACACCAACTGATAGTGAAGGAAAAGTTCCAGCGGCGATTTTAGCAACAGCTTCAATCGCTGGAGTGGATGAAATTTATAAGGTTGGCGGTGCTCACGGAGTAGCTGCACTTGCTTACGGTACAGAAACGATTCCGAAAGTCGATAAAATCGTCGGTCCGGGAAATATTTATGTGGCAACCGCTAAAAAGATGGTCTACGGCGTAGTGGATATTGATATGATCGCAGGGCCAAGCGATGTTCTGATTGTAGCAGATCACAGTGCAAATCCGCGTTGGATCGCAGCGGATCTGTTAGCACAGGCAGAACATGATAAGCTGGCACAGGCGATCCTTGTAACAACGGAAGACGCTTTGATTGAAAAGGTTCAAAAAGAAGTAGAGCAACAGTTAGCTGCGTTGCCGAGAAAAGAAATCGCAGCAGCAGCAATTGAAAATAACGGTAAAATCATTTTGGTTCAGAATTTAGGAGAAGCGATTTCGATTGCTAATGAAATCGCACCTGAGCATCTAGAATTATCTGTCTCTGAGCCTTTCGCATTATTAGGAAAAGTTGAAAATGCTGGTAGTGTTTTTTTGGGGCACCACACGCCAGAGGTTTTAGGCGATTATTTTGCCGGACCGAATCACACGTTGCCGACAGAGGGCACGGCTCGGTTCTATTCGCCATTATCCGTGGATGATTTCGTTAAAAAGAGCAGCTACCTTTATTACACCGAAGAAGCGATGAATGCGGTGGGAGAAGCGGTAGAACTGTTTGCAGAAACAGAAGACTTGATGGGCCATGCCCGCTCAATGAAAGTGCGAAGGGAGGAAAAAGAATGACCTTTTTAAATGAAAAGTTTCAAGAACTGACTCCTTACACACCCGGCGAACAGGTGAATGAGGAAGCGTTTATCAAACTGAATACCAATGAAAGTCCTTATCCACCGGCTCAGGGCGTTCAAGAGGCAGTCGCAGAAGCCTCGAAAAAGCTGAATCGCTATTCAGATATCGCGGTGGAGGCTGTTGCTAAACCATTAGCCGAATATTTAGGTATTCAACAGAACCAGCTTTTTCTTGGAAATGGCAGTGATGAAGTCCTCTCTTACATTTTTCAAGGTTTCACGGAAAAAGGGATTGCTTTTCCTGATGTGACCTATGGGTTTTATCAAGTTTATAGCGGGTTATATCAAGTGGATGCGACCGTCGTTCCATTGGAGGATGATTTTTCACTTGAATTAAGTAAATACGATGATTTGGATGGCACAGTGATATTTGCTAATCCCAATGCACCGACCGGGATTTATTTAACACAGGAAAAAATTTGTGACTTTTTAGAGCGTCATCCAGATCGGTTAGTGGTTGTGGATGAGGCATATATTGATTTCAGTGGGGAATCAATGGTTTCCGTAATCGACCAATATAAAAATCTATTCGTAGTAGGAACATTCTCTAAATCTCGTCAGTTAGCTGGCGCACGTTTAGGCTTTGGAGTGGGGAATGCTGACTTGATCGCGGATATGAATCGACTGCGCTTCAGCTTGAATCCTTACAATATTAACAGTATGACCCAAGCAGCGGGCAGTGCTGTTTTGCAGGAGCAAGACTATGTGGATCAGAAAGTTCAAGAAACGATCCAAGTACGTGAATGGAGTAAGAGAGAACTAGCTAAACTAGGCTTTGAGCAAACAGACAGCCAAGGAAATTTCTTGTTTGCAAAGCATCCGAAGCTATCCGGTGAAGAACTATTCACTGCATTAAGAGAAAAGAAAATTTTAGCCCGCTGGTTTAATCAACCGCGAACCAAGGAGCATTTACGAATCACTGTAGGTACGCAGGAACAAATGGAACGATTGGTGGAGGCTCTAAAAATGATATTAGAAGAGGTGGAAGCATGAGAAAAGCGGAAGTAACGCGCAATACATCAGAAACAAAGATTCAACTGACATTGGCAGTGGATGGTACTGGGCAGCAAAAGATCAATACAGGTGTGGGATTTTTGGATCATATGCTGGAGCTTTTTGTTCGTCATGGGCGCTTTGATATCGATTTAGTTTGTGATGGCGATATCGAGGTAGATGCGCATCATACAACAGAAGATATCGCTATTGCGATTGGCCGCGCTTTTTCTGAGTGCTTAGGGGACCGCCGGGGAATCAAGCGTTATGGCAGTTTTTTGTTGCCGATGGACGAAGCGTTGGTTATGACTGCAATCGACATCAGCGGACGAGGGATGGCAGTCGTTGAGTTGGACATTCCTACTGAAAAAATCGGGTCACAGTTCGATACGGAATTAGTTGAAGAATTTTTCATTGCTTTTGCTCGAGAATTAGGTGCAACAATCCATCTGCACCAAATCGCCGGTAAAAACAGTCATCATATCGTGGAGGCTTGTTTCAAAGGCTTTGGGCGTGCATTAGGTGAAGCGGTGGCAATCAATCAGTCGGCACCGAATGAGATTCCATCAACTAAAGGTACAATCAACTAAGCTCGTTCTGTTTTTCGTGATAAAAATAATTACTATAAAACGAAGTAGATGGAGGGAACCTATGCTAGCAATTATTGATTACGGCGTTGGAAATTTGTTCAGCTTGTCGCGTTCACTGGAATATCTCGGAGTGGAATGCCAAGTTACGCGTTCATTGAATGAATTGAAGGCAGCTGATCGAATCATTTTGCCAGGTGTTGGCGCATTTGGTGACGCACGAAAAAAGCTGGAGGAATTATCGCTGGTGGAACCAATCCAAGAATTGGCAGCTTCTGGCAAACCCTTCTTGGGAATCTGTTTAGGGATGCAGCTGCTGTTTGATAAGAGTGAAGAATTTGGCGAGCATCAAGGACTTGGGTTGATTCCTGGACGAATCGTTTCGATGAGGGAAGCCTTCGATGCAGCGAATATCGATCTGAAAGTACCGCAAATCGGTTGGAATAGACTTGATGTACGAAAATCTGACAGCCCATTGGTTAAGTCCTTGAGGGAAAATGATTTTGTTTATTATGTTCATAGCTACTATGCAGCTGATTGCCAAGAGCACTTAGTTGCCGATAGTGAATACGGGGTTTCGATTCCCGGAATCGTACAAAACAAAAATGTTTTTGGGACCCAATTCCATCCTGAAAAAAGCGGCGATGTTGGTTTAAATATCCTAAAAGCATTTACGGAGGTGCCGGTATGAAAATATTTCCCGCAATTGATCTTTTAGACGAGAAAGTTGTTCGGCTGTATCAAGGCGATTATGGTCAAAAGGAAGTTTTTGGCGATGATCCTGTGGCTTTTGCGCAATCCTTCGAAAAAGCCGGGGCGAACTATCTGCATCTTGTCGACTTAGATGGCGCGAAAGCTGGTAAGCTGCACTATTTTGGGATTGCTCAAAACATCGTTGAAAATACGAATTTATTTGTTGAAGTCGGTGGCGGTATTCGTGATGAAGAAACCATCCAGCACTGCTTGTCTGCAGGCGTAGATCGCGTGATTCTAGGGACGATCGCTCAAAAAGATCCAGAGTTTACACAAGCAATGCTGAAAAAATATGGCAATAAGATCGCTATCGGTGTAGATGCGAAAGACGAAAAGGTTGCTATAGAAGGCTGGTTGGAGAGAACTGAGACAGATGCTTTTGACTTTTGCCAGCAATTAGTTGAATGGGGCGCTGAAACGATTATCTTTACAGAGATATCCCGTGATGGAACGGGTGAAGGGATCAATTTGCCGCTCTATCAAAAATTGAATCAGTTGAATGTTGAGATCGTGGCATCTGGCGGAGTAGCAACACTGGAAGATATTAAAGGGTTAAAAGAATTAGGTGTTTCCAGCGCAATCGTAGGAAAATCCTTGTACAACGGAAGCTTGAAGCTGGAAGATGTCTTGGCTGCCGGAGGTGATGACCAATGATCGCAAAGAGAATTGTTCCTTGTTTAGATGTCCGCGATGGCCGGGTGGTTAAGGGGGTCAATTTTGCTGGACTGAAAGATGTGAATGATCCAGTGACGTTGGCTCGTTTTTACAACGAACAGGGTGCGGACGAATTGGTTTTTTACGATATCACGGCTTCGGCGGAAGAACGCGGCTTGTTTACTGATATTTTAAAGGGTGTTGCTTCGGAGGTGTTTATTCCTCTGACTGTTGGCGGCGGCATCAATGAAGTTTCTGATTTCGAACGGGTTTTAAATTGCGGCGCGGATAAGGTCAGCGTCAACTCAGGAGCGATTCGTCGTCCTCAGCTGATTGAAGAAGGGGCAAAACGTTACGGCAGTCAATGTGTTGTGTTGTCAGTAGATATCCGACGCGTCGGTGATCGCTGGAATGTTTTTGCCAAAGGCGGTCGAGAAGATACCGGGCTAGAGGCATTGGAATGGATTCGTCAAGGTGAACAGTTAGGTGCAGGTGAACTAGTGATCAACAGTATGGACACTGATGGTGTGAAGCAGGGATTTGATTTGGAGCTGTTAAAAGCGATCAGTGAGATCACTACTTTACCAATCGTTGCTTCTGGCGGTGCTGGAAAGAGTGAAGATTTTATTGACTTGTTCCAGCTGCCGAAGATTGAAGCTGGTTTAGCGGCATCGATTTTCCATTATGGTGAAGTAAAGATTCCTGATCTAAAAAAACAACTGATGGCGGCAGATATTCCTGTCCGTATCGTATAAAGGGAGCAAGTAATATGACGAAATTGAAATTTGACGATCAAGGATTGATTCCGGTGATCGTGCAGGATGCCGAAACCAATGAAGTATTGACGTTGGCCTATATGAATCAAGAAAGCTATGAAATGACGTTGAAGGATCAGCTAATGACCTTCTATTCTCGCAGTCGCAAGGAGTTATGGCGCAAAGGCGAGACCAGCGGAAATTATCAGCATCTGGTCTCTTTGAAATTGGATTGTGATCAGGACGCGCTAGTAGCGAAGGTGAAAAAGGATGGACCGGCTTGCCACACAGGTGCGGAAAGCTGCTTCAATGAAATCTTATATGGTGAGGATAAGCAAGCGACAATTGATACTTTGTATGAGCTAGTCCAAGGTCGTAAGGAAAATCCTCAAGAGGGCAGTTATACCAGCTATTTATTTGAAAAAGGTGTCGAAAAAATCTTGAAAAAAGTCGGTGAAGAATCGACTGAAGTGGTGATCGGCGCGATGAAAGAGGATCACAACGAAACTGTTTTTGAAATTTCTGATTTGGTGTATCATGTTCTTGTATTGATGGTTGAGATGGGCATCGATCTGGCGGAAGTGCGTCAGGAACTAGCAAACCGTCACGTTGTCGATAAAAAGGTGAAGCAGGAACGGATGCAGTAAGCTTAGGAGGTCAATTATGTTCTACTCAAATGCTCATACCCACAGCACATGGTGTGATGGGAAAAATACGCTCGAAGAAATGGCTCAAGCAGCGATCGATTTGGGTTTTACAGATTTGGGCTTTACCTGTCATTCGCCTGCTTTATTTGATCCTAGCTGTCCCGGGGTAAGCAATGAAGTGGATTATCAACAGGCACTGCGGGATTTAAAGGAAAAATTAGCAGGTCAATTAAACATCAGTTTAGGATTGGAATGGGATTATTATAGTGCCGATCCGATCGATGGGTATGATTATACGGTTGGTTCGGTGCATTATTTTCCACCGCGGCAAGGAATTTTCCGCAGTGTCGATGAAAGTCCGGAAAGTTTGATGAAGACCTTAGATGAGTGGTATCAAGGAGATCAAATGCTAATGATACGGGATTTCTATGATACTGTGGTGAAGCATATCCATCAGAATCACTCGAAGATCGTAGGTCATTTTGATTTGATTACGAAGTTTAACGAAAAGAATCCTTGGCTGGATGAGGACAACGCAGAATATCAGGCAATCGCTTCGAAGGCGCTGAACGATGTTATTGATATTATAAAAACGTATGATGGTATGGTAGAAATCAATACCGGCGCGATTTCTCGTAACTGGCGGACGACACCGTATCCAAGCCCCTTCTTATTAAGGCAGTTGAAGGAACGAGAATGTCCAGTTATTATTACAAGCGATAGTCATGAAACGACCACGTTAACCTGTCATTTTCCGGAAACGGTTGAATTATTAAAATCGATTGGTTTTACGGAAACGATGCAATTGAAGAACGGGATTTTTCAGCCGATACCTTTTGATCAATAGAAAGATTTGACAAAAGGGGTCTGGTGTCGCTATTATAGAACCAAGTTGAATAGGTGCGAAGATCAAATTAAAAATTTGTGGAAATCACAGCGAGTTTGGGCCGGTGTAAGCCAAGCAGGGAAGCAAATTTTGTTGGCGTTTGTGAGCACGTTTAGTTAAAGCTGCCAAGCATTCGCTTGGAAGTAGGGTGGAACCGCGTTGATACGTCCCTATGTCGATTATTTCGGCATAGGGACTTTTTGTCAGTCCAACTTTTCGCAGGTCGTTGTCAGATGAGAAGTCTAATTAAAAGTTTTATGTAAATAATCTTAACGAGTTGTTTAGTTGGATGATATGCGTACGAAGATAAAACTCATTTTTCGCGGGTTTCGAAAAATGAACACCTTTAAATGAGTTAGCTGTCCTGCAAGTTAACAGTTAAACATCGTGATATATACTACCCAATACAGAAACCTACATACAAAACACAGGAGGAAACAGAATGAGCAAATTAACAGTGCAAGAAATGATTTTGTCGTTACAGAATTTTTGGTCAGACAACGGCTGTATGCTGATGCAGGCCTACGATACGGAAAAAGGAGCGGGAACGATGAGTCCCTATACTTTTTTACGGGCAATCGGACCTGAGCCTTGGCGCGCGGCTTATGTAGAGCCTTCACGTCGTCCTGCTGATGGTCGTTATGGTGAAAACCCGAACCGTTTGTATCAACACCATCAATTCCAAGTAGTTATGAAGCCTTCACCAAAAAATATCCAAGAGCTGTATTTAGATAGCTTACGTTTATTAGGGATCGATCCGTTAGAACACGATATTCGTTTCGTAGAGGACAACTGGGAAAATCCATCAATGGGCTGCGCCGGTGTTGGTTGGGAAGTTTGGCTAGACGGCATGGAAATCACTCAATTCACGTATTTCCAGCAAGTCGGCGGTCTGCAAGTAAATCCTGTAACTTCTGAATTGACTTACGGTCTGGAACGATTGGCCTCATATATTCAAGAAGTTGACAGTGTTTATGATTTGGAATGGACTACTGGCGTCAAGTATGGTGAAATCTTCAAACAGCCAGAATATGAACATTCGAAATATTCCTTTGAAGAAAGCGATCAAGAAATGCTGCTGGATAATTTCACGAAATTTGAAAAAGAAGCAAAACGCTGTATTGACGAAAATCTAGTGCATCCAGCCTATGATTACATTTTGAAATGCAGCCATACCTTTAATCTGTTAGATGCTCGTGGAGCAGTTTCAGTAACCGAACGTGCCGGTTATCTGGCTCGTATCCGTAACATGGCACGATCAGTCGCGAAAATCTTCGTAGCTGAACGGGAAAAACTAGGCTTCCCATTATTGAATCAGGAGGGCAAATAAGATGGCGAAAAATCTATTATTAGAAATCGGTTTAGAAGAAATGCCAGCCCACGTGGTTTGGCCAAGTATCAAGCAATTGGAAGAAAAGGTCTCAAAATTTTTGACAGAAAATAGCCTAACCTTTGAATCCATCGAACCTTTTTCAACACCACGTCGATTAGCGGTTCGAGTAACAAACATCCCTGACCGTCAAGAAGATGTGCAGGAAGAAGTTAAAGGACCAGCGAAAAAAATCGCACTAGATGCTGAAGGCAACTGGAGCAAAGCAGCGGAAGGTTTTGTTCGCGGCCAAGGTTTGACGACAGACGCGATTACCTTCCGTGAATTAAACGGCGTGGAATACGTCTATGTCACAAAATATATCCACGGGAAAGAAAGCAAGGACGTCTTGACTGGACTTTTAGATGTTGTGAAGAGTATGAATTTCCCAACGATGATGCATTGGGGCGACACGATGTTTGAATACATCCGGCCAATTCATTGGATCACCGCATTATTGGATGAAGAAGTGATTCCATTTGAAATATTGGATGTTACAACGGGACGCACAACAGCAGGGCATCGCTTCTTAGGAGACCAAATCGAATTGGCTGATCCAAGCGAATACGAAGAGAAACTAGAAGAGCAATTCGTAATAGCAGATGCACATAAACGCCAACAAATGATCGTTGAGCAAATTGGGGAAATCGCTGAAAAAAATAAATGGGTAATCGATCTTGATTCTGATTTATTAGAGGAAGTAACGAATTTAGTTGAATACCCAACCGCTTTCGTCGGTGATTTTGATGAGCGATTCCTATCAGTGCCGGAAGAAGTTTTGGTTACCTCTATGAAGGAACATCAACGCTATTTTGAAGTACGTAACCAAGCAGGGATGCTGCTGCCTCATTTCATTTCTGTGCGAAATGGAAACAGCGTGAAATTAGATAACGTCATCAAGGGAAATCAAAAAGTTTTAGCCGCTCGTTTAGAAGACGGCGAGTTCTTCTTTGAAGAGGACAAGAAATTATCAATCGAAGAGTGTGTTGAAAAACTAAAAAATGTGACTTTCCATGAAAAAATCGGCAGCATATATGAAAAAATGCAGCGTGTTGGTTTGATCAGTCAAGTGATTGGGACACAAGTGGATTTGAATGAGGAAGAATTAACAGACCTGAAGCGTGCCTCTGAAATCTATAAATTTGATTTGGTCACAAATATGGTCGGTGAATTTCCTGAACTGCAAGGGATCATGGGAGAAAAATATGCTTTGCTGAAGGGTGAAAAACCAGCTGTTGCCGCAGCGGTTCGAGAGCATTACCTGCCGATCTCCTCTGAAGGAGACCTGCCAAAAACAGCGATTGGAGCTGTTTTAGCGATTGCGGATAAGATTGACAGTGTATTGGGCTTCTTCGCTGTAGGCATGATCCCAAGCGGCTCAAATGACCCATATGCATTGCGCCGACAAACTTACGGAATCGTTCGGATCGTCGAAGCACAAGGCTGGACATTCCCATTCACGGATATGCAGGGTGCGATCGTAGATGCGATCAATGAGGATGTTTTGGATTATGGCATCCACTTCAACCGTGATCAAAAAGAGTTTATCGAATTCTTCAAGGGCCGTATGCGTCAACGTCTGCAAATGCACAATGTCCGCCATGATATCATTGATGCAGTTGTCGATTCTCGCCAAGATGATTTGGTGCAGATCTTCAAGACAGCACAAATTTTCGATCAGCATTTAACAGATGCGCACTTTAAAGAGGCGATGGAGGCTTTGACTCGGGTTATTAACCTGACGAAGAAAATGGATCCTGCAAAAATCAGCTTTAAGGTTGATCCTAAGCTATTTGAAAACGACAGCGAAAAAGAATTATATGCTGCGGTAAAAGAAGCTGAAGATGAATTTGCAAACCAAAGTATGGCTGAAAATTACCAAACATTGACGAACCTGCGTCCAGTGATCGAACGTTACTTCAACGAGACGATGATCATGGTCGACAATGAAAAAATCCGTGATAATCGCTTAAATCAATTGGCAATCATTGCGAGAATGGCCAATGCTTTAGCAAGTATCGATAAGATTATCACCAAATAGAATAAAAGCAATTTTATAAAAACGGTGTCGAGTGTCTAATTTACCAATACTCGACACCGTTTTTGGTTTCGTGATACCATTCGTTAATTCGAAAAGGAGAGGGAAAGCCATGCTTAAGGCAGTCGTTATCGGAAGTCCCGGGGCAGGGAAAAGTACATTTTCTCGAAAACTAAGAGCTGTAACTGGATTACACTTATACTATTTAGATCGTTTCTGGCATAAACCAGATCGAACAACCGTGTCTCGAGAACTATTTGTTCAACAATTAGCCGAGGTAATTAAACGGGAAGAGTGGATCATTGATGGAAATTACCTGCACACGCTTGAAATGCGTTTGAAGGAATGCGACACTGTTTTCCTTTTAGATTATCCACTAGAGGTTTGTCTTGCGGGGGCAAAATCGCGGATTGGTAAAGCTCGTGAGGATATGCCGTGGATAGAGACAGAATTTGATGAGGAATTTAAGCAATGGATCATTGATTTTGCGAAGGATCAATTGCCGCAAATTTATAGATTACTAGACGAGTATAAAGAAACGAAAGAGATTATTATTTTTAAATCCAGAGAAGAAGCAGACACTTATTTGCAAAATGAACTCTGATAGTTTTCACAAACAAACAGCCCTCGAGCGCAAACTCGAAGGCTGTTTGTTAAAGAATTAATTTCAATAATAATGGAATATACGCAAGATAAAGCAGTACAGAATAGCCTAGTGAAGAAGCGGCAAATTGCTGATCGGCGTCATAGGAGCGCGCCAGGATCGGCACAGAATTTTGAACGGGCATGGCCGCTTGAATAATGAAAACGGAGAGCATTAAAGGCGGTACGCTGATCCATTGTCCTAAGAGCCAAACAATCAAAGGCGAAATGATATAACGGCCTATGATCACACCGATAATATCCTTGTTCAGAGGCAAATTTTTGATCCCCACATTGTAGACGATGATCCCGATTACGAACATCGATAAAGGAGTGGTCAAATTCGCGAGGTAACTAAAGAAAGTTGCGATGGAATCTGATACGTTGATATTTAACAGGACGGCGCATAGGCCAATCAAAAAGCCCATCAACGCCGGAGAAAAAATTTTCTTCAGAATCGGGACTAAATGAAAGCTGACCTTCGCTTGCTCAATTTGGGGATTGTCGCTAGCGATAAAGTAGATCCCCAATGTCCAAAAGAGCGTCGTGTTCACGATGTAATAGAGCAGGACATAAGGAACAGCCTGTTCACCGAAAATCGCCAAGTTGATCGGCAAGCCGATAAAAATCGTGTTGGAGCAGGTAAACATTGTAGTGAAGATTCCTTTACGAGCTGGCGTGATTTGAAAAATCCGCCGGTAGGCAAAGCTGATGGCAAAAGTCAGCAGCATCGAAAGGAGCGGAATAACGGTTCCCCCAACCAACTGGAGAAATTCTGAACGAGAGAAATTTTTGGTGATCGTCAAAAACATGTTGCAGGGCAAAGCGATCTGCAGGACCAGCTTTGAAAACGCGTCCCCGATTTGATTCGAGAACCATTGCTTATACGTCAAAAAGTAGCCGATAAACATCAAAACAAAAATAAACAAAATATTGATATATGCGGAAATCATTTTTTCACCTCGATACCACTATACAGAAAAACACGGGCGTCATCAATTGCTGATGGGACCCGTGTTGTCATTTTTATCTTGATAATTTAGTAAGCCGGTCAGATTTTCAATCTGTTCCTCGAGGCTGTCACCAACTGTCGTATCCTTGATGAGAATACGCTTCAGGTCTTTGTCGATCACTCGCTTCAAGGAAGTCTCATCGGCCTGCTTATCTAATAGATTCTTCACCGATTCAAAAGGATCGTGCGTGACGAGCTGGAAGCCATAAGAATTATTCAGCAGTGAATAACCTGCGATTCCCGTCGTTTTTTGATAAGCCTTTGATAACCCGCCATCGATCACGAACAGCATGCCTTCTCCTTTGATAGGCGATTCGCCGCTCTTGACCTTCACTGGGGTGTGGCCGTTGATAATGCGAGAATTTGGCGAATACAAAGCGAACTCCTCAAGGATCATTTGACACGTCTCATGAGTATCCCGAAATTGATAGTAAGGATTTTTGATTTCTTTATGAGTCGTTTTGTCAGCAATGAAATACCGTTCGAAAGTGGTCATCGCACTTTTACCAAACTGCGGTGAAATCTTACCGGTCCAGCAATACCAGATCCAATCCGCAGCAGAACTGTCCTTTTCTTGACTTTGACAGCCTGAACGAATCTGCTCTTCAAAGAAGTTCAAAAGGTCCTTTCCACCATAATCCTTACCGGCGATGTTAAGCGGAAGAAAGCTGCCGTCTGCTTTTAATGGCAGACAGCCGTGAAAGAGCAGATGCTGGTTATAGACCAGATACATCGAGCCCTTATCCAAAAGCAGCTGCATATGCTCCTGCATTTTTGCTGATTGCTGGAAAGAGGTCAGTAAGGTATCCACTACATATTCTTCCTGTTCGGTCAGCTGATGAACATCTTTTTTCAGGGTCTGGAAGCAGGCTCCTTGTAAAGGATATTCTTTTCCAGCTAGTTGAATCGTTTCTTTATCATAATCGATCTTTTCAAATAGCAGCCGATCCTCCATTTGAAAATCAGGATGCCGTTTGATTAATTGACCTTCTAATTTAAACTGAATAATCGACAAGGCCTGATGGACTTTTTCTAAACTATCCAAACTTTCGATAGAGTAGCTGGCACTGCTGTTTTTTTCCTTTGGTGTAAAAATTGGATTTTTTTGATAATGCTCTTCCGCATACATGAACAGCGGACGAAGGTTCAATGCGTAGGCTTGTTCAATCTCATACAGATAATTATAGCGTGCAGCGATCCGCAACAGTGTCATCAGACAGGCACGAGAACCAGCGTAAGCTCCCATCCATAAAATGTCATGGTTGCCCCATTGAATATCGACAGAAGGGTGTCGACACAACTTATCCATGATTTTATCAGCCTCAGGACCACGGTCATAGATATCACCGACAACATGCAGATGATCGACGACTAATCGTTGAATACTTTGGCATAAAGCAATGATAAAAGGTCTGCCCTGCTCTAAATCAAGCAGATGTGCTAAAATCTGGTCGAAGTAGGCAGCCTTATCGGAATAATTCGTATCCGTGTACATCAATTCTTCAATGATATACATGTATTGTTTGGGCAAGGCCTTTCGGACCTTTGAACGAGTATACTTAGTGGAGCAAAAGGCCAGCAGTTCTAATAGCTGACGGATCTTTTTTCGATACCAGGAACAATCACGATAAGCATAAAAGTCTTTATCATCCAACGATTCTCGCGGATAAGCTACAAGGATCGTCAATTTGTCTTTTTCATGTTCTGTCAAACGGTCACCGAAGAGCAAACTGATTTTTTCTTTGATATTACCAGCGCCAGTACGCAAAATGTGATCAAAGGCAGTAAACTCCCCATGAATATCACTGATGTAAAGTTCGGTTCCTTTGGGCAGATGCATGATAGCTTCTAAGTTGATCAACTCGGTCATGACCGCCTCCTTGGTACTAAATTCTTTCTCCAACATTTGATAGTACTTCTCACGGGTCGATAGCATAAATCTGCTCCTTATTTATAGTAATGATTTGATTTTCATACTGCGGCTCATTTCTGCTAAATAATTCTTCAGTGGCAGTTCTCTCAAAATTGTATCCATTTTTATAAGAAGTTGTCTAAATGCTCGCAAATCAAGGTTGCTGATTCTTCGATCGATTTATTGGTAACATCCAGTGTGAAGGCCCCCAACTCATCGTAAACGCCTAGGGCATAATCCAGCTCCTCTTTGATACGATTGATATCTGAGTAGCGAGAGTTTTCAGCTAGCCCCAATGAATTCAATCGGCTCATTCGGATTTTTTTCTGCACTTCCGGTTCGATCACTAAACCAACGATCTTGTCCTTTGGTACCGCTTTGATTTGTTCAGGTAATGGGACCTCCGGAATCAATGGCAGGTTCGCCACCTTGATACGATTATTCGCTAAATACATGCTTAGAGGGGTCTTAGAAGTACGTGAGATCCCCAATAATACAAGATCTGCTTCTAAAAAGCCCTTTGCATCTTTTCCATCATCATATTTCACAGCGAACTCGATCGCGGCAACACGGTCAAAGTACTCTTGATTCAATTTGTGCACAACACCGGCTTGTTGCAATGGAGCGACACCGGTTTTTTGGTGAACGATATCCATGAATTGGCTCATTAAATTAATGTATTGCAGACCAGTTCTTTCAGCGAAGTCCTCGACGATTTGAGTCAAGTTGTCGCTGACTAGAGTGGTCACCACAACAGCACTGTCTTTCAATGCATCGCTAAGAATACTTTTCAGTTCCTCCTCGTCTTTAGTAAAAGGGAAACGGTAAGACAAATCAAAATCCACTGTAGGGAATTGAGCTGCGGCGGCATTTACTAATTTCAGCGAAGTCTCGCCGACTGAATCAGAGATCATGTATAATGGTACACTTTTTTTCATTTTTTTCGCTCCTATCGATTGGTTTCAGTTTGTTTGGCTTGCTGCATGATGTAATTAAAAATCCGTGATTTCGTGATTTTTCCAATCACTTTCTTTGGATCTTCTTCACTAACTACTGGTAGCGAATCTACCTGATAGTCCAATAAAACAGCACCAGCTTCCAAGATCGTGTAATCCTTTGTGCAGGTTCGCAGATGTGGCGCACGCGTCATTACGACTGCGACAGGTGTGTTTTGCAGGTTGCTGTTTAACGATGCCCTCAGTAAATCCTTACGAGACAATAGTCCAACTAGATGCTGCTCTTTGTCCGTTACATAAATCGAGCCGACATCATACATGAACATATTGGTGATCGCATCATGGATCGAGGTATCCTGCGGTGTCAATAAAGGCGACAGCATGATTTCTTCGACTTTTACAGAAAAGATTTTATCGAACAGGAACTGCTCGATGCCGACACCTGTATAGGTATAGCCGACTTTAGGACTGGCTTCTAAAATACCTGCCATTGTTAGGAAGGAGAGGTCGGTTCGTAAAGTAGCATGTGAGATCCCCAGATGATCGGCGATTTTTTCGCCGCTTAGCGGTTGATCGCGTTTGACGATCTCGATGATTTTCTCTTGCCTTTGTGATAGATTCATAGGTCCTCCTAGTGATACATTCGTTTTTCTTTGAGAAAAAATGAATTTATTTTTCCTTTCAAGGTCCATTCAATTTCACCTGAAAAGCAGTGACTTGAATACACAACCTATTATACACGTAATAAGCATATAAACAACATGAATGGTCAAATAAACACATATTTAATTATTCGCAAAAACAAAGTGCAAATCCTTTCTAAAAAAAAGATTTAGCAGTATACTATTTTCTGTTGAGGAAATCCTAACCCGTTAGTCAAGGGGTCAAGACGCTGCGTTCTCAGCGCGGAGACACGGGTTCAAATCCCGTACGGGTTATATAGTAAAAAGAAGACGTTTCATTGGCAGTTTTGCTGATGGGACGTTTTTTTGTGTCTCAAAAAATGGGATTGGTATGCACTTATGATGATAGGTGCTATATACTAGAAAATAGAAGAGAGCTAAGCTAGGAGGATCGCAATGGAAACTACAGGTGTAAAGCAATTGTTGAAGCAAAAACCCAAGGCAAGTCTGGGCTTTTATCCCACGCCGTTTTATCGGCTTGAGAATTTGTCGAAAAGGCTGGGAATCAATTTGTTTATTAAGCGAGAGGATTTTTCAGGACAAAGCTTATTTGGCGGAAACAAAATCAGAAAACTCGAGTATCTGATCGGTGATGCGAAAGAACAAGGTGCAGAATACATTTTTACGTTTGGCGCGACACAATCCAATCATGCGATGCAAACAGTGGAGGCCTGTCGAAAAGAGGGCTTAACACCTATCCTATACTTAGTAGCATACGTTGAACCAGATGAAAAGGATCTTCGAAGCAATCTACTACTGGATAAAATTTTAGGTGCAGAGGTCCATGTTATTCTGAAAAATCCCGGCGAATCTGATGCTGAGGTAGATGCACGTTCAGTCCAACTGGCTCGCGAGCACATGAAGCGCCTAATAGAAGCAGGGCATAATTGCTATGAGATTCCGATGGGCGGCGCGAGTCCGATCGGGACAACTGGTTTTATTGAGGGTTTCATAGAAATGGCGGAACAGGCTGAAGCGGCTGAACAGCAGTTTGATTATTTGGTGCATGCGACCGGTTCTGGCGGAACGATGGCAGGCCTAGTGGCAGGCAAGAAGCTGCTGAATCACCCCATGCGGATTTTATCCTTTGATGTGATTGGGCATGATAGGAGCTATTTAGAAAATTCGGCCATGTTAGCGAATAAGAGTTTAGCGCTGTTGGGTCTAGAAGAGCGCCTGACAGCGGATGACTTTGAACATGATAACAGCTATTATCAACCTGGATATGAAATGCCAAGCGATAAGGGGAATGATGCGATTCGTGTGTTGGCACGAGAGGAAGGCTTATTTTTAGATCCGGTCTATTCCGGCAAGGCTTTTGCCGGCTTGCTGGATTATGTCGATAAAGGAATTATTCCACAAAATAGTTCAGTTATTTTCTTGCACACAGGGGGTGCCACCGCTTTATTTGCGGAAAAAGAAATCTTAGGAGATTTGTTGGATAAGTAGTTCCGTGTTCGACTATATTAGTGGAACGCTTGGCCAGATTTTACGAGCAGTAAATTGAAAAGGAACAGTTTATCCAATCAGAAAATAATAGTCCGTGATCCATCTTAGGCGGCTCTATACTCAAAAGCTAAGCAGTGACTTTAATAGTTGGTGCTTAGCTTTTTTTATCTGATGTCGTAAAGATAACTTTACTTATGAGCAGGAGAGTAGTAGAATTTTTGTAAAGATATCTTTACGTAATGGTGAGTTAGAAAAAAATTTGATTGAAGGAGAATCATTTATGGAGATGATTGTGAAATTAGTAATAAACTTTATCTTTTTTCCGATAGTCATTTTAGGTTTGATTTCCGTTGTTCCCTTTTGGTATTCATTGAAAAGAATGATAACGAGACGTGTAACTAGTGAGCAAGAGAAAAAAATGGTTATGGAAACAATCCTGATCAGCGTCTGTATCATTTTGCTATTGATCATTGTTCGGTGGCTGCTCCCGAACATTTTACCAACAGAGTTACTTCAGAACATTTGTCCGAAGAACCAATATGTAGTTGCAATAATCGGTAAATCAACTTTTGAAATATACAGCCTTTTATTTTATTGCATATTATTTGGCTTTGTTCATAAAATCAAACAAGTTCAGTATCGCATGCTTTCCAAGGATTATTTTGTTAGAAGAAGCCTTCTGCCAATGCTCGGCATTTCCTTGTTGTGCACCTTTATTCCGTATTTTTTTGGAGTTTGGCAACTGTCTTTGTAGTAAAAATGAAAAATGAGTTGGAGGGGAAATGATGTTTGATAAAGTTACATTTTGTCTGATGATTGCTTTGTTAGGATATTCCTTATTGGTATTTTTTTCACTAATTAAGAGAGTGGTACTGTTTCATCGATCAGATGAGCTGCAGAAGAAAATCTTTTTTGAAACATTGTCGATCAGCATGGGGGTCATACTGAGCTTGCATCTTATTCAATTGATTCTTTCCATCGTCCAGCCAGCAGGTTATCAGCCCGTCATCTATTCTGGCGGAAAATCGATGGTGCGCTTTACTCTTGGTGCGTTTGATCATGTTGACAGCTTTTTGCTGTATTGCATGGTGATCGCCGTCGTATACAACATTAGAAGAGTTCAATATGGCTTAATTTCAAAAAGTTCTTTTCTTGTAAGAAATCTTTTGCCCATGCTAATCATTTTTTTATTTTTACTTTTACCATTTTTTTGAAAAAAATATTATAAATAAGGATGAATATATTGAGGGATTGAAATGGACATAGTCAATTTTTATCTTTGGAGACTCATCAGTGAAAAATTCTTATTAAAAAGAGGTGTAAAATGATCGTTGAACTGATAATAACTACGATTTTTATGTTTTTGGGGATATATTCCTTTGTCGGAATGTTCTCGTTGATAAAAGTATTAGTCACAATCAACCAATACGATGAATTAGAAAGAAGAGCGGTTATTGAGGCATTGGCAATAAGCATGTTGATTATTCTTGTAGTGAATTTGGCACAGCTGATTTTGTCGATTTATTTACCTGCTGAGTGGAGAGGTTTTGTCTCGCCAGGTCCAGTTAATCGCTCTCTTGTTACTAATACCCCGCTGCATATGGAAAGCTTTCTATTTGATTGTTCCATTATCGGGATTAGTTATGCGCTTCGTCGTCACTATTTTGGACTGATAAAAATGAGAAATATGCTAATACCCATTTTTATTATATTATCGTTTATTTTATTTCCATTCCTTATTTCTCTATTATTCTAGAGAATCATCAAACGAGCGAAGGATTGTGATTGTGTGCGTTTAAGACAAAAATACGTATTTTTAGGATCACTCTTCAAAAGAGGAGGAACTTAGTAGTATAATGAGGAATAATTTGTGAAATGTTTGCTTAGGGTTGCTGCGGCATTTTCATAAATGATTGAAAATTGTTGAATGGAGTGATGAAATGGAAAAGCACATAAAAAAGGCAAAAACGTGGAATCTGGTATTAATCGTTTTAGGGCTACTTTCTCTTGTTTCTAATTTGATAGGGTTACCAAAGTCATTGAATCCTAAAATGAGTAGTTACGAGATGATGGGACCACTTGCTCAACAAATGTTTGATTATATGAATAATCCACTGACAAAAATAATCTCAGTTTTATCTTTAGTAATATCGATTGCTTTGCTGGTCTTCTATTTTAGGGCAAATAAGAAGTTGGCAGACGACATTGTACCTATTAAGATGCCTTACTACGTGAACGTTGGTTGGAATCTTTTTAGTTTAGCGATAGGCTTAATTATGCAGCCGAAAATGGAATTTGAAGGAATTAATCTATCATTAGCAACGACAATCATCGCTTTAATTGTCCAGTTGATTTTCTTGATTCCAGCGATTCTTGTTATCGTTCACTTATTTAAAGCAGAGCCAGAGGAGTAATAAATGACAAAGAAAAAAATGACGAAAAAGCAAAAGATCCGTTGGAGTATCATTGCGGGGGTGCTCGCGTTAGTGCTGTTTATTGGCGCTTTCGCTTACTCTCAAATGAAGAGCAATACGGTTAAGGAAAATCAATTTCAGACAATTACATTGAAAAAGTCTGATCCACTGACCTTTAATGGGATCGTGGAAGCGACCCATACACAGGATTATTATTTGGATCAAACATTGGGGAAAATTTCTGAAATCAATGTTCAGGATGGACAGGATGTGGATTCAGGAACCATGCTGCTGAGCTACACCAATACAGAATATCAAGAGCAGGCAGAGGAGCAAAGCACGAACTTAGATAAGCTCTATCTTGGTGTCTCTAATGCACAGGAATCATTGGCGATCGCACAGGATAAGCAGGCCAAAGAGCAGCAAAAATTGAATGAAGCTATTACGAATTACAATAATACAAATGAAAATACTGAAGAGGGCGCTGCTAAAAAGGAACAATACAAACAAGAGCAGACTCAATATGAAAGCAGCCTAGATGCAGCCAGTGATGCGGTTGTACAAGCAAGACAAGCATTGGAAACGGCGAATGTTGAGCTGAGCTCGGCTTCACAAAGTGTTAATAAGATGCGTGGGAAGGTTACTTCAACAATTGCCAGTGCGACAAAGGGAACCGCCTATATCAATGAAAAAGGCAAGAATGACCCTTCAGTACCAGTTGTAAAAGTTGTCAGTAATGAAATCACCGTCGAAGCAAAAGCCTCCGAATACGATTATCCGCAGGTGCATCAAGATGCGGCAGTGACGATCAAACCGATCACGACGAACCAAGAGATCGCAGGCACGATCACCCATGTGAACAAATTACCGGATCAAGCAGGCGATGCTGCCAGCCAAGCTGGAGCAGCAGGGGCCGCAGCGACTAGCTCAGTCTCGAATTACAGCTTCATTGTAAAACCGACGGAAGAACTGCAATATGGTTATAACGTACAAGTTGTTCTGCCGTTGAATGAGATCCGCATACCCAAAAAAGCAGTTATGAAAACAGGCAATACCCATTATGTTTTTGCTTACCGCAAGGGGAAAGTTCGAGAAGTGACGATCCAGGCCGAAGATAAGGGCGATTACTTTGTTTTGAAGGATGGTCTTAAAGACGGTGACCGCATTATTTCAAATCCTGACAAATCATTACGAGACGGTCAGGAATTGGCGGTGGATTAAATGATCGAACTAAAAAATATCAACAAGTATTATCGGAACGATGAAGAAGCGCTGCATGTGCTAAAGGACATCAATCTAAAAGCCGACGCCGGCGAAATGATCGCGGTCATGGGACCATCAGGTTCAGGGAAATCAACACTGATCAATCTGTTGGGCTTCATCGATACAAAATTTGACGGAGAATATCTATTTGAGGAGGAGAATCTGGTCACTACAACGGATGATCGCTTATCAAAAACGCGCAATGAGATGGTAGGCTTCGTCTTCCAGAATTTCAGTCTGATCGAAAATTATACCGTTTATGAAAATGTGGAGCTGCCGCTGCTCTATAATGGCTACGGCTTTCACCAAACCAAAGAAAGAGTCATGTCAGCCTTGGAACGGGTCGGAATCGCGGATAAGGCAGAGAAACACCCACGTCAGCTTTCTGGCGGGCAGCAGCAGCGGGTCGCTATTGCTCGAGCCTTGATCAACCAGCCGAAATTTATTATCGCTGACGAACCGACCGGTGCTTTGGATACCCATACTTCAAATGAGATCATGGAGCTGTTTAAAGAGTTGAATCGGCGTGATCACGCAACAATCTTTCTAGTCACTCATGATCCAGAAGTTGTTCCCTATTGCACACGTCTGGTTAAAATCAGAGATGGTGCGATCACTGAGGATAGGGCGGTGATCGAAGAATGAAGTTCTATGTAAATTGGCGTTCATCATTGGGCTCGATTTTTAAGAATAAGAAACGTAGTGCTCTAACAATGTTTGGGATCATTATCGGTATCGCCGCAGTAATCGCGATTTTATCGATTGGCCGCGGCTTTGAGCGCGACACGATCGAAAGCCTGACTGCTGAAGAATCGGATAAGCTGGAAGTCGATATCAATTTCATTCCTGGAAACAATGCGCTATATTATTCGAATGTTGATATGATTCAAGACTCTGACTTTAGTTTGCTGAAAAATGTTGAAGGGGTCGAGTCTGTTTCGTATCCAAAAAATGATTTGTCTTATATCTATAAAGAAATCAAAATAAAAGATAAAACGAAGAACTATCGAGTGGGCGTCGTTTCTAAGGATGGGGACACTGTAAGTCATGGTCGTGCCATCAGTGCATACGATAACCAAACCCAAAACAAGGTAGTGACGATTGATGCCTCATTGGCAAAGGATCTTTATGGTTCGGCTAAGGGAGCAGTGGGGCGCGGCTTTGAACTCGATAAGCAGGTCTTTACGATCATTGGGGTTTTTCCAGCAGGACCAGAGGAAACGATGTTTTCAGAAGGCTCGACTAAAATCCTGCTGCCGCGCCAAACGTATATCCATTTCTTCGGAAATGAGCAGGATACTAGTGCGGTGGTCTTGACCTTGGCAGATGGAAGCAAGTTGAACAAGGTTGCGGACAAAGCAATCAAGAAGCTGGAATCCGCAGGCGCTATGCGTCAGCAAGGGGAATATCAAGTCTCGAATATGGCGATGATGACCGATGGAATCAGTGAAGTACTTAGCAGTATCACACTATTCATTAGTGCGGTAGCGGGAATCTCATTATTTATCGCGGGTGTCGGAGTGATGAACATGATGTATATTTCTGTTTCAGAACGGACAAAGGAGATCGGGATTCGCCGAGCGCTGGGAGCTACACGAGGTGCGATTCGTATGCAGTTCTTATTAGAAGGGATGACTTTGACTCTTGTTGGAGGAATCATCGGTTACCTATTAGGAATGCTTGTCGCCTATGCAATCGGCAGTGCGATGAAAATCTCCGTATCTGTTGATTTGTTTACTGTTTGTTTGGCAGTCGGAGTGTCTAGCGGGATCGGACTGATATTTTCAGTGATGCCGGCTTCTGAAGCTGCTAAGAAAGATTTGATTGATATTTTGAGATAAGAATAAAAATAAGAACCATCGCTCGCAAGCGATGGTTCTTATTTTTGCTAGTTCCGTTTTTGTTTGCCGGCATTTCGACCGTTAGCATTCTTGTTGTTTTTATTTTTTGGTTGAGCGACTTGCTTTGGCTGAATCGGCTCAGCCTTTTTGATTGGCTTCGAAACCACCTGTTTTGGCGGGTTTTTCTTTAATTCCTCTTTGATCTGAGCTTTGATACGAGGACGCATCAAGACGTTGGTGATAAAGGTTTGAAGGCAACTAAAGATACCACCGACAACCCAGTAAAGTGCCACTCCAGCAGGTGAAGTGAATGACATGAAGACGATCATCAATGGAGAAGCGATCATCATACTGCGCATCGTTTTCTTCTGTTCTTCAGGGACACCGATTAATGAAATGTACCCTTGCAGCAAGTAAGCCACACCAACGACAACTACTAGAATATAACTTGGTTTCGCCATATCCATTCCTAAGAATGTCGAATGCTGGATACCTTCTGAAAAACGAGCAGTGTAATACAATGCTGAGAAGATCGGCATTTGGATCAGTAAAGGCAGACAACCCATGCCGCCCATCATGCTGACATTGTTTTCCTTGTAGACAGCTTGCATTTCACGCTGAGCTTCCATTTGCTCTTCTTGCGTCGTTGCTTGTTTTACTTTTGCTTGTGCCGCATCGATTTGCGGTTTGATCGATTGCATTTTTTCTGATTGGATCAACGATTTCTTCGATTGGTGGATTCCTAGCGGCAAGATGATCAAACGAACGATGATCGTCAAGACGATGATCGCTAGGCCATATGACCAGTTGAAATTATTCACCATCCAATTTAGGAAGTTCTCTAATGGAACAACCAGCATGCGGTAAACAAGACCGGATGTATCTGGGGTACCATCACTGTTTGAGCGAACACAGCCCGAAAGGAGTAAAAGAACACCCAAAAGGCCGGAGCCTAGTAGCCAATTTTTAAATTTTGTCATTTATTTCTTCCTCTGCTAATAAAAATTTATACAGGAAATACTATACTAGATAACTCAAGGCTTTTCAATCTAATTCCGGGAAATCAGCCAACCTTGTCTTATTTTTAATAGACGACATTGAATTGATCGTAATCTTTGATGGTAGGGTCTTCATAATGTTCAATGTGATTCACTTTGGCAAATGGATTTTGCGGCTTTTTGATTTTTTCAAGAAATTCCGCGAGCTGTTCTTTTGTCCCGATCGCTTCAATGGTCACACTGCCATCGTCCTCATTTTTCACGGTGCCGGTCAATCCGATCTCGACGGCTATTTGATAGGTAGTATAGCGAAAACCGACGCCTTGAACACGTCCAGTAACATTTAAGTACATCTTCATAAGAAAACCTCCTAATTATTTTTCTCTTATTATCTATGATAACGACTTTTTCTGGTTGATACAAGAATTCGCGTGCTATAATGACAGACGAAGCTATCTCGTATAGAAAATAATACCTAAAAATAAGTGAGGCAGACATTTTGAAAGAGATTCAATCGAGTAAAAATACATTGATCAAAGAAACAAAAAAATTACAGCAGAAAAAATATCGGCAGCAGACGCAAACCTATCTCTTAGAAGGGTTTCATCTAATCCAAGAAGCGAAGGCCGCTAATGTGGCGTTGAAGGAAGTCTTTATCAATCAACGAGGGTTGAACGAATGGTCGGAATGGATCGAAGAAAATCTGTCGGATTACTATTTAGTTTCTGATGAGGTTTTAAAAGTGTTGGCAAGCCAGCCGACGCCGCAGGGTATAATCGCGGTGGCGGAGATGCCGCAGGAAGTGAGCAGCGATTTTTCCGGAGCTTGGTTACTGCTGGATAATGTGCAGGACCCCGGCAATGTCGGTACAATGATTCGTACTGCGGATGCGGCCGGCTTTTCTGGTGTTATCTTAGGCCAAGGCAGTGCGGATTTATACAATCCCAAGACTTTACGCAGCACGCAGGGCAGTCTTTATCATTTGTCTGTCCAAAATGGGGAGCTTTCAGCGCTCATTCCGCAATTTCAACAAGCCGGCAGTCCAGTGCTGGGAACTGCGTTGGATAAGGAAGCGAAGGAGTATCTTGCGGTCGAGAAAATGACGGATTTTGCTTTAGTGATGGGAAATGAGGGACAAGGTATGTCATCAGAATTATTAGCGATGACGGATCAGAATCTATACATTACGATCAAAGGTCAAGCCGAGTCTCTGAATGTCGCAATCGCTGCTGGAGTGCTAATGTTCCACTTACTTAAGTAAAAATTCACAAATTTGTAACTGTTATTAAGGAACTGTTAAACTTTATTCACAAACTCGTGGAAGCCTATTCAAGGTTTCCTCACCGTGCTATAATGAGCCACAGAGACAAATGAAAAGGGGCTTTATATCCATGACCGAAAACTGGCGTGACGATGAAGAATACGTTTCTTATATTGAAGATTTATTAGCTACCGAGGAAGTTCAAAGATTAGCAAATTACACTCAACATATGAATTCAACACGTTTGGAACACTCTATCAGTGTTTCTTATAATAGCTACAAATTAGCAAAACAATTTAACGGCGATGCTAGAGCTACTGCTCGTGCAGGCTTGTTACATGATTTGTTTTATTATGACTGGCGGACAACGAAATTCGATGAGGGCTCCCATGCCTATATGCATCCACGAATTGCTGTGAAGAATGCAGAAAAAATCACCGAATTGTCTGACCTTGAGCGTGACATTATTATTAAGCATATGTGGGGCGCAACCATTACTCCTCCTAAATATAAGGAAGGCTACATCGTAACGATGGTCGACAAGTACTGCGCCATTAAAGAAGCGGCCGTGCCTTTAGTAGACAGATTCAACTCCTACAAAGCACGCTTAAAGAAAGAATGGAATTAACAAAAACTATCCAGGCACCAGACAAATTATTTGTTTGGTGCCTTGCCTTTTGTTTGATGTAAATTTTTGAAGTAAAACAGTTTACTAGAATTGAAATACGAGAACTTCGATTTTATGAAAGTGAGGAATAAAGTGATCAAACCAACTATAGCAAAGCAGTTACTTTTTGCCATTATTGGAACCTTTATCGCGGCTGTCGGTGTTCGCTTAATCGTTGTCAGTGGACTAGGGGCTGATGCGATCAGCACACTAGTATTGGGAATATTACAGCATGTACCGCTGAAGTTTGGGACTGTGAGCATGCTGTTTAATGGTATTGTTTTAATTGTTATCTTTTTCTATGATCGAAAGATGATCGGCATTGGCAGTCTTATTAATAGCTTTGGATTAGGCTTTTGTCTGAATAGTTTAGACTGGCTTGGAGTTCTGCAGACGATTCCAAACGGAACGGGTTATTACGCTATCATTGCCGGATCGATTGTTTTCGGCGTCGGAACAGGCATTTATCTATTAGCAGATGCTGGCTCGGCAGCCTACGAGTCTTTGATGATTGTATTAAAAAAAGCATTGAAGAGCTCGGTAAAAGTTGCTCGAATCCTATTAGATGCCGTCATCTTTTTAACGGGTTTTTTATTAGGTGGACACATCGGATTTGGTACAGTGATCGTCTTACTGTTGATGGGACCTTCTTTAGAAATGACACTGAATCAATTACCGAAGCTTAAATTCTTTCGGGTACAGGAAGCGAAATAGACGGATAAATAATTTTCCCTAGTAAGTCCAAGGGTTATTTGCTACAATAAATAAGGTTCATTTTATAGTAGAAGAGGAGTGCTTAATAATGATTTCAGCAAGCGATTTACGTGCGGGTATGACTTTTGTTCAAGACGGAAAATTGATCAAAGTTTTAGATGCCAGCCACCACAAACCAGGTAAGGGAAATACTGTTATGCGTATGAAGCTGCGCGATGTGCGTTCAGGCTCAACCTATGACACGACTTTACGTCCAGATGAAAAATTTGAAAAAGCAATGATCGATACAAAGCCTGTTCAATATTTGTACAGCCAAGACGATATTGCAATCTTCATGGATTTGGAAACATATGAACAATATGAAATCCCTGTAGCTACAGTCGCAGATGAAATGAAATTCATCCTTGAAAACATGGAAGTAAAAATCCAATTCTTTGGCGATGAAGTGATCGGCGTGATGCTGCCATCTTCAGTAGTCTTGAGAGTAGTTGAAACACAACCATCAATCAAAGGTGCGACAGTTACTGGTTCAGGCAAACCTGCAACAATGGAAACAGGCTTAGTTGTAAACGTCCCTGATTTCATTGAAGAGGGCGAATTATTGGAAGTAAGTACACAAGAAGGCACGTACCAAAAACGCGCGAATAAATAATAGAAAACGCCATGACTACATACGGTCATGGCGTTTTTTGCTGTCATGTAAATGAAGAATGGATCTATTTTTTCATTGCTTTCGAAAATGAAAAAATTAATATGACTATTCCCAGCGTTATCAGGAAGCTAAACAGAATGAAAAGAATAATTCCTGTTTTGGATAGCGAATCGAATAAAGTTAATAGCTGCTGCATCTGTTCTACTCCTTGTTCATAGTGAATGATCGTCGAATACTTGATCAATACAAATTTTTATCGACTGTGATTCAGCCGGATTCTACATTTCTAATGTCGGGCCTGTGGCAAAATTGTCCGATTGATCGTTTTCTGCCTATTCCTCTTATTAAATTAATTATAGCATGAGAGCGTAAATGAAAGGAAAAGAATTGTAAGCAAATAGAAAAAGAGGCCTAAGCCTCTGATAAACATGTCTCAATTTAATAAAAAAAGCAGTAGCCCGCAGCAAAAAGAAAGCTTATACCAATGATGAAGCTAAACCACAATCCTAACAAAATGAAGGGAGACGTATTTTCGTTGCCACCTTTTTTTAAATGTGTAAATGAGCGCTTGGTCATCACCAACTGCCAAATACTAAGCAATAAAAAGACCACGCCAATTAAATAGCTCATGAGGAATCTCCTTTTTAAACAAGTCTACTCTTATACGGATGTTCATACAAGAGATAGTAAACAGGCAGTATCACCTAGAGCAGAATGCGTTTTTTTGCATGATCAGAATTATAAAAGGCAATATGTTACACTATTGTCAAATAAAAATTGTACTGGCAGGTGATCAATGGTGAAAATTAGAAAGAAAGTAAGAGTATATCAAACACCCCTAGAACGGAATCATTTTACTTATAGAATGGAGCAGCAGGAGCCAATTATTCATGAAAAAAAGAATTTCTATAAGGTGCTCTTTGCTAATCCATTAGTAGAAGAAGTGATAGAAAGGCCATTTCTATTCACTGATAATGCTACTCCAATGGCATTAATCAAGTCTTTTATTCCTGATATGTATATAAAAAGAAATTTAATGACTAGTTCGAATCTAGAATTGAAAATCGATGACTTCTACCAGATTGATAAAATAAAAAAAGAGTATTCACTTACATGGCCCACATCAGAAGAAGCAGAAGTATTACAGATTATCGGCGATGGTCAAATTATGATCGAAAAGCAATTTTTTCTAGATTCAGACAACCATATAATCAGATATGAAGAGGAAGTTTCTTGTCCAGAAACGTACATTTTTGAGGAGTAGGAGTAAAAAGTAATGGGAAAGTTTTTATATCAAGAAGCTAAGGAAGAAATTATCAAGCTTATTCAAAGCGGCTCCTTCAAGCCCAATGAAAAGATCATGACTGAGCGAGAGCTGTCTAGTTTGCTTGGTTTTAATCGAATGACAGTAAAAAAAGCCATAGCCTCACTAGTAGAAGATGGGGTTCTGTTCAAAAAAAGGGGTTCAGGAACGTTTTTATTGGGTGATATTGCTTCTAATCGTTTTGAGATCGGTGATGAAGCACCGGTGTCTTTAAGTCAAGGAATCATGGTAAAAAGAATGAGTTCTTCAAGTTTTGTTGAATCGTTTAAATTAGTCTATGACCTGCCGGATTTGATGGAAATCTTTGATGACTATTTTGAATTTTTTGAATTGATTCGTGTTCGAGAAGCCAATAATGAAGTCGTTTCGATCCAACGAGCGTATTTTCCATTTCGATTATTCAAAGATGCTCATCGCTACGATTTTAGTCAGTTTTCTTTGTATGATTATATGGAATACAAAAACAAACGACCTACAAAATTTAGTAAGCGTTTTTTTGCGAAACGTGTTGAAAATGACGAACTATTAGAAAAACTTGGTGCGTGTTCAGGAGAGTATGTGGTATGTATAGAATATCTCGGCTATACAGATCAGAATGAGCTTGTCGAGTACACACAATCCTTTTTTGATCCAGAAAAGGTAAATCTTGCAATTGAGACAAAAAGATAATTGGTTCCTTAATTGGTTCCTATTTGAGACCATTTTAAATAATTGGTCTCTTTTTTTATTGTTTTGAAGCGCTTTCCATTCTATTATTTAGTTGTAAGCCAAAGATGTAAAGACAGGAGGAAAATAATGGAAATCGTTTTAGCTAGTCATTCGAACTTAGCAGTTGGAATGAAAGAGACCGCGGAGTTCATCATGGGCAGGCAAGAAAAACTACATGTGATTGCAGCGTATATAGAAGATGAAAAAAGCGTGGTAGATGAGTTAACGGAATTAGTCTCTCAATTTGGAAATGAAGCCGTTTTATTTTTAACAGATTTGAAGGGCGGCAGTGTCAACAGAATAATTAGCGAATACATCCTTGAAAGGGAAGATTATTATTTGATTTCTGGAATGAATCTTGCATTGGTATTGGAATTGTTGATGCTCTCGTACGAAGGACAACGTAGTGAGGTGATGGCTCAATTAAAGGAAATTGTTGTAAATGCATCCAAGGATCTAGAGGTAATTGATGTGGATGAACTCAGCGTGCAAGCAGACGAGGATTTCTAGTGAAAAAGGAGGATTTGAAGATGATTAAAATGACAAGGATCGACTATCGATTATTGCACGGACAAGTGGCTTTTGCATGGACTAAAAATTTATCGGCAAATGCCATTTTGATCGCCAATGATGAGGTTGTAAATGATTCATTTAGAAAACAAACTTTAAACTTAGCAAAACCAAATGACACGAAGCTGATTTTTAAAAGTGTGGAGGATTCAATTAAAGCAATCAAAAGCGGAGTCACTGACAAATACAATGTATTTATTGTAGTGGAAAATGTTCATGATGCGTATCGAATGGCTAAAGGAACTTCGGCGGTGGATAAAGTGAATTTAGGCTTATCAGCAAAAAGGGAAGGGACGATGAATATCGCAAAAGCTGTCTATGTTTCTGAAAGTGAAATCAATGAGTTAAAGGAGCTGATTGATTTGGGCGTGGAGGTACTTGTTAAACAAGCGCCAAATGATACGAATGTAGATTTTTGTTCACTTATCAAATAAGGCAAAGGAGATGAGGTAATGGTTGTACAAACAGTTGGTATATTCATCATTGCATTAATTGCCAATATGCAGGATTTTCTTGGGGCATCATTTATCGGCAGGCCATTAGTTACTGGATTATTTGTGGGTTTACTGTTTGGAGATGTCTCACAAGGATTGATCATGGGTGCCACTTTAGAATTAGCTTTTCTTGGGTTGATGGGAGTAGGAGCGACGGTACCGCCAGACGAAATTATAGGAGGAATCTTAGCGACAGCATTGGTTTTAAAGAATGGATACGGAGTGGATGTAGCCCTGACTCTTGTATTGCCGATTGCTGCTTTAGGTTTAGCTATTAAAAATATTTTATACGTAATCATTTTTCCTGCCATGACCCATAAAGCGGATAAGCTAGTAGAGCAAGGAAAAATCAAACAAGCGGCTAATATGCATCTAATTGCTTCATTTACAAGGATATTCATGATGACAACGGTCACAACAGTAGCCTTTGTGATTGGAAGCAGTACGGTAGACAAAATTTTAGAACTGATTCCGCAGGCATTTATCAACGGGATGAACATTGCTACTAATATTTTACCAGCTGTCGGATTCGCGATGCTGATTAATATGACGTTTTCAAAAAAGGTCGCACCATTCTTCTTTTTAGGATTTGTTTGTTCAGCCTATCTGCAATTAGACATGATAGCTACAGCGATCGTAGGTGCAATTTTTGCTGGGATCATGTATATCATTCTAGATACGATTGAAAAGAATAAGGGACAAATGAATGGTAGCGGAGAGGAGCAATACGATGACTTCTAAAACGATTACAAAAAAAGATTTAATGGGAATCTTTTGGCGCTCAATGCCGATGGAGGCTTCCTTCAACTATGAACGTATGATGAGTCTGGCGTTTTCATATTCAATGAGCGGCGTCATTCAGAAGCTATATCCTGATGTAGAAGATCAAAAAAAGGCGATGCAAAGACATCTGGAGTTTTTCAATTGTACCTCTGCTACTTCTCCATTTATTGCTGGTGTAGCAGCATCTATGGAAGAGCGCAAAGCGAATGATCCTGCTTTTGATGAAAGCTCAATCAATGCTATGAAAGCAGGATTAATGGGTCCAATTTCTGGAATTGGTGATTCCATTTTTTGGGGGAGTCTCCGCATCATCGCAAGTGGAATAGGGATATCATTGGCAAAACAAGGAAGTATCTTAGGCCCGATTCTTTTTATACTAGTTTTCAATGTACCGAATGTTTTAGTTCGCTATTTCGGAACTTTTTGGGGATATAAAGCAGGTGTGTCCTTTATCGAGAAAATGTCTAGCGGACTGATGGAAAATATCACGTATGCCATCAATATTTTAGGAAATACAGTAATTGGCGGAATGGTTGCATCAATGGTCATTATTAATATACCAGTAAAATTGACTAGTGGAAAAGATGCACAAACGATTCAAAGCCTGTTAGATTCAATGATGCCGGCATTATTACCAGTATTGCTGACCTTCCTGTTTTGCAGACTGTTGAAAAAAGATGTCAAAGTCATCTATATTTTATTGGCCATTTTAGGATTTAGTATTTTAGGAGCTATTTTTGGATTTTTATCTGTTTAAGAAGGGAAATGTATAGATGTATTTTAAAAATGAAAATTTTGTAAGTGATTATCAACAAGTGATCTCACAATTTGCTGATATTGAAAAAATAGCTGAGAAGCTCAGTCAAAAGGAATACTCCAAGCTTTTTTTGATTGGTTCTGGCGGAACTTATACGAAGTTTGTAGGATTACGACCAATGCTTTTTGAAAAGCTGAACCTGCCATTTTTGATTGTTAGTCCAGAAGAATTATTGGAGCTGTATTTTGATCAAATTGATGAGCATACATTGATTATTGCTGGAACAAAGACTGGTGCAACGGAAGAATTGCTGGAGGTGCTGCAAGAAACTAGGAAGAAGTTTCCTGCTACCACCATTTATGGATTTATCGGTGATGAAGATACAGAATTAGATAAATTGAACATTCTTGATTATCGTACAAGCTCTGTCGATACCGATATTCATTTGATTCTTTTTGGGTGGCTTTTATTATGCCTGACGGAAGACGATCCTGCTGTTTTACATCAATATAAGAAAGAACTTGAAACAGTTGGGGAAAAAGTAGCAGAGGAGATTTTGAAAAATGAAGAGAAAGCCGTTCGATTAGTACAAGCTTCGGATACTGAGCGGCTTCAGATGTGGGTAACCTCTGGAAGGTTGTGGGGAGAAGCCTGTTGCTTCTGTAACTATATTTTAGAAGAAATTCAATGGATACAGGCGCAGGGAATCCACTCCTCGGAGTTCTTTCACGGACCTTTCGAATTAGTAAGTGCTGATTTTCAAGTAAATGTTGTCGTAAATTCCAGTGAAACACGCAACCAAGACTTACGCGTAAAGAGCTTTATTAACCAACATTCCACAGCCTCAAATACAATCGACATGCAGGATTTTGATCTTCGAGGATTCTCATCAGAGTTAATTAAATTTGTGGAACCATGGCTGTTAAATCATTACTATGATTTATTATTACGAATTTACGAGCAAAAAACAGGAAAATCCGCAAAGACACGACGTTATTACCGAGTAATGGACTATTAATAGAAGATAAAGCAAAGACTACTAAACGGTGAATAAAACCCAATACTCAGATTTTTCCGAGCGAAGCATCGCTCGGATTTTTGTTTTATAAGAATAGCAAATTGTAAGCTTAGCAGGGGTTCGTGCATTTTTCTTGTGTTGAGAACGACGGACTACTAATTGAACGTTCATCACTTAATACTAAAAATTGAGCAAAAATGAAAGCCTATTCATAAACGGCATGTAAATTTTACAACTGATTTTCATCGAAATCATTCGAAGTTATTATAATGTAGGTTATTTAAATAGATGGTTTCATTGATAAAAGCGGGCAATTCTTGTTGAATGCCTGTTTTATTTGCGTTTACACAGGCTTTACATTGTTTACAAAAATAAAATTTGAATCATATTGGACCTTCACAATGCTTGCTTATACTTTATTTGTACCAAAGAAAATTAAGGAGCTGTGATGATGAAGAAAATTTTTTCAAAGATGATTTTAGCAATGGTAGCTGCTTTAGCTGTAACAGGATTAGCTGGGTGCGGCAAAGATGATGGTGCAACAGCGGAACAAAAAAAGGACACACCAATGAAGGTTATTTTTTATCCTAGTGAATCGGCTGCAGAGTTTGAAAAATCGCGTGACGCTTTAAAAGATATTCTTTCTGAGGCAACAGGGCGTAAGGTAAAAATTGTTACTACGACGGACTACAACATCGTGATTGAGTCGATTTCGAATGGGCAAGCGGATTTGGCATTGATGGGTGCAGAAGGGTACATTCAGGCTAACAAAAAAAATCCAGATGTCAAAGCGATTCTAACGAACTCAGGAGCAAGCGGTACTTTGGAAGATGCGCTTTATTACAGCTTCATCGCTGTAAAAGAAGAGAACGAGAAGGAATATGAAACAGGAGACGGCTATACGATCGATCCAATCAAGGGCAGAACCTTCTCATTTGTTTCAAACAGTTCAACATCAGGCTTCAAGGTCCCAAGCAATGCGATCGTAAAAGAGTTTGATTTGGAAAATTCAGATGAACTTATCAATGAAGGAAAGTTCTTCGACAAAGTATTATTTGGCGGATCTCATCAGGGCTCAGCAGTCAACCTGCTGAAGGGAGATGCGGACGCAGCAGCCTTCATGAATCTACCGCAATATTTCAAAGTAGCTGACGGCGAAGAAAACAAAGCAGGAATGCTGTATCAGGTGAAGGACGACGCAGAGGCTCCCTTTGATACGGTGCGAGGTGAAAAAGCTCGGATCATTCAATCGACTCCGGTCTTAAATGCACCAATCGTGGCAAATACAAAAGTAATGAGTCAAAAAGAGATCGATAAGGTCATCGAAGTGCTGACATCAAAAGAGGTTTCAGATAATGAAGAGATCTTTGCTCCTGAGGATGCAGAGCAAGCGGCATTGTTTGTCAAAGAAGGGGATGAACGCTTCTTGGAAGTAGATGATAAGTTTTATGATCCGATCAGAGAGCTGTCCAAGTAAACAGGAGGAAGGCAAAGAGATGCTTTTAGCAATTAAGGATATATCTAAAACTTACAGCAATGGAAAACAAGCGTTGAAGGATGTAAGCTTTTCGATCAGCAAAGGCGAGTTTGTTTCTGTGATCGGTCCTTCCGGTGCCGGGAAATCCACACTGCTGCGAAGTATCAATCAGCTAGTCTCCCCTGACAAGGGAGAAGTGCTTTTTAATGGTACCGATTTGATGAAAAGCAATAAAAAAAAGCTGCGCCAAAATCGCTGCAAAATTGGGATGATTTTTCAGCATTATAATCTAGTCAGCCGATTGACGGCAGTTGAGAATGTACTCCACGGAAGGCTTGGCTATAAGTCAAGCCTTAGTGGCTCACTGGGGCATTATACGGAAGCGGAAAAGAAAAAGGCCTTTAGTCTGCTCAAGCGAGTTGGTCTGGATGAATTTGCCTACACTCGTTGTGATGAGCTGAGCGGGGGTCAAAAGCAGCGGGTCGGGATCGCCAGAGCGTTGATGCAAGAGCCAGAGCTGATCTTGTGTGATGAACCAATTGCTTCCCTTGATCCGAAATCATCAAAGGTAGTCATGGATTATCTCAAAAAGGTAACCGCAGAGATGGGGATCACCTGCTTGGTCAATCTTCATCAGGTCGAGGTTGCCATCAGCTATTCGGATCGAATCATCGGGGTTACCGATGGACGGATTGTCTTTGACGATCTGCCGCGGAACTTAGATTCAGAGATGATTAATGAAATCTATTTATCGAAAGAATTATTGGTGTGAGGACAATGATGGAAAAAGGACAAAAAGATATTTTTACTCAAAGAAGAAAAATGATGGTCTGTCTATTGGTTTTCCTCCTTGGCCTTTACACATTTTCAGCAGTGGGGACTAATTTTGATCTGTTGGCCTCGCTGCCTTCGATTCCCGCAGGGTTTGGGTGGCTGTTCATTAATTTTGTACCGACGGAAGCCTCATTAGAGTATTTGCCAATGATCCTTACTAAATTATGGCAGACGATGCTCATGTCGGTCACAGCAACGACCACGGCTGCTATCTTTGCCCTGTTCATGGCGATTTTTGGCTCTAGAGAAACGGGAATCCACCCGTTAGTAAAGGGATTCGCACATGTGCTGGCAAGCTTCTTTCGAAATATGCCGATCGTTGTTTGGGCGATGATTTTATTACTCAGCTTTAAGCAAAGTGAATTTACCGGTTACTTAGCGATCTTTTTTGCAACGTTCGGCTATTTGACACGAGCCTTTATGGAAACGATCGATGAAATAGCCGGCAGTACGATTGAAGCGTTGACAGCAACCGGCGCTTCTTATTTTCAAGTGATCTTTCAAGGCGTATTGCCGATGGTCGGCAGTCAGCTGATTAGCTGGGTTCTTTTTCTGATTGAAAATAATATTCGAGATGCTACTTTGGTAGGGATCTTGACTGGAACGGGCATTGGCTTCCTTTTTGACCTCTATTACAAAAAATTTCAATACGATATCACCGGAATGATCATATTGACGATCGTTATTGTAGTCATCGGACTTGAATTATTCTCAAACAAGATTAGGAGGAGCATTATCTGATGGAAACACCTCAAGAAGAAGCAGTATATCCGCTATCACCTGCTTTAGCTGACAGTATTCACATGATCCATGGCAGAAGGAGGAAAATAAGAATTCGATTATGGAAGAAAAATCGCTTGATTCTTTGGGGCCTGCTGTTTTCACTCCTAGCAGTCTCCTTACTGACCTTTTCTACAATGGATTATGGCGATGTGGTTTTGCTTGAAGCAATCAGCCAATTTTTTTCGGATATTCAACGGATTTTCCTGCAGCCGCATCTATCTGGCCGCTTTTCGTTGAAGACCTTGATTGAAGCGTTGGGTGTTACGATTGGACTTTCTGTAGTCACTACGTTGTTAGGAGCCCTCGTCGCCTTTTTCTTCAGTCTGCTAGCGGCGTGCAATTTATCCTCGAAAAGACTTTCGACAGGGATTCGTGTTGTGATGTCCTTTGTCCGAGCTGTTCCAACGATCCTATGGGTAATGATCTTCTCGATTATTATCGGACTTGGTTCGAATGCGGCGGTAATAGGGATGCTTTTCCACAGCGTTGCTTATTTAACGAAGGTTTATTCTGAAAGCATCGAGGAGATGGACTATGGAACGATTGAGGCCCTAAAAGCAAGTGGAGCGACCTGGTGGCAGATCGTTTTTCAAGTTGTTTTGCCCTCATGTATCACAGCAATTCTTTCATGGACATTCATTCGTTTTGAGATCAATTTTACGAATGCGATCGCTGTAGGAGCCGCAGCCGGAGCTGGCGGACTAGGCTTTCAACTGGCTATGGCCAGCGGCTTTTACTTCGATCTACATGAGATTGGTGTCATGGTGTACATGATCCTATTGGTTGCCGCCGTATTAGAGCTGATCTCCATGAAGTTGCGGTCCAATTATATTGTAAAAAATTAACGATAAAAATGAGCGGAGCAGAGAAAGGATAACCAATGAATCGAAAAGAACGAACATGGGTACTTGTCGAGGATCAGACAGCCTTGGCTGCAGAACTCGCCGCCCAGGCAAGAAAATTATTCAATGTCGAAGTTCGTGAAGAGCCTCGCTTGATGCTAATCATGAATAAAATTAGAGAGTCTGCGCAAAATTCACTGTTTTATGGTGGCGAGACCTTAGTAACTAGAGCCAGAGTAGTGATTCAGGACAAGAGCGGTCTGGGACTCATATGTGGCGAGCATTATCAAAAGGCCTTGAATTTAGCGATTATCGATGCCGCTTACGAGCAGCTTCCAGCAGCTGAAAAAAATGCGTGGGACAATCAGATTTTAGAGCACAGGAAACAGCTTTTAGCCGAGCTGGGCTACCAGCAATATTTGATCAATCAAACAAAAGTTTCCTTTGAAGTGATGGAAGTGGAGGAGCAGTCATGATTCATGAGACACAGCAAGTATTTCGCACCCTAGTCCAGCTAAATTCCTACGTTGGTGAACGTGGCAGGCTGGAGGGCCATTCTTTTAATGGGCCAATCAGTCAAGGTGCTTTTCTGATAGCAGCGACTCTGTTGGATCAGGAGGTGAGCTTCTCCGTTTTAGGTATGGAAGCAGAACAGGAAAACTACCTTCAGCAAGAATTTCGAAGCTTTCCAGTGAAGATTACGGAAGCAGATTTCATTTTTGTTGGGAAAAAGGTCACGGCTGAGCAGCTGACTGCATTACAGCAAGCCAAGATCGGTGATTTGATCGACCCGCAAAAATCCGCGACGATCATTGTTGAATTAGAATCATTGTCTGAGGCAAGTGTACATTATCAGCTTGAGGGACCTGGGATCAAAGAGAGAAAAAGCGTTGATTTTCCTAAACAATTAGTAGATATATTCATGATTAGAGAACAGTTGAATCAGGAATATCCTTTAGGGGTGGATTTAATCATTGTTGATGAACAGTTAGAAATCCTCTGTATTCCTAGAACAACGTTGATCAAGGAGGTAGCATAATGACCTATGTCGCAGTCAAGGGAGGACAAGAGGCTATTGAAGCCAGTCTCAAGCTTCTTGAATACCGAAAAATCGAGCAGGGCGATCAGCTAAAGATTTCTGCTATTGAAGCAAATATGAAGCTGCTAGTGGATCAGGTCATGAGTGAAGCTTCCCTTTATGCACCGAATTTGGCGGCGCGAGCGCTTTGGCAAGCGGAGGGGTCCGTCGAAGAGGCAGTCTTTCTGCTTCGTGCCTATCGTTCTACCTTAGAACGTATGGGTTATTCGGAGATCATCGATACCTCCAATGAAATGCAGGTCCAAAGAAGAATTTCGGCAGCCTTTAAGGATATCCCAGGGGGCCAAATGCTGGGGGCCACCTATGATTACATGCATCGCTTGATTGATTTTTCCGATGAAGATGAACATAGAGAGCAGGTAAAACAGCTGCTTGCTGAGTTTCGCCCACAGGAAACGGAAATGAAGACTGCGGAAATCGGTAAGTATGAGAAGGTCTCTGCCTATTTGCAGGATCAAGGAATACTGAATCGGCTGCCCGAAAATAACACCGAACCAGAGGATATGACAAAAAAAGTATTGGAATTTCCTACCAAACGCAGTGAACGGCTGCAGATTCTCAGTCGAGGAATGGCGCAATCATTAATGGCCTTCGCCTATTCGATCATTCGCGGCTACGGCGATGCGCATCCAACAGTTGGCGAGCTACGTGTCGGGACTGTCCCTGTTTACTATACAGAGGAACAGCAATCAGAAGCTGCCTATTATCTAGGGAAGATTGAAATGACAGAAGCAGAAATGTACATTCCTAAAACCATCAAAAAAAATGGCAAAGAGAAAATGGAGATCGAGATCGGCTACGGCTTTGTCTATGGACGAAATGAAACGAAGGCCATCTCGATGGGAATCTTGGACTATAGCTTAGAAGAAGGAAATAAGGAACTGCCGACCGGAGATGAAGAATTCGTTCTGTATCATATCGACAGCATTGAATCAACCGGCTTCTTGTCCCATCTGAAGCTTCCTCATTACGTCACCTTCCAATCCAAATTGGACAGTATCCGCAAGACGCAAGAGCGAGGTGAAGAGTAATGGAACAAACGTATAATTTTGCTTTCTTTGATGAGGGCTCAAAGCGTGAAATTCGCCGAGCAATCTTAAAAGGGATTGCGATTCCAGGGTATCAGGTGCCCTTTGGTTCAAGGGAAATGCCAATCGGACGCGGCTGGGGAACCGGCGGCCTACAGGTAACGCTGTCATTAGTAGGAAAATCGGATGTTTTAAAGGTGATCGACCAAGGCAGTGATGAAAGTGTCAATGCCGTCAATATCAAAAAGCTGATCCAAAAAACAACAGGAATCGGATTAACTTCAGATACAGAAGCGGCCTCTCTCATTCAGTCACGCCATCGAATACCTGAGAAGAAATTAAAAAAAGGACAGATTCTCGTTCTTCAGGTTCCAGTTTGTGAACCGCTGCGATCCTATGAGCCCAGCGAGTATATCACGAAGCGATTACATGCGGATAAAGAATACACGGGAGCCTGGCTGATGCTGTTTGATCAGATCATGCGCTATGGTGTCACGACAACAGGAGCAGAGCATCCAGTGATTGTAAATGATCGCTATTTGATGACGCCGTCGCCGATTCCACGCTTTGATAATCCCAAAATGCTGGAAAATGACGGACTGATTCTATTAGGAGCCGGACGGGAAAAGAAAATCTTCGCGGTGCCGCCCTATACAAAAGTAAAATCGATTGATTTTGAGGATCGCCCCTTTGCGATCGAAGATTTTTCTGAAGTCAGCTGCCATTTGTGTGGAGCAAAAGGCGTCTTTATGGATGAATTATTTGATGAAAATCATCAGGTTGTTCATCAATGCAACGATACCAGCCTGTGTACTGAGAGGAGAAACCAACTACGATGATGAGTGCCGAATTTGAGCAAGAACAGCCGATTTTATCAATTGAACACCTGAATAAGCAGTACGGAGAAGGCTGTTCGAGATGTCAGGATGCCTCGACCAGAAAGCTGGAAAAAAATTATTGTCCTGCCTGTGGAACGGTCTATGCCTGCCAAGATATCTCCATTGATTTATACAAGGGAGAGATCGTCGGGATTGTCGGAGAGTCTGGATCTGGAAAATCAACTCTGATGAGGTGTCTATATTTTGACGAGGAGCCGACTTCAGGGACGGTCTCTATCAATGAACCGCCGATCGACAATATTTACGCACTCTCTTCGCAGGCGCAGCGGCAATTAAGAAACGAGCTCTTCGGGATGGTCTATCAGAATCCCTACCTAGGCTTAAAAATGGATTTCTCCGCCATCGCCAATGTGGCGGAAAAAATGATCGCAAGCGGAAATCGGAATGTATCGGATATGCAGACGATTGGCGGCAATTTATTAGAAGAAGTCAATATTCCCCAATTTCGAATGAAGGAGCCGCCAAAAGCCTTTTCTGGCGGAATGCAGCAGCGAGTCCAGATTGCGAAGGCCCTCTCGACCAACCCGCCGATCCTCTTTCTCGATGAAGTGACGACCGGATTGGATCTATCGGTACAAGCCGTGGTATTGGATATCATCAAAAAAATCCAACAGGAATACCAGGTGAGTATGCTGGTTGTCTCTCATGACCTAGGGGTGATCCGAATGCTTGCTCAACGAACCTACGTGCTGCTCGGCGGCGAAGTGATAGAAGGCGGGATAACGGATCAGATTCTTGAAGATCCGCAGCATCCCTACACACAGCAACTCGTTTATTCATTACTTTAAAAAAGGAGCATCGCGATGTATGTAATTACAAACGGCAAAATCGTCACCCAGGCGGGAGTAGTCGAGCAGCACTCGATCCTAATCGAAAATGAACGGATCGTCGACATCAGAAAAAATACCGCATTACCTCAAAAGGACTGCAACCTGATCGTCATCGATGCCAAAGGCGGCTGGATCATGCCAGGCTTCATTGATCTTCATTCTGACTATATCGAAAAAATCGCAGCGCCAAGACCAACGTCACTGATTGATTTTGAGCTGGCCCTGTATGAAGCGGAAAGAGAGCTATTGACTCATGGGATCACGACGATGTTCCATTCATTAAGCTTAAGCGGAAAAACCGTCTTTAAGGAAAACCCGATCCGCAACAGCGAAAACGTGGTCAAGCTGCTGGATTTAATCAATGAAAGCAATTATAAGGCCCATTTGATTCATCATCGCATGCATCTGCGCTATGAGATCGATAACTTTTCACAGCTGGAGCTGGTTAAATCACTGCTGCGTACAGGGAAGATTCAACTCTTCTCGCTCATGGATCATACGCCTGGGCAAGGGCAATACCGCGATTTGGAAACCTACCGCCTGATCCTTGCAGGATACCATGGGGGAGATACTCAGAAGACCAATCGCATCTTAGCCAATGCGATGACCGCGGAAAAACTGACCTTAGAGGATTTGACTGAGCTGGCCGAGCTGGCAAGTAAAAACGATATCCCCGTTGCCTCACACGATGATGATACGGTAGAAAAGCTGGATATCGTTGAACAATTACACAGCTCGATTTCTGAATTTCCTATCACCTTGGAGATTGCTGCCGAAGCGAAGGCGAGAGGGCTGGCAACTGTGGGAGGTGCCCCAAATGTTCTTCTAGGAAAATCACATGCCGGAAACCTTTCAGTAAAGGAAGCGGTACAGGAAAATCTCATTGATATCCTATGCAGCGATTATTATCCAGCAGCGATGCTTCATGCAGTCTTTACTTTATGGAGAGAAGGGATTCTGGAGCTGTCGGAAGCAGTGAAGCTGGTCACTCAAAATCCTGCAAAGGCGGTGGGGATCGATCATGAAGTAGGCAGCATCGCCGTGGGAAAAATGGCCGACCTGCTGATCGTTGATTATGCCGGAAATCAAGTGCCTGTTGTCACACATACTTTTGTAAAGGGAGTTTTAGTGAATGAAACAACTTACAGAATCTAGAACAGAGGATCGTTTAGCTGGAACAACAACAGTACCAGTCCCGCTTATTCAATTGCAGGGTGTTTCGAAGGGCTTTGTTTTACACAGCGTAGGCAAGCGAGTCTCCGGCTGTCAGGATATCAGCTTTGCGGTGGAAAAAGGACATTTTGTCGGAATAACCGGAAAAAGCGGGAGCGGAAAATCCACAATCTTACGTTGTATCTACCGCACGAATCTCCCTCAAGAAGGCCAGATTCTTTATCAATCTGCCCTTTTTGGGACAGTCGATCTGGCTCAATTAGATGAACGAAAAATCTGTCAGATCCGGCAATATGAGATCGGTTATGTTTCCCAATTTCTACAGACCTTGCCGAGGATAACCGCATACGATATCGTCTACCGTGCCGCTTTAGAAGCAACTGATACGGAAGCCGAAGCCCATATGGAAACAAAGAAAATTTTGACTCATTTTGAAATCAAGGAAGAGCTGTGGCCGCTTTTTCCCAATACGTTTTCTGGCGGAGAAAAGCTGCGCCTGAATATTGCTAAGGCGATGGTCAAACGCCCTAACCTGCTTTTGCTTGATGAACCAACAGCTTCTCTGGACCAGCATTCGAAAGAAAAGGTTCGTGAGCTGATTGAGCAGCTGAAGTGCTCGGGGACGACGATGATAGGCATTTTCCATGATTTAGAATTTATGGAAGGCTTATGCGATCAGGAGTTCAATATACAAGAAGGCTCATTTATTTAGCCCACTATAATTTTAGGAGTAAGAAGGAGGAAGTATGAAAGCTGATCTTCATGTACATAGCTGCTATTCAGACGGCACATTGACACCTGGAGAGCTTGTCTCATTGGCTGTTAAAAATAAAATCTCTGATATCGCTGTGGTGGATCATGATACGTTTGCAGGCATATCCGAGCTGAAGGAAGTTTTTTCTCAAGCACCTGTCAATTACATTGAGGGAATAGAAATCAGTGCCTTTGACTTCAAAAGAAATCGGAAAGTCCACATTTTAGGCTATGCTGTTCAAGATCCCGTGTATATTGAAGAACTCTGTACACCTTTACTGGAACGGCGAACAGCCAATACGCTTAAGCAGGTAAAAAAAATCCAATCGGTCGGCTATGAAATCGAATTGGAGGAAGTCATTAAAAAGGCGCAGAACGCAACGGCCGTTTATAAGCAGCATGTGATGGCTGTACTGATAGATAAGGGGTATGAAACCACTATCTATGGGCCATTGTATCAAGCCTTGTTTAAAAATAATGGTGTAGCGGAAATGGATATCGAGTACATCGATGTTTTTAAAGCAATCGAAGCAGTCAAATTAGGTGGAGGATTGGCAGTGGTCGCTCATCCAGGTCAACTAGACAGCTACGATCTGATTGAGGAGCTGGTTTCCTTCGGTTTGGATGGGATCGAGAAATATCATCCGGATCATAACTTGAAGGATCAGCGAAGAGTTCAGCAGCTGCTGGATAAATATCAGTTGAAATGCTTTGGAGGTTCCGACTTTCATGGGGCATACGGTCCTGACTTTTTTGGCGATTGCCAGATCGACAATACTCAAGAGTTTCCTGAAGTGTTGCGTCTAAGCAGCTATGTGAATTAATTAAATGATTTGAGCAGCCCTCAAGAGTGGATGGAACCTTCTCTTGAGGGCTTTTTGTGGTGAAAAACTTTCCATTTTGCTAGGAAGAAAACGATAGTCATCTAACTTATTGTCATATGTTGTAATTGCCTGAAAGTACATGGATGGTCGTAATTAAAATGAAAATAAATAAAAAATGCGGAAAATCTTATATACACAGAAAATAAATAACGTTATTTTCTTTATTCTGTTGTATTTATTATAGATGTATATTATAAAATGAAATAGATAAAGGTA
>NZ_JAFLVR010000034.1 GCF_017315985.1 Candidatus Enterococcus murrayae | reverse complement strand
TCAGTGGTTCGGCGCTTACTTTAGTTTACCACTTTTAATCAAAGCTGTCATTTTTAAAATCTCGCGTATTTTGAACAAAAAAAAACGACCTCAGAGTCGTTTTTTTTTGCTTATTTTATTGCTTTTGCACCAATATCTTTTCTGTAGAAGTATCCTTCAGTAGCAGCACCCTCTAAAGCTCGGTAAACTTTTGCTTGAGCATCTTCAATCGTATCAGCCTCGGCTTCAACTAAAAGCACTCTTCCACCTGATGCTACTGTCATTCCTTGATCATCCGCTACTCCAGCATAATAGACTGTTACTTGATCATCAAAAGATGGAATTGACATCCCTTTTTGATAATCATTAGGATAGCCTTCTGCAGCTAGAACAACACCAACTGCTGCTTGTTCACTCCAAATCAAATCAGGTTCATAACCATTCAACAGATCATCAACAATCTGTGCCAAATCACTTACCAATCGTGGTAAAACGACCTGTGTTTCTGGATCTCCGAAGCGAGCATTGAACTCAATAACTTTTGCCCCTGAATCAGTTGCAATCAAGCCAGCATATAAAATGCCTGTAAATGGTGTATCATTGTTCATCATACCCTTAGCAGCCCGTTTCAAGATATTTTCTACTGCCGCATCGACTATTTCTGTTGAAATCTGGGGAACTGGTGAATAAGCACCCATGCCGCCGGTATTTGGCCCTTGATCCTTGTCGTAAGCGCGCTTGTGATCTTGAGAAATTACCATTGGATACACTTTTTCATTTTTAACAAAAGCAAGAAGTGAGAATTCTTCACCAGCTAAAAATTCTTCTACAACAACTTTATCCCCACTTTCACCAAAGCGATGATCTGTCATCATTTCTTTCAAAGCATGCAGTGCCTCTTCTAAAGTCATAGCAACTGTCACACCTTTACCAGCAGCCAAGCCATCTGCTTTAATAACAATCGGTGCACCTTTTTCTTTTACATAATCGCAAGCCTTCTGATAATCAGTGAAAGCTTCATAGTCAGCTGTCGGGATGTCATTGTCTACCATGATTTTCTTAGCAAATTCTTTCGAGCCCTCAATCATAGCAGCTGCTTTGTTTGGTCCAAAAATCTTAAGTCCTGCAGCTTCAAAATCATCTACAATACCATTCAGCAAAGGAATCTCAGGACCAACAAACGTCCAATCGATTCCCTTCTCCTTAACAAAAGAAATTAAATCTATATGATTGTCTTCAGCGATATCCACTAGTTGGATTCCGTCGTTTTTCATCCCAGGATTTCCTTTGGCGCAAAAAACATCTGTCACTTGCGGACTAGTCAACATTTTCTTCGCGATCGCATGTTCACGTCCACCGCTCCCAATAATTAATACCTTCATTGCGTCCTCCTCAAATTAGTGTCTGAAATGACGAATGCTCGTAAAGACCATTGCCACACCGTATTTATTCGCCATAGCAATTGAATCCTTATCTCGAATGCTTCCGCCTGGTTGAACGATCGCCTTAATACCGTGCTGAGCAGCATATTCCACACTGTCATCCATCGGGAAATATGCATCACTAGCTAAAACAGCTCCATCCATTCGACCTTTTGCTTCTTCTAAAGCGATTTTGACCGAACCAACACGATTCATCTGTCCTGCACCAACTCCTACAGTTTGATGTTCATTTGCTACAACAATTGCATTGGATTTTACGTGTTTTACTGCTTTCCAAGCAAATGCTAAAGCTTTTAGTTCGTCTGCTGACGGTTTCCGATCTGTTACAACTTCCCATTCTTCAGGTATTTCTTCAACGACATCTTGATCCTGAACTAGTAACCCGCCAAGTACAGAAACAACTTCTGGCTGATTACTTGCTTGGTCACTAAAATCTAAAGTCATCAAGCGTAAGTTTTTCTTATCAGATAACACATCAAACGCCTCTTTACTGAAGCTTGGTGCGATGATGATTTCTAAGAATAATTTATGCATTTCTTCCGCTGTTTCCAGATCAATTTCACGGTTCGCAACTAAAATCCCACCAAAAATCGATGTTGGATCTGCTTCATAGGCAAACTGGTAGGCTTCCGAAATCGTGCGTCCACTTCCAATCCCGCATGGATTCATATGCTTCAGTGCCACGACTGTTGGTTCAGTAAATTCACGAGCGATACGAATCGCTGCATCCGCATCCTTGATATTATTGTATGACAGTTCTTTTCCATGAAGTTGATGAGCACTCGCAATCGAATAAGACACAGGCAAAGCATTTTGGTAAAACGCTGCTGTTTGATGACTATTTTCACCGTAGCGCAAGGTCTGTTTCAAATCATAAGTTAATGTTAATTTTTCTGGTTCGACCTCACAAACGCTCTTTGTTAAATAATCCGCGATCAACGCGTCATATGCTGCTGTATGACGAAATACTTTTGCAGCTAAGCGTTTGCGTGTTTCCAAAGAGGTCGCTTGATTTTCCTTTACTTCTGCTAAAACAAGTGCATAATCTTCAGGGTCTACTATTACAGTTACCGAACTGAAGTTTTTAGCAGCAGAGCGCAGCATACTAGGTCCGCCGATATCAATATTCTCAATTGCATCTTCCTCAGTCACTTCTGGTTTGGAAATCGTTTCTTTGAAAGGGTATAAATTCACACAGACGAAATCGATTGGCTGTATATCGTGTTCGTTCATCGCATCCATGTGGGCTGTTAAATCACGCCGACCCAATAACCCACCATGAATTTTCGGGTGTAGAGTTTTAACTCGACCATCCATCATTTCTGGGAAACCTGTTACCTCATCAATACTTAATGTTGGAATGCCTGCTTCATCCAAGACTTTTTTAGTTCCGCCAGTAGAAATGATCTCGATTCCCACCTGAACTAACCCTTTAGTAAATTCTACAACTCCTGTTTTATCTGAAACACTGATTAATGCTCTTGTCATCCTGACACTCCTATCTCGTTCTTCACTATTCACTTCTTCAAAAATCGAAAAAATAAGTTTGATGCTCGCCGTGTGTATCATCCAATCGAACATAACTCTTCTAAATTTGCACTATCTATTGCTTTATTCAAGCTTTAATAAACTGTGAAAGAATGGTCTACATGCCTATTCTTGGCAATAGATTAATTCTCTAGTGTTCTTTTCACCACAACAATCTATAAAGAGTAGTTGGTAAAGTTGGACAAAATAATATTTTTAGACTTCTGAATTAACTTCTCTTACGATTTCCGCAAGAACCTTTGGATAAAGCTCATGCTCCACCTGATGGATCTTGGTTTCCAAATCGCTTAGACTATCATCCTTTGACACCTGTACTCTGCCTTGTGCAATAATCGGACCAGTATCTACACCACTATCAACATAATGAATCGTAACACCTGTTTCCTCAACACCAGCTTCGTATGCATCCTTGATTCCATGCAACCCTGGGAAATTCGGCAGCAGTGCAGGATGAACATTGACAATACGATTAGGAAATGCCGCTAGCAAATCTTTCCCAATAATCCGCATATAGCCCGCTAAAACGACAAGTTCCACCTCATATTTTTTTAATAGGGATAGTAACGCAGTTTCATAATTTTTCTTGTTTGTAAATTCTTTCAACTCAAAACTTTCGCAGGTTATCTCAAATTTTTCTGCCCGTTTCAGTGCATAGGCATCACGATGATCTGAAAACAATAGTACTAATTCTGCATCGATCTTTTTGTCTTTAACCGCCTGAGCGATCACTTCAAAGTTTGACCCATTGCCTGAAGCTAAAACCGCAATCCTCATGCGTTTGCCCCATTGAAAACAATTGGCGATTCTTGCTTATCAATCACTTTTCCAATAATGTATGAGGCTTCATTCCGTTCATTCAAATCAGCTTGCAAATCTGCCAATTTTTCTGGTGATACTGCTAAAACCATACCAATCCCCATATTGAAAATCTCATACATCTCCATTTCTGGAATTTCGCCATACTTAGCTAATGCATCAAAGATCGGTAAGATTGGCCACGTCCCCAAGTCGATCTCACAAGCTAAACTTTCTGGCAGCATCCGTGGTAAATTTTCAACAAAACCTCCGCCGGTCACATGAGCAATTCCATTAACTAGTTCCTTTTTAATCAATGGCATTAAAGCGTCGACATAAATCTTTGTTGGAGTCAAAATCTCATCACTAAGTTTTCCTGCTAACTCAGGTAACTGTTCATCATTCGAAAAATTATTTGTTTCGAAAAAGATTTTACGAACTAGAGAATAACCGTTCGAATGGATTCCTGATGAAGGTAACCCAACCAGTACGTCACCAGCTTTGATTTTCTCTCCAGTGATTATCTGACTTTTTTCAGCGATTCCAACTGTAAAACCAGCTAAATCATAGTCATCAACACCATACATACCGGGCATTTCCGCTGTCTCTCCACCGATCAGAGCAGCTCCTGCTTGGACACAGCCTTCAGCAACTCCTGCGACTACTTGCTCTAGACGCGCTGGTACATTTTTGCCTGTTGCAATATAGTCTAAAAAGTAAAGCGGTTCTGCTCCTTGCGCTACAATGTCATTTACACACATTGCGACACAATCGATTCCAATCGTATCGTGCTTATCTGCTTGGATCGCAACCATTAATTTGGTTCCTACGCCGTCAGTTCCAGAAACCAAAACAGGCTCTTTCAATTGAAATTGACTCAGATCAAAACAGCCGCCAAATCCCCCGATTGCTCCCATAACACCCAAACGTTCGGTTCTTTTCACATGTTTTTTAATGCGTTCAACTACTTCATAACCGGCCTCTACATCGACGCCAGCTTTGGAATATGCATTTCCCACTCGATTCGTTCCTCATTCCTATTGATTTATTAAGTCTCATGCTATACATTATTCTGTTAAAACACAGCTTGTGCTATTATTCTACCTTCTAATAAAATGAAGTTTTTTCTTTTAGTGTTGCCTGATAATGCGCCTCGTAATCATACAGCGGTGTTGGATAATCGCCATTAAAATAAGCCATGCACAATCCTGAATACGGTGCATCAAAGTCTAATCCAATTGCATTGATCAATCCATCTTCACTCAAAAAGGACAACGAATCTGCTCCAATCATCTCACGAATCTCTTCGATTGAATGGTTAGCTGCAATCAATTCTTTGCGCGTTTGAATATCGATACCATAAAAACATGGATAACGCAAAGGAGGTGAAGCTATCCGGACATGAACTTCTTTTGCTCCAGCTTCTTTTAATAGATTTACGATTCGGCGGCTTGTTGTCCCCCGCACGATTGAATCATCTACCATAATGACACGTTTTCCTTCAACTACTCCACGAACTGCAGAAAGCTTCATACGTACACCTTGTTCGCGTAGTTCTTGCGTCGGTTGAATAAAGGTTCTCGCAACATATTGGTTTTTTACTAATCCCATTTCATAGGGGATACCAGATTCCTCAGCATAGCCACTAGCGGCTGACAGAGAAGAATTAGGAACACCCACGACCATGTCTGCTTCAATTGACGCTTCTTGTGATAAAATACGCCCCATATTTTTACGCGCACTATGCACATTTACTCCTGCGATATTAGAATCTGGTCGTGCAAAATAGATATATTCCATCGAACAAATCGCATGCTGTGTCTCTTCAGTAAAATGCTCGACCTTTAATCCTTCATCATTGATAGTAATGATTTCACCAGGATTTACATCTTGGATAAATTTCGCGCCAACAACCTCTAGCGCACACGTCTCTGAAGCTACTACATAAGCACCATTGACCATTTGACCAATTGATAATGGCCGGAACCCATTCGGATCAAGAGCCGCTACCATTGATTCTTCTGTCAGCATAAGATAAGCAAATCCACCTTTGACAGTGTTCAATGCTTCTTTCATTCGGTCACATAGCGTTTCTTTTTGGCTGCGACGAATCAGATGCATCAAAATCTCTGTATCAGAGTTGGAATGAAAAATAGCTCCATCAATCTCTAGCTCTCTACGTAAACTTTTAGCGTTCGTCAAATTTCCGTTATGTGCTAAAGCAAAATCGCCATCGTAAAAATTGAATAAAAAAGGCTGGATGTTATCAACGCTGCTGGTTCCAGCTGTAGCATAACGAACGTGACCAATCGCTGCTTGACCTGTCAATTGATTTAATTGTCGTTCGTTCTTGAAGACTTCCGATAATAAACCTAAGCCTCGAGTACTGAACAATTTTCCGCCGTCATTACTGACGATCCCAGCTCCTTCTTGCCCCCGATGTTGCAAGCTATGCAAGCCAAAATAAGTGACGCGAGCAGCATCCGGGTGTCCCCAGATGCCAAATACGCCACATTCTTCATTTAAACTTTTTACTTCATTAGACATGGAATGGCTTCCTCCCATAATTCTTCTGCCTTTTTAGTTGCAACTATAATCTCACCGCCAGTAGCAGTTAATTTAATTTCTCCAGTGTTCGTCGTTTTCCCAATTCTCACTACTTTTTCGCCAGCTAAAGCTTCGAAAGCAGCTTGATTTTCAGGTGTAATAGACAGTACAAAACGAGATTGTGTCTCAGCAAATAGATTTTCAATCGGCATCTCTATATTAATCTCAACGCCTAGTTGATTATTGAATGCTGATTCTGCAATAGCGACAGCTAAACCACCTTCTGCGCAGTCGTGAGCACTGGTCACTAACCCTGCCTTAATTGCTGAAAGAACCAAATCTTGATTCTCCTTTTCAACGGTTAAATCGAAATTCATCAGTTTTCCTTCAATCAAACCTTTTTGCATTTTTTGAATCTCAGAACCATTGAAGTCAGCATGCGTTTTTCCGACTACATAAATTAAATCACCAGCTTGCTTGAACTCTTGTGTCGTAATATGAGTCAAGTCTTCGATCAGACCCACCATCCCGATCATTGGTGTTGGGTAGATCGCTTTACCATTTGTTTCGTTATACATTGAAACATTTCCAGAAATAACTGGTGTATTTAGCGTACGGCAGGCCTCAGAAATACCATCTGCTGACGTCCACAATTCCCAAAATCCTTCTGGTTTTTCAGGCGAACCATAATTTAAACAATCCGTGATCGCTAAAGGCTGACCACCTGATGCAACAATGTTTCGTGCTGCTTCTGCCACTGCGATTTGTCCGCCGATCTCTGGATTCAAATAGAGATAACGAGCATTACAGTCAGTTGTCATTGCCAATGCCTTATTCGTTCCACGAACACGCATTACCGCTGCATCACTTCCCGGTCGGACGACAGTGTTTGTACGAACTTGTGAATCATAGGTTTCGTAAATCATTCTTTTTGAAGCGATTGTTGGTTGTTGCAATAATGCTAGTAAGGTTTCAGATGCATCCTTTATTTCAGGCGTAAAATCTGACATAGCCGCAAATTCTTGGATACGGGCTGGTTCCTTCTTCTCATTTTCATATACTGGAGCATCTTCAGCGAGTGCATCAACTGGTAAATTCGCTACCTCTTCTCCATGATGGTACAAACGATACATACCATCGTCCGTAACTTCACCGATAGTCACCGCATCTAATTCATAGCGTTTGAACAACTCAACTACTTCGGCTTCATGTCCTTGTTCAACACAAATCAACATACGCTCTTGTGATTCTGATAACATCATTTCATAAGGAGTCATGTTCGTTTCACGTTGAGGAACATCATCTAAATATAGCTTCAAACCAGATCCAGCTTTAGAAGCCATCTCCGAACTAGACGAAACCAAGCCAGCTGCTCCCATATCTTGAATACCCACCAAAATATCAGAATGATCCAGAATCAATTCAAGACAAGCTTCTAACAATAATTTTTCCATGAATGGGTCGCCCACTTGAACGGCAGAACGCTGTTGTTCTTCTCCTTCAACGAACTCTTCAGAAGCAAAGGTCGCACCATGAATCCCGTCACGACCGGTTTTTGCACCAACATACATAATGGAGTTTCCAACACCCTTAGCCTGACCCTTTTGAATGTCCTTGTGATCCATCAAGCCGACACACATAGCATTGACTAAAGGATTTCCTTCATAACACGGGTCAAACGCTACTTCACCACCAACTGTCGGGATCCCGATACAATTTCCGTAGCCGCTGATTCCCGCTACGATTTCTTCTAATAAATACTTAGTTCTGGGAGTATTCAACTCGCCAAAACGTAAAGAGTCTAAAACAGCAATCGGGCGTGCTCCCATACTAAAAATATCGCGAATGATTCCGCCAACTCCTGTAGCCGCTCCTTCATAAGGTTCTACAGCAGAAGGGTGATTATGACTTTCTGCCTTGAAAACGACTGCTTGTCCATCACCGATATCAACGATTCCAGCGCCTTCACCAGGACCTTGTAAAACTTGTGGTCCGTCCGTTGGGAATTTGCGTAATACTGGTTTTGAATTTTTGTATGAACAATGTTCACTCCACATTACTGAGAAAAGTCCTGTTTCTGTATAATTTGGCAGGCGACCAAGAATGTCTTCTGAAATCAAACGATATTCTTCATCGGTCAAACCCCATCCATCGTAAACACGCTGATCTTTGATTTCTTGAGCCGTTGGTTCTACTTTCATCATTAGTTTGCAGTCACCTTTCCAAAATTATTTAAGATAGAAGCGAAAAACTTTTTGCCATCATCAGACCCTAACAATTTTTCCATTGCTCGTTCCGGATGAGGCATCATTCCTAAAACATTTCCTGCTTTATTTGTAATACCCGCAATGCCTTCTACGCTGCCGTTAATATTTTCACCTTCATAAGTAAAAACGATCTGATTATTAGCTTTTAAATCAGCTAGTGTTTCATCATCACAATAATAATTTCCTTCACCGTGAGCGACAGGAATTTGAATTACTTCATTCAACGCATATTCAGAAGTAAATTTTGTTTGATTATTCACAACTTTTAGCGGTGTGATTTTACTGATAAATTTTAATGACTCATTCCGACGTAATGCCCCCGGTAATAATCCGGCTTCCGTCAAAATCTGAAATCCATTACATGTGCCAAAAACTGGCTTACCCTCTTCAGCAAAACGAATGACTTCGGACATGATATTGGCAAAGCGCGCAATTGCTCCACAACGTAAATAATCACCATAAGAAAATCCGCCAGGCAGTAACACACCGTCAAAACCATCTAGACTGTCTGCGTCGTATCGAACATATTCACAATCAGCTCCCATGATTTCTTTCATCGCCCAGTACATATCTAAATCACAATTTGAGCCAGGAAACACAATGACCGCAAATTTCATGTTAAACTTCCTCCGATGTTAAAATTTCGTAACGATAGGTTTCCATATTGACGTTGGCTAATAATTTGTCACAAACCTCTTCAATCATTTCTTCAACTGGACGATCGCTTTTAGCCACCTTAATTTCAAAATATTTTCCGATGCGAACATTCTCGATTTCATCATAGCCTAAACGGTGAACAGCACCTTTCACTGCTTCTCCTTGCGGGTCCAATACAGAATCCTTATACGTTACATAAACTTTTACAAAATACATGCTTATTCTCCTCGCTTTTCTAATCTATTTAAAACTTCTTGATACACCGGAATAATGTCGCCCAGATCACGACGGTAAATATCTTTATCTAAATGCTCATTGGTTTTTTTGTCCCATAAACGGCAAGTATCTGGCGAAACTTCGTCTGCCAATAAAATCGTACCGTCCTTTTGACGACCAAATTCCAACTTAAAATCAACTAGTCTGATATCAATTGAATCAAACAATTCGATCAACGCATCATCTACTTCCAAGGCCATTTGACGTAATTGAGTAATTTCATCTGTCGTTGCAAGCTCTAATGTTCGGATATGATCATCAACAACCATGGGATCATCCAGTTCATCCTTCTTGTAATAAAACTCAACAATGGGTGTTTTCAAAGGGGTTCCTTCTGGAATGGCTAAACGTCTTGAAAAACTGCCTGCAGCGATATTTCGCACCACTACCTCTAAAGGAATAATATCGACTGTTTGGATCAGCTGTTCATTTGTGGAAAGCCGTTTGATAAAATGATTGCTAATTCCTTTACTTTCTAAGAAATCAAAAATCAATCCTGTGATTTGATTGTTAAGTTCGCCTTTACCGCTAATTTGATCTTTCTTTGCACCATTTAGAGCAGTCGCTTGATTCAAATATTCCACCCAAATAACTTCTGGATCATCTGTCTGGAATAATTGTTTTGCTTTCCCCTCATACAATAAAGTTCCTTTTTCCACGTCATAACGCTCCCTTTTAATGAACATTCTAAAAAATACTTCGAAAATCGTTCGTTTTTCAAATTCACCTTCAGTGTAACAACAGAAAAAAAATATTTCAACATTTTATCGGATATTATAATGAAATATTCTCCCTAATGTTCGTGTTTATTGTAATTGTCATTTGTATTAAAATCTACGCCGCTGAAGACAGCGTTTACATTTTATGGAAATGGTGCTATATTTAATTCGAACGAAATATATGGGGGAATTGATTATGTTAGAAGCATCGGCAGCAGCTCAAAATTTTCTAAATTCAATGAATGAAACCGATAGACAACGTTTACTAAATGCCTTATTAGGATTAGATACAACCCACAATCTTAACCGCGACACAAGTTTTTACTCCTATCGTAATTTAAAAAAACTGCTACATCCAAAACAATCTCAGGCGATGCAATCATTGCGTTTTTCTAATACGGCTCAAGATAATCTAATTATTCGTCAGCTGAAAGAGCATTCTTTTCTGAAAAATTCTTATCGAATCGAAATTCTGTTAAATTCACAGAGCTACGATTATCGATTGATTAATTGCTTACTGGAGCAGCTTACTGAAAGTTGTTTCGTGGATGTTTATTCTTACGCATAAGAAAAAACCTCTTGCCTTCTGGCAAGAGGTTTTTCTATTTGATACCAACACGTTCAAAAACGTTATCAACATTTTTCAAATGATAGTTATAGTCAAATGCGTCATCCAAGTCAGCCGATGACAAAACGCTAGTGATTCCTTCGTCTTCTTCAAGCAAAGGTCGAAATTGTGTTTGGTTATCCCAAGCATAAGCTGTTTTAGGCTGTACCAAATCATAGGCTTCTTCGCGAGTCATACCTTTGTCGATCAACTTTAGCATTACACGTTGACTGTATATCAACCCAAAGGTCGCTTGCATATTGCGCTTCATATTTTCTGGGAAGACTGTCAAATTCTTAACAATGTTGCTGAAACGATGCAGCATATAATCCACTAAAATTGTAGTATCGGGGGTAATGATCCGTTCAGCGGATGAATGAGAAATATCACGTTCATGCCACAAAGCCACATCTTCAAAAGCAGTGATCAAGTGACCGCGTACCACACGAGCTAATCCCGTCATATTCTCGGAACCAATTGGATTGCGTTTGTGAGGCATTGCAGAGGATCCTTTTTGACCTTTAGCGAAATATTCCTCAACTTCACGAGTTTCTGATTTTTGCAACCCTCGAATTTCTGTAGCAAAACGTTCGATCGAAGTTGCAATCAAAGCCAGACTTGAAAAATATTCTGCATGTAGATCTCTAGGCAACACTTGTGTAGAAACTTCTTGCGGACGAATCCCCAGTTTTTCACAAACGTATTCTTCAACAAAAGGAGGGATGTTAGCAAATGTGCCAACTGCTCCTGAGATTTTGCCTGCTTCTACTCCTTTAGCAGCATGTTCAAAACGTTGAATATTCCGTTTCATCTCTGAATACCAAGTGGCCAGTTTCAAACCAAAGGTTGTCGGCTCTGCATGAACACCATGAGTTCGTCCCATCATCACTGTATTTTTATGTTCTTTGGCCTTTTCACCGATAATCACTAGAAAATCTTGCAAGTCTTGACGCAAAATATCATTCGCCTGTTTATACAAGTAGCCATAGGCAGTATCTACCACATCGGTACTAGTCAGTCCATAATGGACCCATTTTCTTTCTTCTCCTAAAGTTTCAGAAACAGCTCTGGTGAAGGCCACCACGTCATGTTTCGTTGATTGTTCGATCTCTAAAATACGATCCATATCAAATCCAGCGTTCGCACGAATCTTTTCCACGTCAGCTTTAGGAATCTCACCTAATTCTGCCCAAGCTTCATCTGCTAAGATTTCAACTTCCAACCATGCTTTATAACGATTTTCATCGCTCCAAATATTGCCCATTTCAGCTCTTGTATATCGAGGTATCATCGTATTCTCCTTTAATATAGAAATTTTGAAAAAGAAAAATTTCTTTTATATATCAGTACAATTTTTTCGCCATTCAACAGGAAAAGCGAGCTTGACATTTTTCGCTAATCCCAAGTTTCGGTTTTCTTGACGTCGTCTAACGTTCGTTGGATGCTTTCTGTCAAAATAGTCACGTGGCCCATCTTTCGACCCTTTTTTGGCATTGCTTTTCCGTAATAGTGGAAATGCCAGTCTGGCCATAAATCAATCAATTCGTACGTCTTCAAAAGATTTTCACCTAAGACATTGATCATTACAGCATTTGACAATAATTTGGGCTCACTCAACGGCCACCCGCAAATTCCGCGAATATGCGCATCAAATTGACTCATATTACAAGCTTCAATCGTATAATGTCCTGAGTTGTGCGGACGTGGAGCAATTTCATTCACATACAATGCACCTGCTTTTGTTAAGAAAAATTCTACACAAAGTGTTCCAACTAAATCGACTCCTTGAGCGATTACCTTTGCGATACGAGCTGCTTCTTTTGCTACTGCAGCATCGATTCCTGCTGGAGCAATTGTCTCATGAAGGATATTATTGCGATGAATGTTCTCCACTACTGGAAATGTTACGTAATCTCCGATATTATTGCCGGCCACTTGAACAGACAATTCTTTTTCAAAAGGAATCCACGCCTCTAAAACACACGTTCCTTGACGCAGTAAATTCATAGAAGGCGCTAAATCCGCTGTGCTTTTCAAGACATATTGTCCATGACCATCGTACCCTCCACGGGTTGTTTTCAATACACATGGATAGCCGATACCTTCGATTGCATCTTGAATATCCGTTGGGCTGATAATCGTCGCGTAAGGAGCGATTACGATATTGTTGTTTTCTAAAAAAGATTTTTCCATCAATCGATCTTGACTGATGGCCAACAAGTCGGTGCCTTGCGGTATGTTCGCGATATGCTGGATATGGTTGATCGTATCAACATCAACATTTTCAAACTCATAAGTAATTACTTGTGATCTGCGGGCCATTTCTTCCAAAGCCATTTGATCATCGTAATCAGCCACAATGTGCCAATCCGAAACTTGCGCAGCTGGACAATCTTCTGTCGGATCGATCACTCCCGTACGAAAACCCATTTCCTTAGCGCTGATAGCCATCATACGGCCCAATTGTCCTCCGCCTACGATACCAATCGTAGAGCCTGGTTTTAACGATTTAACCAAGTTGCTCACTACTTTCCAATACAGATTGTGTCATTTGCTGGCGCTTTTCTTCTAAGCGTTCAGCTACTTTTTTATCATACATGGAAAGCATCTGTGCCGCAAGTAATCCTGCGTTAGTTGCACCAGCTTTTCCGATTGCTGTGGTAGCCACTGGAACTCCTCCGGGCATTTGTACAATAGATAATAAAGAATCCAGTCCATTCAATGCCTTGGATTGAACAGGAACTCCAATTACTGGCAGAGTAGTTTTTGCTGCTACCATTCCTGGCAAGTGTGCTGCACCGCCAGCTCCTGCAATAATGACTTTGATTCCTCTTCCGCGAGCCTTTTCAGCAAAGTCGAACATTAGGTCTGGTGTTCGATGGGCCGAAACGACTCGTTTTTCATAAGCAACACCCAATTCATCAAGACTTTGACATGCATGTTTCATTGTTTCCCAATCGGAAGTACTCCCCATGATAATTGCTACTTCTGGATTCATAAAATGCTCCCTTCTTCTATAAAAGACTTAATTTTTTTAATCAAGCCAATCGTTAATCTGTATACCCTTAATCAAACTTATTTTAGCAAGCCGACTCTGCTAAGTCAAAGCATAATTCGAATATTAACAGATAATTCTAACTTAACGTTCGTGTTTATTGCAATGAAAAAAGCGCGGCTAACCAAGCCGCACTTCCTTTTTTATTTTAGTTCTTTTTTATATCCATGAAACAAAAGATTCAGGATAATAGCTGACAAACTGCTCATTACAATACCATTTCCAGTAAACATCTGAAGTGTTTCTGGCAACTTGGCAAACAGCGTTGGCATTGCGTTAAAACCAAGGCCAAAGCCGATTGAAATTGCAATAATCAACAGATTTTTTTCATCATTAAAATCAACTTTTGACAACATCTTCATTCCTTGCACAGCCACCATGCCGAACATTACCAGCATGCCTCCGCCCAAAACAGGTTCAGGAATAATTTGAGCCAAGGCACCTACTTTTGGAAATAGCCCTAGAATAATCAAAAAAATTGCTGAAAAATAGATTGGTCGACGCGTTTTTATTCCCGATAATTGTACAAGACCCACGTTTTGTGAAAAGCCGGTATATGGAAACGTGTTAAATATCCCACCCAAAATCACAGCTAAACCTTCTGCACGATAGCCTCGCTTCAAATCGTCTTCTTTTACTTTCTTACCCACAATATCGCCTAATGCAAAATAAACACCAGTCGATTCTACCATGCTCACGATAGAAATAATGATCATTAACAAAATAGAGAATGGTTCAAATTTGGGTGTTCCGAAATAAAACGGTTGAGGGACATGGAACAACGGCGCGTGTCCAATCGCAGCTAAGTCAACTTTTCCTAAAATAGCTGCAAGAACAGTTCCGCCAACTAATCCAACCAAAACTGCGATTGAGCGAACAAACCCTCGGCCAAATACTTGAACGGCTAAGATTAAAAAGATTGTTACAAAAGCTAATAATAAATTCGTAGTATCTCCAAAGGTTTTAGCAGCTGCATCGCCTCCACCCATTTTTGTGGTAGCAACTGGAATCAGTGTCAATCCAATTGTAGTGATTACTGTCCCCGTAACAATCGGCGGAAATAATTTTTCTACCTTAGAAAAGAAGCCTGAAATTAAAACAACAAATATTCCTGCGGCAATAATTGATCCATACACAGTTCCAACCCCTTGAGTTTGTCCAATCAAGATCAGAGGAGCCACTGCTTGAATGGCGCAACCCAAAACAACCGGCAAGCCAATTCCGAAGAATTTATTGACTGTCAATTGCAAGAGTGTTGCAATACCGCACATAAAAATATCGATGGAAATCAAATACGTCATTTGGGTCTCGTTGAATCCCAAGCCTGTTCCAATCAATAATGGTACTGCTACTGCGCCTGCATACATTGCTAAAAGATGCTGCAAACCTAATACTGCTGATTTTCCATTTCCTGTCTCACTTGTCACTCTATGCGTCCTCCTCGATAAATGTCACTTTACCGTCATGTAAGGAAGAGATTCTTGCTAGGGAAACGACTGGAATGTCCATGTCTTCAATCAGCTGACGTCCATCTTGGAAAGATTTTTCAATTAAGATTCCAATCCCGGCAACATTAGCACCAGCTTGTTGACATAGTTCAATCAATCCCTTTGCGGCTTGACCGTTTGCTAAAAAGTCATCGACTAATAAGACATTATCTTCTGCAGAAAGGAATTTACGAGAAATAGAAATAGTACTTGTCACCTGTTTAGTAAAGGAATAGACAGAAGCCGTCAATAATTCTTCATCCATTGTAAGACTTTTGGACTTACGAGCAAAGATCATAGGCACCTTTAAAGCTTGCGCTGCGTAAACTGCAGGTGCGATTCCTGAAGCTTCGATAGTCACTACTTTAGTAATATTTTTGTCGGCAAACACTTCTGCTAGACGCTTACCCATAATGTCCATCAGATCAGGATCTACTTGGTGTGTGATAAATTCATCAACTTTTAGTACACCTTCACCTAAAACACGGCCATTATCCTTGATACGATCTGTCAATTCTTTCATTATACTCTTCTCCTTTTTATTTCTTGTCGTTTTTTGATTAATACAAAAAACGCACCTTATCTGCAAAGCAAAAAAGATACGTAACCGTACGATTTTTACTTATAGTCCTGCGTTTACGGCACAAGGTAGAAACTGTCATCCATATTATGACGATATATAAGTTTACTTCCAATGAAAATTTTCATTAGAGTTTATGAAATATGAAGCCTATTATATCAGATAGAAATTGTCTGTAAACTAGAATTATTCCAAATGAGAAGAATTATAGCTGAATTAAATGATTGTCTCACTTTCAGTGAACCTTTGCTTACTATATAGACAAGACTTCCTTTTTCACAAATTTCATGATTCAAAAAATTTGGCAATTACTTGCCTATTTGAGATGATTGTATATATTACTACGTGAAGATAAGGAGGTTCTTGTCGTTGATTGAATTCTTTTCTATTTCAAATGAAGGTGTACAAAACAGGAATCATAGCGGAATTTGGGTATCCGTTTCCAATCCTACTGCGGATGAAAAGGAGCAGTTGCATCAATCCTATGAATTGCCTGAAAATTTCTTTTCTTTAGGGGAAAAATACTCCAATGTTTCTTTTTTTAAGAGATATCAAATAGAAAATGAAAAAACGCTTTGTCTAATGCTCTTTATCAATATCCAATCTATTGATGAGCCAGAATCATTATCGTCAGCCGTCACCGTTTTTCTAACAGAAGATGTGTTAATCACTGTCAGTAAAGGACAGTTGATGGATGAAGTCTTAGACAATTACAAATCTGAAATTTTTACTAAAGCAGGCTTGATTCTGCACACTTTGCAAATCATTAACGAGCATTATCTAATTTTTTTGAAAAAGCAGCGTAAAACGATTGAAGAAATCAGTCAGGTGACATCAACTGGCTCAAACAAGTCTATTTTAGAGAAAACCACAAATACTGAAAAAAATTTAGTGTACATCGATAATCTTTTAAAAGAACAGCGCAAAACGATTACGCAGCTTCTAGATTCTAGCCTAGTCGCATCTGACCGTGATTTGGCTATCGAGATCGAACTGCAAACCAAACAGGCTACAACATCTGTTCAGATTTATCGTGAAATGCTAAGCTCCATCAGTGGATTAATTGACAGTATGATGGACAATCGTTTGAATCAGCTGATGAAATTTCTCAATACAGCCTCACTTTTGCTTGCATTGCCAACTTTGATTTTCAGCCTTTGGGGGATCAATACGGGTGGATTATTATGGCGTGACTCTGAGATTGGTTCGATTATGGTTGTTCTATTGGCTTTAATCGTCTCTATAGTTAGCGGTGTTTATCTATTCAAAAAGGATTACGACGCCTAACGTTTATTGAACATTCAGCTCTCGAGCTACAATCAAATAAGAATGCTCACTCAAAAAAGAAATTACATTAATCGAAAGAAACAATGAAATGGGATAAATAAAAATTGAACGCTCATATACTATCGTGATTGATGGTAATACGAGCGTTCGCTTTCTTTTTATTAAGTATTTTTCAAAAAGACTTTCGAATCATTATTTTTTTGTCTATCTATTTTAATTCATTTGCAACTGAAAAATGACCAATGACATCAGTAATACGATTTAAATCAACATTTCCACCAGATACAACAGCGACGACTTTTTTACCATTAACATATTGGTTCACCTTACCTGAAAGAATCGCTGCCGTCGCTAAAGCGCCAGCTCCCTCAACCACGATTTTTGTCCGTTGAATCAGATCCTTCATGGCAAGCTCGATTTCTTGTTCAGAGACAGTTACCATGTAGTCTACCAAATTTTCTACAACTTCGAAAGTAAGATTTCCAGGAAATTCTACCGCACAACCATCTGCAATCGTCGCCGCTTTTTTATAGCCCACTTTATGTCCGGCGCGAAATGATGCTGTCATTCCATGGATGTTATCTGCTTGAACACCAATGATATTGATATTTGGATTGAACGTCTTCATTGCCACGGCGATTCCAGCGATTAATCCGCCGCCGCCAACGGGTACGATAACAGTATCGACATCCCAGATTGAATCTAAGATTTCCAAACCAATCGTTCCTTGCCCGGCCATTACAAATTCGTCATCGTATGGAGGAATATAGGTCACGCCAGTTTCTTCAACGATCTTCTCACAATAAGCTTTTGCATCATCAAACCCAGCTCCATGCAGAATTACTTTTGAACCATAGCCTTCAGTTGCTTCTACTTTAGCCTTTGGCGCAGTTTCCGGCATTACGATCGTACTTTGAATTCCTAATAATTTTGATGTTAACGCCACTCCCTGAGCATGGTTGCCGGCTGAAACAGCGATGACGCCTTTATCTTTTTCTGCTTGAGTTAAATGGGCGATTTTGTTAAAGGCTCCTCGAAATTTGAATGAACCTGTTAATTGCATATTCTCCAATTTCAAAAATACTTGTCCACCCGTTTTAGCAGTTAGAAACATCGATTGAATCAATGGAGTTACACGACCATATTGTTTGACAACATTTTTAGCTTCATGGATATCTTCAATGGATACAGGTAACTTTGTCATTGTATCGGTCATTAGAGAACATCTCCTATTTCAGTAAATTCAACATCGATTGAATCTGCTAATGCTTTAGAAACGACCTTTCCATTATAAACGCTTAAACCAGATAATAATGACTTGTCAGATCTCAACGCATCCTCTAGTCCTTTTACACTGACGTCTTTAAGAAATGAAATATTTCCTTTTGCCAACGCAATCGTCGCTGTTCTTGGTGTAGCTCCCGGCATATTAGGAACAGCATAATGAATGACATCATGTTTGATAAATACAGGATCTGCATGATTGGTTGGTTTATCAATCGTTTCAACTGTCCCACCTTGGTCGATGGCAATGTCAACAATCACAGAGCCAGGTTTCATTGATTCAACCATATATTCCTTGACCAATTTCGGTGGTTTAGCCCCCGGAATTAAAACGGTGGAAATGAAAATATCTGCTTCTTTGATTTTTTTCTCTAAGTTTTCAGTATTTGAAATAAGCACATCAACGTTATGCTCTTTGTAGCGATCCTGAAGTTGTTTGATTCGATTTTCATTTACTTCAAGAATGATTACGTGACAGCCAATACCAACTGCCATATCTGCTGCATTTTCAGCCGCGTTTCCGCCCCCTAAGATAACGACTGTCCCGGCTTCGACACCAGCGATTCCTGGAAGTAAGATTCCTTCGCCGCCATGTTGTTTTTCTAAATAATACTGACCCAAGTTCACTGCACGGCGTCCAGCGATAGCACTCATTGGTTTTAATAGTTCTAAGACACCATTGATGGAAATATTTTCACCTGACAAAGCTGTTACGCCGACTTCCATCATTTTTTCCACACACGCTTTATTCGCTGCCAAATGTAAAAAGCCCCAAATAATTTGTCCTTTTTTGAAATAGTGATATTCGCTTTCCATTGGTTCTTTCACTTTCACGATCAGATCTGCAGTCCATGCAGTATCTGTATCAACAATTTTACCGCCTGCTTCTATATATTGATCATTAGTAAAACCAGAACCAGCCCCAGCATTGTTATCAACTAGTACTTCATTTCCTGCCTCTACTAAGATTTTAACATTTTCAGGTGTCATGCCTACACGTGCCTCACCTTGTTTTGGATCTTTAATTACGCCAATTTTCACAGTAAATCACTCCTATAAAATTATTATCAAAGTTCTTTAACTTCGGAACAAGTTTAATATATCACAATGCTTTTTATAAGCAACGAACATGCTCTAAGTGTTATTGATATCTCATTTATCTTGATAGTCTCTTCATTTAATTGAAAAAAAATATCTGATAACACTGTCATAACAGCATTATCAGATAAGAGTATTTTCATTTTATATTTTTTGCTTCTCTTAAAAAAGTTTTTTTAATAAAAAAATGAGCAAACGCTGCCACAAAATTATGTGATCATTCTCATTAACAAAAATATACTTTTTGTTATGTTAAATGAAAAAGACCGAGGAATTATTCCTCAGCCTTTTTTTGACAATCAGGACACAAGCCATACACCTCTAAGCGATGCTTATTAATCTGATAACCTGTCAATTTGCTTGATGCCATTTCAACATCTTCCAGTCCGGGATAGAAAAAGTCAACGATTTTTCCACACTCCGTACAAATTGCATGATAATGCTGCTGATTCGTGAAATCGAATCGACTTGCCGCATCGCCATAGTTCATTTCTTGCACGATACCAATCTCAACGAATTTCCTCAAATTGTTGTACACGGTAGCCACACTCATATTTGGGAAGCGGCTTTCTAGTGAACGAAAAATTTCATCAGCTGTTGGATGATTACGGTACTGGATCAAATACTCTAAAATGGCATAACGTTGTGGCGTAATTCGGACTCCACCGGCCTTCAATTCTTTGACCGCTCGATCGACTGCCTCATTTACCATATAAGCCCCTCCTAATTGGATTCTATATTAAAATGATACTATTATCTGAGGGGAAATACTAGTTGGATTCAAAAATTAATATTTTTCATAAACTTATTGGTTAAATTGAAATAACTCAGTGGATAAGTAGCGCTCCCCATTATCAGGCAATAAAACCAATACCTTTTGATCTGGACCCATCTTTTTTGCTACCTCCATCGCTGCAAATAAGGCAGCACCTGAAGATACTCCTACTAGAATCCCTTCTTTTTTTGCAATTTCTCTAGCAGTTTCCATTGCATCGTTGCTGTTTACCGGTAAAACCTGATCATATACCTCAGTATTTAGAATGCTTGGCACAAATCCCGCGCCAATTCCTTGAATCTTATGTGGCCCCGGTTGACCGCCTTCTAAGACAGGCGATTCCTCTGGTTCTACCGCATAAATCTTGATGTCCGAATACATGCGCTTCAATTCATTTCCGACACCTGTGATAGTACCGCCAGTACCTACCCCAGCCACAAAAGCATCTAACCCATTCTTTTCAAATGCGTTTACGATTTCTTTGGCTGTCGTCTTTTCATGAACTTTCGGATTGATCGGGTTATCAAATTGCGATGGTATGAACCCATTCTTTTCTTCTGATAGTTCCTTTGCTTTCGCAATAGCGCCTTTCATTCCCTCTGCTCCAGGCGTTAAAACAAGATTGGCACCATAAGCCTGCATTAACTTACGACGCTCGATACTCATAGTTTCTGGCATTACTAAAGTCACAGAGTAGCCTTTTGCTGCTCCAACCATTGCTAAACCAATTCCTGTATTTCCAGACGTTGGTTCAATAATCATCATCCCAGCTTTTAACCTGCCGTTTTTTTCTGCATCCTCAATCATCGCTAATGCAATTCGATCCTTTACACTGCTGCCAGGATTAAATGATTCCACCTTAACATACACTTGTGCCATATCATCTGTTGTTATACGTCCTAGTTTTACGATGGGTGTTTCGCCAATTGTATCCAAAATTGAATTGTAGATTTTTGTCATTTTACCTCGCTCCATTCCTTACCTTATGTAAGTTATATTAACGAATAATGAGAAAAGATGCGAGAATTTCGACTTTAAAAAATGGATAGATAGCCATTTCTTAAGTTTTTCTTCTTCCATCTAGAGTGAAGCGTAGTTCTTATTATACCAATTAATATAAAAAGCTGACAGCCGCTCTTGTATCTGCGAAAAATTGCATCAACAAAAAGACGGAGCAAATCGCTCCATCTTTAAGAAGTTAAATGACAATCGTATCGCCTGGCATGATTGTTGAATCTGAGCTCCAACCGTTATCCGCTAGTAATTGATCGACACTGATACCGAATTTTTCGGCGATGCCCCAGATCGAATCACCGGATTGAACAGTGTAAGATTGACCGCTCGCTTGAGCTGTTTGCTGCACAGTTGTAGTTTGTTCAGAAACAGTTTGAGTCTCCTCAGTCGATTGAACTGCTGTACCTGCTCCTGGTGTATCAAAACGAGTCAGGTTATAGTTTTGGATTAATGAGATTAATTTACTGGCATATCCAGGGTCTGTAGCATAACGACCCGTTAGATAAACCGCTGCGTCTTGATAACTATTTGTGTGACTTTTCCACGCGCCCGCATAATAAGAGCTAGCTAACAAACTAGCATGAGCCTGAAATGATTCCGCATAACTGCTGTAAACGGCAAATGGTTCGTTCATTGTTACCCATTGTCCATTTAGATACTCCTGTGTACTCATAGTTACTGATGGTCCGCCACTATATTCTTTTACACCAAATAAATTATAATAAGGTGCTGCTGATAATTGAGAGGTACCAAAACCAGTTTCAACTAAAGCCTGAGCGACCATGATCGATGCATAAAGATCACTTGACGCTGAAACCTGCATTGCAGAAGCGCCTAATTGTTCGATAAATGCAGATTGATTTTGAACCTGAGCAGTTTCAGCCGCACTGGCTTTTACTGTATTCATAGTCAAAACAGCTGGCGAAAGAATCATCGCCGTTCCTAACAAAGGGACAGTTTTTTTAGCTGTCTTTATTCGTTTTTCCTTTTGCTGCGTTTTTAAATAATTGTATTTTTCGATGCGGGTCTTAAATTGGTTCATTATATACCTCCAAGAAACCTCTACAGAGCTCTTCATTTTTACTTACTTTAAAAGTATAATCCATTAACAATTAACAAACAATTTAAACACCACAAATTCACTAATTTGTCATTACTTCGTAACATGCGTAATGAAAAAGTTGTTATGTTTCGCTTTAAAAAGACTTGATTTTTTCTCGAAGGTTTATTTTATTGAAAATTTCAAAAAGAGTGAAACAACCAGAAAAATATTTCTGTCATTCCACTCTTGATTTTAGATCATATTTTATTTACATAATTAATTTATTCATTAATTGGCTGATTCTGAAAAACCAATTGATCATCTAGTAATTCGATAGAAACGCTGGTTTTCGGCATTACTCGTCCAGCAATAATTTCTTTTGCTAGAGGCGTTTCCACTTCTCGTGTAATGAATCGTTTCAGTGGACGCGCACCATATTGTGGTTCATAGGCTTTTTCAGCAATCCAACTTTTAGCGTCCTCTGTAATCTCTAATTGAATTTCTTGTTCCTCTAAACGATGAGACAAGTGCTGCACAATTTTCTCGACAATGCCTTTTACATTATCCAAACTCAACGGTGTAAATAAGATGGTATCATCAATTCGGTTCAAAAATTCCGGCTTGAAATGACCTCGCAACATACTTAACACCTGTTCTTTTGTTGTCTCAGGAATTTTCCCATCAACTGTTACACCATCCAGTAATACTTGTGACCCGATATTACTAGTCATGATCAATACTGTATTCTTGAAATCAACTAAACGACCTTTAGAATCTGTCAATCGTCCATCATCCAACACTTGCAGTAAAATATTGAAAACATCCGGATGCGCTTTTTCAATTTCATCAAGTAAGATAATCGTATAAGGATTTCTTCGAACGGCTTCTGTCAGTTGTCCGCCTTCCTCGTAGCCAACATAGCCTGGAGGTGCCCCAACAAGCCGTGATACTGAGTGCTTCTCCATATACTCACTCATGTCGATACGTACCATGTGATCTTCGGAATCAAATAGATTTTCTGCTAATGCTTTAGCAAGTTCGGTTTTTCCAACACCCGTCGGTCCTAAGAATAAGAATGACCCTAAGGGACGATTAGGATCCTGCAGGCCTGCACGTGACCGTAACACCGCGTCACTTACAGCGTCCACTGCTTCATCCTGACCAATCACGCGTTTGTGCAAGGTGCTGTTCAAACTCAATAACTTTTCTCGTTCACCTTCTACCAATTTGGTTACCGGAATTCCGGTCAATCTGCCGACTACTTGCGCAATTTCATTTTCAGTTACCGCTTCCTGAACCATTTTTATGTCATTCTTTTGATTTTTTTCTTCAAGCTCAGCTAACTCTTTCTCCAAATTTGGAATCGTGCCATGACGCAGTACAGCTGCTCGTTCGAGGTCATAATTGTTTTCTGCATCCTCTAACTCGTGTTTAGCTTGATCGATTTCCGCTCGTTTATTAGAAACGACATTGACTTCTTCTTTTTCAGTCTCCCATTGTAATTTCATTGCATTAGTTTCTTCACGAAGATCAGCCAGTTCTTCTTGCAGGTTTTCTAAACGTTTTTTGCTTGCATCATCGCTCTCTTTTTTTAAAGCGGCTTCTTCAATTTCTAATTGCATCAACCGGCGAGTTACTTGATCAAGTTCTGTTGGCATCGAGTTCATTTCCACTCGAATACTGGCACTAGCTTCATCAACTAAATCGATCGCCTTATCAGGTAAGAAACGATCTGTAATGTAACGATCTGATAACGTCGCTGCAGCTACTAAAGCATTGTCATGGATATTTACACCATGGTGGATCTCAAATCGCTCCTTCAACCCACGTAAAATGCTGATCGTATCTTCGACCGTCGGTTCTTTCACTAAAACCTTTTGGAATCGACGTTCCAGTGCTTTGTCTTTTTCCATATATTGACGGTATTCATCTAAAGTCGTAGCGCCAATCAAATGCAACTCGCCACGAGCCAACATTGGTTTAAGGATATTTCCGGCATCCATGCTGCCTTCTGTTTTTCCAGCGCCAACAATGTTATGAATTTCATCGATAAACAATAAAATTCTGCCGTCTGATTTTTTGACTTCTTTTAAAACTGCCTTTAAACGTTCTTCAAACTCACCTCGAAATTTTGCTCCAGCAATCAATGATCCCATATCCAAAGAAAAAACAGTTTTATCCTTTAGATTTTCAGGAACATCTTTGCGTACAATCCGTTGTGCCAATCCCTCCACAATGGCAGTTTTACCAACACCCGGCTCACCAATTAACACTGGATTATTTTTTGTTTTTCGAGAAAGAATTCGGATAACATCACGAATTTCTTCATCACGACCAATAATCGGATCCTGCTTGCCATTTTTAACCTGCTGAACTAAATCAACGCCGTATTTCTCCAATGCTTTATAAGTTTCTTCTTGATTTTGTGAGGTCACTCGATCCCCTCCTCGCATTTCTTCAATATTTTTCTGTAGTTGTTTTTCACTCAACCCTTGCTGAATCAAATACTTCGTCAATGAATAATTTTTTAATTTCATCAACGCTAAAATGACAATTTCTGTAGATAAAAAATCATCCTGAAATTTTTCTCGTAATTTGTCTGCTTCACTCAAAAGGTTAAATAGATTTTGGCTAAGATTTTGACCATATTGAACATTACCGCCACTAACAGTGGGATACTCATCTAATACCCTATCCACTTCTCGCTCAAACTGTTCAACGTCAATTCCCGCGTCGGTATAAAAATTTCGGCCAAAATGATTTGGCTGTAAAAAAATTTTCCATAAGTGAGCAATATCAATTTCTTGATGATGTCTTGTAACCGCAATTTGCTGAGCTTCAGCAACCGCTTCTTGTAAAGTTGTCGTCATTTTTTCGATATTCATAAACATACCTCCGACATAATTAATTTTTACAAGTATCAGTATATAACGTTGGTCAGTAAAGGTCAAACGTTAAACTCATCAAATTCAACGTTTATTATTATGAAGAAATTCGAAATAATGCTACAATTCTCTCATTACTAATAAGGTACTAGTTAGCCTATTGGCTTTTCATCTGACTCTTTTTAATGAGCCAAATGCTGACTAGAAAATGATAAGACGTGAAAATCAAGCTCATCTTTCACCAAGAAAATGAGTGATTTAGTATGGACAAGGAGAGTGATTTGATGATTTCTCGCGTGATCGGATTTGAAAAGGGGTTTCCACTTTCGGAAGGAAACCATTTTGAAACATATGAAGTGATGCTTCCAAAATTAAATAAATTTGATCTAGTCATTAAAAATTTGGCTGTCTCAATCAATCCAGTAGACACAAAACTAAGACAAAGCGGCAAAGGGACTCCTCAACCGCATATCTTAGGATTTGATAGCGTCGGTATTGTTACTCAGCTAGGCAGTGAAGTGAAAAATATGGAGATTGGTGATCGAGTCTTTTTTGCTGGTACAACGAAAAGATTTGGAAGTTACAGTGAGAACCAAATCGTTGATTCTCGAATCGTTGCAAAATTACCAAACGGAATTTCAACTGATGAAGCGGCTGCAATGCCTTTAACTTTTATTACTGCTTATGAAATGTTGTTTGAAAAAATGAGATTGATCCCTGAAGAAAAGCAAAATGAAGGAACGATTTTGATTATCAATGGGGCTGGCGGTGTCGGTTCAGTAGCCACTCAATTAGCTAAATGGGCTGGCCTAACTGTAATTACTACTGCTTCACGTAAAGAAAGCAAAGAATGGTCTGAGAAAATGGGGGCTGATCATGTCATCGATCACCATAAGGATTTGACTAAACAACTTAAAAAAATCGGCTATAAATCATTACCTTACATTTTGATTCTTCATTCTACAGACCGCTACTTCGAAGAGATGAGCGATCTGCTTGAACCCTTTGGTCATCTTGGTTCAATAGTCGGATCAAGTAAAGATTTGAATTTGGCCAAATTGAAAAATAAATCCGGAAGCTTTGATTGGGAGTATATGTTCGCTAAGACGGACTTTGACTATAATGTTGCCTCACAAGGAGTAATATTAGAATTGCTCGTTCAATTGCTGCTGGAAAAAAAGATTAAAAGCACTTTGACCAAAATTATTCCTGGCTTTTCTCCAGAGGTCTTTTATCAAGCACATCAGTTTATCGAAGAAAATAAAATGATCGGAAAGCTGGTTGTACATTATTAAAAAAGGAAGTTAACGAAATCAGTCGTTAACTTCCTTTTTAGCCTCTTTAATTTCATGGTTTATTTGACGCTGCTTGTTAAATAGAACATAGATCATTCCAATCAAAAATGGCAACAAATACGTCGCATAGCGGTAAAGAAGCAGGGATGATACGGCATCGACTTTTCCTACAACATGTCGAAACAATAGTACATAGACAAATTCAAACCCGCCGATTCCTCCTGGTGCCGGTAAAACTCCCCCAAGAATCACCGTAAAGCTAATCAATGCAACCGTTAACCAAAGATCGATTTCAGGGTAATCTTTTATCAAAATAAAAAACGGCAACGAATACCACACAACCAATTTTGCCATATTGGAGCAGAAAACACGGATAACCGCATTACGATCCCGAATGAACGTTTTGATCGCTCCCCGCAAAGAGTAGACCTGATTGTTCACCTGATCAACAATATCTCGCAGCTTTTGTCTTTTGAACAGCCGATTACAAATAATCACCAGTAAAACTTGAGCATTGATATTCAAGCTTAGGACCAATAAAGTCGAAATGATCAGCAAGGTCACGAGTATTCCTGCGAGAACTAAAAAGATACCATTAGCGATATGTTCTTGGATCGCATTGCCTTTTACGATCAAAAAAAACAATGCCCAAATCATCAATGCTATTTTATACGTGACCATTCGCAAAGCGCTGGTGCCTGTTCCTTCTGAGTATCTCAGATCTTTCTTATGATAGTAGATCACCTCAGATACGATTGAGCCTGTTCCAAAAGTAATTACTCGATAAAAGGTCGCATATGCCGAAGCAAAAAAGCCATCTCGTACAGTAAATTTGGGATTAAACTCCCCGGCAATATTTTTTATGGTATATCCCTCAATAATCTGACTGATTACGCCTAATCCTGTAACCCCTAAGAGTACTGGCAAGGAGGTTCTCCCAAGCTCAGTAAAAATATCACTTAACGAGTCGCGGATGACAAAGATAATCACACCGATCATTACTATAAACAACAAGATATTTAGAATCAATTTACGATTGATCGAAAGGTTCATTTTTTTTAACTCCTAGTTCATTGTACTCATTTTCCACATCTTAAATAAACTGGGGAAAACGGAACTGATATTGTCTATAGACTCATTTTTTCTTTATTGCTATAGCCTACCACATGCGAATGAGCAAAAAAAGAAAAAGCTTCAAGTTTCCTCAAAGCTTTTTCAGAAAAAAACTATTTAGCATTGTTTTCAATAATTTTCACGATTACATCAACGGCTTTTTCCATTGTTTGCAATGAAACAAATTCAAAGCGTCCATGCATATTTTCTGCTCCAGCAAAAATATTTGGCGTTGGAATACCCATGAATGAGATTTTAGATCCGTCAGTACCTCCGCGGATTGGCTCGATAATTGGTGTTACACCAACTTCTTCCATCGCACCTTTGGCTAGATCGATGACACTCATGTCCTTTTCAATAATCTCACCCATATTGTAGTATTGATCATACATGTTGATTTCCACACGCTCTTGATCAAATTGACTGTTCATTTTTGCTTGAAGCTCAGTAATCATTTGTTTGCGTTCTTCAAATTTAGCGCGGTCATGATCTCGAATAATGTACGTCATTTTCGCTTCTTCGACATTTCCATTTAGAGCTAATAAATGGAAGAACCCTTCACGGCCGTCTGTTTTCTCTGGCCGATCAGCCTCTGGTAATTGATTATGGAAATCGATTGCCATTTGTAAAGCATTGATCATCGTATTTTTGGCTGTACCTGGATGAACATTCTTACCGTGCATCGTAATTTCGGCTTGAGCTGCGCTGAATGTTTCGTATTGTAGTTCACCGATCGGTCCGCCATCCATTGTGTATGCAAAATCTGTATTGAATTGCTTCACATCAAACTTATCAGCACCGATTCCGATTTCCTCATCGGGACCAAAGCCGACACGCACTTCACCATGCTTGATTTCGGGATGCTTGATCAAGTATTCCATCGCTGTCATAATTTCAGCAATCCCAGATTTATCATCAGAGCCTAGTAGTGTCGAACCGTCCGTTGTGATCAATGTTTGACCAACATAATTCTTTAAGTTAGGAAAATCTTTTACGTTTAATGTATATTTCCCAACTTCATCCAATTTAATCGTTGATTCACCATCATAATTTTCAACGATTTGAGGATTGACCCCTGTCGCATTGAAATCTGCAGTATCCATGTGAGAGATGAATCCGATAGTCCGCGCTTCTTTGTCAAGGTTGCTTGGCAAAGTTGCAATCACGTAGCCATTTTTTTCATTATAAGAAATATCTTTCATGCCGATTTGTTCTAATTCTTTCATCAGCTCATGAGCAAATGCTACCTGTGTTTGAGTTGTGGGGGTTGTGGTGCTTGTCGCATCAGAACGAGTTTCTGTCTTAACATAGTCTAAAAAACGCGGTAATAAATTTTCGTACATCTTACTCTCTCCTTTAATGCAATTTATTTAAATGAGAAAGGGTTCGTGGAAGTCTCAGACACAAAGAAATCAACATTCCAGCCTTCTTCATTTTTCCATTGGTTAAAAAGAGTCACCATTTTTTCTTTGCACAATGACTCAATATAGTGTCCGGGGTCAATGACTAACATGCCTGTTTCCTGCATATCATGAGCAGTATGATAATAGACATCTCCGGTAATATAAACATCAGCATTTGCGGCTAAAGCCTCGCGATAAAACTTCTCTCCGCTTCCTCCACAAATTGCCACACGCTTAATATTTTCCTTTACAATATGAGGGTAAACGACCCGCAAACCTTCCAAATCGAAAGTTTTTTTCACTTTTACTATAAATTCTTCAGTCGTCATTGCTTCTTTCAACTCGCCGACACGGCCAATTCCATAATTTTCAGCTAGATTATCAAGCGGGTAAATGTCATATGCCGGCTCTTCATACGGGTGAGCTGCTAGCATCGCCGCAACAACATCTGCTTGCTTCGTTTCTGGGAAAATCATCTCAACCTTGCTTTCCTGAACCTGTTCTGGTCTATTCAACGATCCAATCGTTGGATTTGCTTCACCATTCGGTGTGAATCGGCCGGTACCATTTACAGTGAAAGAAGTAGCAGTATAATTTCCTTGCTCTCCTGCACCTGCTTCAGCTAATGCATTGCGCATTTTTTTCGCGTCATTTTGCGGCACATAAACAGCTATTTTTTTCATTTTGATGGTATGGGTATGAATTAGGTAATCTGTATCAAAAACATCTAATTCTTCACAAAACCAATCATTCAATCCGTTGTGGATAATATCCATATTAGTATGAGCAGCATAGACCGCAATGTCGTGCTTGATTAAATCAGCATACATTTTCGTTTGAACATCGTCGGTCGTTAATCGTGAAACTGGTCGAAATATTGGTGGATGCTTAACGATCAATAAATCAACCTTTTTAGCAATCGCTTCTTCTACAACTGCCGGTCGAACATCTAAACTCATCATTATTCGATCGACCTTCTTGTTCAAAGTTCCGATATGAAGCCCAACTGGATCGCCCTCTTCAGCTAACCATTCAGGACAATATTGTTTAAAGCGTTGGATAAATTCATTTCCCTGCATCTGCAAGTACCTCCTTGATCCATTCGATTTCTAGTGCGACTTCTTGAATTTTTTCTGTGACATCTTGATCACTTTGATGCAGACTAGTTAGAATTTTTTTACTCTTATTTAACTTATGCTGCCATTTTTCAATAAAGACAGGGGTTTTTTCAATCAATAAGTGTGGGCCAAACAAGAGCTCTTTAGCAGAATAATCAAGCACCTCTGAATACTTGTCAGCTACAATGATTTCATAGATTTTATTGTTTTCTTCAATGATTGCTTCATCAGTGATGGTATACTTCTCGTTAACCAACCATTGGCGTAATTGGCGTTCACCAACATTCGGCTGCAGGATCAGGCGCTCTTTGCCTGATAACCGATTTTTTTCTTTGCCTCGTTGTAAAATATCACGAATCAACACGCCGCCCATACCGCAAATAGTAATGGCTGACACCTCATCTGCTAACTCCACAGCTTCAAGTCCATCAGCTAAACGAACATCGATTTTATTTTCTAAGCCATTTTTAGCAACTTGTTTCTTGGCAGATTTATAGGGACCTTCCACGACTTCACCAGCAATCCCATAAGAAATTCTGTTTTGCAATATCAGAGCCACCGGCAAATACGCATGGTCAGAACCAATATCAGCTAGACGAGCGTCCTGCGGTACAAACTCCGCAGCTTTTTGTAGACGAAGCGATAAATCTTTGGCGTTCATTTTTTCACATCCTAAAATTGATTATAACACTCCTTAAAAAAAGCGCCCCTAAAAAAGAGCTAAATGATAGCGCTTTTTAATAGGGCGTTTTCCTTTTTCTAAGAAACTTTTCGTTTTTTAACCATTTCGGCGATTTTCACCAATCACCCAAATTTCTTTACTCAAGTAACGGACACGTTCCATGATCCGTTTGGCTTTCAATGGTTCCTCGTCACCACGTTGTGTAACGGATAAATGCTGTTCCAGTTGATCCATATTGAAATTAGAAGAAAAGAATGTCGGTAATTGTTCCTGCATCCGATGCTGCAAGATCACGCCTAAAACCTCATCACGAATCCAAGCACTCATAGAGTCAGCTCCGATATCATCAATCATCAAAATCGGCGCACGTTTGACCTCATCTAGTTTAGGTCCAACCTTGTCATTCGATATCGCTTGTTTCATTTCTCCAGCAAAGGTTGGAAAATGCAACAGCGTCGTTTCAAATCCCTTAACAGCTAGCTCATGCGCAACAGCACCTAATAAATAAGTTTTCCCAACACCGAAATCGCCAACAAGAAACAAGGCCTTATGAAACATTTTTGGACTTGCTTCATATTGATTGATAAAATCCAACGATGCCTCTAATGCTTCGCTGCGACCAGAAGTTACTTCAAAAGTCCTAATAGAAGCTTTCCGAATATCCTTAGGCATGTCTAAAGAATTCACGCGATTGCGAATCTCTTCTTCACGCTTCAATCGCAATAGCTCGTCCGTTGGAACATAAGTTACATCGATAAAATGAAAATTCAAACTCAATTGCGGCTCGTAACCAGGTGCGATCATGGTAGGATCTGAGGCTAAATATTTTTTCTTCTCTTGAACAAACTCATACAACTTTGCAAAAGATTTCTCGATATCTTCTTGCGTTAACTTTGCTTTGTGCTCTTCGATAAATTGCCGAACATCTGGGTCAGCCAAAATCTCTTCCATCATTTGGCGGTAACGACCATCGACCCCGCGGCTCTTAATGATGCGATTCAATTCTTTTCCTACATCTTCCATCAATCGTCACCTTCTTTATTTAAATATTCTGCTAACTTACGGTTCAGTTCTGCCTCTTTTTCTGGTGTAAGTTTCGTTTCTTTTGGCGGTTGTTTGATATGTTCAGGCAAAGCTTCTTTACGTCCAGTCCCTCGTTTTTGATAATTGGGACGAGATGCTTGAGACTTGCGTACTAATTTTTGATTGTTTTCTCGCACATGAGTGATTGCCTCTTCTGGTGTGCTGATTTTCTTTTGCGCCCAGTCATTGGCAATAGCATTTAAATAGTTCGCGTTGATTACAGCTTGGTTTTGGATCACCAAAATATAATTGATGATAATATTGATCACGCTTTTTGGCAATAGATTTCGACCGATCAGCTCTTCTAATAAGCGAACTTCTGTATTTGTCTCGAAACCGCCCTTTTCCCGTTTAATCGCACGTAAAAAAGTGACTGGTGCAATTTTTTTACTCTGTGCGATAATTTCTAACTCCTGAGGTGAAAAATTGCTGGCGCTTGACGGGTTTTCTGTCAACGCTTGTTTTGGGGCCGCAGAAACCTTTGGTCGTTTTTCTTTATTGATCAGCTGACGCAAATAATTGAAGTTTAACCCTGCTCTTTCGCCAGCACTGGCTTTAGCCACGAATTCTGCTAGATCTAACTCATTTAAGCCATATAGGGTCTGAAATGTTTGCAGCTTCTCACGTTCCTCAAAGGTCAAAACCAAACTGAATCGTTTTAACTGTTGAGTAAATAATGACCAATCAAAATCTGATCTGTCGGCAAACTCTTCCTGTGTTTGTTCTAAAGCCTCACTATAGCTGGTAAACGCAGTTTCATCCAATCGATAAACATCCCGAAAACGTTTTGTGATTTTTTTTATTGATTCTCTGTCAAAATTCTTTGGCTTATAACGTTCAACCAATCGCTCATACCGACGTTTTCCGACTTTATCCATCAGCAGGTAAGCCATCAATGGATCTTGAAAGAATTTTTCTGGTCCAAGCGGCAGACGTAATTGATAAATCAAGCTCATGCCGATTTCATCATCTGTCTTCTCATAAGCTTCCAGCAATCCGATCCCTTCAAGATGCTCACGTGCTTTTACTAAATTCATCAGTCCTGTATCAACTGCTGCTAACAAATCTGTGTGCATCAGACTGGGACTTTTGCCTTCCAATGTGATATCACTTACTAAGGTTAGATATAAGCTTAGTGCAACACTTCCAACGATCGGCTGATATAGGTACAGTAAAGCATTTTGTTTACTTTGATCAAGCTGTGGCTCACCATAGACCGTATAAAAGGTACTGGGTTTTAGCTCTTCTGCCACTAAAATGCCTCCTACTCTTCATCCGTTGACTTTGCTTTGTCAACGATCTCCTGTAATTCCTTTAAAAATACTGACATGTCCTTGAACTGTCGATACACGCTGGCAAAACGAATATAGGCAATCTCATCGACCTCCATCAAGTCCTCCATGACAAATTCTCCGATTTGACTGGTCGGTATTTCATTTTCTCCCATACTTCGTACACGATTTTCAACATGATCCACGATTTGCTCCATCTGCTCCATTGCTACTGGACGCTTTTCTGCAGATCGAATCAAGCCACGTAAAATTTTATCACGACTAAATTCTTCACGATCACCGTTTCGCTTAACAACTAATAAAGGAGCAGCTTCGATACGTTCAAAGGTCGTAAATCGGAAACCACAGCTCTCACACTCTCTTCTACGGCGAATCGCTCGCCCATCGTCTGTTTGTCGACTATCAATTACTCGAGAATTATTATGATTACATCTTGGACAACGCATAATTTCACCCACACTTTCTTAATATTAACTAAATTCACCTATTAAACGTGAAATCTATTTTGTTATATAGAATAACTTTTTTTAAATAAAAGCTTGCAGAAACAAAAGGTATATTTGTTTATATAACATGAGTTTACCATAACCAGCTGGCTAAAAAAAGCGTCGTAATGCTACGACGCAGAAATCTTTAAGAAACAAATTTATTTTTTTGCAACCAATCAAGAACCTGCTGGCGCGTTTTTTCTCGAGAACGGCAATTATCAATAATAATATCTGCCCGTTCTTTCTTTTTTTTCAAAGAAAGCTGGCTTTTGATGCGCTCCATCGCTTCCTCTTCATTCAAGTGATTTCTTGCCATCAAACGATTTAGTTGAATTTCTGGCGTGACATAAACAACCGCTACCTTATCCATCATCGTCTCATAATTTCCTTCATACAAGAGAGGAATATCTACGATTACCAAATCACTTGATAGTTTTGCTTCTTCTGTTTGACGTTGGATTTCACCTCGAATAAATGGATCAAGTGTTTTATTTAGCAATGCTCTTTTTTTCTCATCATGAAAAATGATACTGCCTAGTTTTTTTCGATCTAATTGACCATTTTCATCAATGATGGTCTGACCAAAAGTATTTTTCAATGCCATTAATCCTTCTGTCTCAGGCTCCACCACTTTACGTGCCACAATGTCACCGTCAACGATCGGAAACCCTTTTGCTTTGAAAAAATCTACAACTGTTGATTTTCCACTGGCAATACCTCCAGTAACACCTAAAACAAAACTCATTCTTACACCTTCTTTAATTTTTGGCAATGAGGACAAAGATGCGTCCCTCTTTGGGCGACTTTGATTTTTATGATAGGAGTTCCGCAGCGTGAGCAAGGAATGCCCGTTTGACCATATACATGCAGCTCTTGTTGAAAATGGCCGGCCTCTCCTAATGCATTTAAGTACGTTCGGATCGTCGTTCCCCCAGCTTCTTTAGCCTTAGCAATCACTTCAATGATTGCTACTCGAAGGCGACGAACTGTTTGCGCACTCAACGTATCAGCAGGCTGCTCCGGATGAATTTTTGCTAACCATAAAACTTCATCGACATAAATATTTCCTAAACCTGCCACAATTTTTTGATTCAATAATAATGGCTTAATCATCGTTGAAGATTTTTTTAACTGTTGTTTGAAATTCAACAAATCAAAATCTTCATCGATTGGTTCAGGACCCAATTGCAATAAACCCTTATACTCTTTCGCCATACCTTTTTTTAATAGGGCCATACGTCCAAATTTTCGCACATCGTGATAAATTAGTTCTGTTCCATCTGTAAAAATGAAGCGCACATGACTATGTTTATCCAATGGTCTTGGTTGATCAAAATATTCATATTTCCCTTCCATTCGTAAGTGTGAAACCATTTCATAATGAGTAAAATGAAAAATCAAATATTTCCCGCGTCGATCAACAGTTTCAATGGTCTCACCAATCAATTGCTGCTGAAAAATTTCGATTTCAGGAAACTCAATAATTCGCGGCCAATATACATCTACTTTGGCGATCGTTTTCCCCTTAACCAAAGATATCAAGCCTTTTCTGACTGTCTCAACTTCTGGCAATTCTGGCATCTCTATCATCCTAACTCTTATTAATTATTTCCTAAATACAACAAATTACCAACGACTTCATTCAAAAACAGAACAAATGTGAGGTGATAACTAGTTTAGGTTAACAGCATTTTGAATGTCTTCAGTCTGGCAGGTACACTTGCAAAAAAGCTGGAATCTCTTCCAGCCTTTACTTTATTTTGCTTCGTACCAAGTTTTTCCCCAATTACTATCCGTCAATAATGGAACGTCTAGTTGGACCGTGTTTTCCATTACTTCTTTAACTAATTGATCTAATTGTTCTAACTCACTCTCCGGGACCTCAAAAACAAGTTCATCATGAACTTGCAGCAGCATAGTCGCTTGAAGCTTCTCCTCCTTCAAGCGTTTTGCCATTTCAATCATCGCTAATTTCAAAATGTCTGCCGCACTTCCTTGAATCGGTGTATTAATAGCAGTTCGTTCCGCAAATGAGCGTAGATTGAAATTGCGAGCATTGATATCTGGCAGGTAGCGGCGACGATTGTATAAGGTAGCAGAGTACCCCTTATCCTTTGCCTCACGTACGCTTTCTTCCATATATCGTTTCACATCTGGATAATTTTCAAAATAAGTGTCAATATACTCTTGTGCCGCTTTACGTGTGATTCCTAAGTTTTGCGAAAGTCCATAATCAGAGATACCATAAACGATACCAAAATTAACAGCCTTGGCATTCCGGCGCATATTCGGCGTTACCTCATCCTCTGAAACATTAAAAACACGCATAGCAGTACTTGTATGGATATCCATTCCATCACGGAACGCCTGTTTCAAATGCTCATCTCCCGATATATGTGCCAAAACACGCAACTCGATTTGAGAGTAATCTGAAGAATAGATCAACCAGTTCTCATCTCGCGGAACAAAAGCTTGTCGAATTTTGCGCCCTTCTTCCAAACGAATAGGAATATTTTGCAAGTTAGGATCAACAGAACTCAAACGACCTGTTTGTGTCAATGTTTGGATATACCGCGTATGAATTTTATTATCGCTTTGAATAACCTTCAATAATCCTTCTACATATGTTGATTGAATTTTAGCGATTTGTCGATAATTCAAAATGTGGTCCACGATTGGTGCTTGCTCTCGTAATTGCTCTAAAACATCCACAGCAGTTGAATAACCCGTCTTTGTTTTTTTAATTACTGGCAACTGCATTTTTTCAAATAAAATCACACCTAGCTGCTTAGGTGAGTTGATGTTGAACTCCTCGCCAGCTTCCTGATAGATTTTTTTCTCGATATCCTGTAGACGTTTTGAAAACTCTCCACGCATCGCTTGTAACCGCGTGGCATCCACAGTGATTCCAGCAATCTCCATTTCCGCCAGGATGCGTGACAACGGTAGTTCCATCTGGTAGAACAGCTTGTCCTGTTTCTTTTCTTCTAGTTCATTTACTAACTTGTCATTCAAGAAATGAATCGCTTTGATTTTACGAGCTAAATGTCCAAAGAAAACATCGTCATCCTCTGGCAGACCTTTTTTAACCCCTTTTCCATAAACCTGTTCGTCTGTTTGAATTTCAGAATAACCATAGTATTGTGCCACACCAGCGATATCGTTGCTATTATCATTAGTATCTAACAGATAAGCGGCCAATAAGACATCAAAGTTAATCCCTTCGGTTCTGGTAATATAGCGATTTAATGCAACATACGTACGTTTCGCATCGTAGACTTTTTTTCCGTTCGCTGACTCTAGCCATTTTTTGAAATCAATACTTTCAAATAAGGCTAATTCATTTGTTACATAGATTTTATCTTTTGTTCCCCATGCGACACCTACAATATCAGAAAAATGATAATTATCTTCTAACATCTCAACGTATAGAGCTGAATCGGCATCAAACATTTCTTTCTTGAAGTCTGTAACTACTTCAAACTTGATATCTTCCAATTCGACTTCCTCTTCTTCAACATTCAGTTTGCTTAAGAAGCCTTTAAAATCCATTTCTTTAAAAAAGGGAATCAGCTTATCTAAATCTTTTCCACTATAAACTAGCTCATCAATCGAAATATCGACAGGTGCATCTAACTTGATGGTTGCCAGTTCTTTTGAAAGAAAAGCTTGATCCTTGTCATTGATTAAGTTTTCCTTCATTTTACTTTTCTTCAGCTCATCAATATTTTCATAAACGCCCTCGACGCTGCCAAATTGCTTCAATAATTTGATTGCTGTTTTTTCGCCAACTTTTGTGACACCTGGATAGTTATCGGATGTATCCCCAGCAAGTCCTTTCATATCAATGATCTGATTTGGCGTCAATCCATCATATTTCTCAGCCACATGTTCAGGTGTGTATGATTCAATTTCACTAACACCTTTTACTGTGATATCTACTTTTATTTTATCTGTTGCTAATTGTGTCAAGTCGCGATCACCAGATAATACGACAACCTCAAAACCTTCTTCAGCCGCACGATGCGCCAATGTACCAATGATATCATCCGCTTCATAGTTGTCTAGTTCGTAGTGTTTCACGCCCAAGCCAACTAATAATTCACGTAAATAGGGCATCTGTTCGCGGAATTCGCCTGGCGTTTTAGAACGGCCGCCCTTATATTCAGAATACATCGCAGTCCGAAAAGTGGTATTTCCTGCATCGAAAGCTACTAAGACATGGGTTGGCTTTTCCCGGTCCATTATATTTTCAAACATATTGTTAAAAGCATAAATCGCATTTGTGTGTAAGCCATTCTTATTTTTAAAACGCTCTAAAGAATTATGCAGGGCAAAAAAGGCACGAAAAGCCACACTGTTTCCGTCTACTAATAATAATTTATTCTCACTCATGTCTTCGACTCCTAATTCCTATTAATGTATTTATTTCTCATCGTGTTTACAGTCTGCTTGATTACTAAAAAAACAAACAAATGTACTATCTACTGATCACGCTTCCCCGCTTCATTTTAACAAACTATGAAGTGAAATGAAAAGAATGGAGCTGATTTTCCCAGTATTCTTGTTCTAAAGACAGAACAGAAAAAATAGAGGCGAATATCCGCCTCTATTTGCTGTTTCCAAAAATTCGTAAGAATGAAATGAACAGGTTGATGAAGTCTAGATAAAGTTGTAGTGCCATGAAGACAGCAACTCCATTTCCAACCTCTCCATTTGATCCAAGATAGATCTTCCGAATCATTTGGTTATCATAGGCTGTAATTCCTGACATAATTACTACCATTAAAATGGAAATAAAAAAATCAACTGCACTACTGTGTAGCACGAAAACATTCAACAGCATCGCGATGATAATTCCCAACAAACAGCTTAGTGCTGCGCGCCCGATTCCAGATAAATCGCGTTTAGTAAATGATCCCACAAGCGACATTACTAAAAATGTTGCCGACGCAGTGACAAATGCTTGAGTAATTGTTCCCAAATCATATATAGCTAAAGTAACAGCTAAGGTTAAGCCATTTAGTGCAGAGTATACAATAAATCCACCGATTGCCAGCGTTGGATTCTTTTGGGCTTTCACACCTAGAAAAACCACTAGTGCGATTTCTGCAATCCAGATTCCCCAAAAGCCTAGCGGGAAATTATTAATAAAGTTAGCGACTTGATAGCTCCAAGCATTTAAAGACAGGTAAGAAATTACTGCACTAATTCCGATACCTAAAGCGAGAAAAGCATAAATCTTACCATAAAAGCGATTCAAGCCATATACACGTGTTTCTTGATTATTCATCTAAATCATCTCCTATTTGCGTCTGTGGCGGTTTGACCATTACCACAGCATCCAAGATGCGTTTTTCTTCGTTATCAGTAGCTTCTACTGCTTCAACAGAGATAGTAACGACATCCTTCATTTTATCCACTTTAATTACTTCAAACTCAAAGGTCAATGTTTCATAGTGAAAAACCGGATCAATGAAATTGATCGAGAAATTCACAACGTGAGAACCCGGTCCTGGTAAATGTTTAGAAATCGCACTTGTTATGATACCCATCAACATAATAGATGGCACAAGTGGTTGTTCATACTCAGTTTCTTTCGCATAATCATGCTGAATGTACAAAGGATTGGCATCATTTGTCAAACCTAAATATAAAAGAATCTGATTATCTTCGATCGATTCCGTTAACGATAACGAGTCACCTTCCTCAATTTCGTCAATCGTTTTGCCTATTTTCCGAGCCTTCATATTATACAAAGTCATTCCCTCCGTAATGTGTTCTACTCATTATTTTATCAGAAAGCAAGTAAAACACAAGTTTGTACATACTTTCTGATAAAGATTTCTAAATCAATGTTTGAGTCCCAGAACCTTAGTAATCATTCATTAAAGAAGGGTTCAGACATTTGTGTCAGAACCCTTCTTTTCTTATTTATAATACGTTGCGTGTAGTATTGCTTAGGAGATTTTCGTAAGCACGTTCGAATTTTTGAACATCACCAGCGCCCATAAAGATCACTACTGCATTTTCGTGGTCTAATAATGGCGACATGTTTTCTTCTTTAATCACTTGTCCGCCTTTTTGAATTTTATCTCCTAGATCTTCAATTTTTACATCGCCAGCTGTCTCACGAGCCGACGAGAAAATATCACAAAGATAAACTTTGTCAGCGCGATCTAAAGCCTCAGCAAACTCATCCATCAAAGCAATCGTCCGAGTAAAGGTATGAGGTTGGAAGACCGCAATCAGTTCCTTCTCAGGATATTTTTGCCGGGCAGCATCAATTGTCGCTTTGATTTCAGCCGGATGATGCGCATAATCATCAACGATGATCATGTCAGCAACCTTCTTTTCAGTAAAGCGTCGTTTTACTCCAGAGAACGTCAACATCTCTTCTTTGACCATATCCATATCTAATCCTTCAAAATAAGCGACTGCGATTACTGATAACGCATTTAAGATATTGTGTTTACCAAATGAAGGAACAGCAAATCGGCCGAGGAATTTCTCATTATGATACACATCAAAAGCGGAACCATTCGTAGTACGAACGATGTTACGGGCTTGGATATCATCATTTTCAGATAGCCCATAATAATAAATCGGCACATCAGCTTTTAACTTACGCAAATATTCATCATCGCCATAAGCGAAGATGCCCTTTTTAACTTGTGAAGCCAACGTTTGAAATGCTTCGAATACATCATCAATACTCTTGAAATAGTCTGGGTGGTCAAAGTCGATGTTCGTCATGATTGAATAATCTGGCGCATAAGCTAAAAAGTGACGCTGATACTCACACGCTTCAAATGCGAAGAACTTCGCATCAGGAACACCATGGCCTGTACCATCTCCAATTAAATAACTGGTTGGTGCTAATCCATTTAAAACATGGGCCAGTAATCCTGTGGTACTTGTCTTGCCATGTGATCCCGTCACAGCAATACTGGTATAAGGCTGGATAAACTGACCAATGAAATCATGGTAACGTATAATTTCTAAGCCTAATTCCTTCGCCCGAGCAATTTCTTCATGAGTATCAGGAAAAGCATTCCCTTGAATGATTGTCATGCCCTCTTTAATATTATCTTCGCTAAACGGCAAAATCGTAATGCCGGCTTTTTCTAGGTCTCGTTGTGTAAAAAAATATTTTTCGACGTCAGAACCTTGTACATCATAGCCCTTTTCATGTAAAACCAAAGCTAACGAGCTCATTCCAGAGCCCTTGATTCCAACAAAATGATAAAGTGTATCCTTATTATTCATTTAATCCTCTTCCTTGTATGTACATAATTGTTTGCGGTTCACATTATCATATAAATCCACAAAAATAGCAATCTTTTATTCTCCATACTACTCGGTTTTGCTTAGGATTCAATCGTCTTCAAAAATTTTAGTTTTCCTTGACAGTTTCCGCACACGTAACGTTTCGTATCGATTTTTCGCCGACGTCTGACTTCTTGATGACATTTTTGGCATTGATAAACTTGATAAGTTGCTGTTGCTAATGGCGGTGTGTAACGAGAACCGCCAGTTTTTTTCAATAGCTGCTTGAATTCTAAATCTTTATGCTGGTAGCCACGGCCTGCCAAGTGCAAGTGATAGTGACACAACTCATGCTTGATCACTTTGATCAGTTCATCCTTGCCATATTTTTCAAATACTAGCTGGTTAAAATCTAGATCATGGCTTTTCAAATGGTATCTACCGCCAGTTGTTCTAAGACGGTTGTTAAAGGTAGCTCTATGACAAAACGGCTGTCGAAAAGATTCCTGAGAAACCTTTTCGACTAAAGCCTGTAACTCTTGATTAGTCATTTCTTTCACTTTGAATCATGGTCAGACTGATACGGCCTTTTTTCACATCAATAGCTTCTACCCAAACCGTTACTACATCTCCAACAGATACGACATCAGTTGGATGTTTGACAAATTTTTTACTCAATTTGGAAATATGAACCAAGCCATCTTGTTTTACACCAATATCAACAAAAGCACCAAAATCGATCACATTTCGAACAGTTCCCTGCAATTCCATGCCTGGTTTTAAATCCTCCATCGTTAGCACATCTTGTCTTAATAATGGAGCAGACATTTCATCACGCATATCACGACCAGGCTGAAGCAATGCTTGCAAGATGTCCTTGATCGTTTCTTTACCGACCTCAAGCTCTCTTTGTAATTGATCCAGTTGTAATGCTTTGATTTTTTCTGTCGCTTCCGAAGAGCCTAATGACTTCAGGTCAACGCCAGCTAATGCCAAGATTTCTTTTGCGCTACCGTAACTTTCTGGGTGAATCGCAGTTGTATCTAGAATATTTTTAGCTCCTGGAATTCGCAAGAAGCCAATCGCTTGTTCATAAGCTTTTGGTCCTAAGCGCGGAACTTTTTTTAACTGCGGACGTGAAGAAAATGCACCGTTCTCTTCACGATAATTCACGATATTTTGTGCTGTTGTTTTGTTTAGACCAGATGCATATTGTAATAATTGTGGACTTGCAGTATTAACATTTACGCCAACTTGGTTAACTGCTGTTTCCACTACAAAATCTAATCTCTCAGACAAACGCTTTTGTGAGACATCATGTTGATACTGACCAACCCCAACAGCTTTCGGATCAATTTTTACCAGTTCTGATAATGGATCCTGTAATCGTCTAGCGATGCTCACCGCGCTCCGTTCCTCAACTTGCAAATCAGGAAATTCTGTCCGGGCGATATCACTGGCTGAATAGACTGAGGCTCCAGCTTCATTGACAATCACATAGAAGACTTCTTGTTGAACCTGCTTTAATTGTTCTGCCACAAACAATTCAGATTCACGGCTGGCTGTTCCATTTCCAATTGCTACCATTTCAACACCGTATTTTTTAATCAATGCTTGTAAAGCAGGTCCGGAAGCTTGCCGTTTTGCCTGCGGAGCCGGCTTATGGGGATAGATCACTTCAATGGCCAATACTTTACCGGTTTCATCAACCACAGCCAATTTGCATCCTGTCCGATATGCAGGATCAAAGCCTAACACGACTTTTCCCTTCAAAGGAGGTTGCAATAATAAATTCCGCAAATTTTCACCAAAAATGTTAATAGCTTGTTCATCCGCATTTTCCGTCAATTCATTGCGGATTTCTCTTTCGATCGCAGGACCTATAAAACGCTTATAGCTATCCTTGTATGCTTCCCGTACAAATTCAACTGTGATTGAACGATTGTTTACTACCAGTTGGCGTTCTAAGTAATCAAAAATTTTATCTTCTTCAACAACGATTGTTACCTTTAAGGCGTCTTCTTTTTCCCCGCGATTAGACGCTAAAACACGGTGAGAAACCATCTTATTAATCGGCTCAGAAAACTCATAATACATTTCATAAACGCCTTTTTCATCTTTATCCGCGTCTTTTACCCTACTTTGGTAAACACCCTTATTCTTAGTAAACGTTCGAATCCATGTTCTAAAATCTGGATTGTCACTGATTTGTTCTGCTACGATTTCATGGGCTCCCAATAATGCCTCTTCTGCACTCATAATGTTTTCAGTAATAAACTCTGCAGCTTTCGCGTAAACATCTCCTGATTGTGGAAAGCTCATTAAATATTCTGCCAATGGCTCTAAACCATTTTCCTTAGCGATTGTTGCTTTCGTCCGACGTTTTTGTTTATAAGGTCGATATAGATCTTCAACCTTTTGTACTTTAACTGCTTGTTGGATTTTTTGTGCCAGCTCTTCAGTCAATTTCCCTTGCTCATCAATTAGACGCAAAACTTCTTGCTTGCGCTTCTCCAAATTTTCCAAGTAGTTGTAACGTTCTTCAATCTCACGAATTTGTACTTCGTCTAAAGTCCCAGTCATTTCTTTACGATAGCGAGCAATAAACGGTACGGTATTGCCTTCATTAAGCAAATTTAAAACGACTTTGATCTGTTGTGGACGATAATCCGTTAATTCCTTATTCAATAGTTGAATGATTTCTTGGTTTAATCCTTCTGCCATTTCATTCCCTCATTTCATCCAAAATCCTATCTATTCTATCATACTTCTACAAAGATTGCTTCTGCTGTTCATTTGAAACAAATCACGTCAATGAGCAATCAGGTTCTCCTATTGCCTTAATTTTTTTCTTTGCCGTAAAAAATTAGGCAACTCCGACAGAACCAAACCAGCTAATGTCAGCAATATTCCGAAAATGGTCTTGATCGTCAGTGTTTCACCTAGAATCATTACTGAAGCTATAGTAGTCAGCATCGGTATTGAATAGATGTACACAGCTGCACGGACTGCTCCGAGATTTTTTACCGAAAAATTCCATGTAACAAAGCAAAGCGCCGATGCACCGACACCTAAAAAAAGCAAATTCCCAACATTTTCAACTATCATAAAACGTGAAAAGTCAAAAGTTTCTACTGAAAAAAATAGAACTGGAATCATAAACATTAAGCCATAGAAAAAAAGTCGTTGTGTCGTAACGATCATACTGTAACCAAATCCACTGATTTTATTCACTAATAAAGAATAAGAGGCCCAACAAACAGTGGCAATTAATGCTAAGCCATCTCCAATAGGATTGACGTTCAGCGTACCAGAAAGACTAATCAAAGATACCCCTAGCATTGAACATATAAACCCTAAAACAAAAACTCGTGGAATTTTCCCCTGTTTTAAAATAAATCGACTAATTAACGCCGTCATAAATGGACTAACTGAACCAATAATCCCAACATTCATTGCCAGAGTAAATGTCAATGCGACATTTTCCAAATAATAATATAGAAAAACACCAAATAAACCAGCAATGATATAATAGCCTTCTTCCCGCCAACCTCTGAACGTCATCAATTTTCTTGAGGCAAGTGTTAAAACAAAAAAGCCAATTAGAAAACGAATAAATAAAATCTCAATTGGTAAAAAATCCTTTAACAGTATTTTAGTGGAAACAAAAGTCAATGCCCAAATCATAACCGTTAAGCTCGCGGACAAATGTCCCTTTACAATATCTGACATAGCTGCCACCTTTCAGTATCTTATTAAATTATTACTTAAATAAACTCAAATCCTTTTTCATACTATGCCACTATGTGAATGTTTGTGCAAGAAGAATAAAAAAAAGAGATTCAATATGAATCTCTTTCCTTATTAAAAATCCGGCTGCCAAGGACCATTAAGATTTGGTATCTCGTAATCGTGGACGACCCCTTCTTTGTCAAAGACAACACCATGCAAAGTACCTCCAAAAACTGCTCCTCCATCAATTCCAATTTTCCCATCAGATCTCCATAGAGCGGTGGTTTGCATGTCACCATACAGCATAGGAGTTATGGTGTGACCAAAAACGATCGTTTTACCGGTCTTATTTTCTCCTTCATGGAAGGCTTCACGAATCCATAAAAAATCTTGTAATGAGGACTTTTGCCAATCCTTAGTCAAATTTACGCCCGCATGGACAAAAAGATACTTACCCCATTCGTAATAGAATGGGCGTTCATGTAAAAACTCTAGCAACTTCTTGTACCGACTCCTGATCATCATCACAATTTCAGTTGGTGAATATTCATCTGTAGCTCCTTTATGCAGCAAACTTTCGATAGTTTCTTTTCCACCATTATATAGATAGCTAGGAAACCAGTCTTCAGGATTGTCAATGAAATCTAAAAAGTATTGTTCATGATTCCCACGTAAATAAACTGCTTGATACTTATCTACTACCTCCATACCTAATAACCAGCACTCCTTACTTTTAAGACCACGATCATTCAGGTCCCCAATCAATATCAACTGTTGCTTTTCAGGCTGAAACTTCTGTAAAATTTCTCGGAACATATCTATTTCCCCATGAATATCACCAATCACAAAAACCTGCTCCATCTCTTTTCATCCCTTTCAATAAGGGCTTTGCCTACTTACCTGAAACCACAAAGTAATTTCCATCAGTATCAACGAAATTAAATACATACTCTTCACCGATCTGCGCCACATCTCCCAACTGGACATCAACTTTTTGCAGTTTTTTGTACAAAGCTACGACGTCATCGCTTCCAAAAATTAAAGCTGGTGAAGGTTCAGTAGCTTCATCATCATTTTGTTCAATAAACTCGCGGTCATAAATTACTAAATGTGTCGTACTATTCTTACTCATGGCAACCTCTGCAACCTGTGAACCATCTACTTCTTCAAAACTGAGTACCTCAAAACCTAAACTTTGCCAAAATAAACTAGCTTTTTTCACATCATTTGCATACAAAATTACTTTTACTTGTTCGTTAAACAACTTATTCTCTCCTTATTTCTGTTAGGGATTTTAAAAAATTGGCAACATGTACATTAGCTATTACTCTGCCTCTTCCTTAATAATATCAAAAAAAGTGTATCAAAAAAGACTTGGTCGCGCTAGCCAAGCCTTTCAAATAATTAAGAATTCACTTCGATCGAAGCATTTTCATCATGTAGGATATCACGATTCAGTTCATGGATCCGCTCGCTGGTTACTACACCAGCTACCATACTGCCGCTAACATTCACAGCTGTACGAGCCATGTCGATCATTGGCTCGACGGAAATAACTAAACCAACAATTGCTACAGGTAAGTTCATCGCACCAAGCACGATTAATGAAGCGAAAGTCGCTCCTCCTCCTACACCAGCGACACCAAATGAACTAATTGTCACAATAGCAATTAACATAACAATAAATTTCAAATCAAATACATTGATTCCTACCGTTGGTGCCACAATCGTTGCCAGCATCGCTGGATAAACACCAGCACAACCGTTTTGACCAATCGAAATACCGAAACTCCCGGCAAAATTCGCAGTAGCTTCATCAACCCCTAATGCTTTCGTCTGTGTTTCAATATTCATTGGCAAAGTTCCTGCACTTGAACGTGAAGTAAACGCAAAGCTTAAGGCTGGAAATGCCTTTTTAAAGAAATTGATTGGATTTACCTTGACTCCTAAAAGAATCAGAGAATGTACTAAAAGCACAACAATCAATGCACTATAAGAAGCTAAAATGAACTTACCTAAGTTAACAATTGCTTCAAAATCACTTGTCGCCAATACATTTGTCATCAAAGCGAAAACACCATACGGCGTCAAACGTAATACTAAAGTTACGATGCGCATGACAATTTTATACAAGCTTTCAATTAAATTCGCAAAAAATTCTGCTTCTTTCGGTGCCTTACGACGTACTCCTAAATAGGCGATGCCTACAAAAGCCGCAAAAATAACCACCCCAATTGTACTTGTCGGACGTGTTCCAGCAAAGTCAGCAAAAACATTTGTGGGAATGAATGACAGAATTTGTTGCGGAATTGAGAAATTCTGAACCATTGTTTGACGATCTGCTAATTCTTTGATTCGAGCCGTTTCAGCTGCTCCCTTAGTAAAGGTTGCACCATCCAACCCAAAGACCATTACGGCTAAAATCCCGATTAAAGCAGCAATTGCCGTTGTAGCTAATAATGTAACTAAAACATTCGCACTAATTTTCCCAAGCTTCTTGCTCGATTTCATTTTGGTAAAAGCACCCACGATTGAAATAAATACTAAAGGCATAACGAGCATTTGTAATAAAGAAATATAACCATTACCAACGATCCCGATCCATTCCATTGCTTGAGAAATGACTTTACTACCGTTACCTAAAAGTAATTGTAAAATTCCGCCAAAAATAATTCCGGCACCTAATCCCGCAAAAACACGGTTAGAAAATTTCACATGCTTTTTTTGCATTTGGTAAAAAGCCACAAGCAATCCAACGAATACTAAGATCACTAATACAGTGAACAGAGTTGTCATTGTATTCCTCCTTAAAATAACTTTCTATAATGACAAGTCTGTCAAAGGAAGTAAAGGTTCCCGGTATTCACTCTTCAGTAAAATACCCTAAAATATAGCTGCGCGATTCCTAAATTTTAGTGACCTGTAAATTATAACGCAGATAAAATAATCTGTCTTATAATTTGCATTGTTACATAGAAACTTTCATGAATGGATACAAAAAACCTCTATATCGAACAGCCGCTAATTTCGTGAATTATACGTCCTTCAAAATAGAGGTAACTTATTATTTTAAATAGTATTAGAAGAAAAATTAATCTTTACTCCAGGTTTATCTAATGCAATCTCTGTAATCTCATAAACCATTCGTTCAATCAATCTCAAAATCGGACGAATCATCTCATTCGCCTCAGCCTCTGTTAAATCATTTTGCTGTTTAACTTGTCGACCGATCACATGAATAACTTGTGACAATACACCGCCGATAATAAACTCTTCAAAAGGGAGTACGAACTCAATCCGCACACCCATGATACTATTTTCAGCTGGATATCCCGGATCCACTGCTTCCAACGGACTGAAATTGATCAACAATTTCTGTTTTACTACTTGGTCTTTCGGAGGAAGTCCATAATTGAATGATTCTACGACTTCCTGATCGCGTTGTAATTCCATTTCGCACCTCCTTATTTAAAATAATTAATCATATAGTAAAATATTTGCTTAATTTTTAGCTATTCGACTAACTATACCCTTACCTCAATTATAGCTTTCTGCTCAAAAAATTTGTACCATTTCTTTTAAATTATTTATAAAATAAGTTGCCTTAATATCTTGCTTAAAATAATCTACATCAAAGAAAACGGTTTGAACGCCAGCGTTGTTTCCTGCTTCAATATCTAACTTGCGATCTCCAATCATCACAGTTTTTTGTGGGTCCAAGTGATACTCCTCAATAAAATAATTAATCGCAGATGGGTCTGGTTTCCTTGGATAATTTGAATCACTTCCAATAATACTTACGATTAAAGAGTCAAGAGCATCTCTTTTTAGCAAATTCCAAGTAGAGTCTACTGTTCGATGAGTTAGAATAAAGTGCTGTCCGTCTTTTTCTTGCAGTTTTTTTAGAGTCTCCTTGGCCTCTTCAAAAGGATAAGAGGCTTTGTTATCTATCAACTCATGTGCATGATAATGTTTGTCAAAATCCGGTACAGGTAACTGCCAATCAATAATCATTTGCCGAATCGACTCTTCTTTTATTTTTCTATAAACTGTTGCTTCATTTTTTTTAATGCCAAACTCTTTAAATGTTTTCATTAAAGCCTTTAGCATAATTGGATAAGTATCATACAATGTTCCATCAAAATCCCAAATATAATTCATGTTGAACCTTTCTGAAGTAAACATAATAATTTTATAAAACCTCTTTTTGAACAATTTCTAACTGCGAATTAAATGTATAAATCATCGGCGTCGCATTAGGAATATCAATTTTATCAACCTGCTGTGTTGGAACCCCCTCAAGAAATTGAACCAAAGCACGCAGACTATTTCCGTGACCACAAACTAATACTGTTTTTCCATCCCTCATATTTGGTTCCAGCTCATCCTGCCATAGAGGAATAACACGCTGCGAGGTCATATGCAGGCTTTCCCCTCTAGGTATCAATGAGGAATCAAACAAATCATACCGACGATCTAGATGGTTCGCTTTTACTAATGGCGGCACCTCATCAAAGCTTCTTCGCCATTTTTTAACTTGATCAGCTCCAAAGTCCTGTGCAATCACATCTTTATTTTTTCCAACTAAAGCACCGTAATGTCGTTCATTTAAGCGCCAAGTTTTATATTCAGGAACAAAACTTGCCTCTGCTTCCTGCAAAATAATTTTTGCCGTTTTAATTGAACGCTTCAGAACAGACTCATAAGCAACATCCAATAATAAACCAGCAGCTTTTATTTTTTTACCGGCATTTTTAGCCTGTTCAATTCCTTTTTCTGTTAAATCTACATCTAGCCATCCAGTCCAGTAATTCTGAAAATTAGCTTCACTCTCACCATGACGTACTAAAATTAGCTTCATCTTCTCACCTTCTAATTGTAAGAATATCAGAAAAAGCCTAGTTTTAAAAACTAGACCTTTTTCACGAATTGTGTATGACAATTTTTACAAGTCACTCTAATCTTTCCTCGTCCCTTTGGCGCTCGCATCTTTTGCTTACACTCAGGACATTTGAAATAACGATACGTCCCCTGTTTTCCCTTAAAAAAGTTCTTCACTTGAGCAATCCATTGAATAAATCGTTGATTTTCATTACTTCGCGGATATATCTTCTTCGAACAAAAACGATAAAGTACTAGTGCAAAAGCTGCCAATGCTAAAATGTTACCGATATAAAACGGAAGAAAACGATCAAAAATCATCATCACTGCCCATACAATCAGTAACGCCTTATTGATGTGATCCGCTCTACCATAGCGTCCGCGCATCGAATACGTATATTTTTGATAAAATTTAGTTAGCCGTTGCATCCAAATACTTCTCAATTAGATTGCTCCTCTCTAAATTCTATTTATTAAAAATCTTTGGACCTTTTCGCATGTTCTTACGATCATTTTTGGGCGTCTCCATTTTTTTTGAACGTCCACCACTTTGCTTCTTCTTGATTAATTCTAACATCTTCTCTTTTTGATTCATTCTTACACCGCCTTTATCAGTAAAGTCACTGATTCAACATGATAGGTTTGCGGAAACAGATCCACTGGCTGAACCTTCACAGCGTGATATCCAAGATCTTCATATCTTCTCAGATCTCTGGCTAATGTGGCTGGATTACATGAAATATAAATGATTTTATTAGGATTTACAGCAACAGAAGCTTCAATAAATTTTTCATCCAGCCCTTTTCTTGGCGGATCAACAAAAATCACACTAGGTTCAATTCCTTCACGAGCCCAACGAGACATAATTTTTTCTGCTTTTCCGATTTCGTAATTGGCATTCTCAACATTATTTGTTTTGGCATTTACTTTGGCATCCTCAATTGCTTGTGGTACTATTTCAACTCCATAAACATGCTTAACTTTTTCTGCAAATGACAATCCAATCGTCCCAATTCCGCAATAAGCATCGACAACAACATCTTCTTTACTCAACTCAGCAAATTCGATAGCAGTCTGATACAATCGTTCAGTCTGCTCAGTATTAACTTGATAAAATGACTGAGACGAGATCTGATAGGTCTTACCTAACAATGTATCGTTGATGGTCGGTTTCCCATATAATATTTTTTCTTCTCTACCCATGATGACATTAGTCTGTTCTGGATTGATATTTTGGATTACCGAGATTACTTCTGGTAATTCGGCTTTGATTATCTCAGCGATTTCAATTCCTTTAAAGAATCGTTCAGTTCTAGTCACCAGAATCACCATCATCTCATGACTGTAATGTCCACGACGAATTATGATATGTCGGATAAAGCCTGTGTTTTCGCGTTCATTGTAGGCTTTAACATTAAATCGCTGCAAGATATCTCTAACTGCGATGATTGCTTGATCAATTTTAGGATCCTGAATTAAATAATTTTCAATTGGTAATAAATTATGCGAATTTTTACGATAAAAACCTGTCATCAATTGATTATCAACTTTTTGAACTGGAATCTGAGCTTTATTTCGATACTCAATAGGATTTTTCATTCCTAAAGTTGGTAATACTGGTAATTCCGGCAATTTCGCAATCGTTTTCAGGACCTTTTCAACTTGCTGTTGCTTAAAACGTAATTGATAATCATAGGTCATATGGCTTAAAGGTGCAATCCCACTTCTTAAAAGATCTAGATCCGCCACTTCCTGACGTTCAGGATTTCTATTGAAACGTTCAATCACTTTTCCATATCCAAATTTCTTTCCGACTTTAACTGCTTTGACCGATACTTCTTCTGTTGGTAAAGCATTTTCAATAAACAGCGGATACCCCTCAATATGAGCGACTCCTAATCCTTCATGTGATAAATCATCGATCATAACGGTATAAGTTTGATTTTTTTCTACTGTGGTCATTTCATTCTCCTTCAAGGCTGATTTACTTATTCTAATGAATTCTAATAGAAAAAGCAAGGATGCACAAAGGCTTTAGCCTTAAGACTTCCGTAAGAATCAATACTGATAAATTCATTTGCCTTCATTCCACTAAAAAACGTTTCTGTCTTGTGACAGAAACGTTCCAATGTTTACTCTTCTGAATCTTCGTCTTGAATTTTTTCATATTCCTTAACAAGTTCGATTCCAGCTTCGCGTTTTTGATCATCCGGACCTAAAATAGCATCATCATTGATTTCATCAGTATTCGCATAAAATTCAATATGCTGGTGCAGATTTTCAAAGCGCATCGGTGCATCGCCGCCGTATTCACCATCTAAATTAATCATCATTTTTTTATCTGTATCTAGTAGGCTAGCATCCAAAAAGCTTGTCTTAATATACAAAACTTTTGAATCATTGACATGCTTTCCACCATTCAATACTAGCGTTATCAAACGAACAATTTCAAAAAGATTCGCAGTTTTGACAACAATCAATGAAAATTTCCCATCATCTAATTTAGCATCAGGAGCAATGGTCTCAAAGCCGCCAATGGAATTTGTTAGGCCTAAGAAAAACATTGATGCATTGCCCTCATACTCGCCGCCTTCATAAACCAAACGCATTTTAGTCGGCTTTATCCGAGGAAGCATTTCTGCACCTTTAGCTAGATAAGCCAAGTAACCAAAAATACTTTTTAACTCAGAAGGTACCTCGTAAGTCAATTCGGTCAATGATCCGCCAGCAGCAATATTTATAAAATAGGTATCTGCTGCTTTTCCGATATCCATTTTGACAGTCTGCTGCTTTTGAATAACCTCAGCAGCTGCTTTAACATTATTACGCGGAACTTTCAATGCACGAGCATAATCGTTTGTCGTACCTGCTGGAATAATCGCCATTTTAGGCCGGTCTGTTAGCCCAGCGATACCGTTAACAACTTCATTTATCGTCCCATCCCCGCCAGCGGCAACAACTAGATCAAAACCGGCCTTAGCCGCGCGGGTCGCTTCATTTTTTGCTGAATCAGGTTCAGGAGTCGTAGCAAATGCACTTGCTTCATAACCTGCTCTTTCAATGGCATCTAAAATATCTGCCAAATTATTACGCATGATCTCTTTTCCAGATACTGGATTATAAATCAGTCGTGCTTTTCTCATGGTCGAGCTCCTTGTTCATATTAAGGTACTAATTTTCTCACGAAAAAAAGTCTTATTTCACGTTATGTGTCATTCCTTCAATCGAGTGAAAGCTCATATTGGAATCGATATTCTTATCGTTTCGCTAATTCCTCTTGAAGTAACTTATTTACTACTCCAGGATTCGCTTTCCCTTTAGTTGCTTTCATAATTTGTCCAACTAAAAAGCCTACTGCCCGTTCTTTACCATTTTTGAAATCTTCAACAGATTGATCATTGTTATCAAGTACTTCATTGATCATCGGCAGCAATTGAGCTGGATCAGATAATTGAACTAATCCTTTCGCTTCAACGACTGCTTTCGCATCTCCGCCGTTTTGGATCAATTCGCGGAAGACCTTCTTGGCGATCTTAGAACTGATCGTACCGTCAGCGATCAATTTGATCATGCCAGCTAAATTGTTAGGTGTTAATTTAGTTTCTGCTAGTTCTAATTTCTCACTGTTTAAGTAGGCTGATACTTCACCCATCAGCCAGTTCGATGCTTGTTTTGCGTCTGCGCCTTCTTTTAAGATTTCTTCAAAGAAGTCAGACATTTCAAGACTCATAGTCAAGACCATTGCATCATATTCTGGTAACCCAAGCTCATTCACGTAGCGTTCGCGGCGTGAAGCAGGCATTTCAGGCAGTGATTCACGAACCTTTTCGATCCATGGTTCATCGATTTCAAAACGAGGGATATCTGGCTCTGGGAAGTAACGGTAGTCACTTGAACCTTCTTTAACACGCATCAAGATTGTTTTGTTTGTCCCTTCGTCGTAACGACGGGTTTCTTGTTGGATCGTTCCGCCAGACAAAAGAACCTTCGTTTGACGTTGAACTTCAAAGGCCAAACCTTTTTTAACGAAGCTGATAGAGTTCAAGTTTTTCAATTCGGTTTTCGTCCCAAATTCTTCTTGTCCATAAGGGCGCAAAGAGATATTAGCATCACAACGCATCGAGCCTTCCTCCATCTTCACGTCACTAACACCTGTGAACTGGATAATTGAACGCAGTGCTTCTAGATAGGCATTGGCTTCTTCAGGGGAACGCATATCGGCTTCCGATACGATTTCGATCAATGGTGTCCCTTGACGGTTCAAGTCGACATATGAATAGCCGCCGATACCGTGCATGTTCTTACCGGCATCTTCTTCTAAGTGAACACGTTCAATTCGAATTTTTTTCTTTTTACCATTGACATCAATTTCGATCCAGCCATCGTGTCCGATTGGTTCATCAAATTGTGAAATTTGATAGGCTTTCGGATTATCCGGATAAAAATAATTTTTACGGTCAAAGTGCATGTTTTTTGAGACCTCACAGTTCAAGGCCAATGCTGCTTTCATCCCAAATTCAATCGCTGCTTTATTCATAACTGGCAATACCCCTGGATAACCCCAGTCGATAATGTTTGTATTGGTATTGGCTTCCGCACCGAAGTGAGCGGGCGCAGGTGAAAAGATTTTAGAGTTTGTTTTCAGCTCCACATGGACTTCAAGTCCGATGACAGTTTCTAAGTTCATTATTTGTCCCCCCCTAAAATCACAGGTTTTTGCTTGTGGAAATCAGTTGCTTGTTCAAAAGCATAAGCTGCTTTATACATGGTTGATTCATCAAAATGTTTTCCAATGATTTGCAAGCCGACTGGAAGTCCTTCCGAAAATCCTGCAGGAACAGACATACCTGGTAAACCAGCTAAGTTTACAGGAATCGTTAAAATATCATTTAAATACATTGTGATAGGATCATCGATATTTTCTCCAATACCAAAAGCAACAGTTGGTGATGTTGGTCCAATAATCAAATCGTAATCAGCAAAAACTTTATCAAAATCTCGTTTAATCAGTGTACGAACTTGTCCTGCTTTCTTGAAATAAGCGTCGTAGTACCCTGCAGAAAGTGAAAACGTTCCTAACATAATCCGACGTTTTACTTCATCGCCAAATCCTTCTGTACGAGTATTTACATAAACATCTTCTAGATTTTGTACATCTTCTGAACGGAAACCATAGCGAATCCCATCGAAACGCTGTAAGTTTGAACTTGCTTCAGATGAAGCGATAATGTAATACACTTCAACACCATATTTTGAATGCGGCAAGCTGACTTCTTCAACTGTTGCACCTAAAGCTTTGAATGTTTCGACCGCTTTAACAATTGCCGCTTTGACTCCAGGTTCAATTCCTTCAGCCATAAACTCTTTCGGCAAAGCAATCCTCATGCCTTTGATATCACCAGTTAAACCAGCCGCAAAATCTGGTACAGAAACACCTGCTGAGGTACCATCCTTTGGATCGTAGCCGCTGATAGCATTCAAAGCTAATGCATTGTCCTTAACCGTACGAGTAAAAGGTCCAATTTGGTCCAGCGATGAAGCGAACGCAATTAAACCAAAGCGTGAGACACGACCATAAGTTGGTTTTAGCCCTACAACGCCATTGAATGCTGCAGGCTGGCGAATACTTCCGCCCGTATCGCTACCTAAAGAAATTGGAACTTCACCAGCAGCAACAGCCGCTGCAGAGCCGCCTGAAGAACCGCCAGGAACCTTCGTTTGATCCCAAGCATTTTTAGTTTTCTTGAAATAGGAAGTTTCACTTGAACTTCCCATTGCAAATTCGTCCATATTTAACTTACCTACTGGAATTAAATCTGAACTATAGACTTTTTCCATAACTGTCGCATCATAGATCGGCTCGAAATTCGATAAAATTTTAGATGCTGCCGTCGTTAAAATTCCTTGTGTTACAATGTTGTCTTTTATCCCGATTGGAATTCCAGCCAACGCATTTTCTTCATTGATTCCTTTTGCATCGATAGCTTTCGCGCTCTTTAATGCTTTTTCTTCATTTAAAGTAATAAAAGCATCAACTTCTTTTTCAGTTTCTTTGATGCGGTCAAAAGTAGCTGCTGTTAAATCCGTCGCCGTAATTTCTCTTGATACTAGCAGACCGTGTAATTCTTCAATCGATTTATCATATAACTTTTCCATTATGCACCAGCCTCTCCATTGTCAATGATTGCCGGAACTTTAATAAAGCCATCTTCGCTTTCCGGAACGTTTTTCATTAACTCGTCGCGTGACCAGCCCTCATCGGCTACATCCTCACGCATGACATTGATTATTTCTAATACATTGGAAGTAAATGGCACACCTTCTGTATCAACTTCTCCAAGTTGCTCGACCATGTCGATTATTTTGCCTAATTGATCAGTAAACCCGGTCAATTCATCATCAGAAAAAGAAAGCTTCGCAAGTTTCGCGACATGTTTCACTTGTTCTTCATTGATTGCCATAATATCCCTCTTTCTTTTGTCAATTTTCAATCATTTTATCATATCTCTGTTAGAATTCACGTTTTTTTCTTGAAATTTTTTGAAAAATTGTTCTATTCAAACAAATTTAAAATGGACCTATTCTAATAGACCTGACGCCTATTTATAATACTCGTTCGTTAATAGAACCGTCAACAGTCATCTAGACAAAATAACTCACTCTGTATGACTTTCTTCTATTGCTCGAATCATTTGCTTTTCGTCCCAGACTTCAACGCCTAAACTTTGTGCTTTAGCCAGTTTACTTCCAGCCTCCTCGCCAGCAACCACAATATCCGTCTTTTTGGAAACACTGCCGGTTACTTTTCCACCGAGATTTTGGATTTTTTCCTTAGCTTCCTCACGAGTATAATCGACTAGCTTACCAGTCAGCACGACAGTTTTATCTTTAAAGGGAGAGACAACTTCTGCCAATTGATTCGCACGAATTCCCTTATACTCAAGATTTACTCCTCGTTCGGCTAATTCCTGCATCAGTTCATGTACTTCTTCATTCTCAAAATAGGTCACGACACTGTCAGCAATCGTTTCTCCAATAGTATTTAGATCAACAATTTCCTCTTTAGTCCCCTTACTCATCGCTTCCAGACTGCCAAAATGCTCTGCTAAAATCCCTGCAGCTTTCGCCCCGACATGTCTAATACCTAAGCCAAAAATCAGTCGTTCAACCGAATTATCACGACTGGCATCAATTGCTTGTAAAATATTTTCGGCTGATTTGTCTTTTATCTTATCCAAAGTCAATAATTGATCTTTATCTAACGCATAAAGATCAGCCACATCTGAAACTAACCCTTTATCAAACATCTGAGCTAATACACGTGGTCCTAACCCTTCAATGTTCATTGCATTACGAGAAACAAAATGACTAAGACCTTCTTTAATTTGCGCAGGACACTTTGGATTGATACAACGTAACGCGACTTCTTCATCCAAATGAACCAATTCACTGTCGCAGATTGGGCAGTGTGTAGGGATCGGGTATGGTTGACTATCTGCTGGACGTTTTTCTAGAATTACTTGTGCGACTTCTGGAATAATATCTCCTGCTTTATATACTAATATCGTATCCTTCAAGCGGATATCTTTTTTCTCAATATAGTCACTATTGTGAAGACTTGCTCGCCCAACTGTTGTACCAGCTAAACGAACTGGTTCCATGATTGCAGTTGGTGTCAATACCCCGGTACGGCCGATTGTCCAATCAATATCTAATAAAGTTGTTTGAGCTTCCTCCGGAGGAAATTTGTAAGCTGTTGCCCAGCGCGGTGCCTTCACGGTAAAACCTAAATCATCCTGCAATTTAAACTCATTCACTTTAATTACAATACCGTCAATTTCATAGTCAAGCTGATCTCTCATTTCGTGGAAGTGTTCAATGTATTCCCAAACTTCATCGATCGTATCGCATACACGATGTTCAGGGTTGGTCCGGAAGCCTAGACGAGACATTTCATTTAAAGCATGATCTTGGGTTGTTGATTCCAGCGGACCAAAATCAGCCAACGTATATAAAAAAGTACTCAAGTTCCGTTGCGCAGCAACACGAGTGTCCAATTGCCGTAAACTTCCAGCTGCCGCATTTCGAGGATTGGCAAAAACTTCTTTGCCTTCTTCCTCTCGTTGTTGATTCAATTTGACGAAGGAGGCCTTTGGCATATAACACTCACCACGAACTTCAATCGACAATGGTTCCTTTAACCGCAAGGGAATTGATTTGACTGTTTTTAAATTCTCTGTAATATTCTCGCCAACTGTTCCATCACCCCGAGTCGCTCCTTGTATGAAAAGTCCGTCTTCATATTTTAAAGAGATTGATAACCCGTCGATTTTTAATTCGCAGCAATACGAAACAGAATACCCTAAAGCTTTTTTTACTCGTTCATCAAAAGCAATTAGTTCCTCTTTGCTGAAAACATCGTTCAAACTATATAAAGGAATATCGTGCACAACTTTTTCAAAACCTTCTAATACCTTCCCTCCAACTCTTTGAGTGGGCGATTCAGGCGTGATTAGATCAGGATATTCCGTCTCAATTTCAACTAATTCTTGATACTTTTTATCGTAAACAAAATCTTCCACTGAGGGTTGATCTTGCACATAATATTCATAGGCATATTGATTCAGTTCTTCGCGGAGTTCTGCAGAACGTTTTTCCGCTGTTTGAAAGGTCATTGGTTCCAAGAAAATCCCTCCTAATTATTTTGTATACACAGCTTTAGATTTTTTCGATTGGAGCAAAAGCCGCGAGTAATCGTTTAACACCTTGTTGAGGAAATGCAATATCCAATTCGACATCCTTGGCACTGCCGCTGACTTTCACGACTGTCCCAACTCCCCATTTCTTATGTTGAACTTTGTCACCGGGATTCCAGCTTTCGTTTTCACCGCCAGAAGCCGTTTTGTTCATCAATGGTTCACGAGTAGCATGCTGATATTTTGGTTTCATCGAGTTAGTATTAAATGGATTATTAAAAGCAGCCGCTTTTGGTTGTGGCTGGATCCCAACAGGATTCAGCAAACTGCCATCGATTTCAGCTACAAAGCGAGAAGGCTGGTTGTATTGTGTTTTTCCATAAAGCGTTCGAGAAAATGCATTCGTCAAATACAAGTTTTCCTCGGCGCGAGTAATACCAACATATGCTAAACGACGCTCTTCTTCCAATTCTGACTCTTCCATTAGTGAACGTGAAAGTGGGAAAATTTTTTCTTCCATACCAATTAGGAAAACAATTGGAAATTCTAGTCCCTTTGCAGCATGCAGAGTCATCAAAGTCACTTGTGCACTTTCTTCTTGATAATCATCTAGATCGGATACTAAGGCCAAGTCATTTAAGAATATTGACAACTTTTCTTCTGGTACATCTGCTTCATCTTGCGCCTCATTTCGCTTATCGAATTCTTGCGTAACTGTTCGAAACTCCTCTAAATTTTCCAAACGAGATTCTGCTTCTAACGTTCGTTGATTTTTCAATTCATCTAAGTAGCCCGTTCGCTCTAATACTTGATCAACTAAATCAGTAATCGGCAGATATGCAACCATCTCCTGGAACTGAGCAATCATTATTCCGAACTCACCGATCATGCGACCTGCTTTACCAGAAATATTCGCCAAATCGATATTTTGAGCGGCTTCTACCATCGACCAATCATGTAATGCAGCAAAGTTCCTTAGTTTTTCAACAGAAGCGGCACCAATTCCACGTTTTGGAGTATTGATTATCCGCTCAAAACTAACACCATCTCTTGGATTATTGATGATATTCAAATAGGCAATAATATCTTTGATTTCCTTACGGTCGTAGAATTTATGACCTCCTACCATCGTATAAGGAACGTTTGATTTTACCAATGTATCTTCTATTACACGTGATTGGGCATTAGTTCGATACAGTACAGCAAAATCATTATAGTTGCGATTATCACTTTGAATTTCCTCTTTGATCTTGCTGACGATAAACTGCGCTTCATCTCGTTCACTATCAGCACGATAATAGGTGATTTGTTCACCCGCTTGATTATCTGTCCATAGATTTTTATCTCGCCGATTGCTGTTATTTTTAATCACCTGATTTGCCGCATCCAAAATACTTTTCGTTGAGCGATAGTTTTGTTCTAATAAAATGACTGTTGCATCATTATAATCTTTTTCAAAATCTAAAATATTCTGCATATCGGCACCACGCCAACCATAAATACTTTGATCAGCATCTCCAACGACACATAAATTACGAAACCGTGCTGCCAACATATTTACCAAAGTATATTGAGCATGGTTCGTATCTTGATATTCATCTACGTGCAAGTAATGAAACTTATTTTGATAATAGGTCAATACTTCCTCATTTTCTTCGAACAAGCGAATCGTATTCATGATCAAATCATCAAAGTCCATACTCTGATTGTTCCGCAAAGCTTTTTGATAGGCATCATAGCAACGCGCTACTATTTCTTCAAAGAAGGAGCCTTGTCGTTCAGCATATGTTTCGGGCGTCAGCAGTTCATTTTTTGCGTTGCTGATTGATCCTAAAATCGAACGTGGATCATATTTTTTGGGGTCAATATTTAAATCCTTTAAAATTCGTTTCATCAATGTTAGTTGATCGGAACCGTCTAAAATCGTAAAATTCCGGTCATAGCCAATCGCATCTACATCACGACGCAAAATTCGCACACACATTGAGTGAAAGGTCGAGACCCATACACTCTCCCCTCCTTGACCTAGAATCGCATTGACTCGTTCTTTCATTTCACGTGCTGCTTTATTTGTAAAAGTGATCGCTAATATATTCCATGGATTCACATTTTTTTCTTCTATTAAATAAGCAATACGGTGTGTTAAAACTCGTGTCTTTCCACTTCCTGCTCCCGCCATAATCAATAATGGGCCTTCGGTATGGAGCACTGCTTCTTTTTGCTTAGGGTTTAGTCCTGCTAACAACTCCTGTTTGTTTGGCATGCAAAACGTCCTTTCTTTATTCAATCTTTTTCATTATAGCATCTCAGAAACTTTCGCGACACTAGCAACATTTTAAAAAAACGAATTCATGGATTCAACCTTGTTTTTCTCGCAAATTCGCGCTAAATTTAATAATGGTATGGAGGGAAAACATGAAAAACGAACACGAAATCAAACGTCTAGATGGCACGAAAGTTATTTTTATTTTGAAAGGTGTCTTAATCGGAGCGATTGCGGGTATTATCGTCAGCCTCTTCCGTTTACTGATTGAAGAAATGTCAGAACATATAGTAACCCTTTATTTATGGTTCCGAGAGAATCCTTTTTGGTTAATACCATGGGGCTTGATAATGTTGACAACGGCTTTTGTCGTTGGGGCATTAATCAAATCAGAGCCAGATATTAAAGGCAGTGGAATACCGCAGGTTGAAGGGGCCTTACAAGGCGAAATCAGGCTCAATTGGTTCTCCATTCTTTGGAAAAAGTTCATCGGTGGGATAATGTCAGTCGGTTCAGGATTATTTCTAGGTCGAGAAGGGCCATCTATTCAATTAGGAGCGATGGTGGGACAAGGCTTCAGTGAATATACTAGTGCCTCTACCTCTGAAAAGAAAATTTTCATTTCTAGCGGTGCAGCGGCTGGACTAGGCGCAGCCTTCAATGCGCCAATTGCTGGTTTGCTATTTGTAATCGAAGAAGTACATCATCATTTTTCTCCATTAATTTGGCTGACTTCTCTAACCTCGGCACTAACTGCTAACTTGGTTTCATTAAATTTTTTTGGACTAAAGCCTGTTTTATTTATTGCAAATGTTCCTTCGCTACCCTTGAAATATTATGGTTTACTCGTTTTACTAGGAATTATTTTGGGCTTTCTAGGTTATATATATCAGATTGTTCTTCTGTCACTACCGATAATTTATAAAAAAACTCATTTACCAGACCATCTTTATGGGATTATTCCATTTCTTTTGATTATACCAATTGCTTTCTTTTTCCCGTTTTATTTGGGCGGGGGAAACCAAATCGTTTTGGCCATTGGTGAAAATAGCTTTCCCTTAACAGTATTGATTTTTTTATTTATCTTACGCTTTGTCTTTTCGATGGTATCTTATGGTGCAAATCTTCCAGGTGGAATCTTTTTGCCAATTCTAACTTTAGGTGCATTGATCGGTGGAATTTATGGAACCATTTTACATCAATGGTTTGGCTTAGATTCTGTATTGATTCGGGATTTTGCGATTTTTGCGATGGCTGGTTATTTCACGGCTATTGGTAAAGCGCCTTTGACTGCCATTATTTTAGTAACTGAAATGGTCGGTAATATTACTCATTTAATGCCGCTAGCAGTTTGTTCTTTAACAGCATATGTCATTAACGATTTGTTAGGCGGAAATCCCATATATGAATCATTACTGGAACGCTTGCTCAAGGGACATATTCCCAATATAACAGGAAATAAGACCATCATCGAATTTCCTGTTACAGCAGAAAGTACGTTGGACGGCACAATGGTTCGGGATTTCAATTGGCCGAAAGAGATGCTGCTAATTTCAATTCGACGTGGATCTGCAGAGATACTGACTCATGGAGACACAATAATGAAGGTCGGTGATCTACTAATGATTTTGACAGATGAAGGCTACACACAAAAAATCAAGGTACAGATTCGTGAACGTTCTGATGCTGCAATCGCAAAAAAACAAGACAAAGCAATAAAAGACTGATAAAAATATACTAAAGAAGACCTTAATTGATTAAAGAAAAAAAATGATACAAAAGAATAAGTAGAAAGTAAAACGATCAAATGACCATCGCAATTGATAGTCATTTGATCGTTTGCTTTCATTTTGTTAAGTTTTTTTCAAAAAGACTTTTAGGTCAATTACTTATTCTTTCCACTAATTTTTCATTTATGTAGACCGATACTTGTCCATCATTCACCGGAAATACACCTTGACCATTTTCATCCAAAATTATTTTTGCTTTATTATTTCCAAGTATGTCAATAAACGTCTCTCCCTCATGAACCGCGCTTACAGTCATTTCTTTCGTTCCGCCTTTAGCATTGGTCATAATGATCGCTGCTCCAGACTCATCATCGTCAAAATCGCCAGTCAATGTCCAGCCGATCACATCTGAATCGTCAAAATAATCTGCTTGACTGCCAAAGTTTAGCTCTTCTCGTAATTTGATCAGAGCAAGCAGCCCGTCTCCGACTGCTTCAGCATTTTCTGTCCCATAGAGGTCTCCCCAGAAAACAACTGGTGTTCCCTCATTTCTCAATAAGATTAGACTATATGCATGCAATTTAAACCAGCCTTCTATCCATGACTCTAAACTTTGTCCATGTTGTGTATCATGATTATCGACAAAGGTTACAGCCCAATCAGGGCGAGTTTCAATCAAGGTACCAGAAAAAATCTCTCGCATATCATAGTTTCCCATTGTCGAAGCTGCTTGGAATAGATTAAAATGCAAAGGCACATCAAAGAGCGAAATCAAATTACCTGATGAATCCAAATATTCCTGCAGCTTTTGCAGCTCATCGGTCCAATACTCACCGACAACAAAAAGTTCTTCGCCTTTTTCCTCACGACGATGAAGCAACCAATCTACAAACAAATCAAATCGTATGTGCTTCACCGCATCCAAGCGATATCCGTCAACATCCGTCAATTCTTGATACCATCTTCCCCATTTGTCTAATTGTTCAATTGTTTCAGGGTTCTCCATATCCAGATTACAGCCCATTAAATAGTCAAAGTTTCCATTTTCATCATCAACCTTCGGCTCCCATCCTTTGTCAGCAAAGTTAAAAATCGCATGATCCTTTTCGCGAGCGTCGTAGTCAACCCCAGAGAAATTTTTCCAATTCCATTGATAATCGTTATATTTTCCCTTTCGACCAGGAAAAGTAAACTTTGTCCAAGCTTCGATTTCCTCTTCACCTGAACTCGGTTTAGTACGATCATCAAATTGGTAGGACACCGCTGACACAACCTCTGTTTCGTCAGCTCCCATAAAATGATCAAAAACAATATCCGCATAAATCTTTAAGCCAGCGTTTTTCAATGCAGCAATACTGGCTAAGTACTCCTCTTTTGTTCCATACTTCGTGGCCAAACTCCCTTTTTGATCGAATTCACCAAGATCGTAAAGATCATAAGTTCCGTAACCTACATCATTCACACCTTCTGAACCTTTGTAGGCTGGCGGCATCCAAATAGCATTCAGTCCAAACTGATGTAATTCTTCCGCTTTTTCTGCTAATGTTTTCCAATGATTCCTGTCAGCAGGTAGATACCATTCGAATCCCTGTAAAATTGTTTGTTTTTTCATTACCTTCACCTTGTATATTTAAA